>NZ_CP071446.1:1200000-1800000 GCF_017358165.1 Thermosipho ferrireducens | reverse complement strand
CGAAACTCTCGAAGTGGAGGGTAATGTTGATTATTCAACCGGCAATATAGATTTCCCTGGTACAGTTGTGATAAAAGGTGATGTGAGGCCGGGGTTTGTTGTGAGAGCAAAAAGTAATATAAACATAGAGGGTGTTGTGGAAGCTGCTACAGTCATTTCTCTGGAAGGAAACGTGACAATTTTTGGCGTGAAAGCACGTGAAAAAGGGTTAATAAAAGCCAGTGGTGATGTTTTTGTAAATTATGCGGAAGGGGCGAATATTGAAGCGAGAAATCTTTATTTTACTGATCAACTTTCAAACTGTCACGTGAAAGTAACAGGGAGTATAATTTCTAAAGATGGAAAGGGAGTTGTTGTGGGAGGAGAGTATATAGCTGGTCTTACGATAGAAGTTGATGAAATAGGCTCTGAAATAGCTGTTTCAACTCACGTGGAAGTAGGGATTCCTCCATATATTATTGAAGAAATGAGATTGTTGAAAACACAAATAGCATTAGACAAATCAAACGTGGAGAAGTTGTTAAAGGTTGTAAAGCAGTATAAAAAACTGAAAGAAGCTAAAGTAGATATTCCCGAAGATAAGATGAAACTTTTTTCAAAATCTGCTTCCACTTTAATAGCAGTTCGAGAGCAACTGGAAAAAAATATTAAGAGGTTGCATGAAATAGAAGAGATTATTACCAATACCAAAAGTAATGCGAAAATTGTGGCGAGAAAAATTATTCATCCAGGTGTAGAAGTGGTGGTTCAAAATTTGAAACATTATATAAACGTGGCTTTGAAAAAGGCCGTTTTAAAGTTAGAAAACAACAAAATAGTAGTGGGAGGGTACAAAGAATGAATCCTGCGCCGTTTTTTCGAAGAATGGTATGGGGTAATCCTGAAATTAATAATATTTTTGGATTGGACGGCGAACCAGTAGGTGAAATATGGCTCGTTTCAGGTCATCCACTTTTTACAACGATTTTAGAAGGAGAGAGTATTAACAAGAAAAGCCAGGAGATTCTGGGGAAAAAATTTTCTCGATTTCCGCTTCTGGTTAAATTAATATCTACTTCTTCCTGGCTTTCTGTGCAGGTACATCCAGATGATGAGTATGCAAAAGCAGTAGAAAATGAACCGTGGGGAAAAACTGAGGCATGGTATTTTTTAACAGATGGAAATATCGCAATATGTGAAGATCCATCGCTTATCCCTGAAGCAATTTCAAATAATACTTGGAGCAAGGCGTTGCGAATAGAAAAGATAAAAGCAGGAACTTTTGTATATATACCCGCAGGTACAATTCACGCTCTTGGTCCAAATTCAACTGTTATTGAAGTTCAACAGTCCTCAGACTTGACTTATAGAATATACGATTGGGGAAGACCCAGAGAAACGCATATTGACAAAGCACTGGAAGTATCAAAGCCTGTGAGATTTGAAGATTTAATAAAACATAAGATTTCTTCAAAATATTTTGAGATGTATTCGGTAGAAAATAGTGACGTTCAAGGATTCTCAATAACTGTTCCAAAAAATATTACAAAGGATTACTCTGCAAAGATAATACCTGTTAATGCTAAAAGCAAAGTCACAAACTCAATAGTAATCAGGCTTGGGGAATTCTTCTGGAGTTTATAAACAGCTTTGTTCCTTTAGGGACTCCAATGTAATTTGCTACTACTTCACATTTTGCAACAAGTGCAAAATAAAGATTTTCTCTTTTTTCATCTGAAAGTCCCTCAAAATTTCCCTGGCCTTTTGCGATTACAATGTCATAGTCAAAAAAAGCTCTCCGAAAACTATCGGAAGCTTTTTCGACAGTTGTTCCAGCAGTTTTTAATTCTGTATTTATTATTTCAGCAACACTGTTGATACCTGAATAAATTGCGTCATCAACAGTCGCGTCATTTATTATAGGAGCTCCTTTAACAGCTACAGCAATGTAGAGCTCTGGGTTAGTTTGTTTCATTATTTCAATAAAAAATTTATCGAACACAATTTCACCTGCATTGTCAGCTACATAAAGGAGCGTGGAAGAATCTAAGAGCCTTTCTTTAAATTCTTCTATGTCTTCCATACCAAAAGGTTCGTTCCATAATTCTAAAACCCTTGTAATTAATTTTTCGTGGTTCTCTTTGAAAGTTCCAAAATCAATAAGGTTACCTGTCACAGCAAGTTTTGCAGCTTCATACAAAGGATCAGCAGAATCTAAAATCTCATCTTCTAAGATTTCAACAGCTCTGGAAGCAATTTTGTTAGATAGTTCCTTTTCCTTTTTGTAAATATCATTTATACCTATGTATTCCTCTAATTTCGTATATAAAATTTCAGCAATCTCTATAGGTTTCAACCCGTATTTTGTGTTTGATAAATCTTGGAGAATCCTTTGCATTAAAACCCACTTTTCTTCTTCACTATGTATGAATTTATCTAAAACACGTTGTGCCTGCTCTACATGGCAGAGCAAGCACCGTGCTTTTGAAAGCATATTATTCCTCCTCTTTTTCTTTGAGCTTGTTTTCAATTATATCAATTACGTCTGATACGGAAACTATTTGTTCGAGCTCATCATCTTCTATCCTGATGCCAAACTCATCTTCTAAAATCATGATCAAGTCAACCACATCTAAAGAATCCGCTCCAAGATCATCGATTATATTCGAACTTTCATCAATTTCTTCAATAGGAATATCAAGTTTTTCCGCAAGTACTCTGCTAATTTGTCTGAGTAATTCTTCCCTTTCCATGCTATGACCTCCTTTAGAGTTTTATTTGTATCATTTTACATTAAACACTAAAATCTAATATTGTCAAGAGATGCTAACTGGAAAATTTGTTATAAATCTCTTTTATAAAAGATGTTATTAAAACTTTTTTTAATATAATACCATATAAGCGGGGATTTGAAAAAATAGTGGTAAGTTTGTCCTTCGTTGAGCAAAAAAAGAAAAAATGACGTAATTAGCGAAATGTATCCTGTTGCTTGAATTTGACATTAAAAACTGTACATAAGGTAAATATTAATAATTTTGAAATAATAAGAAATTTTGTATTAATTTGTAAGTAACAGGAAAAGGTTAAAATATAAATACCCCCCATATAGGGGGATAAATAATCTGATTTGGAAGGAGAGGACTTATGAAAAATAAAAATTTGTTCAATTTTATTATTAAGAATCGAATTTTGATTATCGTCATTTCAATATTTCTTACGATATTTTTTGGTTTTGTTTCTTTGAAAACCAAAATAGATATGGGGACGTATAATCTTTTACCTGGAAATGATCCTGAAGTACAAAAATTTGAGCAGATTGCGAAAAATTTTGGTGGATTTGATAATTTGATAATAAGCGTAAGTGGGAAAAATAATCAGAGGATGGAAATGGCAGTCGAAGAAATAGTAAACATAGTGAAAAATTTAAACAAATATGTCAAAGATGTAGATTATAAATTTCCTCTGACTTTTATAAAAAGCAATTTCCTGTTGTATTTGAGCGAGGATACATTTGATCATATCACCAAAATAATTGAAGATAATACAGAGCTGTTAGCTTTATCTAAGGACAGAAATGTTATATCAAAAATGTTGCTATACACAGTTTTAAAAAATAAATTTGATAAAGAAGTTATAGATTTTACATATGATTATTTAATCAATGGGAAGTTTGCAGGTAACGAAATAGAGAAAAATTTAGCAATGCTTAACAGCGAGTATTATTATAATAATATGCGAAATAACATTCTTATACTTTTAAGACCAACCAACGCAGAACATAATATGATTTTCTTCGAAAAAATGGTAAAAACAGTTGAGAATGCTTTAAAACCTGTGATTCAAAGATATTCAGATTTAAGTATTGGAATTACAGGTACGGCAAAGGTAATGCAGGAGCAACAGGAAAATTTAAATTCCAAATTATCCATAATCTCTTTGATGGCGTTGGTTATAATATTTTTCCTTTTTTTAATCTGGTTTAAAAAAATTTCCGCTCCATTTTATATTGTTATTCCGGTTTTACTTGCTATAATATGGACACTTGGAATAAATTATCTGGTGATAGGCAGATTGAATATAGTTACAAGTATATTTGCTGTTATGCTGCTTGGACTTGGAGTGGATTTTTCTCTACATTTTTTAACAAAATTTTATTATGAAATAAACGCTGGAAAAGATGTATTGGAAAGCATTAGAAAAGTATTTGAACACACTTTGCCAGGAATTTCAGCAGGAGCGATTACAACAGCTGTATCTTTTTATATTTTAATGTTCTCAAAATTCAAAGGATTGTATGAACTTGGCTTTATTGCTGGAACTGGCATTTTAATGTGTTTGTTAGCTGTAATGTTTTTGTTACCTTCGATATTGTATTATACAAAACCTAAAACAGAAAAAATCAGGTCGAATACGAATTTTGTTAAGAAGTACAGTAATTTTCTTTTAAACAACAAATTTTTAATAATGGTTATAATGTTTGTTGTAATATTTTTCCCGTTTTTTAATGGATTTGAAATTAAATTTAATTATAACGCATTTGATTTATTACCAGATATTCCTTCTGTTAGAATGCAAAATAAATTAAAAGAAGAATACGATAATTCTTTTGAATATAATATATTGAGAGCGTTTTCTATTGAAGAAGCAAGAAAACAATACGAAGCATTGAAAAACACGGATATTTATGCGACAATTGATTCTCCTGTATTGTTAGTGCCTGAGAATCAGGATAAAAAATTAGAGGTATTAAAAAAACTTTATAAAAAATACATTAATGCAAAACCACCGAAGCTGGCAAATGTTCCGCTGAAAATAGAAATTTCTATATTACTTAATCAGCTTGATAATCCGGCTTTAAAACAAAAATATTCTCCAGATACATTGAGTAAAATAAAGTCAATACTTGTTTATCTTAAAGGATTAAATAACAAAGAGTTAGAACAGCTTCAGGAGAAACTTGATACAGTCCTGAGCATGATAATAGAAAGTATGAGAAACAGTGTAGGTAAAGGGAAAATAACTCTTGAAACTCTTCCAGATTATGTTAAAAAGAAATATGTGGGAAAGGATGGTTCAATAGCAACATTTGTTTTTGTTAAAAGAAACATGTGGGATGAAGCGTCTATGAAAAAGATTTATAGAGTTCTAAAAAATATAGATGATGATGTTTCAGGAACAACATTTGTATGGATTAAGCTGCTTGATTATATCAGAAGTGATTTACTTCAAAGTACTATGATGGTATTATTAGCACTTGTTATAATAGTGGTTATACATTTTAAAGATTTAAAGCTGGCTCTTCTATCTTTAGTACCGGTAGTTCTGGGAACGTTATGGCTTTTGGGATTTATGAGTTTATTTGATATAAGATTTAATATTGCAAATATTGTTGCGATTCCTCTTATATTAGGGATAGGAATTGATGATGGAATTCACATGTTGCATAGTTACATATCGAATCGGAAAAATAGTATTATTCCAATGTTAGAGCAATCTGGAAAAGCAGTTATTATTACTTCGCTGACAAGCATGATTGGATTTGGCCTTCTTTATTTTGTCAAAGATCCATTAGTTTCTCAGCTTGGAGTTTTGTTGTTTTTTGGTATTTTATTTTGTCTGATAACATCCATAGTAATTCTTCCGATCTTTCTAAAATTGTTTGGAAAAAAGGTTGTTGAAAAGGTTTTTGATGCAAAAGTTTAACATAGAAGTTAAAATGTGACTTCTTATATTAATTTTGGTGGTATTGACGTGAGGATAAAGATATGATAAATTATGAAATGTGTTGTCTGGGGCCGTAGCTCAGCTGGGAGAGCGCTACCTTCGCACGGTAGAGGCCGTGGGTTCAAATCCCATCGGCTCCACCAGAAAAGCCCTCCATTACGGAGGGCTTTTAGTTTTGGAGAATATGCAAGTTTACAATTCCTGGAGAATTTTATCTACTATTATTTGTCCAACTCTTAACTGTGCTTCTTTTGTTGAAGCACCAATATGAGGGGTTGCTACTACATTTGGCAGGGAAAGGAGTTTTCTTCTTAATTCATCTTCAGGAGGTTCTACTTCAAAAACGTCAAGGCCTGCAGCATAAACTTTTCCTGAAACAAGTGCTTCGTACAGCGCTTCTTCGTCTAAAACTCCGCCACGAGCGGCATTTATGATAATCACACCGTCTTTCATTTTGTCTATAGCTTCTTTGTTAATAAGATGTTTGGTTTCAGAAGTCAAAGGAACATGGACGGTTATAATGTCTGCTTCTCTGTAAATTGTGTCTAAATCTACTAATTTTACGTCAAGATCAGTTTCTTTAATGAATGGATCATAAGCAAGTACGTTCATCTCAAATGCCAGCAATCTTTTGGCTACTTCCTTGCCTATATTACCAAATCCAATAATTCCGACTGTTCTTTTGTAGAGTTCATGTCCTTTAAGTTCTTTTTTAGTCCATTTGTTGTTTTTTAAATCTGCAGTACCTCTTGCTATGTGTCTGGAACAGGCGATCATAAATCCTATTACAAGTTCAGCCACAGAAATGCCATTTGCGCCGGGAGTATTTAGTACTTTGATTCCTTTAGATTTAGCAGCCTCTACATCAACGTTATCGAGACCTGTACCAGCTCTTGCAATAATTTTTAATTTTGTTCCAGCGTTTATAACATCTGCAGTAACTTTTGTGGCACTTCTTACAACTAACACGTCTATATCCGGGATTTCTTTTATAAGTTCTTCTTTTGCCAGATGTTCTTCGGTTACTATATGTCCAGAGTTTTTAAGCTTTTCCATCGCACTCTTATCAAGGGGATCGTTTACGTGAATTCTCATTGTTGGCCAACCTCCTTGAACAGCACCTCCTGTGCTGCCTTCACACCTTTTCCAAACTCTACTTTATATCCTAATTCATTGAGAACAAACTCAAGTGCAGCTATTCCAGTGATAGTATCAAAGATACTTAAGTAACCAAGAGTTGATATTCTAAATATTTTTCCTTTAACATGTGCCTGTCCACCTGCTATGGTAACACCGTATTTATCTCTCATTATTTTTGTTAATTTTTTACCATCTATTCCCTCAGGAACTTTAACTGCCGTTGCAACATTTCCAGGACGTTTGGAAAAGAGTTCAAGTCCAAGAGCCTTTACTGCACTTCTTGTGGCATCTGCAAGAACTCTATGTCTTTCCCATATATTTTCAATTCCCTCATCTTTTACCAGCTTTATAGCTTTTCTTAACATGTAAATAAGATTAACTCCTGGAGTCCAGGGGTTGTCCGGATAGGATTTTCTGTAAGCTTTCAAATTAAAGTAGTATTTTGAATTTTTAGATTGTTCTACAAGCTTCCAGGCTTTTTCGTTGAGAGTTATTAAGGCAAGCCCGGGTGGTAACATTAAGCCTTTCTGTGAACCTGTTACTACCACATCTATTCCCCATTCATCGGTTTTTAAAGGTTCTGCAAGGAGAGCACTAACGGCGTCTGTAACCAGAACAACATCTGTATTTCTGGTTACTTTAGCGATGCCTTCAAGATCTATAACTGTTCCTGTGGAAGTTTCACTGTAAGTTGTGAATACTACTTTAGCGTCTGGATTATCTTCGATAGCTTTTTTAATTTGTTCTGGAGTTACGGCTTCCCCCCATTCAAGTTTTATAGATACAACATTAACATTATATGCCTCAGCAATTTCTCTCCATCTTTCCCCAAATTTTCCAGCTTCAACAATAATAGCTTTGTCACCGGGGCTTAAAAGATTTGCTACAGCAGCTTCTAATGCGCCAGTTCCTGAAGAAAGAAAAGCAAAGACGTTGTTTTTTGTCTGGAACAAATATTTTGCCTCTTCAAGTGTTTCTTCCAGAATGCTTACAAATTGAGGAGTTCTATGATGAATTGTTTCGCGGGCTCCTTCCAGAAGTACGTCAAATGGTACAGGTGTTGGTCCTGGTGATAACAAATAGTTCTTTTTGATCATGTTTTCTCCACCTCCTGAGTATAAGTTTATACATTTAAAATTTTAAGGCAAAGCGTAAAAATACAAAACAATCTTAGCGTAAAATAAATGACAATAAAGACAGTTAATTAGAAGTATGTTAGCTATTTCTCACGTTTTTAAAGATTATCATGTTTCATATTATATTGTACAATTAAGTTGAAATAATTAAAAGTATTTTGATTTGCATATTTTTGCATGCAATTCATTGCAAAATGCATTTTTTTGCATAGTGGCAAAAAGGTGAGTTTTTGCAAGTTAAGATGGGATTATAAAAAAATATATGTTTGGCATGAAATTGCTATAATTAAAAGTGGAACGCAAAAATATTCTGGAGGTGATGTTTGTGGATTTTGAGACTAAGTATTCAAAATTGGGAAATAGTTTACAATCTTCGCTAATCAGAGAACTTTTAAAATACGCCTCTGTTCCAAATGCTATATCTTTTGGTGGTGGAGTGCCTGATCCAGAAACATTCCCAAGAAAAGAATTATCGCAAATAGCATCAGAGATAATAGAAAAAGAGTATGCTTACGTTTTGCAGTACAGTACAACTGAAGGCGATCCGGAGCTTGCCAATCAAATTATTGCTATGCTGGAACGAATTTATGGTATATCAAATCTTAGCGAGAACAACATAATGTTCACTACTGGTTCTCAAGAAGCTCTGGAACTTGCGGGGAAAATTTTTCTGGATGAAGAAAGTATAGCTATTGTTGAAGATCCTTTTTATCTTGGGGCAGCGAGTGCTTTTAAAATGAGATTTCCTAAATTTGTAACAATTCCTCTGGAAGATGATGGAATGAATGTTGATGTATTGGAGAAAGAGCTTAAAAGTCTGGATGAAAAAGGTCTTATTAAAAAGGTGAAGTTTATTTACGTGATACCAAACTTTCATAATCCTGCTGGTGTAACTCTTTCTTATGAAAAGAGAAAAAGAATAATTGAACTTGCTGAAAGGTATGATTTACCTATAATTGAAGATGATCCTTATGGATTATTAAGATTTGAAGGAGAACCGTTAGATCCTATTTTTAAAATGGCTGGACCGGAAAGAGTAATTTTACTCAACACGTTTAGCAAAATTTTGGCCCCTGGTTTGAGAATAGGTGTTGTAATTGGTTCTGAACAAGTTGTAAGAAAATTTGTTTTAGCCAAACAGGGAACGGACCTGTGTAGTTCTGCTCTGACGCAAAGATTAGCAGCGAGGTACTTTGAAAGATACGATATTCTTCAACAAATAACACCTACGATTAAACTGTATAAATCTAAAAAAGATACTATGATGCAGGCCTTTGAGGAATATTTTGGTGATATAAAAGGAATAAAATGGGTGAAACCTGAAGGTGGACTGTTTACCTGGGTAACGTTGCCAGAGGGTTTTGATACTATGGAAATGTTTGAGATAGCAAAGCAAAAGCTGGTTTTCTATATACCCGGACAACCATTTACTCCAGACAATAAAGTTTCTCCTTCTATGCGCATGTCTTTCTGCTTACCACCTCATGAAAAAATTGTAGAAGGAGTAAAAAGATTAAGGGATACCATCCTGGAATATGGTAAAACCAAGGGGTTGATATAAGTGTTGATACTGGTTATAAATCCTGGGTCTACCAGTACAAAAGTGGCCATATTTGATGGTGACAAAAAAATCGTCCAGAAGAGTTTGCGTCATGATATAAAAGAGCTTGAAAAATTTGACGATATTATGGAGCAGGAAGAGTTGAGAAAAAAAGCAATAATAGATTTTGTTAAAGAAGAAGGCTATGATATAGCAGATTTTTCAGCTATAGCATGCCGTGGGGGAATTCTTCCCCCGTTGCAAAGTGGTACTTATGAAGTAACAGCAGAGATGGTCGATTATTTGAAATTTAAAACACCAGTAAAACATGCCTCTAATCTGGCAGCGGTAATTGGTTATTCTATTTCAAACGGAAGTATACCGGTGTTTATTACTGATCCTGTTTCAGTAGATGAAATGGTAGAAGAGGCTCGACTTTCAGGAATACCAGAAATAAGCAGAAGAAGCCTTGCACATGCTTTGAATATAAAGGCAGTTGCAAGAGAGGTTGCAAAAGAACTTGGAAAAAAGTACGAAGATTTGAATATGGTAATAGCCCATTTAGGGGGAGGTATATCCGTTACTGCGCATGAAAAGGGAAAAATGATAGATGTAAATAACGCTAACGATGAAGGGCCTTTTAGTCCAGAAAGGACGGGAGAGTTACCTGTAGGTGATGTTATTAGATTGTGCTTTTCTGGAAAGTTTACTAGAAATGAGATTAAGAAAATGTTTGTTGGAAAAGGTGGAGTCGTAGCTTATCTTGGAACCAATAATATGCAGGAAGCTATTGAAATGGCAAAAAAGGATGAGAAAGCAAAACTTGTAGTGGATGCTATGGCTTACCAGATTGCTAAAGAAATAGGAGGAATGTGTTCAGTTTTAAAAGGTAAAGTTGATGCTATAGTGATTACTGGAGGTATAGCACATAACACAAAGTTTGTTGAGAAAATAAAATGCTATGTTTACAAATTTGCTCCGGTGTTTAACGTGCCAGGAGAGTTTGAAATGGAAGCTCTTGCAAAAGGCGCATTACGCGTATTAAAAGGTGAAGAAACAGCAAAAAAATGGGGTGAAATGTATGAAACAGCTTAGAGAACTTTTAGAAAAGGCGAAGAACTCGGGGCCAAAAACAGTTGCCGTTGCTGTTGCTGAGGATGACGTGGTTTTGAATGCAATTGAATCTGCAAGAAAAGAAGGTATAATAAATGGAATTTTGGTAGGTACCAGAAGTAAAATAATTCAGTTAGCAGAGAAAAATGGGATAGATCTTGGCAAATATGAAATTTTAGATGAACCTGTTGAGTCTAAGGCGGCGGATGCTGCAGTAAGACTTGTAGCTGAAGGTAAGGCAGATTTCTTGATGAAAGGAAAAATAAAAACAGGAGACTTAATGAGAGTGGTTTTAAAAGAAGAGTATGGGTTGAGAACCGGGAAAACATTGTCACTTGTGAGTATATTTGAAATTCCAAATTATCATAAACTTTTAGTCGTGTCTGATGCTGGAATGACAATAGCACCGGAACTTAAGCAGAAAGTCGATATTATTAATAATGCAGTATTGGTCTCCAGAAAAGCAATTGGTATTGACCTTCCTAAAGTGGCTGTCCTTGGAGCGGTTGAAATAGTGAACCCTAAAATGCCGGCAACAATTGAAGCTGCGATACTTACCAAGATGAATCAAAGAGGACAGATAAAAGGCTGTGTAGTTGATGGACCATTTGCTTTAGATAATGCAGTATCTATTGAGGCAGCCAGACATAAAGGAATAGAGAGTCCAGTTGCTGGAGATGCTGATGTATTGATAATGCCAGATATAGAAGCAGGAAATATATTCTACAAGGCAATGGTATTTTTATCAGGCGCAAAAGTGGCTTCTACTATTATAGGTGCAAAAGTTCCGGTAGCGTTAACTTCAAGGGCTGATTCTGATGAAGCTAAATTGTTGTCTCTTGCACTAACAAATTTAATGGTAGGTGGTTCTTGATGTTTAAAATTCTTGTAATAAATCCAGGTTCCACAAGCACAAAATTAGCTATTTTTGAAGAAGAAAGACAGATAGCGAGTGAAACTTTACGACATAAAGCTGAAGAATTAGAACCATTTGAGAAACTTATAGATCAATATGAGTTTCGATTTGAAGCCATTCAGAGTTTTTTGGGAAAAATGGGTTATAGTTTTGCAGATTTTGATGCTGTTGTTGGACGTGGAGGTCTTGTCCGGCCTATTTCAAGTGGGACTTATGAGGTTGATGAGTTAATGGTAAATGAATTGAAAGAGGGTAAATACGGAGAACATGCATCTAATTTGGGTGCTGTAATAGCGTATGAAATAGCAAGGAAATATGATATACCAGCTTTTATTGTTGATCCAGTTGTTGTAGATGAGATGGAGCCAATTGCCAGGATTACAGGGCATCCTCTTTTTGAGAGAAAGTCTATTTTTCACGCTCTTAATCAGAAGGCAGTTGCAAGAAAGGCAGCGGAAGATCTTGGAAAAAAATACGAGGATTTAAATTTAATAGTTGTTCATATGGGAGGCGGCATATCAATAGGAGCTCATAAACGGGGTAAAGTCGTAGATGTGAATAATGCACTTGATGGTGATGGACCATTTACTCCTGAGAGAAGTGGAACATTGCCTCTTACGCAAATAATTGATATGTGTTTTTCGGGAAAATATTCTTATGAAGAAATAAGAAAAAGAATAAAAGGTAAAGGTGGTCTGGTAGGTTATCTTGGGACCAACAATGCACAGGAAGTTCAAAACGCTATAAGAAAAGGTGATAAGAAAGCTTTGCTTGTTTATAAAGCAATGGTATATCAAATAGCAAAATGGATTGGGAAAATGGCAGCGGTGTTGAAGGGAGAAGTTGACGCAATAATTCTTACTGGTGGATTGGCTTATGATGAAGAATTTGTAGTTGCCTGGTTAAAAGATTATGTGAGTTTTATAGCTCCAGTGCTTGTCTACCCTGGTGGCGATGAAGAAAAAGCGCTTGCCTTGGGTGCCCTTAGAGTATTAAAGGGATTTGAAAAGGCAAAAAAATATGCAAAAGAGGTGCAAGATTGTGACTAAAAATTTTGTTTTTGTAGGATTGTTTGGGAGTGGAAAGACTGAAGTAGCTATTAACTATGCTTTGTTTTTAAGAGAAACATATGAAAAAGTAGCTATAGCTGATGTTGATACAATATCTCCTTATTTTAGAACAAGAGATGTGGTTGACGAGTTAGAAAATTCTGGAGTTAAAGTGATAACACCTCCAGGTGCGTTGAAGTATGCTGATCTTCCAATAGTTACAGGAGCTGTCGCCGGATATCTTAGTAATCCTGATTATAAAACTGTATTGGATGTTGGTGGCGAGGAAAATGGTATTGTTGTTGTGGGATATTTGAAACCATATTTGGAAAATGCGGAAATTTCTTTAGTAATAAATACTAAAAGACCTTTTACGTCAACCGTGGATGGAATTGTAAAAACATATGAACAACTTAGCAAAGTAGCAAACATAAAAATTAGTTATTTGATAAATAACACCAATCTTTCTTATGAAACAACTTCTGATGTTGTACTTGAAGGTGAAGATATTATAGCGAAGGCTTCAGAGATATTAAATATTCCTGTAAAATTTTCTGTTGTTCCTGATTTTGTTAAGACGTGTGAATGTCGCTTCCCGGTATTCAAAATTAAACGATTCATGAAGATGGAATTATAGTGTTGATAAGGAGGTTGTAAAAATGCCTAAGGTAAAAGGGTACATTGAAATTGACCAGGAAAGGTGTAAAGGGTGTGGGCTCTGTATTCATGCATGTCCAACAAAAGTGATAGATTTTGCAGAAGGTTTCAACACAAAGGGTTATCATCCAGCTGAGGCAAAATACCTTGAAAAGTGTATCGCGTGTGGTTTTTGCTACAGAATGTGTCCTGAAGTTTGTATAACAGTTTATAGGGAAGAGTAAGGAGGGGAAATAATGGAGAAAGTGATGGTTAAAGGAACAGAAGCAATTGGAGAAGCTGCTATTAGAGCCGGATGTAGGCACTTTTTTGGATATCCAATTACTCCTCAAAGTGAACTGCCTGAATATATGTCAAAACGCTTGCCAGAAGTTGACGGAGTTTTTTTACAAACTGAAAGTGAAGTAGCTACGGTGAATATGTTATATGGCGCGGCATGTACCGGGACTCGGGTTATGACATCAACTTCTTCGCCAGGGTTCAGTTTGATGATGGAAGGTGTATCTTACATTGCCTGTGCTCAATTGCCGGCAGTTTTTGTAAATGTTGTTCGTGGTGGTCCAGGATTAGGTGATATCCAGCCAGCCCAAGGTGATTACTGGCAGGCTACTAAAGGTGGTGGACATGGGGATTACAAACTTATTACGTTAGCGCCATCCACCGTTCAAGAAGCAGTTGATTTAACTGTGCTTGCGTTTGATCTGGCGGATAAATACAGAAATCCTGCTTTGATACTCGCTGATGGGCTTTTGGGTCAGATGATGGAACCTGTTGTTTTTCCAGATTTTAGAGATTTGTCGACTCTTCCTGATCATAGCAGCTGGGCAATGACAGGTGCAAAAGGTAGAAAACCTCATTTAATAACATCTTTTGATATAGATCCTTACGTTCTTGAGAAAATGAATCTTGTACTTGTCGAAAAGTATAAAGAGATTGAAAAGAAAGAAATTAGGTGGGAGGAATACAAAACAGAGGATGCCAATATAGTTATTACTGCATTTGGAACTATTGGAAGGATAGCAAAAAGTGTTGTTGATATGGCGAGAAAAGATGGAATAAAAGTAGGACTTTTCAGACCAATTACTGTTTGGCCATTCCCATATGAACCACTTGAGAAATTAGCTGATAAGGTTGATATGTTTTTCGATGTTGAAATGAATATGGGACAAATGTTGGAAGACGTTCTCATAAGTATAAAAGGAAGGAAACCTGTGAAATTTTATTCCAGAATGGGTGGAGTAGTTCCTACACCAAATGAGATTTACGAAGCGTTGAAAAAGGAAATTGGGAGGTGATTTTAATGCAGGTTATTTATAAAAAGCCTGAAGCACTTGGAGAAAAAGAGTTTACATATTGTCCAGGATGTCATCATGGAATTATTCATAGACTTGTTGCAGAAGTAGTTGATGAACTTGGTATAAGAGAGAAAACATTGGTAGTCGCACCTATAGGATGTTCAGTTTTTGCGTATCAGTTTTTTAACATGGATGGTACAGTAGCACCTCATGGTAGAGCTCCTGCAGTTGCTACTGGAATTAAAAGATCAAGGCCGGATTTAATGGTTTTCACATATCAGGGAGATGGAGATTTGGCCGCCATAGGAACAGCTGAAATTATTCATGCTGCAAATCGTGGAGAAAAAATTACGACAATATTTGTGAATAATGCAATATATGGTATGACAGGTGGTCAAATGGCTCCAACAACCCTTCTTGGTATGAAAACTACCACTACTCCATATGGAAGAAAAGCAGAGAATGATGGCTATCCAATGCATATGTGTGAATTTTTGAAAGAGGCTAAAGGTGTAGCCTATCTTGCAAGAACTAAAGTTACAACACCGCAGGATGTGGAAAAAACCAAAAAGGCTATAAAAAAAGCATTCCTTGCCCAGATTAACGAATTAGGGTTTGGAATGGTAGAAATACTTTCAACCTGTCCAACAAATTGGGGTATTGATCCTATAACCTCAATGAAGTGGCTTGAAGAAAATATGATTCCAGAGTATCCCCTTGGAGTCTTTGTGGATAAGGTTGGTGATGAGAAATGAGATTCATTTTTGCAGGTTTTGGTGGACAAGGTGTAATGTTAATGGGACAGATTTTATCATATGCTGGGATGATAGAAGGTAAAAATGTTACATGGATACCTTCCTATGGCCCAGAAATGCGCGGAGGAACTGCTAACTGTACAGTTGTAGTAAGTGATGAAGAAGTAGCTTCTCCTGTGGTGGATAAAGCTGATGTGGTTGTAGCTATGAATATCCCTTCTATGTTGAAATTCCAGAATTTTGTTACAAAAAATGGGTATCTGTTCCTTAATGAATCGGTTATAGATCGAGAACCTGATGTAAAAGATGGAATAAGCATCATAAAAGTTTCGTGTAACGAGATAGCGGATAAACTTGGAAATTTAAAGGTTGCAAATATGGTTATGTTAGGAGCAGTTATTGCAAAAACTGGTATCGTGTCTAAAGAAAGTATAGAAAAAGCTTTCCAGAAGAAACTTACTGGAAAAAAATCTCATCTTATAGATTTAAATAAACAGGCTATTGAAGAAGGTATGAAAATTGCTAAAGGCTAAGCGAGCAGTAGGCGGATGAGATAAAGCCCTCATTATCGGGACCGTTACGTCGGTCCCACCTTTTTTACAGAAAATCTGAGAAATAAGAAAAATTTTTTTGATTTTTGTTGAGAATCGTGTATAATTAATTTACAGGAGTGATAATTTTGCCAAAAAGTATGACGGGGTATGGAAAGTTGGACTATGTGGATGAAAATTACAGAATCTCATGTGAAATCAAAACGGTAAATTCAAAAGTCCTTGATGTTAGTGTTTCTTTGCCTTATTATTTAAGTGGAAAAGAAAATTTGGCAACTTCAATAGTGTCTAAATACGTTAAAAGAGGTAAAGTTCACGTAAAAATTAATACACGCTTTTTAAAGCCAGTTGAGTTAAAGATAGATTTTGCCATGGCAAGGTCGTATTTTGAAGTACTTGAAAGTATAAGAGAGAGCTTAAATATTCAATCTTCAATAAATTTGTCTGATATTCTTGTATTTCGAGAGATCTTTCATTCTGAGCTGGATTCTGATGAAATCGAGAGACTCTGGAATAAAGTTGTTAAAGTTCTTGAAAATACGTTAGAAGTGGTTGATAAGGAAAGGCAAATTGAAGGAGAAAAGTTATCTAAGGATTTAAAAAAGCTGGTAGATAAGCTTATGGATATTTCAAATGAGATAGAAAAATATTCCCATCTTTTAAAGCAAGAAATAGCAAAACGTATAAAGGAAAATGTTGAAGAAATATTACCGGAAAATGTAGAGCTTGATGCAAATCAATTTGAAACAGCTGTGGCTCTAATAGCAGATAAAGCTGATATTAGAGAAGAGATTGTAAGGTTGAAAAGTCATTTAAACAGGTGTAAAGAACTTTTAAACCAAAATAATCCAGTGGGTACTCTCTTGAATTTTCTTTCTCAGGAGATTCATAGGGAACTGAACACTATTCTTTCAAAAAGTCGTATGCTGGAAATTAGTAATTTAGCAATAGATGGGAAGTTTGTAAATTCTCAAATTAAAGAACAAGTACAGAATATTGAGTAATCCGGGAGGTGTTGGTATGTTTGGGCTCATAAATATAGGATTTGGTAATGTTATAGCAGGTGATAGAATTGTCGCAATTGTTAATCCTGAAAGCGCTCCTTTAAAGAGATTGAAAGAGGATGCAAAAGATGAGGGGAAACTTATAGATGCAACTTATGGTAGAAAAACAAGAGCGATACTTATATCAGATAGTAATCACATAATTCTCAGTGCAATTCAACCTGAAACTATTGCTCAGAGGTTTATGCAGTCTTTCTTTGAAATAGAAGAACAGCTTGATAAAATAAGAAGAAAGGGATAGAGATGAAAGGAACGCTTTTTGTAGTAAGTGGTCCTTCTGGAGTTGGTAAAACAAGCATAATTAGTTCTTTGCTAAACAAAATGGATAATCTTGTATTTTCGGTTTCCTGTACGACAAGGCCACCTCGACCTGGAGAGGTGAATGGAGTAGATTATTTTTTTATCGATAAAGAAACTTTTGTTAGAATGCAGCACAATCAGGAATTTTTAGAATGGGCAGAAGTTCACGGAAATTTGTACGGGACGCCAAAAGGATTTGTAGTTGATAATATAGAAAAAGGAAAAAGTATTATATTGGACATAGATGTGCAAGGAGCGTTGCAGGTAAAAAAGAATTTCGAAGAGGCGGTGTTTATATTTGTGGCTCCACCAAGCTACGAGGTTTTGAGAGAGCGTCTTATAAAGAGAGGAACTGAAAGGCCTGAGTCGTTAATGAAAAGATTGGAAGATGCGAAATGGGAACTTTCAAAAATGGTAGAGTTTGATTATCTTATAATCAACGACGATTTAGAGAAATCTATAATGGCAATGAAGTCTATTATAATAGCTGAATCACATAAATTAAGTAGAGTGCTGAAATCAGAGATAATCCGAAAACTTTTTAAGGGGGTATAATATGCAGCCAGTGATTAATTACGATGACTTGATAGAACGAATTCCTTACAAATTTGCAATACCTGTTGCTGCTGCAAAACGTGCAGAGAATTTAAGAGAGTTTGCACAACCATATGTCACAACATGGGATAAAAATTATGTGAGCATAGCTTTAAAAGAGCTTAGTGAAGGATATATAAGAATTAAAAACGAAGAAATTCTGAAAATCCTTATTCCAAATGTAAAATAGGAAAACAAAACAGGTAAAAAAAGGGCATGAAAGCTAAAAATCATGCCCTTTTGTTTATTATCTCTATTTTATTATTATATAGGACTTTTTTCGAGGAATGTTTTAATTAAGAGGTATGTATTATTGTAATCTGAAAGGTTTATTACCGAAAGAGGACTGTGAATGTATCTTGAAGGTATTGAAACAACACCGGCTGGTACACCGTAAATACTTCGAGCATATCTTGCTGCATCTGTTCCCCCGGCTGTTCTTCTTTTATACTGGAAAGGAATGTTGTGCTTTTGTGCTGTTTTGACAAGCGCTTCAAATATTCTATGATCTATTGCATAACCAGAATGTAAAAAAGTTATGGCTGGGCCATCTCCCAGATGTGTGGCCCAATGTTCTTTTTCAAGCTCAGGGTTATCCCCGGCAGTTGTTGTTTCTAAAGCAATTGCAAAGTCGGGCTTTATCTGTTCCGATACTACAGCTGCGCCCCTTAATCCTGTTTCTTCCTGTACAACAAAAGCAAAATATAGGTCATAATCACTCTCAATGTTATTAAAGATAATGTCTAAGAGAATACTGCATCCTCCTCTGTCGTCGAATGCTTTTCCCGTGGCAAAGTTACCAATCTCTCTGTATTTTGTGAGAAACGATACATAATCACCTATTTTTACCTTTTTTTCAGCTTCGCTTTTTGAAGAGACACCTATGTCTATACTGAGCTGAGAATATTCGGGTGTACGTAGATAGTCATCCTTTTGAAGGTGTATGGCTTTATAACCTATGACACCTTTTACTTTATCATTTATTATAACTTTTTTACCTATGATAACTCTTGGATCAACTCCTCCAACGGGAGCAAAAGCTAAACTTCCATCGTCATTTATATTAACTATCATAAGTCCAACTTCATCCATATGTGCATCTAAGACTACTTTTGCTTTCCCTTTTCCTTTTTTATAAGCTATAAGATTACCCATTCTATCTACCCACAACTTATCTACTTTGTCTTTTATTTTCTCTTTTATAAACTCTCTTACTTTCTCCTCATTTCCAGAAACCCCGTTTAATTCAGATAATTCTTTTAAAAACATTTATTGCACCTCCAATTCCATGATAGAGAATGTCATCAACTTTGCGGTGTTTTCTATATCGTTAATAGAAATTTTTTCAACAGGGGTGTGCATATATTTTAGAGGAATTGAAAGCAGTTGCGTTTTTATGCCTTTCCTCACAAGTTGCACAGCATCAGTATCTGTTCCAGAACGTCTTGGTATAGGTTCAAATTGTATTTTTATATTGTATTTTTTAGCAATATCCTGAACATGTTTGTTGAAATCTTTATTTATAACCGGGCCTATTCCAACTGCAGGCCCTTCACCTATCTTTATTTTTACATACCCAGGTACATTTTCATCACCGTGAGTTACATCAATTACAAAAGCATAATCTAAGTCGCAATAATAAGCACTTGTTGGTGCTCCAGGGCCTCCAATTTCTTCCTGTGTAGAGAATATGAAATAAACATCGTATTCGTGTGACATTTTTTGTAAAAGTTCTGCAGTTTTGATTATAGCTGCGCAGCTGGCTCTATTATCTAATGAAGGAGCAAATATAAAGTTATTTTGTTCAAACCCATCAACATCATCTAACGTTACAATATCACCAACCTGAATATCTTTCCAGTTGTCATTTATGCTTATATCAAGAAAAAGTCCATCTAAATCTGGCATTTTTTTTCTTTCAGAACTCTTTTGTAAATGTGGTGCAAGAAAGCCAAATATTCCTGAAAATAATCCTTTCTGTGAGTAAATTTTTGCTCTTTGTCCCGCAATAACTTTTGGATCCCATCCACCTATACTTGAAACGTAAGCGTAGCCTTTTTCATCTATTTTTGAAATTACAAAACCTAATTGGTCTGCATGGGCTAACATTCCTATTTTTCCTTTACCAGTTCCATTTTTTTTGCAAATTAAACTGCCAGTTTTTGTTATATAAGTTTCGTCTACATAGGGGCTCATTATATTTTTAATCTCTTCTATAACTTTGTCTTCATATCCAGATGGTCCATCAATAGATGTTAGTTTCAATACGAGTTCTTTTGTATCCAATGTCATCCCTCCCGTTATAAACGTTTAAAGCATCAACAATTAATTTTAACACAAATTTATAATACTCCAAAGTCTTAAACAGATATGTTTCTGCCAGAGAATGAGGATAAATCTGGCGAGGTTGCCCCCCACCCATGCCATTCCGAGGAGCGGATGCGACGAGGAATCTTAATTTGGCAAGATTGGCGAGATTAGCGAGTGTTAGCGAGATTAGCGAGAGTTGGCTCCCACTCATGTCATTCCGAACCCAGAGGGTGAGGAATCTTAATTTAGCGAGGGCTATTAAAAGATAAGATCCCTCGCATATGCTCGGGATGACAGGGCATTAGCAAGGCTGGCGAAGCCTGTCCTGAGGGACGTAGCGACGAAGGATCTTGCGATGTTGAGAAAAGAGTAAGAGCCTTATATAAAATGGGTAATTTTCATATTTTTTAAGTTCTATTAAAATATCTGATGGTATACTATATTCGAAAAAGGAAAAAGAAAAAGCATAAAGGAGGGAAAAGTTCTTTATGCAAAGACCTGAAATTGTAGAATTTGAGATTACTACTGCATGTAATTATTCATGCAGACATTGTTATTGTAATGCAGGAAAAAAATCGCGATATGAATTGACAACTCAAGAAGCAAAAAAGGTTATTAAAGATTTAGTGGATGCAGGTGTAAAGATTATCGATATTGTTGGTGGCGAACCTTTTTTAAGGCCAGATCTTGAAGACATTATACTTTATGGAAGATCTCTTGGTGCAAGAATGATGATAAATACAAATGGGTCTCTTGCAACCTGGGAGAGGGTGAAGAAATTAAAAGAGATTGATAAAGAAATATTGATAGGTGTTTCTTTGGATGGTCATATAGCGTCGCTCCATGAATTTGTTAGGGGAAAGAATACATTTCAACGAACGATGGAAGGCTTAATGAATTTTCTTAAAGCGGGTTTTGAAGTTACGATTTTACATGTTATAAACGCGAGAAATTATTCATATTTTGAAAATATGGTTTTATTTGCTAAAAAGCTTGGGGTAAATCTTTACGTTGACAGATTTGTCCCCGTTGGCCGTGGAGAACTTTATAAAGATGAACTTCTTCCAACAAGAAAGATGATAAAATATGTTCAGAGCATAATAGATAAATATCGAAATGATGTGGTTTTTTATGTTGAGGAAAATATCAAAGGAGGGCTCTGTACTGCTGGGCGTACCCATGCTTCAATTCTTGTTGACGGAACAGTCGTTCCCTGTGGACACTTTCGATTTGATAAAGAATTTTATATGGGAAATATAAAAAATAAAAGTTTTGGTGAGTTATGGAAATCTTACGATTCTGAAATTCTCATAAAGGATTGCAAAGAATGTTTGTTTTTTAACAAATGTTACGGTGGGTGTAGAGCATTTGCGTATAAGATAAATAAGAAAATCGATCCTATTTTTTGTCTGGTTGGTGATCAAAATGTTTGAAAAAGACATACAGTTTAGAAAATTTCAAATGTATGGTTTTTTAAAGAATCTGAGATTCTTTGAACCATTTCTTATTCTGTTTTTTCTGGAAAGTGGGTTAACTTATTTTCAAATAGGTATATTATTTTCTGTTAAGAGTATTACAACCAATCTACTTGAAGTTCCTACAGGAATAATTGCCGATGTATATGGTAGGAGAAAGTCTATGTTATTCTCAATGGGATCGTATATAATAGCGTTTCTTATTTTTTACTTTTTTCCGGTGTTTCATTTATATATTTTTGCAATGATATTGTACGCATTTGGAGAGGCATTCAGGACAGGTACGCATAAAGCGATGATTTTGGACTATCTTAAAATAAAAAATATGGAAAATTTAAAGGTTCAATATTATGGTGCGACAAGAGCTGCGTCTCAGTTTGGTTCAGCGTTAAACTCTCTGATAGCTGCCACAATAGTATTTTATAGTGGAAATTATAGAGTGATATTCTTTGCTGCTATTGTACCTTACATATTTAATTTTATTAATCTTGCTACATATCCAGCACAGTTAGATGGCACTTTAAGCAAGAAGACCAAAAAGGCAACCTTAAAAGATTTCATAAATGCTGTAGTAAATATTAGAGTCCTCAGGATATTGTTGAACACCTCTTCGTATAGTGCAGTATTTAAGAGTTTAAAAGATTACTTACAACCTATATTGGAAGCATTTGCATTGTCATTGCCTGTGTTCTTATTCTGGGAAGATAAAAAAAGATCCGCTGTAGTTATTGGAATAGTGTATTTTATATTGTATTTTTTAACGAGCATTGCTTCGAAAAATTCCTGGAGAGTAAACCAAAGGTTGAAACATCCTTCAAAAGCCTTAAACACTACTCTGATTGCGGGAGCATTAATTATAACGGCCGCTGGATTTGCGTATAAAATTAATTTGAGTATTCTTTCAATAATATTTTTTATATTACTTCATGTTTTAGAGAATATCAGAAGACCCATTTCTGTGGCATATGTTAGCGATAACGTTGAATCAACAGCTATGGCTTCCGTTTTATCAGTAGAGTCTCAATTCACAACGTTTTTGACTGCAATTTTTTCTCTTATAGCTGGTTATCTTGCAGATAAGTTTGGACTTCCATCGGCCATAATGATCGTTGGGCTAATTCTTTTGTCCCTTTCCATGATTTTAAGAATAAAACCTTCGACTTCCAAATGAGTCTTTCCTCACTTCTTAACATTTCTTAATAAAATATAATAGCTATTAAACAATAATATCCGACAATATAGTCGGCAACTGACTATTTGGAGGTGAGGATATGAAGCAAATTTTTATTCTGGTATTGATAGTTTTTTCAATTTTGTCTTTTTCAAAAACACTTGTGATTAAAGGTTCAAACACGGTTTTTCCTATTGCTCAACTCTGGATTGAAAAGTTTAAAAAAATGTATCCAGATGTTGAGGTTACTTTAGAAGGTGCGGGATCTTCCACAGGTATAGCAGCTTTGTTTAACGGAACAGCAGATATTGCTAATTCAAGCAGGTGGTTGAAAGAAAAGGAACTTAAAAAAATGAGTGAAAAAGGAAAATATTTTATCCCCATTGTGGTTGGTTATGATGGAATAGCAATAATTGTTAATCAAGAACTTAATATAAACGAGATATCTCTGGAAATTCTTTCGAAAATTTATACGGGAAAAATAAGATACTGGAATCAGGTTAATCCAAATTTGCCTAAGAAAAGAATAACAGTATATTCAAGAAATACTGCTTCGGGCACTTATGAAACATTTGAAAAGAAGGTTCTCAATAATTTGAAAATGGCTCCATGGGTGAGATTAGTTGAAAGTACTCAGTTTGAAATAGAAAGTGTTGCAAAAAATCCTTATGCAATAGCTTACGTGGGAGTGGGTTATGTTACGGAAAAGGTCAAAGTATTAAAGATTGGAGGAGTACTTCCTACAAAATCAAATATACTAACAGGAAAATATCCCATTTCAAGGCCTCTTTTCATGTTTATTGATGCGACAAAAGGATATCCTGAATCTGGTGTAATTAAAAATTATATTACCTTTGCTCTTTCTAAAGAAGGACAGGAATTGGTGGAAAAGGCAGGGTACGTTGCGGCTTACGGGTTCTAAATAGCAACACTTTAAAGGAGGGAATTGCATTTGCAAAGGAAATTAGGATATTATTTTCAAACTTCATTGATTTTCGTTTTGGCGGCCACAGCCACAGTGGCGCTGTTTTTTCTGATTTATTTTATGATAAAAGAATCATATCCTGCTTTTATAACTGTTGGAAAGGAGATATTTACAAGTACCAACTGGTATCCTACAAGTTATGAAGCAGAGTATGGAATGCTTGCAATGATAGTTGGGACATTTCTTTTGACACTTTTTTCCTCTCTTATTGTTTTGCCTCTGGGGTACTTTATAGCGTTGTATCTTCATACTTATGCATCTTCCTGGGAAAAAAATATTATTAAGTCAGGTGTGGAATTGTTATCTGGTGTTCCTTCAGTAATAATAGGCGCTTTTATTTTAATGTATATTTCCCCGATCCTTATTTATTTTGATATATGGTCAACTGAAAATTTTCTTTTAGCATCAACTGGGTTAATATTTTTGTCTCTTCCTTATGCAGTTTCGCTGATGACGGAAGCTATGGATGCAGTTGATCGCTCACTTGAAGAAAGTTCATTAGCACTTGGTGCGACTAAATTTATCACGACATTTAAAATTACCACACGGGCTTCTATTTCTGGACTTTTTAATGGGGCTGTTCTTACAGTAAACAGGATTATAGGCGAAACCATGGTTGTGTTGCTTGTTGGAGGTGGGGCTGCAATGATACCTCGATCTTTATTTGATCCTGTGAGACCGTTAACAGCGGTAATTGCAAGTGAAATGGGAGAAGTTGAACTTGGAAGTATGCATTATCATTCATTATTTGCTGCTGGGGCGATTTTGCTTGGAATTTCAATAGTACTAACATGTATTTCAAGGAAATTAACAAGAAGGTGGTCGATTTGAAAAAAGATATTATTTTTACAATAATTTTGAAAAGTTTATCTTATATTGTTTTAACAATAATAGTATTATTTTTTGGGCTGGTAATTATAAGTGGTGTAAAGTACTTCACACTTTCGTTTTTCACTCAATGGCCAAGTAATGGAATGAAAGAAGGAGGAATTTTTCCCGCGATATTAGGAAGTTTGTTGATGGTTTCGTTAAGTGTTTTATTTGCTGTTCCATTGGGGATTATAACAGGTGTTTTTCTTTCTGAGTATGGAACAAATAAAATAGCTCGTTTAATTGACATTTCTGTTACTTCACTGAGTGGTGTTCCTTCGATAGTTTACGGTCTTTTCGGGTTGTCTTTGTTTGTGATTACGATGAACTTTAGAACGTCGTTACTTTCTGGAGCATTAACTCTTTCATTGTTGATTCTACCTGTTATCGCTTCGGCAAGCGCAGAAGCGTTAAAAAGCTTACCAGAAGAATTGCGGGAATCTGCGTATGCCCTTGGTGCAAGAAAAAATGAGGTAATATTTAAGGTGCTTATCCCCGCAGCTAAGAAAAGAATAATTACAGCATCTCTTGTGGGAAGTGGGAGAGCTATTGGTGAAACTGCACCAATTATGTTAACAGGAGCAGTGTTTTACGCCACTCAGTTACCTAAAGGACTATTTTCACCTGTGATGACCCTGCCCACGCATATCTATTACATTGTGGCTGCTTATGGTGAAAGTGCTCAGTGGATGGCTAAAGCATCTTCTGCAGTTCTCATGGTGTTTGTCTTGATATTATATTCAATTGCATTTTTAATCAGGAGGGATGCAAGTGGAAAAAATAATAGAAGTAAAGGATTTTAGTGCATATTATGGAGATAAAGAAGCGGTGCGTAACATTACAGCGGATTTTTGTAAAAATAAGATAACAGCTATTATTGGTCCATCTGGGTGTGGTAAGTCTACACTTTTGAGATCAATAAATAGAATAAACGATACTATTCCAGGTTTTAGTGTAAAAGGAAAAATATATTTTGAAAACAAAGATATATATTCAGAGGATATAGACGTTACTTTGTATCGAAAACGGGTTGGGATGGTTTTTCAGAAACCCACACCGTTTCCAATGTCTATATTTGATAATGTTGCTTTTGGTCCAAGACTACATGGGATAAAAAATAGAAAAAAACTTGAAGAAATTGTGGAAAGGTCATTGAAACAGGCCGCACTCTGGGATGAAGTAAAAGATGAACTTCATAAACCGGGGACAGCTCTTTCGGGTGGTCAGCAACAAAGGTTATGTATAGCAAGAGCTCTTGCAGTTGAACCCGAGGTTCTTCTTCTTGACGAACCTACGTCTGCTCTTGATCCAATAGCTACTCAAAAACTTGAAGTACTTTTAGAACAACTTTCTGAAAATTATACTATAATAATAGTTACCCATAACATTGCTCAGGCAATCAGAATATCTGATTATTTGATTTTTATGTACAGAGGGGATTTAATAGAATCTGGTGAAACAGCCGAAATTATTAAAAAACCAAAAAATGAACTTACTGAAATGTATTTAAATGGAAAGATAGGATAATCAAAAATACGTAATTCTGGCAAAAAGGAGGAAAATATAATGGATGTAATGCATTATGAAAGAGAATTTACAATACTAAAAGCAGACATTTCAAAAATGCTTTCGCTGGTTTCAGATTCTTTTGAAATGTCAATCCAGTCTCTGGAGTTTTCAGATACTACTCTTGCAAAAAGAGTATTCGAATTAGATGATGATATAGATGCGCTGAATAGAGAAATAGAAGAAAAAGTTTATGAAATTATAGCAAGGTATAACCCTTTAACCAGAGATCTTAGATACGTAATAACAATGATAAAATTTGCAAACAACCTTGAACGTATAGCAGACCTTGGGTGCAATATGGCTGAAAAGGCTCTTAAAATCAGAGAAAAAAACATTCCCTTTAAATTAACAAAAGAATTAAAAGATATGTTTGGAACAGCATTGAAAATGCTTCACGATACGTTTCTTGCTTTTTCAAAAAGAGATGCAGAGCTTGCAAAGAAAATATGGAAGCAGGATGAAGAGCTGGATAATCTTGAACTGGATATAAGAGAATTTGTTATTTCAAATATTTGCGAAGAAGATTTTTCTAAAGAAGTTGGAACATTGTACGTTTTAATAGCACGAGATTTAGAGAGAATAGGAGATCACCTTACAAATTTATGTGAAGAAATAATTTATATAGAAACAGGAGAAAATACAAAAGATGTTTTTGAGGTGTAATGCATATGTTCAGGATATTAATCGTTGAAGATGATGCTGGCATCAGAGAAATTTTAAAAAAGTATTTGGTAGCTGAGGGTTTCGAAATAGAAGAAGCGGGGACTCTTTATGAAATGAGAGAAAAAATTTCTCAAAAAAGCTTTGATGTAGTTTTACTTGACATAATGCTTCCTGATGGTTATGCAACAAGTGAAATACCGGAGTTTAGAGTAGAATTTCCGGAGACAGGTATAATTATAATATCGGCAAGAGATACTGATATGGATAGAATATTTGGTATAGAGCTTGGGGCGGATGATTATATAGTAAAACCGTTTAACCCAAGGGAAGTTGTAGCGCGTGTTAAAGCGTTTATAAGAAGAACCAGAGGTGAAAGTGAAGTGATAAGGTTTCGAGAGTTAGAAATTTATTGCGATGAGTATTTAGTGAAACTCAATGGTAAAAAAGTGGATTTAACTGGAAAAGAATTCGAAATTCTCCGATTGCTTGCTAAAAATTCAAACAGGGTTTTTTCTCGCGATGAAATACTGGACAAAATATGGAAAGATGAGTTTATTTCAGACAGAGTCGTGGATGTTCACATAAGTAGTTTAAGAAATAAAATAGGGAAAGACTGGATAATTACAGTTCGTGGGATAGGCTACAAGTTTTCTACAAAGGGGACTATAAAGTGATAAGTAAAAATTGTCTGGATTATTTTGATGAGTTAATCCTGATGCTGGATGGAGTGAAAGTTACATATGCAAACAAACGAGCCAGAGAATATGGAATAGAAATTAACATGGAGATTTTTACAATTTTTACGTTTAATTATATTGGGGAATATACCGAAAAGATACTCGATGAGCAAAGTTTTGAATTAGAGACGAGGGTGTATTTTTTCAAACTTTCCGCCTATAGAGATGTGGTTATAAAATACTTTCACAAAGATAAATTGATGATAATAAAGGATATTACAGAGGTAAATCAATTAAAACAGGCCAAAAGCGATTTTACAACTGCTATTTCTCATGAACTTTTTAACCCGCTTTCTGTAATAGAAGGAAATGTCTATAATTTATTGGAACAAAATCTTCCGGAAAACATTAAAGAATCTTTGCTTAACATAAAAAGGGCATCTAAAAGAATGGAAAGAATCATAAGACAGCTTAAAATGCTTTCTATGGTGCAGCTTGGTTTGTATCAACCAAAAAGTGTTGATTTAAGCTCTCATAAGGTTTTGAAAGAAGTCATTGCAGAATTGTCAGACAAAATCTCTCAAAAGAAAATGGAAATAATCCCTGTCATAAAAACAGAAGTAATAAAAGGAGATACTTTTGTAATATATACAATTTTGAAGAACCTGTTATCAAATGCTATAAAATATTCATACCCAAATTCGCAAATTTACGTAACTTTAGATTCAGATAAAATAGAAGTACAGGATAATGGCATAGGAATAAAAAAAGAAGAATTGAATAGGATATTTGAAAGGTTTTACAGAAGCGCTGATGCTGTCAAAATGGCTACAGGTTCCGGGTTAGGCCTATCGATTGTGAAGCATCTTTGCAATTTATGTGATTATACGTTAAAGGTTGAAAGTGATTATTTAGTCGGTTCCAGATTTTCTGTATTTTTAAACCCTAAAGATCAGTAAAAAGTATGTGTTCTCTTAAAGCGTCAAGTGCACTGCCATATTCTATATTATTTTCCAGTCCCCTGTGTACTATTCCAAGTGTTAAACCAGAAACTGCATAAATTTTCTTTTGAAGACTCTGCGTAAACCATGGAGAAGTACCCTCTCCACATATTACAACTTTGTCTGGCTCTAAAAGTCTCACAATGTTTCCTAAAAACACAGATAGGTGATTAAGTGTCTCTTCATATAATATTTCAGCTTTTCTTCTATAATATTTGTACATGTGTCTTATTTCTTCAAGATCTTTTTCGAAATCTTCCTGGTGGAGTATAAAATGCACAATATCCAGATTCCTGTATTTGTATTTTTTCAGAACCGCATAATCTGATGCAACAGTTTCAAAACAACCAGTGCGCCCGCAATAACACTTTTCATTACCCCCAGCGTAAAAATGCCCCAGATCTATGACTTTCCTTTCACTTTTTTGGTAAATTCCATGAGACTCATAAAAACAGGCTCCTATCCCTGTACCGTAATTTATAACTAAAATTTTCTGCCCACCGTGCAATACAAATTCTTCTGTGGCGATTGCTTCTACATCGTTCAAAATTGTTACTGTTGAGTCTGGAAAAACACTCTTTACAATTTCTTTTGGATTAAAATTTTCTAATTTCAATATATGTGAGTTTACCGTGTCAAAACTCACTTTCCCTGAAAATGCCAGGCCTACTGCGTTTACTGGGACTTTTGAAATTTTTTCAAGATTTTGTTTTAATAATTCACCAATTCTTTTATTTCCCATATCACTGCTGGTTAATCTTATGCTTATTTTTTCTTTTACGTCAAAAATTCCGTTGAATAAAGTGGAATTTATGAATTCTCGTCCTATTCTAATCCCTATAATGTTCCATTTTTCAGGGTTAAGACTTATGATTTGCTTTGGACGTCCCATTGAAATAGTTTCACTTGATTTTATTTCAATTAATTTCAAAGAAGAGAGTTTGTTTAGAAGGTAGGTAAGAGTTGAAGGAGAGACCTTCAACTCTTTTCCTAATTCATTTCTGTACAATGATTTTCTAAAAGCCAGATTTAGTAATATCTTTTTTAGGTTAGATAGTTTCATTTGCCACCTCACTGATTACTTTTAAATATCTTTTTAAATGAGAAGTTGTGAGAAATTTCTTTCTTACTGTCTCTTTAGCATTTATTCCAAAAGTTTTGCGTTTTTCACTATCCTTTATAATGTCAATAGCCGCTTCAGCAAGTTGCTTAATATCATAACGTAAATAACCATTAATACCATCATCTACCTGAAGCTTAATACCACCCACTGGACGAGCAACCACAGGATTTCCTTTCCACATCATTTCAGAGATTACCAATCCAAATCCTTCTTTTGTGGCTGTATGAAGACCCAGAGTAGAAATAGTCTGGATAGCGTTAACTTCTTTGTGACTGACACCTTTTAAATCGGTAAGAAAAAGAATGTCTTTATCAGTTCCTGCATATCGCAATACATCTTCAAAAAAAGTCCAGCCTTCTGGATCATCTTTGGCCATAGCAGATACAATTAAAAGTTGTACATCCAGTACTTTTTTAATTTCTCTATAAACATCAATTGCTCCAAATAAGTCTTTCCATGGATCAAACCGAGCGACAACAGTAATAATTGGCTTTTCCACATCTATACTGTACCTATTAATTATATCAGATAATTCTATTTTTGATAAAGTTCTATTTTTTTCACTTAATGGATCAATACTTGGAGGAAATTCTATACCAATGTTATCAAAAGGAGAATTTATGTAATCGTTTAGGTGAAATAATGCTTTTTTGTAATATCCTTTCATCTTTTGAGTTAATCTTTCCCATACATCTTTATCTGGACTTGAAGTATCAATGTGACACCTCCATATGTAATTACCTTCTTTGAAGACTGGTATTAAAGCTGGTTGCGGATCATGTATAATTACTACGTCTGCGTCGAGATCAAGTTTTTTTGCGTTTTCCATATTTATCTGTTCATAAAGTTTGAATTCCTCATCTGTGATGTCGATTGCTGCTCCCTGGAGAGCGTTATGGAACTTTTTGGTCACATTGTAAAATTCGTTTGGGGCTTCAAGAACTTCCCATTTTGCATTTAATCCGAGGTCTTCCATAAGTGGAACAAGTGTATAGAGTAGCTCAGCCACACCTCCCCCATAAGCTGTAGCATTAACATGTACGACTTTTAGTCCTTTGAGATCTTTTGTAAGTTCTATTAATTCTTCCACATCTTCTGGCGCTATTTTTGAATATTCAGTTATTCTTTTCTTTGGAACTTCTACCGTCATTTGAAACACCTCCGGCACTTTTTTTGAATTTCGAATAAATGATATCACATCATATTGATGAATGTTAGCATAGAAACCGGTTGTTTTCAAGAGATATTATACGAAAAAATGAATCAATCAGTAATAAAACGATAATTTGTATATTATTGTCGAAAAATACCTGATTTTATAAATTGTTGAAAAATTTTCATTGATAAATGAAAATATTTCCAATATGCATTATTCATGATTATCAACGGATATTTGTAAATAATCGTAATTAACATTATGATACTTTATCACATCAAATTTAGAAAATAAGACGTATTTATGCTAAAGTTTTTTTGAACATTGAAATTAATTTGAAGTTTTTAACCATAAACTGAAGGAGGTGTTGGTGTATGAAAAAGTTACTGGTTATTGCAAGTTTATTAATGGTATCTCTTATGGTATTTTCAATCACCACTATTACCATGACATCTGGCGGTGTGGGGAAAGAACTTGAAGTACTTTATGCTCAATTGAAGGAATTTATGAAAGAAAATCCAGATATAGTTGTTACAGTTATCCCTATGCCAGATTCTTCGACAGAAAGACATGACCTTTATGTCACGTATCTTGCAGCAGGAGAAACTGATCCAGATGTTCTTATGCTTGATGTAATTTGGCCACCTGAATTTGCTCCATTTCTTGAAGATTTAACAAAAGATTATGACTATTTTGAACTTGACAAATTTCTCCCGGGAACAGTAAAATCTGTAACAGTTAATGGAAGAATAGTTGCTATTCCATGGTTTACAGATGCGGGTCTTTTATACTATAGAAAAGATCTTCTTGAAAAATATGGCTATAAAAATCCACCTAAAACATGGGATGAACTTGTTGAAATGGCATCAAAAATATCAAAGGCTGAAGGGATTCACGGATTTGTATGGCAGGGTGCAAGGTATGAAGGACTTGTGTGTGATTTTATGGAATATGTTTGGTCTTTTGGAACAGATGTTCTTGATGACAAAGGAAAGGTTATAATCAACAATCCAAAAGCCGTTGAGGCTTTACAACTTATGGTTGATCTTATTTACAAATATAAAATTTCCCCAGAAGGTGTAACTACGTATATGGAAGAAGATGCAAGAAGAATTTTCCAGAATGGAGAAGCAGTATTCATGAGAAATTGGCCATACGCATGGTCCTTAGTTAATAGTGATGAATCTCCAATAAAAGGAAAAGTTGGCGTTGTGCCTCTTCCAAAGGGTCCTGGTGAAGAGGGAAGACATGCAGCCACACTCGGTGGATGGAATCTTGGAATTAATATATTCTCTTCAAAGAAAGAAAAAGAAGCAGCTAAAAAGCTTATAAAATTCCTTACAAGCTATAATCAACAGTTGTACAAAGCAGAAAATGCCGGACAAAATCCTACTTTAAAAGCCGTTTACAACGATCCAAAACTCAAAGAAGCTGCTCCATTTATGGTAGAATTGTTCGATGTATTTATCAATGCTCTCCCAAGACCAAGAACTGCAAACTATGCCGAGGTGTCTGATGCTATTCAAAGGTATGTTCACGCAGCGCTTACAAAACAAATGACACCTGAAAAGGCGATAGCCGGACTTGAAAAAGAATTAAAACTCCTTCTTGGACAGTAAATGAAGTATTTATTTTATATTTCGGGAGGCAAATGCCTCCCGTTTATAATGCATAATGAGTGGTTTTTTTACAATAATGCAGTGAGGTGAGAGGTGTGCAGAAAAGAGATCCTTATACGGCATTCTGGATGATTTTTCCTGCAATTTTGGTTATTTCAGTAATAGCATTTTTTCCTTTATTTAAAACATTTTATGATAGTTTTTTCAAGTTTGGATTGAATCCTATTTTTGAAAGACAATTTGTGGGAATTAATAATTATGTACGTCTTTTTAAAGACCCTCGCTTTTTAGATGCATTAAAAAATACGATAGTGTTTACTTTGGTTTCAGTAGCTTTAGAAACTGTGTTGGGATTGATGATAGCGCTTGTAGTTCACCAACCTATAAAATTTAGAGGAGCTATTAGGGCGGCTATGCTTATTCCCTGGGCAATTCCAACAGCTATTTCATCCCAAATGTGGCGCTGGATGTTTAACGATCAGTTTGGAATAATGTCCAGATTTCTGGAAGCCTTGCATATAATTCAACCTGGAACACCTATTCTCGGAAGACCAGGTATGGCTATGGCTGCTATCATAGCGGTTGATGTCTGGAAAACAACCCCATTTATGGCACTTCTTATTCTTGCAGGTTTGCAGTTAATTCCTGAACAATTATATGAGGCCGCAAGAATTGATGGAGCAAATGCAATGCAGAGATTTTTTAGAATAACTCTACCTATGTTAAGACCTACAATAGCAGTTGCTTTGATTTTTAGAACTCTCGACGCTTTAAGAGTATTTGATGTTGTTTATGTGATGACTCGTGGAAGTGTGGGAACGGAAACATTGTCAGTTTACAATAGACACGTTTTAATGGACAGAGCATTTACAAGTGCGTCTTTTGGTTATGGGTCCGCCATTTCTGTTGCAATATTTGTAATAATCTCAGTATTTGCTATTATTTATATAAAATCACTCAAACTTGAACTGGATTAAGGAGAGTGAAAGCATGAGTATATCTACGAGAAAAATATTAAAAAATGTTATTTTATATACACTTGTAGCTTTTATTCTTATATGGTGCATTTTTCCGTTTTATTGGGCTGTAATATCCTCTTTAAAGCCAGACAAAGACCTTTTTGAAGTGAATCCCAGACTTATACCTGCAAGAGTTACATTTGAAAATTATATAAAGGTATTTACAGAAAGGCCCTTTCATCAGAATATATGGAACAGTATAGTTGTGGCAGGAAGTACTACATTACTTTCTCTTGCAATAGGTTCGTTAGCAGCATATGCTATAGCGAGGTTAAAGTTTAAAGGGAAAGTTCTGGTAATGACATTGATATTAGCTGTTAGTATGTTTCCACAGGTTTCAATTCTTGGGGCCCTGTTCGTTTTATTGAGGAATATGAAACTTATCAATACTTATCCAGGACTTATTGTTCCGTATATTACATTAACCTTGCCGCTTACCACGTGGATACTGCAAAACTTTTTCAGGGAACTCCCGAAAGAAGTGGAGGAGTCTGCGGCAATAGATGGTTGTTCGAGGTTGAGAACATTATGGTCTATTGTACTTCCCATGGCTGCGCCAGGGTTGGTGGCAACAGGGCTTCTTACTTTTATCGCTGCCTGGAACGAGTTTTTGTTTGCACTTACTTTTATGCAAAGACCTGAGATGTACACAGTTCCAGTTGCTATAGCTTTGTTCAAAGGACGTTCTCAATATGAAATCCCATGGGGTCAGATAATGGCCGCGGCGGTTATAGTAACAACCCCACTGGTAATATTGGTTCTTGCATTTCAGAAAAAGATTATTGCGGGGCTCAGTGCAGGTTCAGTTAAAGGGTAATTGTTGAATTTAGGATGGTGAGAAAATGGATCTTAGAAACTTAACTATTTCCAGGGCTAATGAACTTTTTAACGAAAAAAAGCTTACTTCGGAGAAATTAGTAGAGTTTTATCTTGAACGAATATCAGAATATTCTCATTTAAACGCGGTTCTTGAATTAAATCCCGACGCACTGTTTATCGCAAAGGCCCTTGATAAAGAGCGTGTAAGTGGTTTTGTGAGAAGCAAATTACACGGTATACCAGTAATAATAAAAGGGAATATAGATACAGCGGATAAAATGCAAACTACAGCAGGAGCAAAAGCTCTTCAAGGAAATTACGCGACAAAAGATGCTTTTTTGGTGGAGAAACTAAGAAAAGCGGGGGCAATAATTCTTGGGAAAGCGAATCTAACTGAATTTGCAAATTTTGTATCTTTTAAAATGCCAAATGGGTATAGCAAGCTTGGAGGACAGACAAAAAACCCTTATGGAGATTTTGACACTGGCGGTTCGAGCTCTGGTTCTGCGGTGGCTGTTGCTGCTGATTTATGTCTGGCGGCTATTGGTACGGAAACTTCTGGTTCAATACTTTCTCCATCAAGTTCAAATTCATGTGTTGGATTAAAGCCAACGGTGGGGTTAGTTAGTAGGGGAGGTATAATTCCAATATCTTATAGTCAGGACACTGCAGGACCAATTACACGAACAGTTCAGGATGCATTTGAAGTTTTGAGGGTCATTTCAGGTTATGATGAAGATGATCCAGCAACGTATATCATAAAAAGTAGAAAATTTTCAGCCGAAATTAAAAAAATAGATGATTATTCTGGTATGATTTTTGGATATAGTGAACAATTGTTTGAGTGGTTGAGTAAAGGAGAAATTTTGTTATTTAAAGAAACAATAAAAAAGATAGAGAGTTTAAATGGAAAAGTGGTAAAAGTAGAGTTTGAAGACCTCGAAAAAATTAATAATATAAATGTTTTATTTTATGAGTTCAAACACGGAATAAATAATTATTTGAAAGATAAAAGTCTAAAAGTAAAAACATTAACTGATATTATTAGATATAATTTCAGAAATGCAGATGCAATGCCATATGGACAGAGTATTTTATTGCGTTCTGATGCAACAGATATTAATGAAAAAGAATATATTGAGTCGTTATTAAGGGATATAAAATACGCAAAGGGAAGCATAGATAAGTTATTTGAAAGATATAATTTAACAGCACTTTTATTTCCTGCAAATTATGGAGCACATATAACGGCAAAGGCTAAGTATCCCTCTATAACTATTCCAGCTGGTTATACAGATACAGGGCCGTTTGGCGTAACGTTTTCAGCGCGAGCTTTTGAAGAAGAAAAATTGTGTGCTTTAGCCTGCGTTTTTGAGAGAGAGTTTCCTGAAAGACAACTTCCGCCTATCTAATTGGGAATGATTTTGAATCGAGAATTAAAAAGCTGTTGGCAAGTTTTTTAAAATTAAATCTTTGTATAATATATGGAGGAAGACAATGTCAGAAAAACGCTCGCTTAAATTTCTCGTGCTTAGCGGAGGCGGAATAAGAGGAGCTGCACATGTTGGTGTAATTCGTGCCCTTGAAGAAAGGGGATTTGTTCCGGATGCAATATTAGGTGTTAGTATTGGGGCTATAGTGGGGGCAGGATATGCTGCTTTGAAAGATGCGCATCTTCTCTGGGATTACTCGATGAAATTCTGTAAAATGTACAGGCACTTTTTTAGATTTTTCCCATTTAATTTTATTTCTTCATCTTCCACAAAATCGAAACCCGGTAAATTTTTTGCAAAGATGAGTTGTTTTTACATAACAAGAAAACAATATATGATGTTTACTAAAATTTATTTTAAGATACTGAAAAAGTACTTTGGAAAATTACATTTTGAAGATTTGAAAATAAAGTTTTATTGTATATCAACTGATTTAAATACTGGAAAAATTGTTTTACATTCATCTGGTGGACTTTTTAAAGCTCTTTTAGCATCAATGGCGATTCCAGGTGTTTTCCCCCCTGTTAAATCTGGAAATACTGTTGCTGTTGATGGGGGAACGTTAAACAACTTACCAGCTGATATTGCCAAAAATCTTGGTGCAAATTATGTTGTAGCAGTTGATTTATCGAAAATAGAAACTTCCCTGGTTATTCCGGAAACTTCAAATACAATATTAAATATTTTAAACAGCATATGTGAAAATAAAATGCTATCCTTTTTAAGGAGAGAGGCAGATTTTATCATTTATCCTCCTATTGAGGAGATAAATGATGTTAGTAACTGTTTTGAAGTTATGGAAAACGCTTACAAATACACGCTTAATCTCGCACTTCCTGGGGAGTTGTTCAAATGAGGATACATGCCGGAGGATTTTGTTTTCAGGGATTAACAGTAATTCCAATTTTAGAAAGATTTTTGTTAAAACAAAAAGAAAAAATGGAAATAATCTCCAATGGATTGGCTGGTTTTTATGCGATTCTTTTTGAACACTTTGGAAAATTTGAGGCACGTCGAAGACTTCAAAAATTTATAGAAAAATTTGAATTTACGTTTCAGATTATACACAGGAAAAAGAAAGGCTATGATAAAAATAATAGTGCTGGAAAAAAGGTTCAAATAGCCCATTGTATTAAATGGAGTACTTCCCCTGCCATTTATTCATGGAATCAGGTTGAAGAATTTTTAGTAGGTTTAAAGGGAGAAACATGTGTTAAGGCCGAAATGGTAAATCTTTTTGAAAGAACTGTTGAACTTTTTGAAGGTTCATCTAAAGAAATAGCAAAGGCATGTTTGGCATTTCCAGGTGTGTTTCCTCCCCTTTACGAAAAGTATGTAAATACAACCTATCTTACTCAAATTCCAGTATCGTTTCTTGAAGATGGTGATATTGTATTGGTTAATTTTAGAGATTTGTCGAATGTTGAATTTGAAAGTATTGGAGAGATTATTTTACAATCCATGGAATGCAGGATGATAGAACTTGCAAAACGATTACTAACGGAAAAGGACGTTAAATTAGTAAAAGTTGAAACGCAGATTTCATTGAAAGATATAGCGAATTTAAAAAATAATAGCTGGGAATTTTTAGAATCAGTTATAAATTTACCCTCATTTAACGACATTTAAAACTTTTTTGTTTTTAACATTCTTGTAGATTGGCTAATGTTTATTTTTTCCACATTTTGTTTATTTTATTTTCAGAAGTATTTTGATGCCCTTCTCTAATCTTTCCAGTTTTTCCTCACATTTTTCATAAAATAAATTACAATAATCAGCTTTATTTTAATTGAATAAAGAATATTTGAGAGTATTTAAATTTGTTTATGATTTTGGGTAAGGGAAGCCGAAATTAATTCTTTTAAAATAATTAATTTTATGATATCATAATAAGATACTTCTTTAATTACTGGATGCTTACTGGGGGGATTCGATGTTTTTCTACATTTTACCTGCAATTTTCTTTGGTTGGTCACTTGGAGCAAATGATGCTGCGAATATTTTTGGAACAGCTGTTTCAAATAGAATTATTAAGTACAGGTTGGCGACAATAATTTCAGCAATTTTTATAGTTATAGGAGCGGTATTGGGTGGAGCAAAAGGTATAGAAACAATAAGTAGTATTTCGAGTGCCAACATTATGCTTGCATCAATATCTGTCTTATCTGCTGCTCTCACAATGACAATAATGACTTATCTTGGAGTGCCAGTTTCATCATCGCAAGCTATCGTTGGTTCCATTATTGCTACTGGTCTCATAGCTGGTGGGGTAAACTGGGGAATCATGATAAAACTTGTGCTTGCATGGGTTGGAACACCTCTTGGTGGGATGATATTTGGTTTTTTAACGTATAAAATATTTTCCGTTCCTTTTAATAAAATAAAATCAATTTATCTCAGAGAAAAAATAATACTGGTGGGAACGATAATTATAGGTGCGTATGGTTCATATTCTCTGGGTGCAAATAATGTAGCAAACATTACAGGAGTATTTGCAAATGAAATAGGAGTTCAATTAGCTGCGCTTGTTGGAGGATTGAGCATAGCTTTTGGTGTCTTGACTTACAGTTATAAAGTTATGATGACAGTTGGAACACAGATAATAGAACTTGATTATTTTTCGGCTATGATAGCAGTTTTGGGAGAATCTATAACAGTCTGGATATACGCATTAATTGGTATTCCTGTTTCTACTTCTCAGGCGATTGTGGGAGCTGTTATTGGAGCAGGATATGCAAGAGGTTCGAGGTTAATAAACAAAAAAATAGTTTTTAAAATAATTAGTGCCTGGGTTAATACCCCTGTTTTTTCAGGATTGATAACTTTTCTGATATACTTGTTATTGAAAGTGGTGTTCAAAATAGAGTTTTAGGGGGTGGAGAATGTGAGTTTGTTCTTTGGAAAAAAAGAACAGGCAGTTATTGAGTTGTTTCATGAACATTTAGATGCTGTTGAAAACACCATAAGGAAGCTTTTGGAATTGATACAGAGTATGAAAAATGCTTCGAGCGATAAAATAAAAGAGCTTGCTGAAAGGGTTCGTGAAGCAGAGACAGCTGCAGATAAGGTAAGAAGAAAAGCAGAAATGGAAATGTACTCCGGGGCATTCCTGCCGAATTTCAGAGGTGATTTGTTGGGAACAATTGAGTCACTTGATAGGATAGCGAATAAAGCGGAAGCTGTAGCAGACGAAATCGATTTACAAAACTTGAAGATTCCTGCGGAACTTTTTGAGGATTTTGAAAATCTTGTTAAGAAATCGTTTGAAACATACATGGCGTTGAAAGATGCTGCCAAAGAAATGTTTGAAGATTTCGAGAGTGCCAATGAAAAAATTATAGATACAGAAAAATTTGAGCATGAGACGGATCAAATAGAGCGAAAAACCATACGGAAAATTTTTTCCATGGAAAATCTCCCGCTTGCTGAAAAAATTCAACTGAAAAAGCTGGTTCATAGAATAGCAGACATTTCTGACACTTCCGAAGACGTTTCCGATAGAATCCAGATAATTTTATATAAACGTAAAGTGTAAAAGAGAAAAATATATTCAGGTGAAAGCGCATAAATATGTTTAAAAAATCCAATATAAAATTGCACTTTTGTGTAATCTCTTTGTTATAACCTCTTTCCGGGAACGGGTTTTTTTGCCTGTAATTTTCCTTCCTGATAGTGCGACATATCTTTTACAGTTTTTAATAGTTCTTAAAATTTGAATAAAAAACTTCAGTAATAATAATATTGAGGTTTTTGATTTAAACTGCTTATTTTTGATTATTATAAAATATTTATAAATATCGTTGGTTTCCTCTTATTTTCAAGATAGAAAAAACTCCGGGACTTTTTGTATAATTGGAATACATCATTTATGGGGAGGGGTATTTATGAAAAAGGTATTTATTGTATTGCTTGTTTTAATTAGTATATTAAGTTTTTCAAAAGTTACTATCGAGTTCTGGCATGCTATGAGTGGATGGAGAATAGGTCTTTTGGAAGACATGGCAAAGGAATTTATGGCAACACATCCAGATATTCAGGTAAACGTTCAATATACAGGTTCTTACAGAGATACGTTTAACAAAGCTATTGCCGCTGTAAAAGCAGGTAATCCGCCTCATGTGGTTCAGATTTATGATATTGGTACAAGAGCCATGATTGATGGTAACATAGCTGTTCCTATAGGAGATTTAATTGAGAAGGATCCAACAATCGATTTAGGAGCATTTTTACCACAGGTGCTGAACTATTACACAGTTGGAGGTAAATTGTACTCGATGCCTTTCAATTCTTCTAATGCGATTTTATTCTATAATAAAACGTTCTTCAAAGAAGCGGGACTTGATCCAAATAAACCTCCAAGAACATTTGACGAATTAATTGAATATAGTAAAAAGTTGGTGAAAAAGGATGACAAGGGAAATATTATCAGATATGGTCTCACCTGGCCGACACACTCGTGGTTTTTTGAACAACTTATGGCTGTTCAAAACGCTCCTCTTGTGAACAACGACAATGGTAGAGGTGACAAAAGACCAACAGAGGCAGTGTTTAACAGTCAGGCAGGAAAAAACATATTTGAATTGCTTGCCAGAATGACAAAGGAAGGATTATTGATCAACACGAAGAGAGAAGATTGGAGTGGCGCAAGACAAATATTCCTTTCTGGAAAAGCGGCTATGTTATTCTACTCAACTTCCGATGTTAAATTTATAACTGAAACCGCGAAAGAGAATGGCTGGGAAATTGGAACAGCGTTTTTACCAAAACCTGATCTATCCGTTCAGGGTGGAGTGGTGATTGGTGGAGGCTCATTATGGATATTGAAAAATCATCCGCAAAAAGAAATTGACGCTGCATGGGAATTTGTAAAATGGATGACAGAACCAGCCCAGCAGATCAGATGGCATCTTGAAACAGGATATTTCCCCGTAAGAAAAGATGCTGTTGAACAATTACTTATGGAGGGTTTTTACGCTGATCATCCAAACTACTTAACGGCAATATTCCAGTTGCTTCTTTCAAAACAAACACCTAATACGAATGGTGCGATTATAGGTGTGTTCCCTGAAACCAGGGAAATAATAGAAACCGCGTACGAGAAAGTAATAAATGGTGAATTGACAGTTGAACAAGCTCTTAATTGGGCAGCGAAAGAGGTTACCAGAGCTCTGAAGAAATACAACAGGTTGTATGAATAGTAAAAAATTAATATTCGTTATAGCGCCCCTTCCGGGGCGCATTTAAACAATTAGGAGGTGTGTTGTTTGAGAAGATTAACACCTTATATTCTTTTGATACCAACTTTTGTAATTATTATATTTTTTATTTACTTTCCAGCTTTCAGCTCGTTCAAGCTGAGTTTTTTTCAAGAATCGTTTTTCGGAGACAGGTCTATTTTTGTTGGACTGGATAATTATATTGATTTGTTCACAGATAGTGAGTATTACAAAGTACTAAGAACAACTTTTATATATTCATTTTCAAGTGTTGGAATAACAATATTTTTAGCTTTTTTGATTTCTCAATTGTTGGTTCAAAATATTCCGGGAACAAGGATATTTAGAACTTTGATGTTTTCCTCCTATGCAGTTTCTCCTGCTATTTCTGCCACGTTGTGGGCGATGCTTTTTACTCCAACAGCTGGACTTGTGAGTTACTTATTTCAAGTAATATTTAATATAAATGTGGATTGGTTAACCACTGTTCCATACGCAATGATCGCACTTATAGCGGCAACTGTCTGGAAAATGTTGCCTTTCGATTTGATTTTTTATATAGCAGCTCTTCAAAACATTCCAGAGTCTATTTTAGAGTCTTCTATGCTGGATGGTGCAAGTGGGTGGACCAGAATGTGGAAGATAAAGTTCCCACTTGTTACGCCTATAACCTTTTATTTATTCATCATGAATTTTACAACAACTATGTTTTCATCATTTGGTATTATTGATATAATGACTCGAGGAGGACCTTTGGGTAGTACGACAACAATGATTTATCGATTATATCTTGATGGCTTTGCTTTTCAGGATAACGGTCTCGCAGCATCAGAGTCTGTAGTTATGTTTGGGGTTATGTCTGTTATTACGTATTTGTATTTTAGATTTGTAGAAAAAGGCGTTCATTATCAGTGAGGTGATAATTGTGAGGAGAAAAAATAAAGTTTACTTTATAATTTCCGAGATTCTTCTGATTGTTATTACATTTGTCATGTTTGCTCCAATACTCCTGGCATTTTTAATGAGCTTTATGAAACCAGCTGAGGTCTTTAGTTTTCCTCCAAAAGTAATTCCAAGCAGTTTTTATTGGGAGAACTATAGAGAGGCATTAAAGCTGGTTCCACTTGGCAGGATGCTTTTAAATTCTGCTATAGTAGCAATTTTTATTACACTGGGAAAATTAATAACAGGTGTTCTTGCAGGTTATGCATTTGCAAATTTTAATTTTAAAGGGAAAAAGGTAGCTTTTTCTACTTTGTTTATTACTTTATTTTTACCTGCAGAGACAGTAATGATAGTTCCTCTATTTTTACTTATGAAAAGTCTTGGATGGGTAAATACTTATTTGGCTCTTATAATACCATTTACTGCAAGTGCCACAAATACTTTCTTGATGAGGCAACATTTTAGAACAATTCCTCAAGAATTAAGTGACGCTGCCCGGATTGACGGAGCAACTTCTATGCAATATCTTATAAAAGTGTTATTACCTTTGTCCAAGGCGATGATTGGAGGAGCTGCGATGATCAATTTTGTTTACGCATGGAACATGTACCTATGGCCGCTGGTAATTACAATGGAAGATAAAATGAAAACTGCTCAGATAGGTGTAAAAATGTTAATAGACGCGGAAGCGGCTAATAATTGGGGAACGATAATGGCAGGTACCATGATTGTGCTTGCACCGACTTTATTGGTGTTTTTCCTGATACAGAATTTATTTGTTAAGAGTTTAGTAAGCAGCGGGTTAAAGGGTTAGCATGAATTGAGGCTTAATTCAAAGAGCGTAAGCAATGAAAAAATTAGGACAAAGGTCTGGTGAGATGAATGTATATTTTAGGTCATAGAGGCTATCCAAAAAAATATACAGAAAATACTTTAAAATCGTTCAAAGAAGCAGTTAGATTAGGTGCTGATGGTGTAGAGCTTGATGTATGGAAAACTGAAGATGATGTACTTGTAATATCACATGATGAAAATTTAAAAAGAGTTTTTGGTGTGGAGATACACATAAAAAAATCTTTATTCAATGAGATAAAAAGTAAAGCATCTGTGCCTGCACTTTTTGAAGTGTTAGAAGTTTTGCCGAAGGGAAAAATAATAAATATAGAGTTAAAAGATGTTGAAGCAGGTGATAGTGCAGTAAAACTTGTTAGGGATTATAATTTGTCTGAATTTGTAATTTTCAGTTCCTTTGAGCATGAATTAATTAAAGGACTTTCTAAAGTGTATAAAGGTGAAAAATTTGGATACTTGTTTGATGAGAGACATTTTAATATCACTATGGATACCCTTGAAGATTTATTTTCCCCGGAAGAAATTTACAGTGCACATATTCCCGTTGAGTTATTGCACTACAATAAAGATCTGTTTTTTAAATTAGCCGATTTTTTCAAGCGATTACATAAAAAGATAGTTTTGTGGACGGTTAATGATAAAGATATTATCAACAACATCCCGGTTGATTATATTATTACAGATGAAGTCGAAATAATGGTGAATACTTTCAAACATGGTTTAAAATAGCAAAATTTTATGTTTATTGTTTCAAATTATCTGTCATTTTTCAGCTTTAACCCTGTCAACACTTGCTAATCATGAGACTCCTCGCCTCCCCGCTCCTCGGAATGACATGCTGGGGAAATGTTAACGCTTGCTGTTTTCTGTCATCCCGAGCGTATGCGAGGGATCTTATCTTTTAGTAGCCCTTGCTAAATTAAGATTCCTCACCCTTTGGGTTCGAAATGACATGAGTGGGAGCCAACACTCGCTAACCTCGCCAGATTTAATGTCCACACGCATACTTATGCATACTTATGCATAAAAAAGTATAAAAAAGTATAAAGTGTATAAAAAAGTTTAATTTCTAAAAAGGTTGGTTGATAACTTCAAAATTTTTAGATATACTTTTATTGTCTGAATAATGCTATTATAATTTTAAGATTTAGGAGGTGCAACGATGGCAAAGAAAAAAGTTATTATAATGGGAGCAGCTGGACGAGATTTTCATAATTTCAATACGTATTTTAGAGACAATCCTGATTATGAGGTAGTTGCATTTACCGCCACACAAATTCCAGATATTGAAGGACGAGTTTATCCAGCGGAACTTGCTGGAGAACTTTATCCAAACGGAATTCCTATTGAACCTGAGGAAAAGCTCGTAGAACTTATCAAAAAATATGAAGTTGATGAAGTAATACTTGCTTATAGTGACCTTCCTCATCAGTATGTGATGGAAAAAGCTGAAACGGTTCTATCTGCTGGGGCTGATTTTAAATTAATGGGTCCAGGAAACACAATGGTTGAGTCCACCAAACCTGTAATTTCCATATGTGCCATAAGAACTGGTTGTGGAAAGAGTCAGACAACAAGAAGAGTTCTCGACATTTTGAGAGCTTTTGGAAAGAAGGTTATTTCAATAAGACATCCTATGCCATATGGAAATCTTGTTGAGCAAAAAGTTCAAAGATTTGCAGACTATGCTGATCTCGACAAGTACAAATGTACAATCGAAGAAAGAGAAGAATATGAACCTCATATAGACAGAAAAAGTGTAATTTATGCAGGTGTTGACTACGAAGCAATATTAAGAGCTGCAGAAGCAGAGAATCCGGATATTATACTCTGGGATGGTGGAAATAATGACTTCCCATTCTACAAAACGGATTTACTTATAACAGTTGTAGATCCACACAGGGCAGGTCATGAAATAGCGTATTATCCAGGAATGGCAAATCTTTTAATGGCCGATGTAATAGTTATAAACAAAGAAGAAACAGCTAATATTGAAGGAATAGAGATTGTAAGAAAGAACATAGAAAAATGGAACCCGAATGCTATAGTGGTTGATGCATCTTCACCTATTTTTGTAGAAGATCCAGAAGCAATTAAAGGCAAAAGAGTATTGGTTGTTGAAGATGGACCAACGCTAACACATGGTGAAATGAGATATGGTGCGGGATATGTTGCAGCGAAAAAGTTTGGAGCAGCTGAAATTATTGATCCAAGACCATACGCTGTAGGTTCAATAATTGATACATATAAGAAATATAACCATCTTGATAGAATACTTCCTGCAATGGGTTATGGTGAAAAACAGATGAAAGAACTCGAGGAGACCATAAATAGAGCAGAAGCTGATCTTGTTATCATTGGCACGCCTATTGATTTAAGAAGGGTAACCAACCTTAATAAACCGGCTGTCAGAGTAACTTATGAACTTCAGGAAATTGGTAAACCAAATCTTGAAGATATTTTGAAAGAATTTTTGCAAAAGAAAGGACTTTTATGAAAGTTTAAATAATCGATGAGCGGGGATATTCCCCGCTTCGTTTTTGGACTTATATATTAAAGAAGGAGGGAACTTTTATGGGAATGAATTTAAAGGGGCGTTCTTTACTTACACTTCTTGATTTTACTCCAGATGAAATAGGATATCTTTTGGAGATATCAAAAACCTGTAAGGCAGACAGTCGTTCCGGGATAATCCACCAGCGATTTGTTGGTAAAACTCTTGCTATGATATTTGAAAAACGCTCTACAAGGACAAGGGTGGCTTTTGAGACAGCTTTTGGTGAGGAAGGGGGGCATCCTTTATTCCTCTCTGTCCAGGACATTCAACTTGGTGCGAAAGAATCAATTGAAGACACAGCAAGGGTTCTTGGAAGAATGGTAGATGCTATAATGTTCAGAGGGTTTAAACAGGAAACAGTAGAAATTCTTGCAAAGTATTCAGGAGTTCCTGTTTATAACGCTTTAACGGACCTTTATCACCCCACTCAGGTTCTGGCTGATCTTATGACAATAGAGGAAAATTTTGGCAAACTCCGTGGAATAAAGATGGTTTTTATGGGTGATGGTAGAAACAATATGGCGAACTCGTTAATGATAGGTTCGGCAAAAATGGGCCTTCATTATGTGATTTGTTCTCCAAAAGAGTTAAGGCCAGAAGGAAAACTCGTGGAAAAGTGTCTTGAAGTTGCAAAAGACACGGGTGCAGTAATTGAGTTTACTGACAATGTGGATGAAGCGGTAAAAGGTGCAGATGTAATTTATACAGATGTATGGGCATCAATGGGGGAAGAGAGTAAAGCAGAAGAAAGAAGAAGATTACTTTCTCCTTATCAGGTAAACGAAAATGTGATGAAAAAAACAGGGAAAAGAGAGACAATATTCATGCACTGCCTCCCCGCTGTGAAAGGTGAAGAAGTAACATTTGAAGTTATTGAGGGCAACCAGAGTAGAGTGTGGGATGAAGCAGAGAACAGAAAACATACTATAAAAGCCGTTATGCTTGCAACAATTTAATTGTTTCGAAGGCGACAAAACGGCTCCTTTTAAGGAGCCGTTTTGTTATGTTTTAAATTTGTGGGCTATTTCAGCCAGTGACGTTGATAATTTTAATAGTTCTTTTGCCGCTGTGTCTACCGTATTTGAGAAGTTGTATTGTTTCTTTGTTAATGAGACTATTTCGTTTATATCTTCTGCAACACTGGTTATTGCTTTTGCAGCTGAGTTAATAGCTGTTGATATTTCCTCAGCAGCCGCACTTTGTTCCTGTGTAGTAGCCGATAAATCGTCTACCATTTTTACAATGTTTTCTATTTCAGAAATTATATTTAAGAATTCTTTCTCTGCTTCTGAAGATTTGTTTCTTGTTTCCAGAGTATTTTCCACAGTTTGTTGTGAAAAGTCAGAGGTCATTTTTGTGTATTCTTGAACTTCTTCAAGTATGTCTATAATGTTTTGCGTGGCTGTTTTACTATCTTCAGCTAATTTTCTAATCTCGTCTGCTACTACTGCAAAGCCTTTTCCAGCTTCCCCGGCTCTTGCAGCTTCTATAGCTGCGTTTAAAGCCAGCAAATTAGTTTGCTCAGAAATAGTATTTATGGTCTGGATAACTTCACCAATATTTTTTGTCCTTTTTATTAATTCTTCTACTATATTCTGAGTTTTAGATGCCATTTCTGCGTTTTTCTCCACCATTGAATCTACTTTGAGGAGAATTTCCTTACCTTTGGATGCAGCATCCAACACCATATTAGAATTTTTCAACAATTCTTGAACTACGTTTGATATTAACTGTATGCTTGAGGCAACTTCTTCAGTCGAAGAATTAATTTCTTCTACTGATGCAGAAATGTTTTGAATATTTTCATTTATTTCTGATACTTTATCATTTGTTGTCTCCCCTACTGAAGACAGTTCCAGAGAAGATTTTGAAAGCTTTTTTGAATGATCTTCTAATAATTCTGAAGTTGTTTGTATGCTTTGAATATTCTCCCTTAATTTTTTGGTCATTTCTTTGATGTGGAGAGTTATTCTTCCAAATTCATCGTTACGTTTTACGTGTAAATCTTCTGTTAAATTGCCAGATGCGACACTTTCTATAAAATCTTCTATTTCCTTTGTTTCTTTTCTAATATTTTTTCCCAGGAAGAATATTACACTTATTACTATTATGGAAGCTGCCAGGGTTGTGTACATAATAGGGATAAGTACTTGATTGGCAGCAGCTTTCAAATCACTTGAGTAAATACCCGTGGCAATTATCCAGTTGTAGGGTTTGAATAGTTTTCCATAAGATATTTTTTTATATAACTTTGTATCATTTAATTTTGTCCAGTAATATTCTATTGTACCTTCACCATTTTTTACCACAACATTGATAAGATCTTTAATTATATATTTTCCCTGTTTATCCTGAAGGTTTAATTGATTGCCTTTAATCGAAGGATGATAAATAATATTTCCATTGGTGTCATTTATCCATACATAATTTTTCCCATTTTCATATCTAAATTTTTCTAAAAATGAGATAATCTCCTGTTTAACCTGTGCTTTTGAGATTTCACCCTTTGATTCAGCTTCATAAAGTTTTTCCAGAACAGTATAAACAGAGTCGACAAATCCTCTCATCAGGTACTTTTCAAATACACGTTCCAGACCAAAATAACTTGAGAAAAAGACCACAGTTACGATCACAGTTATCACTATTAAAAGAATTACTATGAATTTACTTACTATACTTTTCATATATCCCCCTCCTTTCTTTGGTGGTTTTAAGCGCAATGTGTATATATTATATCACAATACAATTACAATATAATTACATGACTTTTAGCTTGGTTGAAAGTGCAAATTTAAGTTGCAAAAAATGGCAAAATTATTGAAATTAACAAGATTTGTTCCGGGAAAATGGGGAAGAAGTTGTTCTAAGCAAACTCTAAGGAATCTTTAAAGACCTTCAAAGGTTTTAAAAGTACAATTAAAATGCAAACTTAATTATAAGGAGGTAGAAAGTATGAGGAAGAGGATTTTAACTATTATATTTCTGGGAGCGATTATAACAGGAATCTTATTTGCAGGAGGATGGGTAAGCAGAAGGCCAGTTGAACAGTTACCTCAGAATGTTCAGATTAGTGAAGAGGAAGAAGTTGTTGCCGGTACTATAAAAAATGTTGTAATTGAACCTGGAACTATGCCCGGTGCGATAATAACGGTTACAACAGATTCAGGAGATGTGGAAATAGTTGCTGGGCCTATCTGGAGATTTTTTGAATTAAAACCGGGTATGGAAGTGGAACTTAACGTTAGAGGAGTTTCATTTAATGATGAAACATTTAAAGTTGCTTTTGGCGCTACAGTAAACGGTGTTACAATAAAAATGCCGTACAGAAATCTTTTTAGATACGGCTTTTCTGAAAACAGATCATGGGGTCCTGGAATGTGGTATGAGAGAAGCGGTTTTGATTACGATGATATGCCATGCCATTCAGGTGGATGGATGATGGGATACGGATATAATTACCCGGGTTCAATGATGAGAGGCAATAGATGGTGAATAATAACAAATGATATTTACAAAAATCCCCCTTTGACAGGGGGATTTGTTTTAAAAGTATTTTTTCCATTCTTCAACGTTTGAGACATGAATAAATTTGATTCCAACTTTTTCAGATGCCATATCTGCTTCAGAATCTCCTATCATTATACACTCTGATGGATTTAAGTTTAACTTTTTAAGTATTTCATCGAAAAACTTTGGATTTGGTTTGAAATAGTGGGAGTTTTCCATGTAGGCGATGTATACAAAGTTTTGAGGAGTGAGGCCTACAAAACCAATTCGTTTTTCCACAGCTATTTTTGGGAACAATGGATTGGAAGCGAAAATAATTTGTCGTGTTGTTTGTTTAATTGAATCGATTAGCTCGTGATTTGGTTGTATAAATTTTTTGATTTTTAAAAATTCATTATTATAAAAGTCTTCAAAGAGCTCTATCCAGTATTTTCTCCCACGTGTATCTTTTTTTATGAGACGTTCAACGAAATCTTCATATAGTGTTTTTTGACCATCCTGATTTTGAGCCATTTCTTTTATAGTTCCCATAACAAGTGTTGCAATATGTTCAGGAGAAATACCGGACTTTTTACTTAGTTCGTAGAAGTATAGTTTGGTAAAATCTTCCTCAGGGGTTTTTACTAAAGTTCCATCATAATCCACAAAAATATACATATTATTCACCTCCAACAAAGTTATCAAAAAAGATAATTTCATTAACATTTTTTCTTTTACATTTTTTTTTGTTATCTGCTGAATATCCTACTGGTAATATAACTTCAAGTTTGTATTCTGCTGGTGTATTTAAAATTTTTGAAATTTCTTTCGGATCTGAAGGAGTATATGTTACTGTGGATAATCCCTTTTCTTCAAGAGCTAATAAAATATAGCCTATAGAGATCCATAGCGATTCTTTTGCAAATGGAGCTTTTATATATGAAAATGCTGCGATAAGGTATGGAGCTTGTGTCAAAAATTCTTTTTTCCAGTTAATATTGTTCTTTAAAAGAAACTCTTTGAGTGGTCCTTTCGCAGTTTGATAAAAACTTTTTTCATTTCTTTCGCATATTTCTCTAATTTTTCGCTTTAGTTTTTCATTTCTAATAATAACAAAAATCCATGGCTGAGAGTTCATTCCAGATGGCGCTTCTTTTGCGCATTCAATAGCGTATATCAAATCTTCGATTGGAGGGTTATCTTTTTTAAACTTTCTGATAGTTTTTCTATTTTTTGCAAGCTCAAAAATCACTGTATCACCACCTTTCAAATATAGTTTACTATCTTTTCACAGTTTATCCAAATAGTATTCGATAAATTTTGTAACAAAAGTTATATTGTTAAAGACTAAATAAAAGTTATAATTAAACTGGAGGTGAGAAAATGATAAATGTTTATTCTTACAGGGGTAAAGAACCAATTTTAAGTAATGAAAAAGTCGTTGGTACGAGGTTTTTTGAGAATGATTCTATTCAAATGGTTCACATAAAATTGAAACCTGAAGCTCTTTTGCATGCTCACAAGAGCGATGTTGATGCAATACTTTATGTTTTATCCGGGATTGTAGAGGTGGAAATTAATGGTGAACTTGCAAGATTAGAAAAAAATGAAATGATTGAATTTCCTAAAAATATTTTGCACAGTGTAAAAAATGTTGGTAGTGATGAAGCAGAGGTGCTTGTGATAAAGATACTTGGATAATATTGCCACCTCTTACTGATTATAAAGTTTTTCGCCTTTCAGTTCCTCGGAATGACATCTTTTTTCTCTGTCATTCCGATTCTTTTTACTAACCTTGCAAAATCCTTCATCACTACATTCCTCAGAACAAGCCTCGCCAACTCTCGCTAATCTCGCCAAATCCTTCGCACTTCGTGCTCAGGACAGGCCTTGCCAATTATAAGATTCCTCACCCTTCGGGTTCGGAATGACACCCTTCTTCTTGTCATCCCGAGGAATGAAATGACGAGGGGGATGTCATCCTGAGGAACGAAGTGACGAAGGATCTTCTCCTTATTGTCATTCCGAACGAATGTGAGGGATCTTGTCTTTTTACCAACTCTCGCTAACCTCGCCAATCTCGCCAGATTTACAATATGTATGTTATATTATATTTTAGTGATGTAAAAATATTTTAGAGAGGGTGAGAGAATGGTTTATACATTTAAAGATAATATCCTTTTTGTAAGATTTGATGATGGAGAGGATTTCTTTGAAACGCTGGTAAAGGTTTTAAAAGAAGTTGATTTAAAATCTGGAGTTGTAATGAGTGTGTAAATGGTAAAATACAAATGGACAAAAAGAGGAAAATAAAAATGCACAAAAATGTACATAAATGGTATCCTTCCTTTGGGAGGAGGGATACCAAAGATGGAGAAAATCAAACAACATTTGCAAATGTTAAGGGGGATGAATTTGAAACCTAACTTTTCTGAACTAGCAAGGATATATGGGATAGATAGAAGAACTGTAAAGAAGTATTGGGAAGGTTATCAGGGAAAGCCTAAAACTAGAAACAAACCCAGTAAGCTGGATAAATATTTTGAAAAAATAGCGATGTTAATGTCAATTAAAGGAATTACAATTAGAGCGGCATATGAAAGATTGAGAGATGAAGAAGGAGATGTAATTGGAACATATTCGAACTTTAGGAAATATGTAAAAAGGAAGGGGTTGAGAGCTGAGAAGAATTCTAAAGGACATCCGAGGTTTGAAACTTTACCTGGTATTCAAGCTCAAGTGGATTGGAAAGAAAATATGAGATTACATTCAAAAAGTGGTGAAGAATTTGTAGTAAATGTATTTAATTACAAATTGGGATATTCAAGATACTGTTACTTTGAATACAGACAAAGCAAAACACAACAAGATATTTTTGAATGTTTAATCAACGCATTTAAAGCTACAGGTGGTGTTCCTCAAGAAATACTATTCGACAATATGAAATCTGTTGTAGATATTACCGAAAACGGTAGAAAAATAAACAACAAGATGAAAGCTTTTGCGAAAGATTTTGGGTTTAAAATTAAATTATGTAAGCCAAAGCACTCATATACCAAAGGGAAAGTAGAATCAGCAAATAAATTTTTAAATTGGTTATTAGCATATAATTACGCTTTTGAAAGTGAGGAAGAATTAAAGGATATAATCAGAAGGATAAATAAAAAAGTCAACACACGAATAAATCAAGCAACTAATGTTCCACCACTGTTGTTGTTTCAAAAAGAAAAGGAGTATTTATTCCCACTACCAAAAAGACATATCATTGAATCATATGTAGATTATTCTGTCAAAGTTAAAGTCCAAAAAGATTCATTGATATACTACAAAGGGAATAAATACTCCGTTCCACCAGAATACATAGGAAAAATAGTTAATTTAAAAATCAATGAGAACTACATCTATGTGTATTATATCACAGAGTTAATAGCAGTACACGAAATAACAGGTAAAAAAATTAATTATCTTAATAACCATTATATGGCATTAATGAGAAAGCATATAAAAAGCGGCGAAGAATTAAAAGAAGTATGTGAGAATAATTTAAAAAATCTGGATAAATTCTTGCAGGAGGGAAATGTATGAATGTTTATATAAAATTACAAAACAATCTGGAAGAATTGAATCTGGTAAATATGAAAAATAATCTGGATAAATATATAACCCTTATAAATAATGAAGAAAAAAGCATAGTAGAAGCATTATATGAATTAAGTGAATTAGAGTTAAAAGCAAAGAGAAAAAGAGCTATTGCTTCAATGGTAAAAGTTGCTAATTTTCCTTTTTTGAAAGGAATAGAAGATTTTGACTTTGATTTTCAACCTGGAATAAATAAACAACAAATCTTAGATTTAAAAAGCTTAAGATTTGTGGAAAATAATGAAAATATATTATTTGTAGGTACTCCAGGAGTTGGTAAAACGCATCTTGCTGTTTCATTGGGAATTGAATGTGCAAAACATAGATACTCAACATATTTTATACATTTTCAAGAATTAATAGCTCAATTGAAAAAGGCTTTAAAAGAAAATAGATTAGAAGTAAGACTAAAACATTTTGCAAAATACAAAGTATTAATAATAGATGAAATAGGATATTTACCAATAGATAAAGATGGTGCAAATATATTCTTCCAGTTAATCTCAAAAAGATATGAAAAACATTCAACGATAATAACAACCAATACACCGTTTTCAGAGTGGAGTGAAATATTTGGATCCCCTGTCCTGGCTCAAGCAATCCTGGATAGACTACTGCATCATTCCCACGTAATTTCAATTAAAGGTGAATCATATAGATTAAAGGAAAAACTCGAATTTTTCTCTAATTCTTCTAAGCAATAATACTTTTTTTGTCCATTATTATTTTCCCTTTTTTATGCATTTTTATCTTGACTTTTACATGAGTGGTATAGGTATGATGAGAGAATTTAATCTTGGGTGGTTTAACGTTAATACAAAAGAATATGAGAAAGATTTTTTCAAGGAACCATATGAGCTATTAACTATGAGTGGAAACATTTCTTTGAAAGACAATGGAATTTTTCCACATATTCATGTTTCATTTTCAGGATATGATAAAAAAGTAATAGGAGGGCATCTGTTCAGTGGTACCGTTTGCAATACAGTGGAACTGTTCATAGAAAAATTAAATATAGAACTTTACAGAAAGCAAGGCGAATATTTTAGGCCGTTGATTTTCAAATAATAAGTTTTACTTTTTATCAGGAGGTGGTCTTTATGAAAAAATTTTTGTTTTTGGTGATTCTGTTACTTTTAACTGCAATTATCTTTGGTAATTGGCAGGACAAGGTACTATATTTTATAATGATTGATAGGTTTAACGATGGAAACGTTTCTAACAATGATCAGGGGATGAATGAGTATAATCCAGGGGATGGGGCAAAATACAGTGGAGGTGATTTAGAAGGAATATTGCAGAAGCTGGAATATATAAAGGGAATGGGGTTTGATGGAATCTGGATTACTCCGCCAGTTGCGAACCAGTGGTGGGATCCCTGGGTACATTATGGGGGATATCACGGATATTGGGCGCGTGATTTTAAAAAAGTAGATGAACATTTTGGAGATTTAGAAATTTATAAAAAGCTTTCAGAGGAATTACATAGAAATAATATGGTCTTGATTCAAGACATTGTGGTTAATCATGTGGGAAATTATTTTAGGTTTAAGAATGGAAAATTTGAGTTGAATACTGGAAGTGTTCCCACAAATGCTCCAACTCAATACCCTTTTAATTTAAATGATTATACCAAACCCGAAGTGAGAAAGAAAGCAATTTATCACTGGACACCTGATATTAATGACTTTTCGGATAAAAATCAAAAACTTAATTATCAACTTTCCGGTCTTGATGATTTAAATACAGAAAATCCTGAGGTAAGAAAAGCTTTAAAAGATTCTTATAAATACTGGATTAAACAGGTAGGAGTAGATGGATTTAGAGTTGATACCGCAATGTATGTACCAAAAGATTTCTGGAAAGATTTCTTTTTAAGTAAAGATGGAATATATGCACAAAAAGATAATTTTATTTCTTTTGGAGAAGTCTGGTTGACGTCAAAACCAATGGATGACTCTGCGGAAAAGGAAATAGAAACGTACTTTGATACAGGCTTTAATGCTATGCTCGATTTTCCGTTGAATGAAGAAATAAAGAGGGTAATAAAAGGAGGACAACCGACACAATACCTTGCATATAGAATTGAACGCAGAAATGAAACTTTAAAAAAAGGGTTGTTGGTAACATTTATAGATAATCATGATATGGAGCGTTTTGGTAAAGGAACAATTCCCGTAGTTACAAAGATGGCTTTAACGGTTTTAATGACGTTACCAGGAATGCCTGTTGTGTATTATGGAACGGAGCAATATTTTGAAGAGACAAGAGCTTCCATGTTTGAAAACGGATGGGGTTCAGGAGGAATAAACCATTTTGATAAAACCAGTGATATGTACAAATTTATTTCTGAACTGATATCGTTTAGAAAAAAACATACAGCAACAAGATATGGAAAAGTAAAAGCATTGATTTACGAAGAACGTGGAGCAGGTGTTTTAGCATATTCTTTAGAAGATGATAATGAAAAACTTGTTGTTGTATTAAACACAGCTGAAGATGTAAAAATCGCCAAAATAAAGACAGAATTTGAAGCCGGTACAGTGCTAACTCCAATATTCAATGTGAAAGGAAAAACAACAAAACTTGTTGTAAAAGGAAACGGAGAATTGATTACTACTATACCTGGAAAAAGTGTAACAGTGTATGAAGTTTCAAATGAAAAAAGATCTGTAAGAACGAGTAATCTGTTTGTGAAAGTCAATTTAAAAGATGGAATGTCAATAGATGATAAATTTGTTTTAACTGGAGAAACAAATGCAAAATATGTTTATATATATCTTGATAGAAAGTATAATAACAAAATAAAATTAGAGGTAAAGGATGGAAAATTTGAATATGTTATAGATCCATTGCGATTTGATCCCGGAAAGCATATTCTGCTCATAAAAGCCAGAGGAAAGTCTTTGAAAGACGTACTTTACACTGATGAGATAAGTTTTTTAGTAAGTCTTGAAGTAAGAGATTTAGCATTTGTCATTGACCCAAAAGATGATGATCATGGGCCAAAGGGGACATATGTGTATCCTACCGATCCGACTTTTAAGAGGCAAATGGATATACTGGGAGCCAGAGTTCAGGCGATAGGTCCTACATTGGTAATTTATATAAAGCCAAGGGAAATAACAAAAAGCTGGAGTCCAATACATGGTTTTGATCACGTAACATATCAAATATTTCTGGATAACCCTGAAAAAGAAGGTGCCAAATACTTACCATTTCAGAATTATAAAATAGATGATTGGGATTACGAAATATTTGTAACTGGATGGTCATCCGCTTTATATTCAGCAAAGAATGCAGATAAAAATCAATTCGGTACACAAGTAGGTTCTCCAGAATTGATTGTTGAAGATGGCTGGATAAAGATAATAGTTAAAGGAGATAATCTTGGAAATCCTGAAGATTATTCTGGATGGAAAATATACATAACAAGCTGGGATTATGATGGAGTAGAATCCAGGTTTAGACCGATATCTAAAGAACCAAAAGCGTACGTTTTTGGTGGGGGAAATAATACTGATCCATATATTATGGATGATCTCTGGATAGAAATTCAGGAATAATTTTTTGCTATTTTTTCACAGTCAGGTTGAACTTAAAAGTGCTAAGCAAGTTCTGTATATTAATAATTGTAAGTTGAGAATTTTCTATGTATTTAAATGGGATCTTCGCCATGGAGGATCCCATTTTTTCAACTTCTCATAAAACTCTGCAATAATCTCGTATCCTGTTATATTTTCCCCTGTATGTTGAATAGTGGGTTTAAAAATATTTTTGTTTTAATTATAACATCTGGTATAATATAGTTAATATAATTCGCTTACCGAACTAATATCAAAAAAAGGGGGGATAATATATGGAATTTCTAACGGTAAATCTACCCGAAAATATTTTGAGAGAAGAAAGTTCAGGAAATTTTGGAAAAGCGTTAAGGCTAATAGATAAAATGCTCAAAAAAAATTTACCAGAGTTGCTGAAAAATCGCTTGTTGTTTGAAAAAGAACGTATCAACCGGCTCTTAATAGATTATCCACATACTTTGGAAGATGCAATTAAAATAGCCAGGGATAAGATTAGAGGTTTTACCGAAGTTGATTTTGAGAGATTATTGTATGAAGGAGAACTTGATTATATTTACGTTGATGGACAACTGCGATTTGAAAAGCGATTTGCAGAAAATATAGGATTTGCATTGGAAAATTATAGAAAACAAGTTGTGGTAAAAAAGGAAGTTGAACAATCAAGAAGGCTGTTAAACAACAGATTGAAAGCTTTACTTAAGGGTGGAAAACCAAAACAATATAAAGTTCGTGCAAGAATTAATGTATTTCCTGATTACAATGAAATTTCTGGTAAGACAATAAAAGTATGGTTGCCTATTCCAAAAGATGGCTTCCAAATATCAAATGCAAAAGTAATTTCTACGAGTCATAAAAATTATAAGATATCACCTGAAACATCTCCTCAGAAAACTATTTATTTTGAAGATAAACTAAAATCCAGAAAAGAATTTTATGTGGAATTTGAGTATGAAATAAGAGAATGGATTAACAAAGTAGAGTCTGAGAAAGTAAAAGAAGATATTCCAGAATCTGTCGAAAAATATTTAGTTGAAAAACCACCTCACATTGTTTTTACGCCATACCTTAAACATCTTACAGGTGAAATAATCAAAAATGAAAAGAATCCATATGTAAAAGCAAAATTGATATATGATTGGATCACTTTAAATGTTAGCTATTCTTATGTTCGACCATATGCGACTTACGAAACAATTCCAGAATTTGTCGCGACAAATTTAAAAGGAGATTGTGGCTTTCAAGCATTGTTATTTATTACAATGTGCAGGATCGCTGGTATCCCTGCAAGATGGCAATCGGGATGGTTTATAAACAAATATCTTGCTTCTCCGCATGATTGGGCATTGTTTTATATAAATCCTTACGGGTGGTTGCCAGCAGATTTATCCTTTGGTGGGGCAAGAAAACAATATGCTAAAATGAGAAATTTTTATTTTGGAAATCTTGATGGTTTTCGAATGGTTGCTAACGTTGAGCTTATGGAACCATTTTATCCTGAAAAGAAATTCTGGCGTTCAGATCCGTATGATAATCAAGTGGGTGAGATTGAAACGGAATACGAAAATATTTATTATGACAAATTTAGTTACTCTATAAAAATACAAAATTTTTCGGAGGTGAAATAATGAGCAAGATTGTGAATGTGGAATTTAAATTAAGAACTTACGAATATTATAAACCTTTCCATATTACAGGAAGCATTTCAGAAAGTTCCACTAACATAGAGGTAGTTATAGAAACTGATGCAGGTGTTAAGGGATATGGTGAGATATCTCCTTCATTCAGGGTTAATGGTGAAAAGGTTGAAGCGCTTTATAAACTTGAAGAAGCGGTAAAAGAAAGTATTATTGGGATGGATGTAAAAGAATATAGAAAAATATTCGAAGTACTTGACAGATTTTTTTCAACACCCAGTGTAAAAGCGGGAGTACAGTACGCAGTGCTTGACGCATTTTCAGAAGAAATTGAAACTCCTGTGTATTATCTTCTTGGTGGGTTAAAAGAAGAAATCGAAACAGATAGAACAGTTGGAATGGATACTATCGAAAACATGGTAAAAGAAGCTAAGAAAATTTTTTCAGAAGGGTTTAATGTAATCAAAATCAAAGTGGGAGAAAATTTGAGAAAAGATATAGAAGTGGTCGGAGAAATAGCGAAAGAAACTAAAGGAGCAAAATACATAGTGGATGCTAACATGGGATATACTCCAAAGCAGGCAATAGAATTTGCAAGAGTGCTTTACAGAAGAGGAATTGACATCTCGGTTTTTGAACAACCTGTCGTGGCAAGTGATATTGAAGGATTAAAATATATCAGGTTTAATTCAACGTATCCTGTTGCAGCTGATGAAAGCGCAAGAAGTAAATATGATGTTTATAGATTAATAAAGGAAGAGGCTGTGGATTTTATTAACATAAAACTTATGAAATCAGGTATATCAGATGCTCTTGCAATTATTGAAATGACAAAGACAGCAAATCTCCAGCTTATGATAGGATGTATGGGAGAATCAAGTCTGGGTATAAATCAAAGTGTTAATATTGCACTTGGAACAGGAGCATTTGTATTTCACGATCTTGATTCGCATTTAATGTTAAAAGAAAATGCATTTCGCGGAAAATTTAAGCAGGAAAATGCTAAAATCAAAATTTTGTGATTTTGAGGCAGAATTTTTGAACGTATCTGTTATTTTTTACTAAACTCGTTAACCCTCGCTAATCATAAGATTCCTCGTCGCATCTGCTCCTCGGAATGACATTTTCTTTCTTGTCATCCTGAATGAAAGGAACGTCATCCTGAGGAACGAAGTGACGAAGGATCTTCTCCTTATTGTCATTCCGAACGAATGTGAAGAATCTTGTCTTTTTGCCAACCTCGCCAACTCTCGCTAACTCTCGTAAGCTCCTTCGCATTTCGTGCTCAGGACAAGCCTTGCTAATCCTCGCCATCTCTTTTGTTAGGACTATGGATAATTATGTGACAATTATTTTTTCATTGTGTGATATAATTGTAAAAGAATGTGAAAATACAGGGAGGGATAGTATGAAACATTTAATGACAAAATTATTAATACCACTTGTTGTACTTGGGATATTTATCCTTTCAATTTATTTAACCACTTTATATATTACAAATTTACAAAAAGATGACGCGTTAATTGTTAATTTAGCCGGAAGGCAAAGAATGCTTACTCAAAAGATGTCAAAAGAGTCAATGATGCTCAACATGGGATTTAAAAATTACAAACAAAAGCTTGAAAATACGGTAAAAGTGTTTGATATTACTTTGAAAGGATTAAAAGACGGGGGTAAAGTACCTCTTGATCTTGAAATGAAGACCTGGGCTACTCTTCCCGCAAATGTTTATGATGATGTTAAAGTGCAGTTAGAAAAAGTTATAAAACTCTGGGAGCCATTAAAAAAAGCTGTGGAAGAAGTAATAAAAACTAACGGGAAAGACTACAATGCAATAAAATATATCGAGTCTAATAATGAGCTTCTTCTTTCAGAGATGAACAAAGCGGTAGGTTTGCTTCAAGACCATGCAGAGAAAAAAGTATATTTAACAAAATTGATCCAGTTGATCTTTACATTAATAGGTGCAGCGATCGTAGCATTTTCAATAATCGCTATTAGAAGAGGTGTGTATAAGCCAGTTAAAAATTTACTTGATATTGTTAATGAACTTGCAGGTGGTGGAGGAGATCTTACAAGACGCCTTCCTGTGGCTACAAAAGATGAAATAGGCAAGCTTGCTGAAGGGTTTAATTTATTTTTGAACCAACTTCAGGAAATCATTACAAAATTAAAAGAAAATTCCAGAATGCTTTACGATACAGTGGCTAATATTACTGAAGATGCCAATAAATTAGATGAAAAAGCTGTTTATCTTAAAGAAGTTACAGACAAAATTACTGATAATATTCAATCAATTGGAGAAACAGCTTCAAGTATTGACACAAATGTTCAACAGGTGGCCCAGCTTGCTGTATCTGTTGCTGATTCTGCTACTGATCTTTCTAATGCAATGACCCAGATAATGAATTCTTCAAAAGATGGTATACAGGCTATAGATAATATTGTCGTTGAGGCTGTGAAAGTAAATAAAGAAGCTGAAAATATGGCGCAAAAAGTTAACCTTCTGGAGCAATCTGTTGGGGCAATAAACAAAATTCTGGATACTATTAACAATGTTGCAGAGCAAACAAATCTGCTTGCATTGAACGCTGCCATAGAAGCTGCCCGAGCTGGCGAAGCCGGTAAAGGCTTTGCAGTTGTTGCTGAAGAAATCAGAAAATTGGCAGAAGAAACGAAAAAATCTACTGAAGAAATAGGTGTAACTCTTAAGGAAATCACAACCAGTTCCAAAGAAACAGCAGAAGCGTCAAAACACGTTTCAGAATCCTTCTCGGCGTTTATCCAGGATATGAAGACAGTCAAAACTACTTTTGATAATATAGGAAAACAGGTGGAAGATGTGACAAGACGAACGGAGGATCTCGCAGCGGCTTCTGAAGAACAGAGCGCTTCTGCCCAGGAAATGTCAGCAAGTGTTCAGGATATAACGAAGCAAATTCAAAGTGCAGCTAAATTAATGGTTGAAACAAACGTGAGTATTAACGTACAAACGGAACATATTTCAAAACTTAAACAACAAATAGAAAATGTGAAAAAGGTTTCTGAACTTCTTGAAGCTAAAGCGGAGAAGTTTAAAGTGTAAAATACGTTTATTTGAAAAATAAAAGTGGGGTGTATTTATTTGAAAACACCCCACTTATTATTATTATTTATGGAGGTTTATTGTTCAAATATGTATTGCGAGATTTTCGATTCCCTCAAAAGCTCCTAACAAGGTTTCAGTTAATGTCGGGTGAGGATGTATGGAATCAGCTAACTGTTCAGCCGTTAATCCATATTTTATAGCTATAACGCCTTCCATTATCATATCTGTTGCAGATGGAGAAACTATGGTTAATCCAAGAATTTTCCCCGTTTCTTTATGAGCTATTACTTTTGCAAAGCCGATCCGTTCTTCCATTGTTCTTGCACGTCCGTTTGCTGAGACGGGGAATTTAAATATTTTTATTTCTTCCTGGTTTACAACATCTTTTTCCTTTAAACCCACAGAAGCTACTTCTGGATTTGAAAAGATTATAGATGGTACTGCTGTGTAATCCATTTCTTTCTTATCGCCAGCTATATTATGTGCTGCAACTATTCCTTCATACATAGCAACGTGTGCAAGCATGATCTGTCCTCTTATATCGCCTATAGCATAAATATTATCTATGCTTGTTTTCAATGTTTTGTCTGTTACAATACCTCTTTCTATTTTAAGACCTAACGCTTTAACATCATCAGGTATGTTTGGTTTTCTACCTACAGCGACCAATACTTTTTTAGCTGTGATAGTTTCCTCTTTATTCTCACCTGTTGTTTTTAAAACATACTCGTTGTTGTTGAAGCTTATTTTTTCAACTTTTGTTTTCTCGAGTATTTTTACTTTATTTTTTTTGAGAGCCTTTTTTATTTCTTCTGATACGTCCTTGTCTTCGTAAGGTAAAATATGTTCTGCAATTTCAACTATGGTTACATTAACTCCAAGGGCAGAGAAAAATGTCGCAAACTCAATACCTATGACGCCTCCTCCGATTATAGCTATACTTTCGGGGAGTTCAGTCATTTTAAACACATCATCACTTGTCCATATGTTGGGAACAGTGTCAAAAGGAGGAAAAATTGTTGGAATGGAACCATGAGCAAGCACTATATTTCTTCCTTCAATAATTCTATTTTCATTTTCGATTAAAACGTGTGTGGTATCTTTTATGATAGCTTTTCCATAATACAGATCCACGTTATTCTTTTTTAATAAATATTCTATTCCCTTTCTGGACATAGTAACGGATTTTGACATGTGTTTCATGATTCCGGAGAGGTCGAAACCTACATTCTCAACATTTATACCAAATTTCTTTGCTTTTTCTTTTATATCTGTGTACAAATGAGCAGCTGTTAAAATAGCTTTTGTGGGTATACACCCTACATTTGTGCACGTTCCTCCAATAAGACTTTTTTCTATTAAGGCGACTTTTTTACCAAGCTGGGAAAGTCTTATAGCGCTCACATAACCTCCAGGACCTCCACCGATAATTATTGCATCGTACACATAAATCCCTCCCCTCCAATACTGTCGAAGTAATTATAACTTATTTAATAAAAAATTGCGAGGATTATCGAGCCTATCTATATTTAGTAAAAACGATTTTTTTAACGTTAGTTGAAAACAAATACATAAATTTATAGATTGTGAACTTGTTTTTATTGGTGTTTTTGTGGTAAAATAAATATAACCGGGGGTAGGGGGGTTAAAAACGAAAGGAGTGATTTGCATGAAATACGCAATCTTAAAAGAAACTGAGTACGGATTCGACGAAGCTATTGCAAAAATTACAGACTCATTGAAAAAAGAAGGTTTTGGTATTTTAACCCGCATAGATATTGATGAAAAGTTTAAAGAAAAACTTGGAATTGACTTTAAAAAATATGCAATTCTTGGCGCGTGTAATCCACAAAATGCATATAAGGCTCTTACCGAAGAAGAAACTATTGGATTGCTTTTGCCCTGTAATATTGTAGTATATGAAAAAGGTGATAAAACAGTTGTGGCTGCGATAAAACCGACAGCTGCAATGATGGTAAGTGATAATGCAAAGGTGGCTGAAATAGCAAAAGAAATTGAGAAAAAACTTGAAACTGCTGTTGAAAATGTTTAAAAATTTTAAGATTAATATTATTATGCTAAAAAGGCCACACAAAATGTGGCCTTTTTTATTTGGTGTAAACATTAAATAATCTAATAGTAACGTTCAAAGTGTTGACAAAAGAAAAACTCTATGGGAGAATACTAACATATTAATTTAAATTATCCGATATATTAAAAGTTTTTAATGGTGAAATGAGAAAAGGAGGGGTAAGAATGACAGTAGATACAAAGATAATAAAGGAAATTAAATATAAACTATACGGCATCTTTCCGCGGTTAATAAGAGAAGAGTATAATAATTACTATTTAAGCAGTTAAGATAGAAAGACCTTGAATATATGTGAAGTCGCGGCAGATGCCGCGACTTTTTTTATTTCCTCATCCAAAAAAATATTACTATCTAAAAAATATTTTTAGTTATTGACAAAAATATTTGGTATATGATATAATAATTTTGGTTTCAGTTAACGGGGAGGTGTTATCATGTTAGGGATAAGATTTGTGTTGAGTGTTATAAAAAAGATGTTGAAGGCAGGAAAAGTAAAAGTTGTTTTAGAGGTTTTGAAAAGTTCTCAGGAATCCATGAATGATTTTTGGGTGATCAGATAGCTAAATTAAACGTAATTGAAATTATTTGGGGGTGATAAAATGTTAAAAGGTAAACTTGTAAGGTTAAGAGCATATAGTAAGGATGATCTGGAAAAAGTTTTGGAGTATATTAACGATTCTGAAGTGAAAAAGTGTTTGACGCCTGGTATTCCTTTTCCTTTTAGAAAAGAAGATGAAGAAAAATGGTATCAAAATCTTAATCCTTTTAGCGAGAAGTCGTATTCATTTGCAATAGAAACTTTGAGTGATGGGGAATACATAGGTGGGTGTGGAATTAATAATGTTTATTGGAAAAATTCTGTAGCAACTGTAGGCATTTTCCTTGGAAAACCATTCTGGAACAAAGGTTATGGAACAGATGCAATGAGAGTACTTGTAAATTTTATTTTCAATGAAATGAATATAAACAAAGTCAGACTTGATGTTTACAGTTTTAACAAAAGAGCAATAAAGTCATACGAAAAAGTTGGGTTTAAAGTAGAAGGTATTTTGAGGGAAGAAATTTTTCGTGAAGGTAAATATCATGATATATTCGTTATGGGAATTTTGAGAAATGAATGGAAGAAAATTAACAAAGCTTGATAAGAGAACATGAAAAATATTGCTCAGGGAGAAGATAACTATGGAATTTAAAGAAGATAACGGAAAACTTTATGTGATTGAAGACGAAGAGATAGTGTTGCATGTAGGAAAGTGGAAAAAGCATGAAAGGTTCTGTGGAGGAAGAGTTGTTGAAAAAAAGTTTCATGATTTTTCAAAATTTCTGAAAAGATTTTCCAGGGAATTTAAAAAAGTTTATCCAGAACATTCGCTTATTTTAAATTTTGAACAAAAGATTAATTATGAATCCAATTCAAGTGATTACATTATTCTGGATAGAATATTTATGTCCATTAAACTTGGAAACTTATTTGAAGAACCTGAAGAAAACTTCGTGCCATTAAGATTTGAAAAGTTAGAAAGTTATGCGAATGAGATATACGAAGCGATACCGTGGTATGACAAATTGTTAATGGGTGTGAAAAATCCTTACGAATTAAACGAGTTTTTTGAAGAAGTGGATAGAGGAAATTATGGATATGTGCTAAAAGAACTATCGTTTCAACTGGAAAATCCGTTTAGAGGATTTATTTTTACTCTTGAGGAAAACGATTCTGGTATTCTTATAGGGGATGTGGTTGTTTTACCTGAGTTCAGAAGACAGGGGTTGGGGACAAAATTAATAAAAAAGGTGTTATATACAGCACAAAAGAAGGGGTATAAAGAAGCTTTTTTGTTTGTAACGGACGATAATTTTGCAAAAAGACTTTACAGGAAAGTTGGTTTTGAAGAAATTGATGTGACATCGCTTTTGATAATACGTTGATACTATAAGATGTTTCCTGAAAGCGGATTACTAAAAATCGAGAAAACTTTTTGTAGAATATTTTTTGGTTAATAAAAGCTTATATAGAAAAGATTTTAGTCTTTTTTATTTTATAAAGTAAGTTTTGAGAGCTTAAATGGGGGAAACAAGGGGGATAGGTATTTGTCCACATTTTGCCATATGCAAATTTAGGTGGAAAATATATTCGATTAAAGTAATTTAAATATCATATTTTTCTTTATTTTGTAATTTCTCCTCATGATATAATTGTTTCACAGAGGAGTGATAAATTCATGGATGGTGTTGGATTATTTTCTCAGGAAATAGAGTCCATCTTTGATAAAGCGAAACCATTAGTGGAAGAGCGATGGGCTGAGTTTGAAATTCTGGGAAAAAAAGGTAGCGAAGAGGATTTGTTTTTAGAGCTTTCTTTTTGCGTGTTGACGGCAAATTGGACTGCCAGGGGCGGGATCAAAGCTCAAAAAGAAATAGGTTCCGGGTTTATAAGGTTCTCAGAAGAAGAACTTGAAGAGGCATTAAGAAAGGTAGGACATCGGTTTCCAAAAGCAAGAGCAAAATACATTGTAGAAAATAGATGGATTATTGGAAAATTACGAAAAATAATCAATTTGCCTTTATTTGAAGCAAGAGAGTTTTTGGTTAAGAATGTTATGGGAATTGGCTGGAAAGAAGCTTCTCATTTTCTGAGAAATGCAGGATTTTGTGATATTGCTATACTTGATAAGCATATTTTAAAGCTTATGAAAAAATTTAGATTGATAAATGAAATTCCTAAAGGATGGAGTAAAAAAAAGTATTTGATGTACGAAGAGAAATTGAGGGGTGTATCTAATAAGCTGGGTGAGTGTTTGGGAAAGCTTGATTTATATCTCTGGTATTATGTAAAAGGACAGGTAGATAAATAAAGGGAGGGAAACAGGTGAGTACGATTTCCGAAAAACTTTTAAAAAAAGCTCAGGAATATCTTGAAAACGAAACAATTGAGGATTTCATTGTAGGTATAGGAATCACTGCGGTAAAACTTAGTGATGGAAGGACTGGAATAGGCTTTACAAACAAACAGGATACTCTTGGAAGATGTGAGGAATTTTACAAATGCACAGGAGTTGAAGGAAATCCTCAAAGTAAAGTAGAAGTTGGAATGAAAGCTATAGATTTGCTTAAAATAGGATTGTTCTCTGGCGATCCTTTATTGAGATCAGTAGCTTATGCCTGTGTTAATGCTGTATTTTCAGTTGAAGAAATAGAAAAGCATTATATAAAAGGTGATATAAGTGAATATCTTTCAGTAACAATGGACGATATTGTAGGAATGGTAGGTGAAATAACACCATTAGTCACCTCATGGAAGATGAAAGTATGGGATCTCTTAATTTTTGATCGGAATAGGAAGGACGATACAGTCTTTCCGGATTGGGCTATAGTTGATTTATTGCCAAAGTGCAACGTGGTAGTTATTACAGGCTCTTCAGTGGTGAATGGCACAATAGATTGGGTGTTAAATTACGTAAAAACTGATAGGGTGGCTATTGTAGGACCTTCAACTCCTCTCGTTCATGGGGTGTTTCCAGTAAAAATACTTGCAGGTATGAAAGTAGTAGATTCAGAGAAAGTTTTTAAACTTATTGCACGAGGGGCAGGTACAAAGAAATTAGTTGCAGAGAAAGCTATAGAAAAAGTAAATTTGATAAGCGAGTTTTAAGATATTTCATTTTGAATTGGGTGAAAAAATGAAACTCAGGATATGGTTACCAGCTTTAATAGGAATAATTTTGTTTTTAATGTTTGTGTCTTATATTTTTTTGTATATCATTCCAGGAATGAAAAATATAGCATTTCAAGAACTACTTGAGAGAACAAAAGTAGAACTGCAAATAGCAACGAAAATAGTGGATGATTATTACAGACGTTACAAATCAGGGGAACTTTCAAAACAACGAGCAATGGAGATGGCTATATCAGAAATAGAAAAGCTTCGGTATGGTTACGAAAACCGTGATTATTTCTGGATAGTGAATTTAAATGGAGAATTGATAGCTCATCCATATTATACTTCTTTGAAAAACAAGCCACTGGAGGAGATAAATGATCCCGTTGCGCGTTCTACGATAAGTGAGATTGTTGAAGCAGCTAAAAATGGTGAAACTTTTGTAGAGTATAGATGGTATGTGTATGAGACAAAACTTGTTGAAGAAAAGATAAGTGCAATTGAAGTGTTTAAACCGTGGGACTGGATTATAGGAACAGGTGTATATGAGTATTATATGAAAAACAGATTCAAGGAGTTAACATCTACCATTTTTAGGTTTACCATTACATTTTTTGTAGGGAGTTTTATTTTGCTTGGAATACTTATATTTTTTACAGGAAAAGCAGAGGCAGAAAGAAAAGAAATGGTTTTGAGAATAGAAAATGAAAGAAAACAGCTGGAGACGCTTGTTTTATCACTTCCACAGCCAGTGGCGTTAAAAAATTCTCAACTTAAATATATTTATATTAATGATGCGTTTTCAATGTTTGCAGGGAAAGTTCGTGGGGAGATAATAGGTTACAAAGATTCAGAAATTTTTAAAGAAAAAGATTATATAGAAAAAAGCATAAAAGCTGATGAAAAAGCGCTCAAAACTGGTAACAGCGTATATTTTGAGTATTGCGTTAACTTTTCCGGCGAAAATAAATGGTACGGAGAGTGGAGAATTCCTGTTGTGGGTGAAACAGAAAAATTTAAAAGCATAATTTGTATAATCAATGAAATTACAAAGTATAGAAAAGAAACGATACTCTGGCAGGAAAAAGCTGAACTCGATGAATTAACGAAACTTGCAAATAGAACTTTTTTGAAAAGATTGCTAAAAGAATTTGATGAAGTAAAATTTCTGACAGGTAAAAAATTAGCGGTTTTGATGGCGGATCTTGATGGGTTTAAAAAGGTTAATGATACTTATGGGCATTTAATCGGAGATAAAGTTCTTGAGATTGTAGCTAAGAGACTGAAAGAATCAGTGAGAAAAGATACAATTTTGATCAGGTATGGGGGAGACGAATTTTTAATTATAATTCCAGAAATAGATAAAGAAGAAGAGGCTTTAATGGTTGCAAAACGTATTCGTGAAAATGTAAACAGGGCAATGAAAGTGGAAGGAAAGGTTTTAGAACTTGGTATATGTATAGGAATTTCAATATATCCAGATGATGGTATAACCCTTTCAAAATTAATAGACCAAGCAGACAAATTGTTATATGAAGCAAAACTGCGTGGAAAAAATCAAGTAGGATATAAAACTATAAGTTAAAAAGGTTTACAAATACAATCTGAAAAGAGGGTAAGACAGGCATTAATAACAAAGTTAAAAACCTGGCTTGTTGTCACCAAAGCCAGGTTTTTGACTTTATAAGAAATTATTTTGATTTTAATTGTTATTTATCAAAGGTTGAACTGGTCCGAATTTTTTCAGGGGCCATATTCTGAGTATGGGTCTTCCTATGACAGCTTCTTTTGGAACAAAACCGAAAAATCTGCTATCAAGGCTTTCAGAAGAGTTGTCTCCCATAAAAAAGTAAAATCCTTTTGGGATTTTTACATAAACCTGTCCATCTTTTTCCCAGACGTAATCGGAAATATTGATATCTTTCAAATATTTATCCACATATTCATGATAGGGGATACCGTAAGGTACTGGATCTAATCCTCCGATTATTCCAAAGACAAGATTTGCCAGACGGCTGCCTTTCTTTAAGCTAAGGGTGTAAAGATAATTTTTGTATTTTGCAGGATTTTTTCTGAGTCTACTGGCCTCATCTAAATATTTCCAGAAATCTGGATATTTAAATATTCCATCAAGCTGGTAACTTACGTTTTTTAAGTTCTCTGGTATTTTACCATTGACAAATAATTTCCATTTTCCATTGATTAATTTTAAAGTTAATACGTCTCCCTCTTTTCCAACCAGTCGTTTTACATATTTCACATGACCTCTAAATTCCTTTGGTGAAAAAACATCCATAAATTTGTCAAAAGGCCTGAGCATTCTTTCGGCCCGTTCATCGCGGAAAGGTGTCCAGAAGACAACTATTTCACCAATTTCAGGTTCTCTTGCTTGATAGGTGATTTTTTCAATAAAAAGACGGTCCCCGATATTTATCGTAGGTATCATGGAACCTGTGGGGACCAGCATGGTTTCGAAGACAAATAGCCTTACTATGGTTGCCGCGACTATTGCATAAAGAAAGGTTTTAACAGTTTCCCAGATTATTTCTTTAGGAGATTTTTTCATCTATTTTACCTTCTCTCTTTAATTTTCACCTTTCCGCGAATATTTCTTATGTAATAAAGTTTTGCTCTTCTCACTTTACCTCGCCTTACAACTTCTATTTTTTGGATAACTGGAGCGTAAAGCGGGAAAATTCTCTCAACGCCGACACCAGCTGCGCCGATTCTTCTTACAGTGAATGTTTTGCTGATACCTGAGCCTCTTTTTGAAATTACAATTCCTTCAAATGCCTGTATTCTTTCTTTGTTTCCTTCTTTGAATTTTACGTAAACTCTTACAGTATCGCCGGGCCTGAAATCAGGTACTTCTTTGAACTGATCCTTTTCTATGATTCTGACAAGGTTGTCCATACTCATGTTAGTTCCCTCCTTTATATATTTTCTCCTATTAATCTGTCAAGGATTATAGCAACAGCAGCGCGCACAGATAAATGGTTAAAATCACTTTTTCCCCGTACAGGTTCTAACGCATAATCACATTTTGATAATATTTCATCTGGCATTCCCCAACCTGTGCCGAATAAAATTAACACAGGTTTTTTAGTTTCGAGAATAATCTCTTTCCCTTTTTCAAACGTAATTGTATTATCTCGCCATTTTGCGGAAGTGAACATTATAATGGGATGTTCACCTTCGTTTTTAACAATTTCATCAATTACATCCTCATAATAAGATTTTAATTCAACCAGAGACAATGCTTCGGATCTACTTGGATTATACTGTGCACCAAAATCTTCACGCCAGTAGTGAAGAACTTTTTTTACAATATCCTGCTGAGCTGGTAAATTTGTAACCACGAAATACTTTTTGATTTTATATGTACGACTTGTTCTTGCAATGTCATGAATGTCAAGGTTTGTAACCGCTGTAGATATTATTTTTCCGTCTCTTCCAAGGATAGGATAGTGGATTAGTGCAACATATATTTTATTGAGCATTTTTAATCAACTCCCTGAATAATTCTAACAAGGCTTTTTTGTCTGTGATATCAAATTCTTTCTTTAAAAACAAATCTGGACGTTTTTCAATAGTTTTTTTTAAGGCCATTTTTCTTCTCCATAATTCTATTTTACTGTGATTACCGGAGAATAACACTTCCGGAACTTTTAATCCTCTAAAATTTCTCGGACGAGTATAATGTGGATGATCAAGAATATCATTATAGAAAGAATCATTTTTTACTGACTCTTCATCCACAGTTCCTGGAACAAACCTTGAAAGTGCATCCAGTATTACCATTGCAGGAAGTTCTCCACCAGTTAATACATAGTCTCCGATTGATATTTCTTTATCAACTATTTGCATTATGCGTTCGTCTACACCCTCGTATCTACCGCAAATGATTACTATATTTTTCTGGACGCTTAATTCTTTTAAAACATTGTTGTTTAGAGTCTCTCCTTGAGGAGAGGTTAATATAATATATGGTTTACTGTGTTTTTTGACGTACTCATCGTAAAATCTATAAAAAGGTTCCACTTTCATTACCATTCCCGGACCGCCACCATAGGGATAATCATCGACTGTTTTGTGTTTATCAGTAGTATAATCCCTTAGATTGAATATTTCGATATCTATTACTCGATTTTTTACAGCCTGTGCGATTACTCCATATTCTTTAATGACTTTTACCATTTCTGGAAAAATCGTCAGTACCCCTATTTTCAATCCAACCACTCCGGGAGTTTAATTTTTATTAACTTTTCTTTTTTATCAATGCTTTTTACGTATTCCTCAGTTACAGGTATTAAAATTTCCTCTTTTTCATTTTTTACAACAAACACATCGTTGCTTCCTGTTTGAAGAATTTCCTCTACAATACCCACTTCTTTTTCATTTTCGTCAAATACCTTACAGCCAATAATTTCATAAAAATAATATTCGTTTTCCTTTATTTCTGGGAGCTCTTTTTCATCAATATAAATTTTGCTTCCTGAAAGGGCTTTTGCGTTTTCTATGTTATTTATGCCTTCAAGCTTTATGAGGTAAAATTTGTTGGCCTTTCTTATTGAAGTTATTTTTGCAACAAAGAACTTTTTTTGTTTTTCGTTGTATAAAACTACTTCTTTTAAATTTTCTATAATTTCAAGAACGTTAGTAAATGGATGTAGCTTTAGTTCTCCATTGAGCCCATGAGTTTTACCTATAATTCCGACGGCTATTTTTTCACTCAAGAGCTCCTGAAGGGTTTTAATCATCTTACCACCTTCAGAATGAAATTACTTTCATCACTAACAGATGACAACAATATTTTAATTGACTTGATAGTTCTTCCATCTTTTCCAATGACCTGTCCTACGTCTTCAGAATTGACAGAAATTTCGAAAACCTTTTTTCCATCTTCAGTGAATTCCATAACAACAACCTCGTTGGGATGTTTCACAATTCCCTTGAGTATGTACTCAAGGAGCTCCTTCATTAATTATCCTCCTTCTTTTGTCTCTTTAATTCGTCAACTTTTGAAAACACGCCCACTTTACTTAATAATTTTCTAACGGTTTCACTTGGCTGTGCACCTTTCAATATCCACTCTACCGCTTTTTCAACGTTTACTTCAAGAATGTAAGGATCTTTAATAGGATTGTAATACCCCAGGCTTTCTATATAGGCACCATCTCTCCTCTTTTTTTGATCTACAACTACGATTCTGTAAAAGGGTTGCTTTTTCTTTCCCATACGTGTAAGTCGAATCCTTACCACACTAACACCTCCGGTTTTAATTTATTATGGAATAGTTAAAATTTTAATCCCCTGATTCCAAAAGGCAATTTTCCCTTCTTAAACATTTTCATCATTTTCTTCATATCTTCATAATTTTTGAGAAGTTTGTTTATATCTTGAACGGTTGTTCCACTTCCGGTTGCTATTCGTTTTTTTCTACTTGCGTTAAGTATTTTTGGGTTATTCCGTTCTTCTGGAGTCATAGAATTAATTATAGCTTCGATTCTTTTTAGTTCTTTTTCGCCTGCTACAACGTCTACTTTGGGAGCCCCTGGTAACATTTCAACTATCTTTGACAGAGAACCCAATTTTTTAATTTCTTTGATTTGCTCGCGAAAATCTTCCAGAGTGAATTCTGCCCTTATGAATTTAGAACCCAATTTTTTAATTTTTTCCTGATCGAGTTCTTTTTCAGCTTTTTCAATAAGGGTTAATACATCTCCAAGCCCGAGAATTCTTCCGGCGATTCTATCTGGATAAAATTCTTCAAAATCTTCTATTTTTTCGCCTACACCTATAAATTTAACAGGTTTATTTGTAACATATCTTATTGAAAGTATTACACCACCGCGAGCATCTCCATCCATCTTGGTTATAACGAAACCTGAAACATCTAATCTTTGATTAAAAGTTTTAGCAGAGTTTACAGCATCCTGCCCTGCCATAGCATCCACTACAAAAAGGATTTCGTCAGGGTTTGTTAAGGATTTAATTTCTTCAAGCTCTTTCATCATTTCATCGTCTATATGTAGTCGTCCAGCTGTATCGAGTATAACTACGTCGTATCCACTATTTTTAACAGATTCAACGGCTTTTTTGACGATTTTTACTGGATTTTTTCGATCACCGGTAAAAACAGGTACGCTTATTTTGTTCCCAAGGGTTATAAGTTGATCAATAGCGGCCGGTCTGTACGTATCTGCTGCAATAAGAATAGGATTTTTGCCTTTTCTTTTTAAAAAGTTAGCTAATTTTGCTACAGTTGTGGTTTTACCGCTACCCTGTAAACCAACTAACATTATGTACGATGGGTTGTGAACAATCTTCAGAGGAGCTTTTTCTCCCATGATTTTTATAAGCTCATCTTTTACTATTTTTATAAACATTTGATCTGGTGTTAATGAGCGAAGAACCTCTTCACCTAAAGCAATTCTCTTTACATCTTCGATGAATTTTTTGACAACTTTATAATTTACATCTGCTTCAAGAAGCGAAAGTTTAACAATTTTTATAGCTTCTTGAATGTTTTTTTCTGTTATTTTCCCTTTTCCAGATAATACTTTAAATGCTCGGGAAAGTTTTTCCTGAAGCCCTTCAAACAAAACTTTCACCTACCTTTAGTTACTAAATTAAGTATATTATAAAGGACGCAAAAATCAATTAAAAATACTTCACATTTGAAAAGATGTGGGAAAATTTAGGTTACTAAAAAGTTACCAAAATTGTTTCGTGTTACTTAACTTATCGGATATTCGTAAATAAATAGTAACATAATGAGGTGAGTTATAATCATAGATTATAAACAAAGAGGCAGGAAGGTTTTAAACATAAGATTCTGGGTTTTAATCTGATATTCCAGTTGAATTGCGTACACTTCTATTCCATTATCTAATGCATTAACAAATGTTTCTGCAAATCTTCTGTCAGTTTCGATGTTGGGTTTAAAGCATCTGGCTGGAGCAAAAATTAGTATTAAAAGAGCTGCTGAAAACCCTGAAGATTTAGCATGTATAAGTTCTTCAATATGCTTGGTTCCTCGTCTGGTAGGAGCGTCTGGAAAAAGAGCTATTTTGTCTCTGGAAAGTGTACACCCTTTAACTTCTATCCAGATCTTTTTACTGTCTGTTTCAACATAAAAATCCAACCTACTGTTTCCAAACATCTGTTCAGCTTTTACAAATTTTATTTTTTTTAAAGGTGAAATTTTTGGGGAGTTTAAAATGTATTCAGCTATTTTTCTATGATATGATGAATTTACAATTATCCAGTTTTTTTCTTTAACTGCAGCAACCAGGTCATATTTTGTTTTTCTTTTAGAATTGTTAATATGTTTTACAACTACATAATTTCCCGGAAATAAAAGTTCCTGAAGTCTTCCAGGATCATGAATATGCACTAATTCTTCTTTGTTATTAATGCTTACTACTCCCACAAATTTATTTAACCTTTTTATGAAAGTTCCCCTGTAATCATATGGAATATGTAAAATTTTCTCAGACATATATTATCGAAACTAAATTTTACTTCCTTCACTGAACATGTCAAAACTGTCATAATCCCTTAATTTTTCAACAAGAGTGTTTAAGTGTCTTTTTTCTTCGTTTATGACATTTTCCAGTGCCTCTTTATCTGGAACAAGGGCTTTTATTTCTGTGTAAAACAATATAGAATCTTTTTCAACATCAATCGCCTTTTTCACTGCATCTTTGAAATGTTCTGGAATTTCTGTATTTTCAAGTTTTGAAAGAATCAATTCTTCAGCATAAGCTGTGGCATATCCAGTTACTTCTTCATAAAACCAATCATTTTGATTGCTTTCTCCATAGTTTTTCAATAATTCTTCAAACTTTTTTGCATGTTCTCTTTCCTGAATAGCAAGCTCTTCAAACAACTTTTTTATTTCACCTGTTGCATTTGATGCTAATCTGGAGTAATAAGAGTATCCCATTCCTTCAATTTTTAACGCTATACCTAATAATTCATTTACCGTCATGATTTCACCCCCCCGAAAATTCAATAATAAACCAGTTTTTTACTTATTTTGCCTGTAAATATTTTATCATTTTATACATTCAAATTGCAAATAGTAGATTTAATTGAACCTCTGTCATGAATCTGGCGAGTGTTAGCATTTCCTTTTTTGTCATTCCGAGGAGCGTATGCGACGAGGAATCTTGTAATTAGCGAGGTTAGCGAGTGTTAGTAAAATAAGATCCTTCGCTGCGCTCAGGATGACAAAAAAGTAAGATCCCTCGTCACTTCGTTCCTCGGGATGACATTCTTTTTTTGTCATTCCGAACCCGAAGGGTGAGGAATCTTCTATTTGGCGAGGTTAGCGAGGTTGGTAAAATGTAAATGGTAAAATTAATATACGCAACTATTAAAAACTTAAAAGGAGGAGGTAGCTTGAAACCTATAAATAATATTAAAGAGCTGCAAAAATCATTAAGACAGAAACTTGCAGTTATTTGTTACGCCGTGAACGAGTTTGATGAGGTTTTACTTTTAGAAAGGAAAAAAGAACCTTTTGCCGGAAAATTAGTCCCACCTGGTGGGAAAGTTGAACCAGGCGAAAAAGTTTACTCAGCTGTTTTTAGAGAGTTTTTTGAAGAGACTGGTTTAAAACTTAATTCCCCAGAAATTAAAGTAGTCACCACAGAAATTGGACCTGAACATTATAACTGGATTTTGTTTATTTTTAAAGATAAAATAAAAAAAGATAGAGTAAATCATTCAGCCGAAGGTGAATTGCGGTGGGTAAAACGTTCCAGATTGAATAATGAAAATTTATCAGATATCGACAAAAAAATCATTCCATACATTTTTGAAAAGAAAGGAGTGTACCTTTTTGAAATAGAATATAACACAGATAAAGAAGCTACAATTACGAGTATAGAAAGATGCAAATTGGATATTTTATCTTTGTAAACTCTTTCAAAATTCAAAATCTATTTTCTCAGCTTCTATTGCTGCTTCCATTATAATATCTATGTAATTTTTCCAGAATTTTGCAGCTTCCTCTGTGGTAAGGTGAGGTAAGCAGATGCCATCTTTTTTAGGTTCAAGTAACAAACAACCCGATGGCCTGTGTGATGGATCAAGTTCACAACCATCTGGTGTGAGAAATGAACATTCACCGGATAATCTGTGGTCAAACAGCCAACCTTCAAAACCTTTTATGGCAGGCCTTATAAAGTACATATCTTTTTTTCTATCTATCCAGTCTATTGCCCATTTCCCTGATTTAAAAGCCTTTACAAGCTCATTGTAAAATGTTTCTTTGTTTATATTTGCTCCAAAATCTTCTGGAAGTGTAACGCCTGGGAAATATTTGCAACATTTGCCTTTGCAATTTTTACATAATTTGTCGTTTATATACAATGTTTTTCCTCCCTGTTTAAACAATGTTTATTGTATATTCATCAAGCACAGGCCTTGATTTTAAAACTGCATATTTTTTCCGATTATATTTAAATTTTACGCTTTCCATTTTTCCACCGCGTTCCAGATCATTTTCCGACAAAAATTCTTTTAAAATATATTCGACTTTTTTAAAGCCTTCATATATTGTGAGATTTTTTTCGTAAACGTATGTATATTTCCCATCAGGTACTGTTATCTTGAATACTGAGATACCGTCTGTGGCATATCCGCCTTTTACAACAATGTGAGTAGCCAGTTTTTGCTGGCGAGAAAAAGCTACACAGTAAGGTGATAAATTGTTTTCAACGTTTTCTACAGGCTTTGTTATAGGGACACCTAAAACACTATTTTCCATATCCGCTTTTTCCCATTCTTTTTCAATTTTTATATCATGTTCGAGTTTCTTTCCAAACAATTTACTTGATATGTCAAGAAGTTGTGGGTTTATACCTACTCGAAAATCTTTTAACTTTTTAAGTAATTTTCTCCTGCTGGAGGAGAAATCATCAAAAGCCCCGGCTTTTATAAGAGCTTCAATTGTGGAATAATGTAGTGTTTTATTCTTTTCAACGAAATTTTCAAAAGAAGTATAGGGAGCAGATTTCCTGATTTGTTCTTCTGTATTTTTTCCAATGCCTGATATGCACGAAAGTGGTATTATGAATTCATTTTCGTTTTCTTTCTTATTATTGATGTTTGGTAGTAATATTTTATATCCAAGTGCCTGTAGTTCGTAAATTGAGGCAGCTATTTTTTGACTATCATAACTTATAAGAACTCTGAAAAAATCTTTGGGAAAATATAACTTGAAATACGAGAGAAAATATGAAATATGAGAATATGCTACGGCGTGTGACTTGTTAAAAGCGTATTCTGAAAAATCATATATAGTTTTTATAAGATTATTAACTTCTTCCTTTTCCATTTTCTGTGAAAGATTTATTCTCAATTTTTTGATCAGACTGTTCATAAGTTCTTTATCTTTTTTTGAAACAGCTTTTCGAAGCGCATCAGCTTCTTCAGCTGAAAAATTTGCTAAATTCATTGCAATTCTCATTATTTGTTCTTGATATATAAGCACTCCTCTGGTCTCATCAAAAATATTGGATAGGGTTGAATTAGTGTTTTTTTTAGACAAAACATATTGTTTGTCTAACCCGCTTTTTAGGGGTCCAGGTCTGTTTAGTGATAACACCACAGCTAATTCTTCCAGACTTTTTGGTTTTATGCGTCGTGAAATTTTTCGTGCAATAGTGCTATCAAGTTGGAAAATTCCTGTGGTTTCCCCAGTTGAAATTTTTTTATAGACATTTTTATCATCAAGGTTTTTAATTCTTCCGAATTTTTTTTCAAGTTTTGAAAGAATAGATAATGTCTTTAACCCTAAAATATCTATTTTTACGAACCCACATTGCTGAAGAGAGTTCATATCCCATTCAAGTGTATATTCCCCTGAAATTACAGGAGCATTTAGAGGAACTGTGGATATGATTATTCCGGCGGCGTGAATACTTTTATGCAGGGGAAGTCCCAAAATGTACTCTGCAATTTTTCTGGGGATGTTGTTTTCTGAAACTATTTTTTTAATGAATTTTTCTCCTGCGTTTGAATAAGTGGTTATATGATACACATAACGATATTTTTCACGTAGTTGTTCAATTAATTCTTTTCTTCTTTCATCTTCTATATCTAAGTCTATGTCTGGAAGCTCTTTTCTACCTTCATTTAAAAATCGCTCAAACATAAGGTTATATTTTAAAGGATTAATTTCTGTTATTCCAAGCTTGTAAGCAATAAATGATCCTACTGCGCTTCCACGTCCTGGACCAACTTTTATTCCCAGTTTGCGAGCAGTGGTAACAATGTCGAAGATTGTATAAAAGTAATCTACAAACCCCAATTTTATTATAAGAGCTTTTTCTCTTTCAAATCTTTCTCTTTCATATGATTTAATGTTTGTTTCCAGCACCTTAAAAAAGTCTTTTGGAGCGCCTGGAAGTTTTTGAGAAGAATATAAATTATATCCTTTACATTCCAGAGCATCTTTGTAAGAGTTAAATTCTGCATTTTTAACAGGTTCTTTGCCAAAATAGCGTGCAAAAAACTCGTATGCCGCTTTTTGACCTGGGAGATGGTATACGAGTTTTATTTCTTCAAGTGGGATTTCAGGAAGTTTTAAATTTTTAAAATCGTTTCTATTATAAGCATTTATAAGCTGATAAAATTCTTCAGTATTTCTTGCATAAAGAACTTTATCTTTTAATCTCAAACCAATTATTGGATTAATATTGTATTTTTTGCAGCTTTTAATGAATTCAACTGTACCGTGAAAGTTTGTATCGCATAAAAACAACGTTTTAGCGCCAAGACTTCTGGCGTGTTTTACTGCAAGTTCAATTTTTAGCACAGAGCCTTCAAATGAGTATGGTGATACAATACCAGTTATCATTAATAAACACCTTATTTTCTGAAATTATCGCTTAAAGCTTTTAAATTATCGTTTTTGAATATGCCGTAACCCATAACAAGTATGTTTGCCCCCGCATCTACAACTGGATGAGCGGTTAATTCATTTATTCCTCCATCGACAGCTATGTAAAAGTCGAGTCCGTATCTTTCTTTCCACTCATGCAATTTTCTGATTTTTTCTAACGACTTTGCTATAAATTTTTGTCCGGAAAAGCCAGGATTTACACTCATTACAAGAACTCCATCAACATCGCCAATTATTTGTTCCAGTAGACTTACTGGAGTTGCTGGATTTAAAGACACGAAGGCTTCGCTGCCGACTTCTTTAATTTGCCAGATCGTTCTATGAAGGTGAGTACACGCTTCAACGTGGACGGTGATTCTTGAAACTCCTAATTGTAAAAACTTTTCCACATGAAATTCTGGATTTGTTACCATCAGGTGTACATCAATTGGAAGTTGAGTAGAACTTTTAACAGCTTCAAAAATTGGGTACGCAAATGTGAGATTTGGAACAAAATGACCGTCCATAACATCAAGATGGATTTCATCTATGTATGGTTCTACACGTTTTATTTCTTTTTCAAGTTTAGAAAGATCAGCAGCAAGTATAGAAGCACTAAATCTTACCATGACTCCTCTCCTTTCTTTGAAATTTGGATTTAATTTCGTTGCATAGAGACGCGAAAGATACTACAGACTTATTCTCCAGCAACATCTATTTCATTTACTAAAACGCTCGGGCAGATGACCGCTCTAAACGGGGCGGCATGCACGTCATTGCCCACTGTTTCTATATTATTTAATAATGTAAGAAAATTAGCAGAAATTGTTATTTGTTCCACCGCTCCAGAAAGTTTCCCGTTTTTTACTTCATAGCCTCTTGCACCCAATGAGAAATTTCCAGAAATTGGATTGGCTCCAGAGTGTATCCCATCAACTCCTATTATGATAAGTCCGTTGTCAAGTTCGTCAATTAATTCTTCAAAAGATTTGTTTCCCGGGACCAATGTCATATTTATGAATGAAATAGCGCCATTGTGTGCATTTCCAGTAGACTTTGTATTATCTTTTTTAGCAGTTTTTAGATTATATAAATATGTTTTAAGGATTCCCTGTTCAATAACAGCCTTTTCTATTGTAGGAACACCTTCACTGTCAAAAGGCTTATTTTGTATGCTTAAGGGATGGAAGGGCATATCTAAAATATTGACACATGTACTTGCTATTTGCTTTCCAATTTTCTCTTTCAAAGGTGACATGTTTTTTTGTATATTTTCGGCTGAAACCATGGAATTTAGCAAAGATAAAATATCTTGCAAAGCAGTGTGTCTTATTATAGCTCTATATTTTCCAGATTTAACAGATTTTGCTCCAAGCATGGCAAGTGCTTCATCACGGGCTTTTTTTCCTATTTTTTCCGGGTTTAATTCTGAAACTTTTTTTGCAACTGTTCCCCATATTCCTGAATGTTTACTTTTGTCGGCTGTGATAGCCATTGAAAATACTCTTGCTCCATCGCTTTTCATTTCTACTTCCAGTCCCAATGTGTTTGAAATCTGTACACTTTGTACAAAATCTTCGTAAAGTGCAAGGGGTACCATAACTATTTTTGGATCCGATTTTGCACTTTCATAAATTGTTTTAACAAATCCCAATTTTTCTTTTACTGGAAGTTTTTCAAATTCTCCATTGTACGTTTCCATTTTAATATATTTTCCAGTTCCATCGTGAAAGAAATTTTCATCTTTAGAATCGATTATTTCCCAATTTGAAATAGCCTCTTCAACATATTTTTCAGGAGTTTCTATAGTTTCTGTGTAAGAACTTCCTATTTTTCCTTCTTTTAAAACTTTTATTGAGAGATAAAATTTTCCTGCATCTGTGTATTGGTCAAGCTCTCCATTTGAAAATCGTACAGAAAATTCTTTTATTTCATGAAACTCTATTTGTGCTTCAAAACCTTTTTTTCTGGCTATTTTGAAAACTTTGTCTTTGAAATTTTTAAGATTCATTTATTTCGCCCCCCAACTGTTATCTCTGATACTCTTATTGTCGGTTGTCCAACATCAGCTGGAACAGCTCCCGAGAAAGAGCCACATACTCCCTGTCCACGTGCAATGTCGTTTCCAACCATATCTATTTTTTGAATTATTTCATAGCCCTTTCCAATGAGTGTAGCCCCTTTCACAGGTCTGGTTATTCTTCCTTTTTCTATAAGATATGCTTCGTTAACTGCAAAATTAAACTCTCCGGTTCCAGGATTTACAGAACCGCCGCCCATAGTCTTAGCGTAAAGTCCATATTCAGTTGCTGAAATTATTTCTTCCGGGTGATAGTCTCCTGGCAAGATAAAAGTATTGCTCATGCGCGATGTTGGTGGAAAGGTATAATCCTGTCTTCGAGCGCTTCCTGTACTTTCCATATTCATACGGCGTGCTCCAAGTTTGTCTATGAGATATCCCACAAGTATTCCTTTGTCGATAAGTAAATTTCTTCTCGTTGGGGTGCCTTCATCGTCGATATTTGCAGAACCCCAGGCATTTGGAATTGTGGCATCGTCTACAGCAGAGACACATTCAGCTGCCACTTTTTCCCCCAGCTTACCTGCAAATACCGAGGCGCCTTTTGCTACTGATGTGGCTTCGAGTGCGTGTCCAACTGCCTCGTGAAATATAACACCACCAAATTCATTTGATATAATTACGGGCATTTTACCAGCAGGAGCAGGTTCAGCATCTACCATTCTTGCAGCAATTCTTGCGGCTCTTTTTGCAGCTTCCTCTACATCTATCTTTTCAAAAAATTCGTATCCCATACTGGCACCTGGTCCATAGAAACCACGTTCCATGTTTCCATTGTGTTCTGCTATGGCATTAATCATTAATCTGGTTTTTACCCTCCTGTCTTCTGCCCATGTACCTTCTGAGTTTACAATCAAAACTTCCTGATCATATTCCCAGTACCATATTGCCACCTGCGTTATTAGTTTTGAATAATTTTTAGCAGCAAGATAAGCTTTTTTCATAATGTTTACTTTTAGATTTTTTTGGATATCTTCAGGATAAAAAATCACGAAGTGTTTATTTTTTATATCTTTTTTGTCGAAGTTAAATATCATATTTTCAAATTTTGTTTCTCCGAGTGCTTCACCAACACGCTTTGCCACTAACAATAAATTTTCTCTGGTTAAATCATTTGTATACGCATAGATAGCTTTTTTTCCAAAAAAACCTCTTATTCCAACACCAATAGTGTGATCACTTGAAGCAGTTTCAAGATTACCATCTTTTAGTTCAAAACGATTTGAATACTTTTTTTCAAAAAATATTTCTGCAAAATCTCCGCCGTGTTTTAAGACAGCACCTAAAATATCTTGAATTAGTCCATGTTCAAGCACCAGTTATCCCCCCTTTTTTTCTATTAATTTTAAAAGAGCTTTTGCAGCAAGCAACGTGCCATCTTTTTCATAACCTGCTATTCCAAGCATTGTTCTAATTTCACCGACTTTTATTCCTGTTTCAAACATTTTTTCAATGAATTTTTTGGCTATTTCGTGATGTTTTTTTCTCATTTGAACAGCTCCAAATGGGTTTGCAAAGTAAGAAGTGGTAATTCCAACTTCTGCTGTGGTGCCTTTTGCCATTCGCTTACCTTCAGAAAATACTTCTAAAGCTTCTTGTGGAGAATTGAAAAATTTAATTCTATCTTCATCGTTGCTGACTTCCGTATAGTTGTTTGCATACAAAAAGAAATCTATTGGTGTTGGAGTGATAACATCAGTATAGTTATTGAAAGGAACTATCACTCTTGCGTTTATTTTATCAGGATTCATGAAAATACTTCTGTCCATAGTGTGATATGCATATCCCGGTGGCAAATCATCGAGCCTTACAAAAGCGCCTGTTTCAGTGCCGTAAGCAACTATCTGGCCGTTTACAATATCAAGGCTTCCCATATCATCTATTATAATATCAACTTCAGCTACTTCATCCAATCTGTTTAGCGCATCTAATGTTTCACTTTTTCCAGCTCCACTGTCTCCTATGAACATAGCAACTGCACTTTTTCCAGATTGCAGAGTGATTCTTGCCATTGAGCCATGAATTGGAAGTCTATTTTGAGATATACGAATGAGGTTATGAACAGTGAGAGTAGTTTTTTTCATGTAACCGAAATAATCATTTTCTTTTGTTCCTGGAATAACCCCCACATAAAAATTGTTATCTTTAAAGACAACAGCATTTTTCCATCTTTCGTCATAATCAGGTATGTCTTCCGGTTTTATGCCAAATATTACAATGCCTTCAGGTTTTGTATTTTTAACAATTTTTGGTGTGGCTATTTCGAAGAGATTTGCAAGTCCTGCCCCGTGAGCTAAATATTCTCTGTGAACAAAATTATAAAATAGTAAATCGCCAACCATTATTGGAAATCTATACCATTCCCTTGGATCAAGACTAATCCTGTCAAGAATGTTCTTTTCAACTATAGGAATTATTCCTCTTCTTTTGTTGGATTTTGTGTAAAATATAGCAGGTGGATCAAAAATGGCTCCCCAGATTGTTGGGATATTATGCATCCATTGGTAATCTTTAAATTTTTCATTTTCTACATCATCAACTAAAAACATTACCTGTGCTCCGCTTGGCAGTTGTCTCATAACATTTGGAAATTCATTAGTTACGTTGGAGATTAGTTGTCTATAAAGGTTTTTTACAACTGCCTTAAATTGATCGCCTATCATGGTCATCGTATATTCAATACTTGCACGACGGTTGTAATCTTCTACGTATCTCTCTTTCCTGACCATAAATCTATGCTTACTTCTCCAGAAAGAGTAAAACGATTCTATGAATCTGGCAAGTTCTTTTGGATTAACATAATTAATTATGTTGCTTAATTCTTTGATATTTCGCATAGTAAGCAAATGTAAATATTCTACAAGTCTGTGCAAATCAATTTCATTCCCTACTTTAAAAGGATTCAAAGTTTCAAGAAGTGGGCTATTTTTTTTCTTTAAGATTTCAATAAAATCTTTAAGTAAAGATTCAAATTTTCTTTGCCCCATGATCTGACTATAGTTTGTGTAAATCACTGAACCATCAATAATCACACTTCTTTTCATTTTAACACCCCTTTCAATAAAGAATCTAAACGTTCTTGATTGGTAAGATAAAGATAACCTATTAGCACTTCAAACCCTGTGCTTTTCCGGTAGGCGGGATCATTTCCATATTTACCAGCACCTTTGCTGTTGATTCCTCTTTTTACATATGTTTTTTCCCCATCGGAAAGAAAAGGCAATAACTTATCAAGTAATGCGGCTTGAGTTTTTCTATTAACAAGTTTTTGAGATTCTTTGTGAAGATTGTAAGCCGATGTTTTTTTAAAAAGATATAGTTTTATGTATAAGTTATATACAGCGTCTCCTAAGTATGCTAAAGAATCTGTTGGTATTTCCCTTGGATCTATTTCTGGACTTAGTTTTTCAAAAATGTTCAATTCTTTTCCCCCGTTTATTTTTTATTTATATATTAGACCGTATTTCATTCCTTTAGTTTTTATAATACTAAAAAAGTCCGGTTTATGATAGGAATTTTTCTTATCTACATTTTAACATATCATTTGTGATATAATAAAGTAAGAATTTTTATTTCACAGGGGGATGTTTTTGAAAAAAGTTTTAGTGATTGATGATAGTAAATTCTGGCGTCTATTTCTTTCAGATGTTGTAAATTCTCTCGGGTGTGAAGTTAAAACGGCAGAGTCTGGTATATCAGGTGTAAATGAAGCTTTAAAGTTTTTGCCTGATCTGGTGATAACTGATTATAATATGCCTGATATATCAGGTTTGTATGTTTCGATGGTTTTAAGGAGTATCCCTGAATTTCAAAGTATTGGAATAATTATTTTAACAGGCTCTGAAGATGTTATAAATGAGTATTGGGCTAAAAAAAGTGGGGCCAATAAGTTTTTAAGCAAACTGATAGGAAAAGATAGAATAAAAAGCGAACTTTCCGTTTTTTTAGATAATGGTTTTTATGCTGGGAACTTGAATGATAATCGAAGCTTTACCTTTGAGGATATTTATCAAGTTATTGAGAAAAAAATGAAAAGCGAAATAATAAAGAGGGAAATTTTAGGATTTTTAAAATATATAAGAGATGAAAAGCACGTTATGAATTCTCTAAAAAAATTGATTAGTCATTTTACAAGTTTTACAGGTTTTTATTCGGCTTTGCTTTCTCCTTCTGAAGGTAGGATTTATAACCTTTCCGAAAAAGTTAATCCCAACCACTTAAAGGCACTTTTACTTTCGTTTTTAAATAAGCCAATAACACCCTCAAAATGGTCGTATACAGGTGCATTCGATGAAAATAGCCAGAGACGAATAAAGAATTATTACGCTCAACCAATATGTTATGAGAATGAAGAGATAGGGATAATATTACTTGAAAATCCCGCTTTTACTGTAGGTTTGCGTGAGTTTTTGAAAGAAGCTATTGAAAGCCTGGGAATGCTCTTTTCAACGTTGAACAATTTTAAAGAATATAATAATGCGGCATTGTTAGATGGTTTAACTGGATTGCTAAATAAAAAAAGTCTTATTGAAAGTATTGAAAATATGATGGAAAAATACAAAAATGATCTTACACTTGCAATGTTTGACATAGACAATTTCAAGCAGGTGAATGATATTTATGGTCATTTGACTGGAGATCTTGTTTTAAAGGAAATTGCAAAAATTTTTCTTGAAGTGATAGATGAAAAAGCAATGGCAGGTAGATATGGTGGAGAAGAGTTTATAATAGTCTTTAAATCTCCAGATATGGCAATCAAGTTTGTAGAAAAAATTTATGAAAAAATTCAAAGCTATAATTGGAAAAAAGTTATTGGAGACGATAAAAAAATAACAATAAGCGGCGGAATTGCAAGAAACCAGGAAGGTTATACTGTAACTGACTTAATTTCCGCCGCAGATATGTTGTTATATAAAGCAAAAAAAGATGGAAAAAATCGATTCTATGTTTCCATGTTTAAGACGAAAGGACGCCACTTATTGCTTTAACAGGGCATCGGCTTTCGCACAAACCGCAGCCAAAACACATTTCTTCATTAACGATTACTTTATCTTTTATTTCTATTGCAAAGTATGGACAAACCTTTTCACATATTCTACAAAGTGTACATTTTTCATGGTCGATGATTGGATGGACAGGTTCATATTTAGGAGATTCCTTTTTTAATCCGGTGTTTTTAACATCTTCAATGCTTTCAAATCCATATTTTTTAAGTTTTTCTGGAAGTTCTTTTATTATTTTTTCATATAGATCTTTTCCGTATATCAAAGCAGAGGATAACATCTGAACAGCATCGGCACCAGCAAGAAGAAACTCTATAACATCGTCAGCACTTTTAATTCCTCCAACGCCTATAATGGTTATATCTGGTAAAGCTTCTCTGAGCATGTTAACCATTGCAAGAGCCAGGGGTTTTATAGCAGGTCCAGATAACCATACCTGACCTTTTTCATTTCCAAGTAGAACGTTTCTTTTTTCAATATTTATTTTCATAGTGGGGCCTAATGAATTGATAGCAACGACTCCATTTGCTCCATTTTCTACAGCAACTTTTGCAAAACCTATCGGATCAGGAATATGTGGACTCATTTTCATAAATATTGGTTTTTCAGTATTTTTTCTTATAGCTTTTACTATTTCAGCTATAGTGTCTAAACTTTTTCCCACATAATGAGTTGATATTTCAAATGCGTCTGCAAATCTATCGAGCTCTGGAATTAATGTTTCCATATCCTCTTTTGAGTATCCGGCACTTACAATTATGGGAACATCCAGTTTGCTTTTTATCTCTGGAAGTATTTCGTTAATCCATTTTTCTGGAGGCAATTCAGACCATAGTTCGGCGTTCATGGCAAATTCTCTTTCACCATAAATACATGGTCGTGGTACTACTGCAGCTTTCGTTGAAATAGTTTTTGTAACTATCGCCCCTACACCAAGATTTGCTATATAGAGTATTTTTTTGGAATCTCCAACCAGCGGTCCAGAGGCTGGCATAAGAGGATTTTTAATTTTTATTCCAGCTATGTTTGTTAAAAGTTCCATTTATAATCCCCCCTCAAAGTCTTTTCCACACCGTTTCGGCGATTTTAGAAGCTTCTTTATAAATAATTTCTGTTTGAAGAAGTACGTTAAAATTATCGATTAATGTTTTTCCATTGACTATCACATGAGATGGTTTAAAATTATCCAGCACACCAAATATAAAATGTCCAATAATATTTGAAGAATTCATAGGTGTAGGTATATCATATGGAATTATAAGTAAATCTGCGGCATAACCAGGTTTTATTTTTCCAAGTTTTACTCCTAAATATTTTCCAGCAAGTTCGTACGTATTGTTAATGATTTTTATGAAGTCATTGAAATCAAATGAAATAGGAGAATTTCCCGCCAGTTTCATAGAGAAGAAAATATTGAGTAGATCCCTTGAAAAGTTAAATCCTAACCCATCATTTCCCGCTATCACATTTATTCCATATCTTTTCATCTTCTGATAATCTGGAAGTCCAACTGCGTTGTTCATGTTAGACGTAACGTTATATGCTACATAGCATTTATATTGCGAAATTAGTGCCATTTCCTCTTCATTAACATGTACACAGTGTGCTAAAATAGAATTCTCTCTCAATAGACTATGTTTTTCCAGCCTTTTTACTACTCTCATACCATATTTTTCGATAGAATCTTTTTCATCATCAGGACTTTCGGCAACATGTATATGTATTGGGCCCTCGTAGTGTTGACTTACCACTTTTAAAGTTTCTTCGGAGAGACTTAAAGAGGCATGAAGTCCAAAGATTCCAGCATGCATCTCATTACTGTGAGCTGCGAATTCTACGTTTTCTTCTACGCATTCTTTAACGTTAAATCTATCGCTTGTTTCAAAACAAAAGATGCCACGTAATCCTATCTCTTCGCAAATTGCCTGTTTAAGTGTCGACAAACTCCCTTTGATTTGTAAGCCACTTGCGTGATGATCTATCACTGTGGTTACCCCATTTTTTAAAAACTCAAGCCCCGCAACAAGAGCACTGTAATAGTTTGCTTCCTTGTCAAGTTTGGCGTCTAATTTCCACCATAATTGTGTTAAAATGTCCTTGAAATTTTTCGGATTAAAGGGGACAGATAATCCTCTTGCGAATGTAGAGTATATGTGTGTATGTCCCACCACAAGTCCTGGTATTACCAGATTACCTTTAGCATTGATTTCAAATAAAGCTCCTGGATAATCTTCCATTTTTCCTGTTTCAAGAATTTTTTTATCGTAGAGTATGTATCCGTTTTCAATGTAATTTTCAAAATCGTATATTTTAGCATTTATAATGGCCTTCATAATTTACCTCCTCAAAAAATTTCCTGGAGCGGTTTTCACAAGTTTTTCGTTCTCAATTATTAGGTTTCCTGACTTGAAGACTTTTTCTACTTTTCCTTTCACTTTTGTGTTAATATAAAGGTCATAATCAGCATTTGTGTGAGTGGATTTAATAAATCCCGAATAATTTGGATTAAAAATTACAACATCTGCATCGGCACCTGGATACAATGTACCCTTTCTGGGATAAAGGTTAAACATTTTTGCAGGATTTAAAGTAAATTTGTCTATAATTTGTTTTCCAAATAATGTGTACATTAAAATAAACGAATGCTCAATTCCACCTATGCCCATTGGAATGTCCCCGGTATATTTTTTGTTCTTTTCCTTGGTATTGAAAGTACAGTGATCAGTACCAATTGAAAATATTCCAGAGATATTTTTAATAAGCTTTTTTTGTTCATTTTTTGAACGAAGCGGTGGTGTCATTGTGTACAGATAACCGTTTTCTTTTAAATAAGCTTCAGAATTAAAATAAAAATAATGCGGACAGCTTTCGATGAATAGTTTTTCATTGAGTATATCTTTGAACCTCAGCGAGAGTTCTTCAATTATGGTGCCACATGTGGTATGCACTATGTAGACTTTAGCTCCAGTATGTTTCACCATTTCAGCTATTTTTATGATTTGAGTTATTTCAGACATCTCAGGTCTTGCTTTTGAATGTTCGTAAACTGGCACATTTTCTATTATCATTTCTTCATTTTCGGCATGTATTAAAATGGTTAAGTTGTACTTTGAGGCAGCTTCCATAAGACTGTACAAATACCCATCAAATGTCTTTCGATTGCTTGAAGAATAAGCGGTAAAAACTTTTATCGATGGAAGTCCAGACTCAATAGCCTTTTTAATAAAATTTTCTGCAGATTCTTTTGTGTTTGCTAATGTTAGGTGAAAAGAGTAATCGGCATAAGAAGATTGTGCCTCTTTTAGCCTTTTTGAGAATGCTTTCTCAAATTCTGAAACAGTTGTTATGGGGTCAAGGAAATCTATAAAAGTTGTAACACCACCAAAGAGCGCGCTTATTGATCCCGTTTTAAAATCATCAACTGATGTATATTTTCCAAGGTTTAAAGAAAAATGGACATGAGGATCAATAAAACCAGGGAGAACCCACTTCTCCCTGGCAGTATACTCTTCTTTTGCTGCATAATAGTTAGTTGTTATATCAACAATTTTACCCTTACTTATATAAATATTTGCTTCTAAAAAAGTGCCTTCGAGATATACTAATCCATCGACTATGCCTAAATCATGAGTTCTGGACATGTTTTAGAAACGTCCTCCCATGAGCAGTGTCATTACAGCTTTTGCTGTGTGCAGTCTATTTTCCGCTTCGTCATATACAACAGAATGTGGTCCGTCTATTACACTATCGACAACTTCTTTTCCTCTATCGGCTGGCAAAGCGTGCATGTAAATAGAGTGTTTTTTGGTGAGTTTCATTAAATCTTCAGTACAAATCCAGTTTTTGTGTTTCGCCTGTTCGGCACGAATCTCATCCGGATTATCTGATACGAAGAAACCGCCCCAATTCTTTGGTATGACTACATCTGCGTCAACAAAGGCGTCTTCCATTTTGTGGCTTATTTTTAAGCTACCTCCAAATTTTTCTGCATTTTTCTTGGCCTGTTCAACGATTTCTGGCATTAAATCAAATCCTTCAGGATAGGCAAGAGTGATATCCATCCCAAACCTTGTGAATAACAGGATCTGCGATTGGGGAACAGAAAGTGGTTTCAGATGACTTTCGGCGTATGCCCAGCTAATACCGACTTTTAATCCTCTAAGATTTTTTCCGAATCTTTCCTGAATAGTCATTAAGTCTGCCAATACCTGGAATGGATGGTACACGTCGTCCTGCAAATTCATTATTGGAGCTTTAGAATGTGCAGCCATTTCTCTAAGGTATTTGTTTCCCTGACCAAATTTACAAAATCTTATACCAATACCATCCCCGAACCTTGAAAGAATAATACCCGTGTCTTTTGCCACTTCTCCGTGGGCGATCTGCATTTTGTCAGGAGTTAAGAATATACCTGTTCCACCGAGCTGAGCTATACCTGCCTGCATACTATTTCTTGTCCTTGTACTTTCATCGAAGAAAATTAAAAAGAGCGTTTTGTACAGCAAGTAAGGTGTTGGTTCGCCATAGCTGAATTTGATTTTCAGTTCTTTTGCAAGGTCAAGCATCATCTCTATTTCCTCGTTTGTAAAATCCTGAGTGGTAATAAGGTGCCTTCCCCGGAAAAATGTTGACATTCTAATCCCTCCCTTTCGAATTTAACATACTGATTATTTTTTTAGGGAAAGTAGCGTAAAAAGCAGCAGCCTTAATAAGATGTTCAATTGCCACTCTTTCGTTGGGGGCATGTGCAAATTTCTCTTCGCCTGGTCCAAAACCAACTGTAGGAATTTGATAAACCCCTGCAGTAACTGTACCATTTGTGGAAAATGTCCATTTATCTACAACTGGTTCTTCACCAAAAGTATCTTTGAAATTTTCCTTTGCTGCCTGGACAATAAAACTATCTTCTGGAAAACTCCACACCGGGAAATATTTTTCCACTGGATAAACTACACCAGTATAAGATGGCTTTTTGTATTCAAGTTCTATAATTTCTGCATCTTCAATTCCTGCCCTTTTAAATACCCTTTTGATTTCCTCAAAAACGGTTTCTTTTGTCTCTCCTTCAGTTATTCGTCTGTCAATTTGAATTTCACATTCATCAGGGACGGCGTTATGTGAAGGGGATTTAAAAAAGATCTGTGAAACAACGATTGTACCTTTTCCCAGGAAAGAATCGCTTTTAAGTTCTTCGTTTAGTTTTTCTATTTCGTTGATAATTTTTGCCATTTTATATATCGCGTTCACACCTCTTTCTGGTGCGCTTGCATGAGCAGATAAACCGGTTGTTCGAATTCTGAACTCAATTCTTCCTCTATGTCCTCTATAAATTTTTAAAGAAGTTGGTTCTGTGATAACAACAAAATCTGGTTTTATACCCTCTTTTTCAATAATGTATCTCCAGCACAGTCCGTCACAATCTTCTTCCATAACAGTTCCTGTGATGTACAGGGTGAAATCATCAAATAAATTCAGCTCTTTTAGTATTTTTGCTCCATAAACCATTGAACACATACCCGCTTTTTGATCTGACGCACCTCTCCCATAGACCCATTCATTGTCATATTCACCGCTGAAAGGATCTCTTTCCCACAATTTTTCATTTCCAATGTCAACTGTGTCAATATGAGCATCCATAGCTATTATATGCTTTCCATTTCCTATTCTTCCAATTATATTACCGAGTTTATCTACTTTGATATCATCAAAACCCACTTTTTCCATTTCAGACTTTATAACCTGAATAACTTTTTGTTCTTCTCCAGAATAGCTTCTTGCCTGTATTAATCGACTCATAAAGTTTACAATATCTTTTTTATAGTTTTTTGCAAATTCTAAAGCATGATTCAAGGAAAAACACCTCCCCCGTTTGTTTTACCAGTATTATATTTGTGTCTGGGAGAGTTTAAAAATGCTATTAAATTTGCGCAATAGTGTAAAATAAGGAAAATTTTTCATCTAAATCTTTTATTTAACCTTTCCAGGACTTATAAGGTCGAGATACAATTTTTCCACTTTTTTTAGATAGTGTAAACAATGTTGGACCAAGTTTGTCCTGGATTTTAATTGTTTCGTCGTAGATTTGGATAACAACACCCGGGAAGCACTCTTCGGAGGCAAGTACATAAGCGTTTTGGGTTATTTTTTCCCTATAACGTTCTATTTTTAAGGCAGTTATAGCAGTTTTTATTTTTCTCATATCATTTATGATCTTATTTTTCGCATGATTAATCTTTATTATAGTTAGTGACAGTTTTTCCTTTTCTTTTTTATTTTCTGTGGAGCGTAGTAAATCTAATATTCTCTTGTATGCCAGTGAAAGTTCCGATAATTTTTTAAAATTCATTGAAAGCTTAAAATTTAATTCGGTATATCTTTTTTGATACTCAAAATTTATTCCTACTCTCAGGCTTGTTTTAATACCGCTGAAATTTCCCAATGTTTTTGTAATAATAGAATATCCAGCTGATATTTCGCCACCTATTATTAAACCTTTTCCTGAAACAATTACATTATTTTTAGCAACTATTGTTGAATTCATTATATACTCTCCTGTCTTAACTTCATTTCCAGCCAGTATAATTGTTTCATTTATAAATTTTGCAATAACGTTTTTTTCTGCTTCTAACTTTCCGATGCCTCTTCCAAATATCCCTTTTTTTACAATGACACTTTCGTTTGCCTGTAAATTAAATCCTCCGCTTAAAATACCATCAATGTAAATATCTTTTTTGGAAACTAATTTAAAATCACCTTCTACGTTTCCTTTAATCCATATTGTTCCAGGAAAGTCTATGATTTTTGTTTGATAGGTTTCATAGGTCAAATTCCCCTCTATTACGAGAATTTCCCTTACATTTACTTTTCCATCTGACGATATATAAGGCTGGCCATTTACATCCGAAAGTATTTTTGTGCCATCTTCAGATAATCTGGTATTTTTCCCTGTGTAAAGGTTCAAATTAATATCTTCTGGAGCAGTGGCAGGTATTGTTTCACCTAACACGTTATAACCTGGTTTTCCGTATAATGGAGGATTTTTTTTAACTAAAATATCATCTTTTTTGCATGTAAATATATTAAATTTGCGCTCAAAAGATTCTGAATCATTGGAAATTGAAATTCCATCTTTTGGAAACAAAAATTCAAGAGTAGCATCCTTTGACGGTGTGGGTGCTACTCCACGAGCTACAATCACGGGTTTTAGTGTAATTTTCTCTTTTACAATTTTTTCAATAGCATTTTTGTCAATACCCGCTTTAATTCCAGCATCTTTTAATGCTTTTATTAATTCTTCATAGGTTGGCACTTCTTTTACCAGACCAGGTATTATTGTTAAAAATGCTTCCATTTTATCTTCAGATATTGACACATCTATTTTTGGTTCGGAATGTTCTTCTAAGAGCTTTTCAAAGTTTTCTTGTGAAATCTTTTTTGCATCTATTTCTTCTGGTAATTTTATTTGTGAAATGGTTTTATCAGAAACTTTTAGCTCGGAGATAGGGGTTAATTTTGCGACAATTTTTCCATCTGGTTTTTCATTTATATCTATATGATAGGTAAGCCACCAATTAGGACCATAATCTTTTTCGATTTTGCTGTATAATTCTTCAAGAGAATTTGCTATTATTTCGCTCATAGTAATTCTCCTTTCCAGAGAATTATTAATTAAATATTTTATCATATATATTTTGCGATTGTTTTAAGAAATTAAAGGTATATTTTCTAAACAGTTAAGTATGGATTTGTTAAAGAAAATGGTATAATATTGATACTATAAAGTACAAGATTTATTTTAAAACGGTAATTTCAAATTAACTGTTCATATGCTTTATGGTAGTCTTCTTCCACCATTTCATCGAGGCTTTGTTCTAATTCCCTTTCCTTTTATTTGTTCATATGAATTACTGATCTATTGAAAGTAATATAGTCTTTTGAATTTGAATGGAGTGAAAATATGACAGAATTTTTGTTAGCAATTATTGTTTTTATGGCGTTATTAATTTTTTATCTTTTTAGAAGATTGAAATTGAGAACGCAGAGAAAAAAAGATAATCAAATGTATGATGAACTGTTTCTCATATTTCACGAAATATTCAGGAAAATAGAACTTGGTATAGGAGTCTGGAAACGTTGCAAACTTGTATATAAAAATGATGTCTTTGATGAATTTCTGAAAACCATAGAGGTGGATACGAAAGACTTTGAGAATGCACAGGAGTTCGTAGAGTCATGGGAGAGGCTGTTTGAAAAATATCCGAAGTTTAAACTTTTAGAAGATGTTTTAGATACGATAAAAGGCAACCTTGATTCTAATGATGTAAGTTTAAATTGGATTAGAGAAATAGACAAAACTGCCTTTATGATTAATTTTACTAGGTTTATGCTGGGTAAGGATTTATATACAACTGTGAACATTAAAAACATTACTCAGGAGTTTACAGGTGCCCAGCTTAAAACTGCTGAAGTATTTTCAAGTGTTGTTACCAATGTAATACCTTTAGTCCTCGAAAACAGGCAGATGCGTGAGATAGGAAAAGCTATATACAATAATCTTTATTCTGCGAAAGTAATCGATTCTTTTATTATAGGAACAATAGATAAAAGAGGAGAGATTACTGTTCGTTTTGGAATTGTGGGAAATAAGGAGATTTCAGGTTTAAAGGTTCCAAAAGAGGAAAAAACACTTCTGAGGTATTTTATTGATAAAGGTAAACCAGAGTACTTTTCAAACATACTGAAAGTTAATCTGACAAATGGATATAAACCAAAAATCATAGTGAAAAAAGATTATTCTATATACGGTGTTCCTATATCATTTCGGGGGGATGTTTTTGGAGCGGTTTTATTTGAAAAGTCTGGAGAGAATTTATTCAGTCCTGCAACTTTTCCAGTTTTTGAACATCTTGCCAATATTATAGCTATAACTTTGAAATTAAAAGAGTATTATGACATAGCTTTAAAAGAGAGAGACAGGTATTACAATATGTCAATAAAAGATACTATGACTGGAGCGTACAATAGAGCATTTCTTGTTGAATATCTTATAAAAATGCATGCAAGGATAAAAAGAAAGCCGGAAAAGTTATGCATAGTATTTATTGATATAGATGATTTTAAAAGTATGAATGATAAGTACGGACATCTTTTTGGTGATAGAGTGTTAAAAGATTTCGTGAGAATAACTCAAAAAAATATTAGGACTATGGATTTTGTGGTAAGATATGGTGGAGATGAATTTATTCTTTTACTCCCGACAATAAATTCTAAAGAAGCGGAAAAAATAGTTTCAAGGTTAAAGAAAAAATTAAGTAGCCTGGAATTTCCAATAAAATTTTCTTATGGTATTGTAGAATTTGATCCAGATGTTTCAGTTGAAGATAATCTTCGAAAAGTTGATGAAAAAATGTACGAGATGAAAAACAGAAAGCCCCGATAGTTTTCGGGGCTTTCTTAAAATAATTTTTTATCTTATTGGTTTGTCTTTAGTTGCTTCTTCAAGAGCCAGGAGTCTTTCCCACCTGCTTGTTACATACTCCTGAATTTCGTTTACGATATCATCTGCATCTGCTTTTTTCAAGAGAGGTTTGAACCTACCTTGTGCTTCAATAAATTGTCTGACAGGTTTTAATTCTTTTAAACGTTTTGTAATTCTATAGACTCCCCTTTCTACTTCATAGAGAGGCCAATAGCCTGTTTCAATGGCAAGTTTCGATATATCAACTGCTTTATCATCGCCAACTCTCCAGAACCTTACACATGGTGAGAAAGCGGCGATAAACGATGGCCCATCAAATTCGAGAGCTTTTTCAATTTTTTTGAAGAAATCCATAGGTTCTGAGGTTGAAACTGTGGCTACATAGACATTTTCATGACCAGCCATTATTTCGACAATATTTTTCTTTATCTGAACCTTACCTGAAAGTTTTTTTCCAACTGGAGCGGTAGTGGTTTGAGAACCTGGAGGAGTTGAACCAGAACGCTGGTTTCCTGTGTTCATGTATCCTTCGTTATCATAAACTATATAAATAAATTTATGACCCCTTTCAATAGCTCCAGATAGTGATTGAAGTCCTATGTCATATGTTCCTCCATCGCCACCAAATGCAAAGAACGCGTATTTTTTATCTGGATCAACTAATCTTCCTCTTCTGGCAAGAGCTCTATACGCGGTTTCTACACCACTTATTGTAGCTGCAACGTTTTCGAATGCATTATGTATATAAGGAACGTTCCATGCAGAGTATGGATAGATTGTTGTAGAAACTTCCAGACATCCTGTTGCAAGTCCAACTACCGGTTCAAAACCCTTAGCTTTCGCTATCATGAGTGCAAATTTAACAACGTTTGGCGCGGCACATCCTGGACAGAGTCTATGACCCTGAGTTATTCCAGGATTTTTATCAGCAAACAATGTAGCAAGCTGCATTATATTAAGAGCCATCCATTACACCTCCTTATTCTCTGAGTCCCAGGTATCTTTCTTCATCTGCTATAAGGTTACCTTCGAACGCATCTTCAAATGCTTTTCTTATATCCTCAACTTTTATATCCCTTCCACCGAGTCCATAAACGTAGCTTCCAATTTGTGGTCTTACCGCAGCTTCATATAAAGCACTTTTTACAGCTTCATAAAGCGGTGCTTCAGCTCCAAATGAGGCAGCTCTGTCAAGAACAATTACAGCTTTACGTCCGTTTAAAATTTCCTGAAGTTCTTCTTTTGGGAATGGTCTGAAGACCCAGGGCTTAACAAGACCAACTTTGTGTCCCTCTTCTCTTAAAAGGTCAACAGTGTATTTTATGGTTCCAGCAGTAGATCCGAGCGCAATCATAATATATTCAGCGTCATCTGTTTTGTATTTCTCTATAATATCGTATTTTCTTCCGGAAATTTTCTCGAATTCTTTGGCAACCTGTTTGAACACATGTTTCACGTGTTTCATGGCTTCTATCTGCTGGCGTTTGTGTTCAAAATAATAGTCGTATAGATCAAGTGGACCATATGTAACGGGATTATTCAGGTCAAGGAGTGGGTATTTTACTATAGGTTTTCCTACAAACTTTTTAGCAGCTTCATCATCTATAAAATCCACCACTTCAACTCCGTGTGAAATTATAAAACCATCAAGATTAACCATCACTGGAAGTCTTACATCTTCATGTTCGCCTATTTTTATAGCCATAAGTGTAAAATCATAGGCTTCCTGTGCATTTTCTGCCCATAATTGAATCCATCCAGAATCTCTTTCTGCCATAGCATCACTGTGATCACAGTGGATGTTTATTGGACCGGAAAGAGCTCTATTGGCAACTGGCATAACAATAGGAAGTCTCAAAGATGCTGCTATGTAAACAATTTCATGCATGAGCGCAAGTCCATTTGCAGCAGTTGCAGTCATTGCACGAGCGCCTGATGCTGCTGCTCCAACAACAGCACTCATTGCACTATGCTCACTTTCAACAGGGATCATTTCTGTATCTGCAAGTCCGTCTGCTACGTATTGAGCAAAATATTCAACAATTGGTGTTTGTGGTGTGATGGGATACGCTGCAACCACATCGGGATTTATTTGACGCATGGCATTAGCCACAGCTTGTGCACCTGTAACAGCCTGTCTGTTTTTTACTTCTGGCACGTCATACACCTCCTCATTCCTGGAATTCCGTTTCGGGTTTCATGATAATGGCTCTCTTGTCTACAGGGAGTTTATCGTTGGTTTTTGGACAGACATTTGCACAAAGTCCACAGCCTTTACAATAATCGTAATTGTAACCTTTCATTTTTGGTTTTCCATCAACTATTTCTATTACAATCGCCTGATCAGGACAATACAACCAGCACATCATACAATGTATACAATTTTCAATCTGGTGAACAGGTCTGATAACTCTCCAGGTACCTGTTTTATATTCTTTTGCAGTGGCAGGTTTATCAATAATACCACCTATTGGAACTTCTTTCCATCCTTTTAGTTCAGGCACTGCAGTTCACCTCCTCAAAACCTCGACGTAGAGCCCTAATGTTAGCTTCAACTATTTCTTCAGAAAATTTCTTCCCAAATGTTTTTCTTATTCTTTCTTCAGCACTTTCAAGTGTAATGACTCCTGTAACTTTTGCTATAGCGCCAAGCATAACAGTATTTGGAATACCTTTCCCGAATTCTTCAAGGGCAATATCTGTAGCAGGTATTGTGCATACCTTACCTTTGAAACCAGTTTTTGCTCGTACAAAATCTTCTCCTCTAACAGTGTTTACAATTAAGACGCTATCATCTTTCATACCTGATACTATATCTGGATTTCCTAAAAGTGTGTCATCAATAACAATTACGACATCGGGATTTTCCACAGAACTATGAACAAGGATAGGTTCATCTGACACTCTGTTAAAAGCCTTCATTGGTGCGCCTGTTCTTTCAGCACCATATTCCGGGAAAGATTGAACATATTTTCCCATTTCAAGCGCTGCTTCAGCGAACATCTGAGATGCGCTTTTAGCACCCTGGCCTGCTCTTGCGTGCCATCTCAGTTCAAAATATTTTGCCGGCACTTTTATCCCTCCTTACCGAGATTTGTTAGGTTTTTAGGTACATAGTATAATCAATTTCCGGGAATATATCGTCAACCCATTCATAATGTGAAAGTCTTCCCATATCTATTTTACCACTCTTTACCATATCGTACAAATCTAAAAAACGTTTCACATGTGTTTTAGTTCTGTTAACAGCATAATCCACACTGGTCTGAGTCGTCATAATGAAGGCCCAGTCACTTGATTGGGCAAGAAGCAATTCTCTTGCCATCTGGCACAATGTTCTTCTTATTTTTGGGTTGGTGTTTTCAGGAACGGGATAAATTTTCGCAACTTCTGTCATTTTTTCAACCAGTTCATGAAGATGAGGATATATCCAGTCGTTACTTCCATTAAGCCAGACTTCATTGTAACCGTTTGCTCCCCAGGTAGAAGCCGCTGGCGTTACTATCTGAACTTTTTCAGTAATGTCAACAACATCGCACGCTTTTAAAGCGCGAACTTTTGAGCTTTCAGAGACATAGCGCATAAATTCTTCCAGAAACACTGGCCCTTCATACCACCAATGGCCAAATAATTCCGCATCAAATGGTGCTACTATAACCGGTTCAAGGCCCTCGAAAAGTTTCATTAAACGTGAAACCTGACTTTCTTTTTTTCTTAAAAAATCCCGAGCATGCTCTCTGGCAGCTGTCTTTGCCGCATCTATATCGTAATAATCTTTCATATTAAGAGGAACATCTTTTCCAGTGATTCTATGATACTTTATACCAGTGTTTGTTCTTGTTCCAATAGGATCGATGTATGGTTTTATATAGTCAAACTCTCTATCAAAACCAATATCTCTGTAAAATTCTCTATATCTTGAATCACCGGGATAACCTATTTGAGAACTCCAGACCTGCTCGCTGCTTTTAGGATCTCTTGCGAAAACAAAAACATTGCTCGGTGTAATAACCGGTCTGTAGACGCCATAACGAGGCCTTTCGTCTGCATACCATAATCCGTGAGAATCTACAAAAAAGTATTCAATACCATACTCTGCAAGGTATTTATCAAGTCCTGGAAAATAAGCACACTCTGCCAGCCAGATACCACGTGGTTTTCGTCCAATGTGTTTCTCATAAGTTTTTATTCCCTGCTCGATTTGCGCGCGAATTGCCTGGGGATATTGTTCCATAAATGGTAGAAAACCGTGCGTAGCATTACAGGTAATAATGTCAAGATAATTTTTGTCTAAATACTCTTTAAAACCGTTAAGTATATTGTTCTGGTATATATCTTTAAATATGTAAAGAATTTTCTGAAAATCCTCATAATAAAATTTTGCCATTTTATGTTTAAGGGGATGTTCAGATTTTGTTCGTTCAATTTCTTTGCGGGCAAGATCTATCATTAATTCCATGTGTTCAACATATTTATTTTGAAGTTCTTTATTGGCCAGCATTTCCATGAGGGGTGGAGTTATGGACATTGTGAGCCTGAATTTCTTGCCTTCGCTTTCTAATTTTCTGAACATTCTAAGAAGTGGTATGTAAGTTTCTGTTATAGCCTCAAATAACCAGTGTTCCTCCAGAAAATAATTATACTCTGGATGATGAATATATGGCAGGTGCGCGTGGAGCACAAAAACAATATTTCCCTTTGGCATATTTTATATCCCCCTTCCACTTCGTAATATACTGATCAATTGCCACAACATTCCTTCACCTGAAACAGCCTGGTGAATTATTTCTCTGTTTATACCAAACATTGATCCTGCAACATGTTCAATCTCTTTTATGACAGGACCTTGAGATGGTGTGACTATTTTTCTCTTTTTTCTTATATCAAGCCATCTTTCCCTGGAGCTTGGACTCGGGGAATTTGCCGGGGTTTTGCAAACATTTGAACGAAGCAGGGGGACAAATCTTCTATCTTTAGTAATGTATCCTAATTCGGCTAAATAGTTTGCATCTGGCATTGGAACATTAAAGTAATAATTTTTTGTTTTTCTTACATCAACAATTAATTCGAATGTTCTATGTGCGTTGTTACCATCGAATCGAATGTAAGTCACGTCGTAAATTCGAAGGGCCGTTCTTGAACCATATGGTAAATCTGATAAAATTTTTTGTGTTCTAATGGAAAAATCCCAGTAAATATGAATCCAGTTAGGATTCACAGGCATGAGAATAAGTTTGTCTTTGCCGTAAGTTTCCGGGAGAGTAATTTCTTTTCTTTCTAAAGGCTTGATTTCTTTTTCGTAGGAAGGTTTTATCTGTGATGAAGAGGAAGAGGGACTTTTTTCTCTGTTTTCTAACTCTTCAATGTACTGCTCAAAAAGTTTTATAACTTCTCTTTTTTTCATCATTCGTTTCACTCTTAAACCTAAATCTTTTGCCATTTTTTTAAGTTCCTGGATTGTGGGATTGGTATTCAACCAATCTTTTAGTTGTGTAACTTCGTTCTTTTTTGACATATTAAGTTCCCCCTTTCAAAGAACCTTGATGTTATAAAAAATGTTACAACACTTTCACCAAAAATTATAACATATTGAAAATATGTTGTAAATGAATGTAATATACTATATTCGATGGTTAATCGTCTATATTTTCTTATATTTAAGTGTTATTGTTGTTAGTTGCTGAAATGTCTTATGCTTTCAATTAGTCTTCTGGCAGTAGGAGTTGCAGCAATACCACCTTCACCAGTTTCTCGAAGAGACTCAGGGAGTGATTTTCCAACTATTCTCATGGCATCAACCACTTCATCCAGTGGGATTTTACTTTCAATATTTGCTAAAGCCATTTCAGCAGATGAAATGGCAACATTAACAGCATTTCCATTTCTCTTTACACATGGAACTTCTACAAAACCTCCAACTGGATCACACACAAGTCCCATAAGAGATTTCAAGGCTAAAGATGCAGCGTGACCTGCTTTTACACCATCTCTGGACACATAATAAACAAGCCCGGCTGCGGCCATTGCCGTTGCCGTTCCTATTTCAGCCTGACAGCCTCCTGCTGCACCAGAAATGGTGGCTTTTTTTGCAATTATATTTCCCACTCCACCTGAAACTATAAATGCTGGTAAAAGTTTTTCTGTTTTTTCTTTAAATTCTTTTTTTAAAGCGTAAAAAATACCAGGTATAATGCCGGAAGCCCCTGCAGTTGGGCATGCTACTATTTTTCCCATAGCAGCGTTACTTTCTGATATTGAAAGAGCTGTTGTTGTTGCGATATAATTAAATCTTCCGAAATATGTAGGACTTGTATTTGCAAGTTTATAAGCGTTATTTCCAGTAAGGTTTGTCAGAGTCTCCTGCTTTTTTCCAAATTGCTTTTCTGCTTCTTCCATCATTATGGAAAGCAAATTTAGAAGCTCTTTTTTTATAATTTCTGGATCATCTCCTGTTTCAAGCATTTCTGCTGTTAGTATAACTTCGTGAAATGGCATTTCTGATGATTTCCAGAATTCAATCAACTCTTTCCATGTGTTCATTAAATATCCCTCCTGATGAAGTAACATTCATAAATATATGGTAGTTTTTTGATGTGTGAAAGGTCTTTGATGGGTTCATCAAGTTCTATTATGGTTAATGCCCTTTCTAAAAGTGCGTTGATTCTTCTTAGATATAGATTGGCAACGTTAACATTTATTTTTTCGAGTATTTTTTCTAATATACCCGGGGCGTCTTTGTTTACTATTATTAATGTGTCGTAATCCCATGATAGTTCACATGCCACTGAATCTATAAATGTTATTTTTATTGCTCCTCCTCCAATTGACGCGCCCTCTATTTCATGGGTTATGCCCGATTTATATGTCTTTATTCTTACAGTATTTGGGTGAACGTCGCCCAAATCTTCGAACACAAAGCGGTATTTTATCCCCGTTTTATCTGCTATTTTGTATGCCTCTTTTATTTTGGGATCGTCCTGTTTTAGTCCCATAATACCCGCAAGTAATGCTCTATCAGTACCATGACCTTTGTACGTTTTTGAAAATGAACCGTGCAGGACGAATTCTACATTTTCCGGGATTCCTTCAGAAAGTTTGTGTGCGAACCTTGCAATTCTCAGGGCTCCAAGAGTGTGCGAACTGGATGGGCCAACCATCGCTGGTCCCATAACATTTAATAATCCCATAGTATCTCCTCCAATTATTCAAATAATTTCATGTTGATTTTAGCACAGTTTTTGTATTAAGTCTCTGGAAATTTTAGAATAGTTGCGTGAAAAAATGTGTAAAAGCGTTAAAGAAACAAATTTTAAAACAATTAGTTTAAATCGATGTTGTATCTTTCATTTGCCTGTGTTAAAATCACCGTGGAAAATCAGTTCAAAGAAGGAGGGATATGATGGTAGTAAGACCTTTCAAAGGTTTAAGACCACGTGAAGATATGGTTGAAAAAGTGGCTGCGAAACCTTATGATGTGGTAACAACTGAAGAAGCCAGAAAAGAGGCTGAAAAGAATCCGTATACGTTTTATCGGGTGACGCGTCCGGAGATAAATTTTGATAGTGAAGTTGATACTCAATCTGATGAGGTTATTTTGAAAGGAAAAGAAATTCTTGAAATGTTTCAAAAAGAAGGTGTAATGATACTTGAAGATAAACCTGCATTCTATATATACAGAGAAACTATGGGAGATTATTCGCAAATAGGAATATATGCAACGTTTTCTACAAAGGAATATCAGGAAGGAAAAATAAAAAAGCATGAGTTAACAAGAAAGGATAAAGAAGATGAAAGAGCAAAACATGTTCAGCTTTTAAAGGCTCATGCTGGACCGGTGTTTTTAATGTATAGAGCAAAACCAGAAGTTGATGAGCTTATAATCAAGCATACGGAAAAAACACCGGTTTACGATTATACTGATGATTCAGGAGTTCATCATACCTTGTGGGTTGTAAAAGATGAAAATGAAGTCAAGGAGATTGAAGAAGCTTTCAAAAATATAAACGCATTCTACATTGCAGATGGTCATCACAGAGCAGCAGCTGCCGCACGAGCTGCCGAGGCTTTTGCTAAAGAAAACCCAGGGCATACAGGTAAAGAAGAGTATAACTATTTTCTTGCAGTTTTATTTCCTCACAATCAATTGAACATACTTGATTACAATAGAGTAGTGAAAGATTTAAATGGTCTTGGTGAAGAAGAGTTTATAGAAAAACTGAAAGAAAAATTCCTGATAGAAGATGCTCCAGAGTCTCCTTATAAACCTCAGACAAAGCACGAATTTGGTATGTATCTAAGCGGAAAATGGTATAAACTAACGGCTAAAAAGGGTACATACGATGAAAACGATGTGGTTTCGTCACTTGATGTATCGATTCTTCAGGAGAATCTTTTGAAACCAATTCTTGGTATAGAAAATCCAAGAACTGATAAAAGAATTAGTTTTGTTGGAGGAATAAAGGGAGTAAAAGAGTTGCAGAGACTTGTGGACAATGGAGAGTTTAAAGTAGCTTTCTCTATGTATCCAACTTCAATAGAAGAATTACTTGCGGTTGCAGATGAAGGAAAGATAATGCCTCCAAAATCAACCTGGTTTGAACCAAAGTTGAAAAGTGGGTTAGTTGTTCATTTGATTTGAAGTTAAATTGAAAAAGCGGGGCAGTCCCCGCTTTTTTTAACATTTTCCTATGTAATCCAGAACATCGTTGTCAAACTGTTTAACTGACAGAGTTAGTTTCTCAACTCTATCTATAGTTTCTTCGACGTTTTTTGCAACAATTCCATTTCCACATGGGACATTTATCCCGGCTAATGCTAATCTGGCGCTCTGAAGCGCAACAAATGTTCCTGTTCCTGCTTTTAAAGCACATCCACGTTTGGCACCGTCACATGTTAAACCAAAAAGTGTTCCAAGTGTGTCGTTTATTGCATTTTTTATCTGTTCTTTTGTGCCATTATTCAAATATGTAAGGCCTGCAGCTGCTCCGGCAGCGGAAATAACCCCTGCTCCACAAATGGGAGTTAGAAGTCCAGTGTGGGCTTTTATATAAATAGTGGTAAGTATGCTGAGAAGAACAGCTTTTATAATTTTTATTCTGGGAAAATTTTCAATTTCAGAAGCTACTGGAAGGATGCACGATAACCCCTGGTTACCACTTCCAGCTACAGTCATAACAGGCATAAGTGCGCCATCCATTCTCGCTTCAATGCCTGCCTCAACGAATTTGATATTATTGTTTGGTGCAATTTTGGAGAAACTATTGTGATTTTCCAATCCAAATTTTGCTATGTTAAGATTCATCTCTATTGCTTTTTCAACATGTTTGATAACGTCTTCTTCAGGATTTTCTATGTAACCTATAATGTCATCTAAGGTGTACTGTTTGATTTTCTCCAGCAAGGTTCCGTTGTTTTTGAAGGGTTTATCTAAGATTTGTTTTCCTTCAACTTCTATGTGAACAATATTATCATGTTTTCCTTTGACTGTGACTCTAACGGTATTTTCTCCTTTTAATGTGACATCTATTGAAAGAGTGGGACTTTCTTTTGCGATTGAAACATTAAACTTTTTGACGTGCTTTTTGGCTTCTAAAGTACAATTTTTATCAACGTGTTTTAATACTTCAAGACCAAGTTCTGGATTTCCGCAAATGTATGCTAAAGCCCCGGCAATTTCCAGTCCCGAAAAATGTGTTCCTGGTATAGTAACTACAAGACCATTTTTGTATGTGTTTTTGTCCAGGGTTATATAAGCTTCTTTTAATTCGCCTTTTAAGTATTTTTTTCCAGTTGCAACTGCAAGGGCTACTGCTATTGGTTCAGTACATCCATAAGCGGGCCTCACCTGATCAAAAAATATGTCTTTTAACATGTAATACCCCCTTTATTCTCTGGGATGTTAAATAATACTTCTGGAGATTCTATAAATTGTTTCAAATTGTTCTTCGAAAATGTCCCTTATTACATTTTTAAATGATGCGCTTTGAAAATTTTGCTCTGCTTTAGCAATATTTTTAAGTTCGTTGAAAATCCTTTTATCCAGCTTACCGGAATCTACTTCTGATTTAATTATATCCAGAGCTTCTTTATAATGTAAAGCTTTTTTATACGGTCTGTTCTCTATTAAGGCTGCGTAAACATCAGCAACCTGTAATATTCTCTGGTATATACTCATTTGCTCACCTTTTAATTTTTGAGGATATCCCGAACCATCGAGCCTTTCATGATGGGCGTAACAAATGTCTGCTATAAATTCTATATTGGAATCTATAAGGATATCATAGGTGTCAACAACATGTTTTTTCATTAATAACCATTCTTCTTCTGTAAGCCTGTCTTTTTTATGGAGTAATTTTAACGGGACTTTTAATTTGCCCAAGTCGTGAAAATATCCTGCAACTTTCATTAATTTTCCATCAAAACTTCCCAGCATGTTTTCTCCTATTTTTTGCGATATTGAAGATACAAGAAATACATGATTTCTTGTTATGAAACTTCTTGTTCCCTGAATTAAAGAAATAATTTTAGCAAACCTTATAGCCTGCTCCATACTGAGTTTTTTGTTAAAATCTCCAAAAATTTCGAAATGTGGGTCATTTTCAATTAATGTTTCTATAAGTCTGTAATTTCGCAATAACTCTCTGGCAATTTTTTTAAGATATTCTGGAACTTTTTCGTTGTCTATTTTTTTCCAGGTCTGTGGAAGAATAGTTGCATAGTCTTCGTAACTTTTTATTAAAGAAAACTTTCTTGATATCATATCCGATAATTTAAGGATACTTCCTATTAATCGCTCTTTGTTAACATCTGAAAAATTTGCGTGATGGAAAAGTATCCCTTTTACTTCTTCCTCTTTAAATAGTCCTGTTTGTTTTAACAAATGATAGGAAACTACCGGATGGATTCTTTTGAGTTCAAACGTGTCTATGATATTTTCTATATTTTTATTATCCTGCAAAAATATGTGGTAAGCGTCTTTTTCAAGATCTCTTAATAAAAATCCAATATCGTGAGCAAGGCCAAGAATATAGACGTTTTCATGGTTTAAACCTAATTCTTTTGCAATAAGTGATGAGATTTTGGCCACCTGAAAAGAATGCAGAACAAAGTTTTCATACTCATTGTGCCCGATTTTTTGAAAAATTGATATAAAGTTGTTTAACTTTAACATAATTAACAAGCTCCTTTACCTGTCAATTTTTGCGAGTTTCTTTGTTGTATTTTTAAATGTTTCATTTAAGATTATAGCATGTTATGCTGATGTAAAAAACACTTTAGATTACTGGATGCATGTTATAATAAATACTAAGAAAGTGTAAGAATTAAAGCCGGTAAAAGGAGGTGTCTGGACATGAGTTTAAAAGTGAAATTTCTTTTGCTGGCCCTGATACCTCTTTTGATTTTATTTGGTGTTGGTATGTTTTCTGGGATTTTTATGAACAGGAACAATCATGATGTTTTAGTTGCTATTAAAGAATATGAGGTTGCAGTTGATGCTCTTGATAAACTTTCAGAGCTTCAATCAAGTGTAAAAGCTTATGTAAATGGTGCTGAAAATTTTGAAGAACTGGATAATCTTTTTTTTGATTTAAAAAAGGTGGCAGATAAGATTTCTTCTTTAAAAAAGAACATGGATTTACTTGCAGAAAACATAAAAGAAATCAAATATGGAAACAGTAACGTTGTTTCAAATCTGGAGCAATTGACAGAAAATGTGAAAAGAGATATTCTTTCAAACCTTGAGCAAAAAAGGTTGAAACTTGAAAACACGGTAAATTATACTGGTTCATTAATTAGAGTTACGTTGTTTATAGTTCCAGTAGCTATTGTTGTACTTTCTGGAATTGGTGTTGTAATACTTGTTTCTAAAATTTTGAAAATGCTTTCTCCTGTGATGATCGCGTCAAGGTCTTTGAGAGCAAATGATTTGACAGTTGATATAAAATCAGTCAGAGCGAAAGATGAGTTGGGGATTCTTTTAAATGAATTTAAGGCTTCTATTGAATATCTTCGTGGCAATCTTAAAGAAGTGCAGGAAGAAGCTGTAGGTGTGTCTGAGAGTATTGAGGAGATATCAATTGCCAGTGAATCTGTCTCAGAACAGACTGAGAACATTGTTGAAGAGCTTGATAAAATATCGTCAAGAATCCAGGCTATATCCGCTTCTATTCAGGAAACTACAGCTGGTTCTGAGGAGATAAGTTCTGCAACAAGGCATATAGCTAACAATGCTCAGGATTCAGCACTGTTTGCAGAGCAAAGCACAAATCTTGCGAAAGATGCGGGGGAAATTTTGAAATCTGTTATAAATATAACAAGAAAAATATCAGATTCAGCAAAAGATGTTGAAAGAGTGGTTGATAGTTTCAATAGAGGAGCCCAGGATATAACGCAATTCATTGAAACAATCAATGCAATAGCAGAACAAACAAATCTTCTCGCGTTAAACGCTGCAATAGAGGCGGCAAGAGCTGGAGAGGCTGGCAAGGGCTTTGCTGTGGTAGCAGATGAGATAAGAAAACTGGCTGAAGAGAGTAAAATTGCGTCAGAAAAGATAAAAGAAGTAGTGGATGAAATAGGAGGAATAGCAAAGGAAGCGCAGAATGTTTCTCAGGAAATTACCGCTCAGGTTGAAGAGGGTACAAAACTAACCGATGTGGCAGATAAAAAACTTGATGAGATAATAGGGGCAATTGAGAAAATTAACGAAATGTTGCAAAATATAGCAGCATCAGTGGAAGAACAAACGGCGGCTGTGGATGAGATATCAACTGCTATGACAGAAAATGCAAAAAGTGTTGAAGAAATTAATGTCAGCATACATACAATTGGTGGAGCGCTTCAGGAAACGAGTAGCAGTATTGAAGAAATAACAACGCAGGTGAAAAACATAAGGGATAACGCTGTAAAACTTAAAGACATAGTTTTAAGGTATAAAATCTAAAAAATTAAAGTTCTGTCAGATATTTCCAGTATCTTAAGGGCATATACTGACGTTGTAATTTAAGATTTTTTCGTTCTTTTATGGTAACAGAATTAAAATACTCTTTCCATAGTTTTTGAAAGAAAACTTCGTCATGTGGAAGTTGCTCTTTTTTCAAAACCGGGATGTCTGAAGAAAATTTTAACAGAGTAGATGCTGTGTCTTTATTGTAAAATAAAGCAATATTTCTTCTCAGATCATGAATTATCCAGTTTTGCGTGGGGAAGCGTTTAACAAAATGATTTCGAAGTAATGGAATGATATTGTGGTCAGGTTCGAAGGGTGCATAATAAAGCTCATTTGAAATTTTTCGAAACCTCAGTAGCCCGGTAAACTTGTGGGCTTCTTTTTTTACTTTGTGTAGTACCCTTTTTAATTTTATGACACAGTCTTTTTTTATAAACATTTCTGCGTTTTTATTTAAATTTATACATAGAAAAAAGTATTTTACAATAGTTGCTTCTATGTTTTCCATATCAGAAAGATAGCCTAAAAAAATATTTTTTAAGACATTCAGATCAGTTTTTTGAATAATGAGGTTAACGACGAATTTTGAATCTTTTTGGTTTGTTTTTATCTCTTTGTGAATCTCAAAAATATCAAAAAATCCCGGTGAGCATTCTTTGTATATAAAATCCGGTAAAATTTTTTGTTTGTAACAATAGGAAATCAACGACAAAAGTCCCGCAAAAGTTCCGTCATAGGTGAAAATTTTCATAATCATCACCTTTCAATAAAGTTATATGAGAATAAAGGCATTTTATTTTTACCTGTTAATTCTTCTCTTATTCTTTCCGGGCTTAGTGGTGTGTTTTCCAAATATTTTCCATGGCATGTTATAAAATATTTTGCTCTTTTTAAAACAACCCCAATATTTTTAAGTTCTTCGAAAGAAATTCGAGAATATTTTCGAGCCTTAATTATTATTCTGGCTGATTTGATGCCTATTCCCGGAACTCTCAATAATTCTTCGTAACTTGCTTTTGTAATTTCTAAAGGAAAGTATTGATAATTTCTAAGAGCCCATGTGGTTTTTGGATCAAGATCTTCATCTAAAAATTGCTCAGATTCATTCAGTATTTCATTGACAGAAAATTTGTACAATCTCAGCAGAAAATCTGCCTGGTATAATCTATTTTCCCTTTTTAAAGGCGGAGTGGTTTTTGGAAGTCTGCTGTCTTTTGTTACAGGAACAAAAGCTGAATAATAAACTCTTTTCAAATGGATATTTTTATACATTTTTTCTGCAAGTTTTAAAATCTGGAAATCGCTTTCAGAAGAAGCACCAACTATCAACTGTGTAGTTTGACCTGCCGGGGAAAAAAGAGGAACTTTTTTGTACTTTTTTCTTTCTTCAATGTTTGAAAGTATATTTTTTCCAACAAAATTCATCGGTTTTATAATATTTTCTTTTTTCTTTTGAGGAGCGAGTAATTTCAGGCTTTTTTCACTTGGTAGCTCAATGTTTACGCTTAATCTATCAGCATACAGTCCCGCTTCTTTTATTAATTTTAAATCAGCTCCAGGAATGATTTTTAAATGTATATATCCATTGAATTTTTCCTCAATTCTAAGTTTTTTTATTACCCGCAACATTTGCTCCATTGTATAATCCGGATTTCTAAAGATAGCCGAACTCAGAAAAAGACCTTCAATGTAATTTCTTTTGTAAAAGTTTACTGTGAGGTTAACAAGTTCGTCGATTTTAAATGTTGCTCTTTTTGTATTATTTGATACTCTGTTAATACAGTAAGCGCAATCGTAAATGCATATGTTTGAAAAAAGAACTTTTAAAAGAGATATGCATCTACCATCACTTGTCCAGCTATGACAGATTCCATTTATGGAGGTATTACCGACACCATTTTTTTGCCTTTTTCCTGTGCTACCACTTGAAGAACAGGTTACATCGTACTTTGCTGCCGAAGAAAGTATTTTCAGTTTCTCTATAAGGTCCATACAAACGACCTCCTATATACATATGTATAGTATCATATTATGATTTTACTATTTTTAAGTGGAATTATGCATTTCAAAAAAATTAAGATTGTGTTAATGATTGGCGAGCTTGGCGAGGGCGGCTCCCACTCATGTCATTCCGAACCCGAAGGGTGAGGAATCTTATAACTTGCGAGGTTAGCGAGAGTTGGCGAGAGTTAGCGAGGTTGGTAAAAAACAAGATCCTTCGCTACGCTCAGGATGACAAAAAAAAGAAAATGTCATTCCGAGGGGCGGGCAGGCGAAGAATCTTATAATCGGCAAGGTTTGTCTTGATGAACATAGTGACGAAGGATCTTGCGAGAGTTAGTAAAAAGAATAAGATCCTTCGTCGCTGACGCTCCTCAGGATGACAGAAAACAGCGAGAGTTAGCGAGGTTGGCAAGATTGGTGAACTTAGTAAAATTAGCAAGCACTGTCATACATACCATTCGTTTTTGAGAGGACGTGACATAAGGCTTATCATCGATTCCTTTGGAGTTTTTCCTCTGTATATTATTTCGTATACTTCTTTTGAAATGGGCATATCTATTTTTAATCTTTTTGCAATTTTCATTACAGCATCAACGGTATACATACCTTCGGCTATCATACGAGTTTGTGAAAGTATCTCTTTTATGTTTTTACCTTTGGCTATTTGTTCGCCAAGCCATCTGTTTCGACTGTGTTTACTATTACATGTGACCATTAAATCACCAATCCCGGAAAGTCCCATAAAGGTTTCGTGTTTAGCTCCAAAGGCTTTTCCAAATTTAATCATCTCGTATAGAGCTCTGGTCATTAAAGCAGCTTTGGCATTGTCCCAGTTCCCAAGTCCGTCGAGAATCCCAGCAGCAATTGCCATAATATTTTTTAATGCTCCAGCAAGTTCAACGCCTGTAACATCTGAAGATGTGTATACTCTAAAGAAGTCATTGCTTATGTCTTTTTGTAAGCTTTCTGCATATTCTCCCGCAATAGTAACTGCTGTCGGGATTTTTTGAACTACCTCTTCAGCGTGTGAAGGTCCCGAAAGAACCGCGTAAGAAACATTATCAAAGAATTCATAAATTATCTCAGAGACACGTTTACCGGTGGAAATTTCTATCCCTTTTGAAAGATTAAGTATAATTTTAGAATCTATTTTGTGTTTGTCAATTTGCTTTAAAATATTCCTTAAATGCTGGACAGGAATCGCTATTATTATAACGTCTGAGTATGAAATGCATTCGTTTAAATCTGTGGAACAAAAAACATTAATATTTGTCTGTGGTAAATAGGGAGAAAATTTTTCTTCATTTATTTTTTTGCAAATTTCTTTACGTCGAGCCCAGAGTATTACACTCTTTCCGTTATTGTGCAACATGTTTGAGAAGGCGGTTCCCCAGCTTCCTGAGCCTAAAACGCAGTATTTCAAGAAAGCACCTCCATTAATTTTTTTACTGACCATTTTACAGCAGGAGTTCTATATGGATTTGAAGTGCTATCTAACTTAATTACCCAGGTACTATCCGGGTTATCGAATTCCTGGGGGTATGCTACTAAAAAGTAGTGCTGAGAGAAACTATCATCTGAGGAAATTACTTTCAATATATGTGCGTTTCCATCGAGTGATTTATAAATTCCTTTAACTACAAATGACATTTTTTCTTTTTTAAACACAGAATTTACTATAGAGTAAAATTTTTCCGGATTTATTTTGCCAGTTGAATGAGGCATTTCATGCACACCTCCTATTAATCTTTCGACAGGTTCATAACTTTTCTTTTCGATAATTAAGCGATAAATATTCCGACCGTATTTGAGCCATTTTGTTTCGTACCTGGTCATTACGCGTCTTTCTGGATTTTTTTCGATTTTATATACCTTAAAATTTCCATTGGAAAAAGCGTTTTCCTGAGCTTCTTCTGCGTACCATTTTTCATCTGTCATAAGTTCAAATGTTCCGCCGACTTTTAAGACTGCTGCCAGGGTTCTAAAAAAGTCTGCGACAATAATTCTTCGACGTGCATGTGATTTTTTGTGCCATGGTACTGGAAAATTCATAATAATGTGTTCTATTGAGTTGTCGTGAAAGAGCTCTCTTAAACCAAATCGTGCATCGCATAATATTATTCTGGCGTTTTTAATATTCGTTTTTGCTAATTTTTTTTGCGCTTTTATCATCGAAGTTATTGAAAGTTCAAAACCTATATAATTTACGCTTTGATTTTTTTGACAATATTTTTCCATGTATTCTCCGTTCCCAAAACCCAGCTCCACGTGTAGTGGGTTATCGTTTTCGAATATATGTTTCCATTCTAATGGAAGATATGGTTCAAGTTGTGGCTTAATCTCAAATTTTGAAAAAATTTTCATATCTACCCTCCCAATTTATTGATGAAATAGTGAGCGTGTGGAGTGTATAAACTATCTGGAAATCTTAATACAAAATCTTTAAAAAGGATATAGGCATTTTCTATATCTCCCATTTCGTAATATATAAGTGCTCTATAATAAAAGGCATCATCGATAAAGTAAAGATTTAAACCACTTGAAGATTCTATAACTTTATCAATAAGCTCAAGAGCAAGTTTGTAATTTTTTATTTTGTAGTATTGATAACCTAATAACCAGAAAACTCTGAGCATTTGTGTATTTCTCGGCGTTGGTAAGAATTTTTCTAATTCTGTTGGAGTGGGGGGTGTTAATGAAACCTGCAATTTCATGTTTTTAACATTTCTTTCCAGGTTTGAAATGGAGAGAGATAATTCTACGACTCTTTCTGATAAAGAATTTAATAGAAACTTTTGGTCTGATAGTTTTTTATTAAATTCTGCAAATTGATTGTTTATGACATTTTCAAGTTTTTCTGTTGAAAACGTGGTTTTTATGGTATTTTCCATATCTGATTTTAGATCATCCATTTTTGTTGTAACAAGTGTTTTTAAAGAGTCCATCTTGTTACTTACAATAGCCGTTTTATTTGAAAGTTCCGTTTCTAAGTAATCCAGGTTGGCTTTCACATTGGTTATTTCCTTATTTAAACTCAAAATGATAGGGTTGAAAAGAGCAATCAAACTTATTGTTATAATAACGATTAAGAGACTCATAATTACTATATTTGGTTTAGAATCCGTTTCCTTTTTTAAAAGTCCAGGATGAGTTTTATCTATTTGTTCAAGAATTTTTGATAATTCTTTTGCCCTTTTTTTGTCTCCTTTTCTTCGTGCTGCTTCTAATTCTAATGCAATCGCTTCTACAACTTCGGGAAATTCTTTTTTTAACTCTTCAAGAAGAATAACAGAAGATGTGTAATTTTCGGAACTTATGGTTTCTATAACAGTCTCAAAATCTTCAGTTGGAAAGTTTTCAGCCTTTTTTTCATAATCCTGAACATTGTATAATGTTTTGTAGTTTTCTGGAAGTTTTTTGTAAATTTCCATGGCGGTTTTATAGTTTCCAGCGGCAATTTCTACTTCAAATTTTAAAAATGGATATTCTGATTCAACAATGCTTACAATATTTCTCGCAAGAGTAATCTCTCTCTTTTTTATAAGGTCTCTAACAAAATGTACTAATAGGTCATTCATGAGACCACCTCCCTGATTGCTTGTGGAATTAAATCCAGAATTTCTGTTATTTTGTTTCTGCCTTCAAAGTCATACAATTCTGCTGCTCGTCCAAGAATATAGCTTGCCGCGATGGTACTGTCAAGCAAACTTCCCCCCTGAGAAATAAATCCCGCTATTAATCCACTCAATATATCTCCACTTCCCCCTTTGGAAAGAGAAGTGTTTCCTGTTATGTTGAAATAAACATTTTTTCCGTTGGTAATTATAGTCGTAACATCCTTTAGAGCCAGTATTGTATGATATTTTATGGCTATTTCCTCTGCCAGGATATAATTATATTTTACTTTTTCCACGCTGAGGTTTTCAAAACGTGCTAACTCACCAGGATGAGGTGTAAGAACAATATTTTGTTTCGAACCTAATATATCTTTGAAATTTGATAAATGGTACAAACCGTCTGCATCAATTACCATAGGAACACTTAAATTTTGAAGCACCTTTTTTACAAAATCTTCAGTTTCTTTTTCCCTGCCAAGGCCAGGTCCCAGAACTATTACAGTTTTTTTATCGACAAATCTTAAAAGATAGTCGAAAGCCTTTTCGGTTAAGTAATTATCATTAAAAGGACAGGCGATAATACCTGGTTCAAATTGTACAGCGTTGTAAACAACTTTTTCAGGTCCAAATAAATAAACAAGCCCGGCTCCAGCTCTTATTGCTCCTAACGCACTTAAAAGCGGTGCACCTATGTAATTTGGTGAACCGCCTACAATTATAACTTTTCCAAAGGTACCTTTGTTGCTTTCTCTAAGTCTTTCAGGAATTTTTATGGTATTGGGAGTGATTAAAAAGCGGTCACTTGGAAGTATGTCCTGCAAAGCGCGCGGAATACCTATTTTGGCTATTTTTAATTTTCCAGTAAGTTTGCGTCCAGGAAACAGTATATGGCCAACTTTTGGAAACTCAAACGTTACAGTAAGATCAGCTTTAACCGCGGCGCCCAGGATTTTTCCAGTGTCGGCAGAAATTCCTGAAGGCAAATCTACAGAGACAGTATATTTTGAATATAAATTAACAAGATCTATTATTTCATTGTAAGGTGAGGTTACTGGTTTCGATAAACCGGTTCCAAATATTGCATCCACAACGACGTCGTAATTTTCTATTAGTTGAGCTATATCATCATAATTCATATTCTGGATATACATAACCTCTCCACCAACATTTTTAAATAATTCAAGATTTTTTCTGTTATCATCAGAAAGCTTTTCAGATGAATCAAATAGCAGAACTTTTACAGCTTCGGTAAAGTTTAAAAGTTCGCGAGCAATTACTAAACCATCGCCACCATTGTTTCCTTTCCCACAAATGATTAAAAAGGATTGGTTTGATAGATTTCCTAATTCCCTCCAGAGCGCTTCCACAACAGAAATTCCCGCTCGTTCCATTAACACTAACGATGGAATTCCTATATTCTTTATTGTTTTTTCATCGAGTTTTTTCATTTCGGAGGCTGTTACAACTCGCATGTTTATTCATCTCCTATACAGAATTTTGTATATGGTATAAGCTCTTTTGATTTTGTGTAAATACCGCATTCCAGCGCTTTTTTTAATATCTTCTCTGGCATACGGTCCAGTGTTATAAGAGATCAGAGCTTTATCTAAATTTTCATATTTTTCTAAAAGATATTCCAAGTATAATATTCCAAGTGCGATGTTCCCTTCTGTATCAAGGTAATCAAAATCTGTACCGAAAAAATCATTGATCCACTTTGCTGTCGAAGGCATAATTTGCATTATTCCAACTGCTCCAAGAGGAGAAATAGCTTCCTGTCTAAAATTACTTTCCACATGCATGACACTTTGAATAAGTAATGGATCAATGTTTTTCGTGTGATTTATCACTACATCATAATACATAATAGGAAATGTTTTAACAAGTAAATACATTCCTATATATAAAAATAAAATAATGAAAAGAATCCAGATGCGCATAACATCACCTTTTTATATTTTAACACATAGGACTATACATGTAATCCAAACATTAGAATATAACCGGATAAAGCAATAAATGGCCCAAATGGGATCATCTTTTTTCCTGAAAAGATCGTGTAGACAATACCACTTATCGAGGCAATCAACATCAGGTATATTCCCCATGGGAACCCTACGAGGAAGACAAAAGATGGCATTAAAAGAACGTCTCCCATTCCAATTCCTTCTTTGTAAAGTATCTTAAGAATTAATAGTATAAAAAAAATAAAAGATGCCAGAAGCATATTGAGGAGAAAATGTTTGTTTATCAAAGAATATATCACAGCAATTAACAATATTGATATCCATGCAAAATCTGGAATCAACATTTTTGAAAAGTCTATATATACAACAGCTATGGTAATGAAAATTACAACATTTAATATTCCGGCAATTAGTGGCTGGAAAATGATAGAGTGTATTAAAAAGGCAATTCCAAGTGTAAGTTCAATAGTTGGGTAGCGCTTTGAAATAGATACACCACAGTATCTACATTTTCCTTTGAGCAGAACATAACTTAATACGGGTATGTTGTCGTACCATTTTAAGGTAGTACCGCAGTTAGGACAAAAGGAACGTGGAGGGTTCCATAGTTTAATTCCCTCCACGCTCCTGTATAAAATAACATTCAAAAAACTTCCAAATATTAAGCCAGCTATGAAATTTAGGCTATACCACAAAGTTCCTTCTCCTTTTTGGTTAAAAATTGATCGAATATTTCTTTTTTACTGTAAGCATACCAGAAATCATTATCTTTCACTTCTTCGAACAATTGTCTTGCTTTTGTGATATCTCCTAACTTTGTGTATGGCACTATCAGTAAAGTTTTAAGATGAAAGGCTTCTTTTTTCTGGTTAATTAAAGGTTCTATTACCTTTATAACTCTTTCGTATCTCTCGTATTTTAATTGAACACGAGCCCAGATTTCTATGCCATTTGGATCTTTTGGTTCAGAGTTTAGAATTTCCATTTCTATTTTTTTCGCTTCATTTTCTTTTCCTATTTTTCGATATAATTCTGCAAGTTCGTACATTGCAATTATATTAGCATTGTCAATTTCAAGTAGTCTATTTAAAATTTCAATAGCTTTTTGGTATTCTCCAGCTCGTGTAAAGGCATCTGCCACCATGAAATAGGTGAAAATATCGTTTGGAGCGTATTCAATCTCTTTTTCCCAGTACTTTATCGCCATATTGTAATTTCCCATATTGTAGAAAACCTCGCCCAGGGTTGAGTAAGCCTGAACGAGCCAGGGATCTATTTCAATTGCCCTGTCAAGATACTTTATTCCTTCAGTAACTTTTCCCTGTTCCACAAGCAATGTTCCAAGAAATTCATAAGCTGGGGCATAATTCCTGTCAATTTTTATAGCATATTCCAGTATATCTTTGGCATCGCCAAATAAAGACTTGTCTGCGTATTCTATGGCTAAATCATACAAACCATCTGGCGTGGCGTTTTGCATGATTTTCCAATCGATGTTATTTTCTGTTAAAAAGCTTCTGAGTTCAGACCAGATAATTGGTTCATAAAAAGTTTCATCTAAAATCGCCACGTTTTTTTCTAAAAATTTTAGAGAATTTATTTGTTTTAAGTATTCACCTTTCTGGAAATCTTTTTCCATTCTTTCCCATGCACCACCATAAAACAAATCCCTTAACATAATAAAAAATGGAGTTTCTTCGGTAATTATTATCGATTCATTTTTGATTATCATTTCGACCTTCATAGCTATCACCTCCGAAAATGCAATGTTACTTTTCATTTACATTATAACATATAATGTAAAAAATGAAAACAACACTTTAGAACTCAAGATGCTAAAATACTGTCAAATAATACGGAAAATGGATTTAATTAACGTTAAAACTATTTTATATATATTTAGCAAAACACAGGAGGTGAAAACGATGAAAAAGCATCTGGCAATGTTCTTTGTCGTAATTTTAGGAATTGTTTTGTTTGCATATGTAAATCCTGACTATGAAAGTCCTATTGTTAATGTGGTTGAAGAGGCGGCGCCTGCTGTTGTAAAAATCGAAGCAACAGTTTATTCAGCAACATATATTGATCCGTTTATCCAGGATTTCTTTAAAAGATGGTTTGGAGATATTCCAAAGCAGTATCAACAAAGAGGTACGAGTTTAGGTTCAGGATTCATCTTTGATAAAGAAGGGTACATTTTAACCAATCAACACGTTGTAGATGGAGCAGAAAACATAAAAGTCACTTTGCTCGATGGGACCACGTATGAAGCGGAATATATAGGAGGAGATAAAGAATTAGACATAGCTATAATTAAAATAAAAAATAGAAACGCTGAACTTCCAACTCTGGAACTTGGTGATTCTGCAAGTTTGAAAATAGGTGAATGGGCAATAGCTATTGGTAATCCTCTTGGTTTTCAGCATACAGTAACTGTTGGAGTTATTTCAGCTGTTGGGAGAAAGATTCCAAAACCTGACAACAGCGGGTATTATACGAATTTAATTCAGACAGATGCGGCTATAAATCCTGGAAACAGTGGAGGACCACTTCTAAATATCCACGGCCAGGTAATAGGAATAAATACAGCTATAATTGCTCCTTCTGAAGCAATGAATATAGGTTTTGCTATTCCAATTAATACAGCAAAAAGGTTTATAGACAGTATTATCAAAACTGGAAAGGCGCAAAAAGCTTATCTTGGAATTTATATGCAAACTGTAACGGCGGAATTGAGAAAAGCACTTGGCTTGAAAGTTGAAAAAGGTGTCTTTGTAACTCAGGTAATAAAAAACTCTCCTGCAGAAAAGATAGGTATAAAAGCTGGTGATGTAATTATAAGAGTGGAAAATCTATCTGTATCAAGTGCAAGTGAACTTGCATCAATAATTCATAACTATACTCCTGGCTCAAAAGTTAAGATAGTGGTTAATAGGAAAGGAAAAGAGTTAGAATTCAATGTAGTGTTAGGTTCTGCTGAAAAAGTTGAAAAAGAAACGTTACAGGCGACAAAATTTGCAGGGCTGCAGGTTGCTGAGATCTCGCTCGGTGATAGAGAAACGTATCAAATTCCCGAAACAGTTAGAGGAGTAATTGTAAAAGAATCAAGCAACGCATACATAGAGAAAGGTTATGTTATATTCAGGATAGCAGTAAATGGAAAAAGTTACGATATCAATTCTGTAAATGATTGGAACAATGTTGTGCGAAAAGTTAAAAAAGGAAATTACGTTGCTATATTTTACTATTTTAAAGGAGCAACGGGGATATTCTCTTTTGGTTATTAAAAAAACATTTATGATATAATTTTATTGCAGTTTACAAAATTGGGGGTGTTATTGTGAAGTACAAATGTACAGTTTGTGGATACATTTATGACCCAGAAGTGGGAGATCCAGATAACGGTGTTGAAGCGGGGACAGCTTTTGAAGACCTTCCAGAAGATTGGGTTTGTCCTGTATGTGGTGTAGATAAAAGTATGTTTGAACCTATTGAATAATTGTTAAAAGTGTTGAATGAAAGAATTTATTGACAAACACCCTGTAAAAAAACATCTGGGCTCAAGCCCAGATGTTTTTATGGACTAAACTTCTTCTGTACGAAGAAATAAGAATAATCCTATGGCGAACAAGAATAAAATGCTAAAGACTCCCCATCTGGAAGTACCTGTTATTTGTGTAAACACTGCAACGAGAAATGGTCCCAATATGGATGAGAATTTGCTAAATACACTATAAAAGCCAAAAAATTCCGCGGAATTTTCTTTGGGTATCATACGTGCGTAATATGATCTACTGAGTGCCTGGATACCACCCTGGGACGATGCTACCAGAATGGCCAATATCCAGAACTGGAGAATAGTTTTAAGAAAGAGAGCATATACAGTTATAAATATGTATATGAGAATAGCAATTGTAATCATAAATTTTGCGTTTGTTTTGTTTGACAGCCATCCGTACAACAGGGCAAAAGGGAATGCTACAAATTGAACCACAAGAAACACTAGTAAGAGAGCATTGGCGTCCAATCCAACATCTATCCCATAAACCGAAGACATTTTTATTATAGTATTAACTCCATCTATGTAGAAAAAATATGCTATTAAGAAAAGAACAACATTTCTGTATTGTTTTATTTTTTTTAGCGTGTGTATTAATCTTTTAAATGCACTTTTTATTGGGTGGGGCGAAGGTTCCACAAAATATTTTTGTTTTACATTTTTTAATATTGGGATGGAGAAAATAAGCCACCATGAAGCTGTTATTACAAATGCTAATCTGGTAGCGGTGACAGTGTCAATTCCAAGAAGTGATGGTTTTGAAATAAATATAATACTGATGATAAAAGGAATAGTACTCCCAATATATCCCCAGGCAAATCCACTCGAGGAAACCATATCCATTCTTTCTGGAGATGTGACATCGGTAATAAAAGAATCATAGAAGATATTTGCTCCGGAAAATCCTGCGAGTGCAAAAAGGTAAAAGATAAGGCATTTCAACCATTCTCCCTCTTTTACAAAGAAGAACGAAAAAGTAAAAGTAATTCCAAGAAACAAAAAAAAGCTTAAAAATCTTTTTTTCATACCTCGATAATCTGCGATTGTCCCCAGTATAGGGGCAAGAAGAGCAACTATGAGTACTGCGATTGTATTTCCATACCCCCAGAAAGCAGTAGATGTAGCTTTGTCAAGGTTATTTGCAGCCACATTTTTAAAATAAATGGGTAGAATAGCAGTTGTAATGGCAACCGAAAACGCTGAATTTGCCCAATCGTACATAATCCAGCTTTTCTCTTCTTTTGTAAACATAATATCCCCCCTGTTGAAATATTTTATAAAGGAATATCGATATTTTTGATGATATCGCTGATGTTTTTCGGAAATATTTTACCCTCTTTTGTGTTTAAAAAAAGTTTGAAAAACTCAGGACTGCCTTTTACTAAGCAGTCAGCAATTGCTTCGTTGCTATAGTTTTGCTCTATTATGTGTGACATATAATGTCCAAGAGCGTAGAAAGGTCCGTTAGATCTCAATCCTTCATTTAATAGAGTTTCAAGTTTTTCATATTCTTTTTTCTGGAAAATTGTTTTATATATTTCGTTAAAGATATTTACAGCGGCTTGAACATCAGGAATGCTTTTGTTAGAGAACGCTCCTTTTTGCACATGTGTAGCTGTTCCTTCAAGAAATACATAGGTCATTGCTTTATAAAAAGCGTCTAATTTTTTATCCTGCAGTGGTTTTTCCAGCATGGTAAATTCTTTATTATTGTTACCTGGATAAAGCACCGCCTGAATTCTATGAAATGTTTCATGAATTATAGTGTCAATTAGAAATTTGTAGTTGTCCTTGACATGTTCGATATTTACACCACCAAATTTATCTGTTGCCCATCCTCTTATAGCCCATTCCACTCCAAAGACAAATTTTTCTTGAAATTCAAATCCTTCTGGAGTATATTTTTCTAATTTAAATGAAATGTATGACTCAATATCTTCTTTATTTTTTTCCAAGGTTTCAATAAGTGTTTTGTATCTTTCCTTGTTGGAATAAATATCAGCAAAGTCAAAAAAGTTCCATGGATTTATCCATTTCCAAACTTCGTAGACAGGTTTTTTACTGGCAGCGAAAAACAAAAAATCTGCCAGATACTGTGTGGTAAACTCTGGACCTGGAACATATCCGAGAGAGTTTCTGTGTTTTACCATTTCTTTGAAAATTTCGTTATTTGCTATTCTATAAGCTTCATTGTATGTTGGATTTTTGCTGAAAAAATATGCTAAAACTTCCTTTATTGCTTGAAAATCTAAAATGATTTTTATTTTACTATTTGATAGGATATTCTTTTTTGGAATGTAGCTGTCTCCTGAAAACTGAATAGGAAATCCTACGCTTGAAACTGCTTCTCTCTGCATCTTTCTAATATGGAGAAGATATGAAATAAGTTCTAAAAAATTTTCAGGAGAATCTGGTACAGGTATTTCCTCTGGGTGCTTAATTGGTTCTGGAATAATACCGTAAAATCCCCCTCCAAGCTCTGCCTGTTTTTGCTGGATATAAAAAAGTTCTTTTATGTTTTCAGGAGCATCAAGCTGATTTATTAAATTTGCAATATATTCAATTTCTGATATACTGTATTCTTTTTCAAGATTTTTAATTTTTTCTTTATAAGAAGAGAGACTGTGTTTAAGTTTATTCCACTCATATTCATCGTGTGAATTTGAGCACATTATTTTTGCCTCCTTTTTTGTTATTGACTGTTAGGTATACTCTTTTTCTCCTTCGTTGTTTAAAATATTTAACTTTCCTGTAATTAAAAATGGAATAGTTACTATAACAGTTAAAATTAATGCTAAAAGGACCAGGTAATGAGCTGGCATATTGTCAACTAAAAAGCCGTAGAGTGCTGTTCCAAGTGGAACTATGAGCTGTGAAAGAACGGAAAGCACTGAAAAAACACGTGAGCGCACGTTCGTAGGAATAGACTTTTGAAAAAATACGTTCAAAGGAGTGTTTACAAAGGCATTTAGTGTACCTGTTGTTACAAATATAAAAGCAATTACTCCCAGATAGGTCCAGGTAGCTCCTCCAAAAAAGTTTTGACTCCACGGGAACATCAAAATGTTGAAAACAAAATAAGCAAATATTTGTCCAAAAAGACCTATATCAAAGAGTTTTCCAGGTGAACTTTTTGAAAAAAACGAGGCAATTAATAGGTTTCCAATAAGACTTCCAACCACCCAGCTTGAATTTAAAATACCGTACTGTTGACTGCTGAATCCCACTATTGTTCTTGCAAAGTATGGAATTACAACAAAGATTACTGGAGCAAGCAAGAAGTTTGTTAACATTGCAAATAACATTATTAAAGATATATCTGAGCGTTTTTTCAAAAATACAATTCCTTCTTTTAAATCACTGAAAAATTGTTTTGTGGACATTTTTACCTTTTTGGTAGTTTGTTTGTATTGTATAAATATTTCACTTATTCCTGAAATTATGAAAGAAGTAGCGTTTAATATAAAAACCATACCTATTCCAAGGGGATAAAGAATACCACCAATTGCAGGACCTATAATATAACTAAAACTATTTATAGCTCCGAGAATGGAATTTGCCCTTGTAAGATTTTCTTTTGGAACAATTTCTGGAAGCATAGCACCAGTAGCAGGATCAAAGAAAATATCCATAGTAGAAATTATAAGTTGAGAGATATAAATGATGGTTAATGTTAACATATTTTCATAAGCGATAAATGCCAGCGCAGCTATTAATAACCCACGGGCAAAGTCCATGTAAATCATAATAGCTTTTCTATTAAACCTATCGCCAATAACTCCAGCAATTGGTGCGAAAAAAAGTCTTGGAAGCATTGAAACTACTAAAAAGGTTCCCATCATTGTTCCAGAACCAGTAACATCAAGGATATAAAGAGATAAAGCAAGTGCCTGTATCCCACTACCAGTTAAAGACACAAGTCGGCCAAGAGCGTACAACCAGAAATTTCTAAAATAGTGCGATTTCATGAACGAACCCCCTTATGATAAATTTTTAGTAAAAGTTTATACAATGTTATCATAATTACTATTTTATTTCAAACATTTTTTAAATAATTTCCACCACTTTCCATTTATTCATGTACTTATGACGAATAGCGCGAAATACCTCATTGTTTCACGCATTGGAACGGAGCTTTTTTCTGCTATCTTGAGGAGCCCCTGCAACGAAATGGAAGTCATCCCGAAGAACGCAATGACGAAACAGATGTCATCCTGAGGAGCGCAAGCGACGAAGGATCTTATTCTTTTTACTAACTCTCGCAAGATCCTTCGCACTTCGTGCTCAGGACAGGCCTTGCCAATCTTGCCAATTTTAATTTTTTTTCAAAAGTATTATAATAGACTTAAACGAAAAATAGAGAGGGTGGGATTTTGCCAAGTATTCTTGCGCATGTTTTGTTTTCTACAAAAATGGTTCCTTCAAACAAGTGGGGACCAGTAGCTTTTATGGCAGCTCAGGGTCCAGATGTATTTTTTTATTTACAAAGTCAAAGATTCCAGAAAATTGGTAATGAATTACATAAAGTGCCTTCAAAACAATGGAAGACTTTTTTATCAGACTTACCAGAGGATTTTAGAGAAGGGTTTTATTCTCACTTACTTCTTGATGAAATTTTGCATCCTGAAATAATGAGATACTATCCGTCTGGGAAAGAGCATACTAAGTTTGAATTTGAATTTGACGAGCTTTTGTCTAATAGATATTTTAATATTTCGTTTGCTGAACATAAGTGGTGGAAGCTGTTAGATATTAGAATTTTTTCAGAGTATAAATATATATGTGAAATGTTTGATGAGGTTGTATACAACAATTTGGGTTTGAAAGTAAATTATAAAGAAGCCGTAGAAGCGATGATTAAATCTCTCAAACTGCTTTACAATTTGTATCCAATTAAACGTAAGTTGTTTGCGCCTATTTTAAAAATATTTGGAAAAGATTATACGTATCTTTTTCCGGAGGTTTCTAAAGATGATCTGGGAAAGCTCGAAAGTTTATATGAAATTTTTTTAAATGTTATGGAAGAATAAAAAACGCACCCCTGCGGAGTAAAGGGTGCGTTGATTTATGTAAGTTCAAAAGTTAAGATTTACCTTTATACTTTGTATGGAACTGTATATTCATCAATTAATTCAGTATAGTCATCAAACCAGAGAGCTTCAGGATTTCTTTTATAAATCATAACCTTACCAGCATTTTCTGGTGCATGTGCTCTATGGTATTTGAAGATAATGTATTTATCTGTCAAAGCAGCTATTTCTATTTTACCAGTTTTGTGAGACATTGCGTATCGCAATCTCTTTGCAAGTCCCGAAACGTTCATAACTGCTTTTGTGAATATTGTATAGCCTTCTTCTATTGGTACTGCAAATTTTCGGTTGCCCAAAACAGGTCTATTTTGAAAGACGTAATATGGTGTAACACCAATGAAAGATAGTTTTCTTATAAGTTCAGCCAGTATTTCTGGTTTATCATTAATTCCTTTTAGAAGAGGTGTTTGATTTGAAAGAATGGCTCCGGCTTTTAACAACATATTAACAGCTTTAATTGCTTCTTTTGTGATTTCTTTTGGATGATTAAATTGTGTCATAATGTAAATTTTCTTTTCATCAGTGCTGTATTTTTCTATTACCTTCAGCAGTTCAGGATCATCAATGATTCGATAAGGATTAAATGCAACCATTTTGGTTCCAATTCTGATGATCTTTACGTGTTCTATTTCTCGCAAACTTTTTATAATATTTTCAAGTTTTGATGTTGCGAGTAAAAGAGGATCGCCGCCAGTTAATAACACATTTGTAATTTCTCTGTGGTTTTTAATATAGTCAAGTTGTGGTGTTATGTCCCTGATAACTTCGGCACCCACATTTATAAACAATCTTTTCCTGAAGCAAAATCTACAAAATCCTCCACAAACATCATTTACCAAAAATAAAGCAGTATCTTTATACTTATGTTGAAGGCCTTTTGCTACAGTATAAGTACTTTCACTTGATGCATCTAATGCACCCCATTCTTCAAGCTCGTCTTCTTCTGGAATTATAATTTTTCTAATTGGATCATCTGGATTATCCCAATCAATTAAACTTAGATAGTAAGAATTTGCCCTGAATCTAAATTTTTCTTCTACTTTTTTTAGTTTTTCAATTTCTTCAGGGGTAAGTTCTTTAACCTTATCGATTTTAGCAATATAAGTTACTGCCAACAATGTCACCTCCTGATTTTGGATTTTATATTAACAAAATATGATTATTTAATAACATATAGAAGGAAACCAATTCCTATTATACCATATAAATAACCAGTTTCGATAAACTGTATCATAATTTTTCATGACTGTTTTTTGAAATTATATGGTTAAATAAATATTTATTATTAATATTCAGGATGGATTTGAAAGTTATTTGAAGTTTACCTTTTTTAATTTCCGGCGATTACAATTAATTATGGGCTGTTTTTATGGAAATATTCATTGTAGTTAATTTTTTCTTGACATAGCTATGAACCGAAGGTACAATAAAAATGGTTTTTTGTCTGGAATGCATTTGGAAACGTTTCCGATTGGAGGGTGCAAAGATGAAAAGTTTAGTGAAGGTTATGGAACTTTCTGAAAAGTCTCGAACAGCTTCTGGCACACGGGAAGTTCAAAGAAATTTTATAGAACATTTGAATCTTACTCTTGGAAAAGATGTGAAAAACTCGACTAACTGGGATAAGTTTTATGCTCTTGCATTGCTTGTAAAAGACAGAGTTGTGGAGCGATGGTTGAGAACTCAAAAAAAATATTATTCAAAAGATGATATTAAAAGGGTTTACTATCTTTCGATGGAATTTTTAATAGGAAGACTTTTGTACAATAACTTACTTAATTTAAAACTGGAAGACGAAGTTAAGAAAGCTATAGAAGAAATAGGGTTAAATCTTGACGATTTATCAGAGTTAGAACCAGATGCCGGTCTCGGTAATGGAGGGCTTGGCAGGCTTGCTGCGTGTTTTCTTGATTCTATTGCAACGCTTGGATATCCTGGTTATGGTTATGGTATAAGATATGAATATGGGATATTTAAACAGGTTATAGAAAATGGATTTCAAAAAGAATTGCCGGATGATTGGCTGAAGAATGGAAATCCCTGGGAAATTGAAAGAAAAGACAGAACAGTTAAAGTAAGGTTTTATGGAAGAACTGAAAGTTATACTGATGATAATGGGAATTTAAGGTTTAGGTGGGTTGATACCACAGATGTACTGGCAGTTCCGTACGATACCCCTGTTATAGGTTACGGAAATAATGTGGCTAACACTTTGAGATTATGGTCTGCAAAGGCGATACATGAGTTTGATTTTGATAATTTTCAACGCGGCAATTACGTAAAATCGATGGAAGCTAAAGCTATAGCGGAAGCTATTTCAAAAGTTTTATACCCTAATGATGCATTTTATGCAGGAAGAGAGCTCAGAATAAAACAGGAATACTTTTTTGTTTCAGCTTCACTTCAGGACATTATAAGGCGTTTTAAAGCTCAATTTGGAAACAGATTTTATCTTTTCCCACAAAAAAATGTTATACAGCTTAACGATACTCATCCGGCACTGGCTATACCAGAACTTATGAGAATACTTCTGGATGAGGAAGGATTAGGATGGGAAAAGGCCTGGGATATTACCACTAAAACTTTTGCGTATACAAATCATACAGTTATGCCAGAAGCGCTGGAAAAATGGGAAGTGCAACTGTTCGAAAAATTACTTCCAAGGCATCTTGAAATTATTTATGAAATAAATGCCAGATTTTTAAATAAGGTATCAGAAATGTTCCCGGGTGATTTAAACAAAATAAGAAATGTTTCCATCTTCGAAGAGGGGAACATCAAACAGGTTAGAATGGCAAATCTTTCTGTTATAGGTTCTTATTCTGTAAATGGTGTTTCCAGACTTCATACAGACATTTTAAAGGAAAAGGTGTTTAAAGATTTTTATGAAATCTGGCCTGAAAAGTTTAACAATAAAACGAATGGTATAACTCAAAGAAGATGGTTACTGCAATGTAACCCGGAGCTTTCTAAGCTTATAACGGAAGCGATAGGTGATAGCTGGATACTGGATCTGGAGCGTTTAAAAGATCTCGAAAATTTTGTAGAGGATAAAACGTTTCTTGAAAAGTTTTACGAGATAAAACACGCAAATAAGAAAAAGCTTGCAAAGTATGTAGAAGAACATCTTGACATTTCTCTTGATCCATATTCCATATTTGATGTACAGATAAAGAGACTTCATGAGTATAAAAGGCAGCTTTTAAATGTAATGCACATAATTTATCTTTACAATTTGCTTAAAGAAAACCCATCCCTGGATATTCATCCACGAACATTTATATTTGGAGCAAAAGCTGCTCCAGGTTATAAAATGGCGAAATTAATAATAAAACTCATAAACAGTGTTGCGGATGTTGTGAATAAAGATCCTCTTATTAATAAAAAATTGAAAGTAGTGTTTATCCCAAACTATAATGTTTCTCTTGCCGAAAAAATTATTCCAGCTGCTAATGTAAGCGAGCAAATATCTACAGCTGGTAAAGAAGCTTCAGGAACTGGTAACATGAAATTAGCTTTAAATGGAGCTTTGACAATAGGGACGCTTGATGGCGCGAATGTTGAAATAAAGGAGCGCGTAGGCGACGAAAACATCTTTATTTTTGGATTAACGGCAGAGCAGGTTTACAGGATGAAAGAAAGTCAGCTATACAATCCTTATGACATTTACAATAGTAACGAGCAAATCAGAAAGATACTTAATATGATCAACGAGGGATACTTTAATCCAGAGAATCCGGACTTGTTTAAAGACATATTTCAATCTATTTTGTTTGGAATAAATGGTGGGCAACCTGACGAATACATGTTACTTGCAGATTTTGATAGTTATAAAAATACACAAAAGAAAATTGATGCGCTTTACAGGGAAAAGTATGAATGGAATAAAAAGGCTTTGCTTAATGTGGCAAGAGTTGGTGTTTTTTCAAGCGATAGAACTATTAAAGAATATGCAGAAAATATATGGAAAACAAAAACTGTGTAATAAGATCATGGAGTAATAGGCGGAAGTACTTTCCGCCTTTTTTATTGTTCATCATTAAATCTTTTTATTTCAATTAACATAAATAACACAACCACGATAAAAGAATAAATAGTATTTAGAGCCCGTGCTTCTGGAATTTTTCGTGCACTTAAAAGTCTATAAATTGCTACTGAAAATGTTGAAATAGGCGGTTCAACGGTGGTTATGGTAGCTGACATTTCTCCCACGCTTATTGTGAATGCATAAACAAAAGCAGTTAAAAGGTGATATTTCATAAGTGGAAATCTGATTTTTGTATTTAAAATTATAGTGTTTGCTCCGTCAAGTTTTGCAGCTTCTTCTATATCTTTATTTATGGTTCTCCATCCGTTTTCGAGCAGTCCAAATACTATCGGAAGAGTTATGAGTGTGTAAATGAATATTAAAGAAAAAAATGGTTTTATTCCCATAATAATATACCCAAATGCTATTGTTACAGGAGATATAGCAGCAGGTAGCATGAAAATATAATCCAGTTTTTTTCCACGAGAAGAGTGAAATGCGCCAATAGCGGAAAGTAAAACTGATATTAAACTGGCGATTCCAGGAAGTATAATAGAGTAGCCAACAAGTTGTTTGAAAGTTGCGCCTATAAACCTTGTAATATTTAAATTGAAAAGTCTTTTAAAATTCTCTACTCCAAATCCTCCACCATATTTTATAAATCCCGAAAGTAGAGAATACGCCAGCGGGACAAAAATCATAATAGTGGCAAGTATTAAATAGAAATATCCCCAGGCTGGGAACTCGTTTTTAAGTGATTTTCCGCTGATAAAACTTCCTTTTTTGATCGATAAAAAATAAGAAATTATTGAAATAAAAAGCATTTGAAAAATAGCAAGCGTAAATGCGCTTTTGAAATCAAACAAAATTCTGGTATACATATATATTGATACTTCAATTGTTGAAAATCTTATACCACCTAAAATGAGAACTACAGCAAAACTTGTAAATGTATATATATAGGTTAGCAAAAATGCTTTTAAAATAGCAGGGAGTATTAATGGGAGCTCTATTAAATAAAAGGTTTTCATATTATCTGCACCGTCTAATTTTGCTGCTTCGGAAAGAGAACCTTCAATTTTTTCCCATGTTTCTCCTACAATTCTTATAAAAAGAGGGAAGTTGTAAAAAACGTGTCCTATTATTACCGCCGTGAATGTGTACAGAATTCGTTTGTTGTATCCTATATTATGCAGGATTTTTGTAAAAATTCCTTCTCTGCCGAAAGTTAATAAGAAACCCATAGCCATGGTGACTCCTGGAAGTACAAATGGAACAGCTGAAAGAACACGAAAAACGGATTTTACAAAGCGGTTCAGATTGGTTCTGGCTACAATATACGCACCAGGTATTCCGATAATCCCTGTAATTGTTGAAGAGAGCAGTGCCTGAAAAATGGTAAAACGTATTACATTCACATTTTCAGTTAAAACCTGTGGATTAAATCCACCGGCGAATAATATGAGATATATAAAGGGGAGGATAATCCCCCCCAAGACAAAGATAATAGGTACAATTATCCACCAATTATAACTTTTGTCCATTCTTTGAGAATCTCCTCAAGGTTGTCGTAAATTTCATCTGATACCTGGAGCGTCTTTTTGATTTCCGGAACGTAACTAAACGCTTCTGGAAGCTCTGTTTGAGTAACTGGAAGCATCCATTGATTTAACGGGACTTCTTTCTGGAAATAGTTCATGAGTATAAATTCAAGAAATCTTTTAGCAAGTTCAGGGTTTCTGGCGTTTTTGATCAAAGAAGCATATTCAACCTGAACAAATGCTCCTTCTTTCATTATTACAGGAACGTAAGTTATTGAGCCATAGTAATAGTAACTATATGCACCATCTGTGGCATAACTTACCATCATTTCAGCCTCTCCAGATTCAAGCATTTCAAAAGCTTCATCCCATCCCGGTGTTATAGTAAGGATATTGTCTTTGAATTTTTTCCAGAAATCCAGGTATTTGTCCCCGTACACTGCTATTGTCCATAGCAAAAAACTCAGTCCTGTACTTGAAGTTCTGGGATCTTCAACAACTATTTTTCCTTTAAATTGAGGATTTAATAAATCATTAAACGATTCTGGTGGGTTTTGAATTTTTTCTTTGTTATAAACTATTGCAATTGAGCCAAAATCATACGGGACACCATATTCATTGAATAATTCTTGGTATTTCAAAAGTGAAAGGTTCACAGGGGTGTACCTTTCCAGTACACCTGCTTTTATAGCTTTTGGAAGTAAACCCTGATCCAGTCCAATTATTACATCTGCTCTTGGATTCTTTTTTTCTGCTATTAACCTTGCAAGGACTGCTCCTGCATCACCGAAAGAAAGCAACTTTACTTTGCAACCATACATTTTTTCAAATACTGGAACGATTTTCTGTCCGATTCCAGAAACAAAACTATCGTAAGTGTAAACAACAAGTTCATTTGCAAAAGCTATTAAAAAAACAAAAAAGACACTTATTGTTACAAGTAATTTTTTCATTTTAAAAAACCTCCTTTTAAAAAATTAATCCCTCCAGCTGGAGGGATTAGCATTATTGATTTATATATTCTCTTCCCAATCCCTCCGCCGGTATTACCCGGTTCAGGTTCAAGGGGTCGAAGACTTCCGTCTTCCTCTCAGCCCCGGATCAGGAGCTCCCCCTGGGTTACCGTTATTCACTTTACTAACTTCATTATAGCACCTTATCTCAAAAGTTCTGAAGAAATATTATGTAAAGAGTTGGTTAAATTTTCTGTATGACTTTTGCTCTCAACAGTCTGACATAATTAAAATTGTCAGGTTGTACATTGGTTTGATTCATATGATAGCAAAAAGCAGTATTGCTAAAGTGCTTTTTAGTAATACTGTTTGTCAAAAACGTAGGTGTTGATTATTTATTAGTAACAATAACGCAATATTAAATAATTAATATGTAATCTTGTAGTAAAAATATTCTTTTAAAATCTTGTGTGTCAAAACTCATTAAAGTTAATTTGTAATCTTATGTAAATTATACGTAATTTAATAGCTTTTTGTGTAATGTTATAGCAATTATTATTAAAACATTTTTGAAAAGGAGGGATATGTATATGAAAGTTCGAACAAAGATATTTTTGATGGTAATAGTTCCTGTGGTGACACTGTATATAATCAGTGTTGTTAGTTATTTGAATTTTAAAGCTGTCCAGGCTTCCCTCCCTGATATTCAATATGCTTTCAAAGAAGTCCAGGATATGAGTGATGCAATTTTTACTGCAAAAGAAGTTCATTTGAATGTTCTTAAGTACGTTTATAATACTCTTGAAATAAAATCACTTGAACAATCAATTGAAAAGTTTCTGGAAAAAGCGAAACTGGTGGACTCTGGTGTGGATCAAAAGATCTTTTCTAATTTATCCAGATCATATGAAGCTTTAAAATCAGGAGACAAAAATGCAGTGTATGAAATAGAAAAAATTATCGGTGATGTTGTTGTACAGCTTGATAAAGAAATGGAGAAGTACAATAAAAATGTTTACGATAAAATAGAGGTTTCAGAAAACAAAATCTCTTTTGCTCTTTCGTTTTTGCTGTATATACCTTTGATAGTGATAATACTGAGCGCAATATTTGTATTGCTGGTAACTTCTAAAATGATAAAGGCATTAAAGAAAGTAATGGAAGCTTCAAGGGCGTTATTAAAAAATGATTTGACTATTGATATAAAAGCTTCAAAATTAAAGGATGAATTTGGAGAACTTGTTAATACCTTTAAAAAGGTTATAGAATATTTGCGAGAAAATCTTTCAACTATAAAGGTTGAAACAAGATCAGTATCTAACGAGATGGATATCACAACAGAGGCTCTTGAGGAAATTACACAACGAAATATTTCAATTACAACAAATATGGAGAAAATAGCAGGTGTAATGGAAAATATTTCTGCATCAATTCAGGAGACAACAGCAGGTTCCGAAGAAATAAGCAGTGCTACAAAAAATATTGCAGATAATGCGCAAAAATCAGCTGAATTTGCAAGTCAGAGTGCCGAACTTGCAAAAGATGCTGGAGACGTTCTTAAAAAGCTTATAGAATCCACACTGGAAATCGCGGAAATATCCAGAGATGTAAAAAACGTCGTAGAAAGTTTTAACAAAGGTGCAAGAGATATTACAGAATTTGTTGAAACTATAAATGCTATATCTGAACAAACAAATTTGTTAGCGCTTAACGCGGCTATAGAAGCTGCGCGGGCAGGAGAAGCTGGTAAAGGGTTTGCAGTTGTTGCCGATGAAATAAGAAAACTTGCAGAAGAAAGTAAAATAGCTTCTGAACAAATTCAGAAAGTGGTGGATGAAATAGCCGATACATCGCAAAGAGCCGCGTTGGTTTCTGAGAAAATTATGGAAAAAGTAGAAACTGGAACAAGTTCAGCTGAACATGCTGATGAAAAATTAGGACAAATAATTTCAGCTGTTGATAAGATTGGGAAGATGGTTGAAAATATAGCTGCAGCTGTTCAGGAACAAACAGCGGCTATTGATGAGATAACACAAGCTATGGTTTCCAACACTAAATTAGTAACAGAAGTGAATAGTAATGTTCAGGAAGTGTATGCTTCAACAGAAGAAATCACCGCGAAACAGGAAGAAGTGACATCATCAATAAAACAGGTGAGAGAGAATGTGAAAATGCTTGACGAAATAGTGGATAGGTACAAAGTTAAGAACTAAACTATTTACAGGTGTGACTGTAATTTACAATGTTGATTAATAGGAACCTGCCTGGAAACAGGCAGGTTCCTATTTATATAAAAAAATTCATATAACAGGCTAAGCTTTTTTAGAGAAAAAGTGTTCGATCAAAAAACCTGTTCCTGCACCAATTAGTACAGATGCCAGAAAGTAATAAGGCGAATTTTTCAGGAAAATAAATCCTATACCTATTCCAATAAGTGTTGTACCTTCGATTATAAAACTTTTTCTTTTTACCATGAATTTTCCCCCTTTTTAGAGTTTTAAGCAGTATTTGAAAAAATAAAAGAAACTATAAGATTTTGTTAGATATACCTGTATATACAGGTATAAACAACAATAAATCATTTCCACAAACTTTGACTAAAATCATATCAAAATATACAATGATGTCAAGTACCAAAAATAGGGGAGGTGTTTTTATGAGAAAATTTTTGGGGTTATTTTTAAGTGTTTTACTAACAGGTATTTTATTTGCTCAGACTGAGATTGTGTTCTGGCATGGGTTATCGAGGGATCCCGACAAAAGCAGTATTGATGAAATCGTTGCAGCTTTTGAAAAAGAAAATCCCGATATTAAAGTAAAAGTGGTAATTGTTCCTGCGGCTGAAACAGATTCAACGAAGCTTTTAACTGCTGTTGCTGCTGGGACAGGTCCAGATTTAGTTTATCTTGATAGATTTACTGTTTCTCAAAGGGCGGCTAATAATGTTCTTGAGCCTATGGAAGATTATTTAAAAAAGATAGGTATTGACATTGCTGAAATGAAAAAACAGTTTTATGATTTTGCAATAGAAGAATGTATTTTTAACGGTAAAATGTGGGCTCTTCCTTTTGATACAGATGTTAGGATCCTTCTTTATAACGCTAAATTACTGAAGAAAGCAGGCTACGTTGAACCACCAGATAATGTGTATGACATGATAAAAGTTGCTGATATTTTAACAGTAGAAGGAAAACGTGGGAGGTACGAAACAGTAGGCTTTATTCCATGGTATGCCCAGGGATGGCCATATACCTGGATTTTTGCTTTTGAAGGGAAAGTTTTTGATAAGAACACTGGAAAGTTTGTATTTGCTACAGATAAAGGCGTTATAGAAGCGTACGAGTGGCAGAAAGAATGGGCAGATAGGTTCGGTTATGAAGCGTTAAATGCTTTCGGTTCACTGCAGATAGGAGATTTAAACCCTTTTACAGCAGGGAAACTGGCTATGATTGTTGATGGAAACTGGACCATTTCAGGTTTGAAAAAATTTGCTCCAGAAGATTTTGAATATAAAATTAGTGGTATTCCAACAAAAAGTGGAAAACCAGTAACCTGGGCTGGAGGATGGAGTCTGGCAATTCCAAAAGGTGCAAAAAATAAAGAAGCAGCGGCAAAATTGGCTTATTATATTGCTACAAAAGGTCAGGTTCAATACAGCGTAGATACTTTACATATTCCAACGTACAAGCCCGCTGTTGAGGACTTTCTGAAAAAAGATCCGTCACAAGAAAAATTTGTAAAATTACTTGACAATGCAAAAACGAGGCCACCACTTCCCGTTGGAGCTTTGCTATGGGATAAACTGGTAGAAGCAAGAGATTATATATTAACCGGTAAAAAAACAGTGAAACAGGCTCTGTTAGACGCTCAAAAGGAAGTGCAGGAAGCTTATGATGAAATAATGGAAAGGTTTAAAAATAAATAATATGACAGGAAGGAGGTAATTTCATGAAAAGCAAATTTTTTGTGTTTTTACTTATTTTTGTATGGTCTACACTGTTTTCGTTTATTCCAGAAAGTTCATACTGGTATCCCAATGACATTGTTGACTGGTCGCCTGAGACCGATGTGAATGCTATTTATAATGTTTCACACGTACCGCTTGCAGAAAGAGTATATGGCGAACCTATTACAAAACAGGCAAGAAAAGATGTAAAGATAATGATACTATCTATAATGAATTCATCTACAAGTGGAATGCCATCACAGGGAAGTAATAATTCTTTTAAAAGATATCCATTTACATTCTGGCAATACGTTGATTATCTGGTTGCCTGGGCTGGATCAGCAGGTGAAGGAATAATTGTTCCACCAAGTGCAGATGTAATAGATGTTGCTCATAAGAATGGTGTTTATGTGCTTGGGACAATATTTTTCCCCCCAAATGTTTATGGGGGAAGGAGAAATTGGGTTGATCAATTATTAAAGAAGGAAAATGGGGAGTTTATAATAGCAGATAAACTGATAGAAATAGCGAAATACTATGGTTTTGATGGATGGTTCATTAATCAGGAAACAAATGGAACTAAGGAATTTCACGTGAAAAAGATGATAGAGTTTTTGAATTATATGAAAAGAAAAGCTCCCTGGATAAAGCTTATCTGGTATGACGCTATGTCAGCTACAGGAGCCGTTGAGTGGCAAGGTGAGTTGAATGAAAAAAACGTAGTATTTATGATAAACAATGGAAAAAGAATATCGGATGCTATATTTGTGGATTTTAGATGGCATTCTTTAAAAAGGCCGGATACGGTGATTAACACAGAGAAAACTATGAAAAAGTATGGAATTAGCAAGAGTGATGTGTTTATGGGATTTGATCTTCAGGCGCGCGGTTATTATACTTATTCTAATTGGCCAAAACTCATTAATGAAGATGGTTCATTAAAAGCTTCTTTGGGGTTATACTGTCCGAGCTGGAGTTATTATTCTTCAAAAGAAATAGAAGAATTCTGGAAAAAAGAAGAAACTTTGTGGATAGCAGACCATCCTGTTTTGAAATACAACGGTAAAGAGGATTTTTTCAAAATTGAGTGGAACAAAGATTATGAGCAATATAAATGGCAGGCGCCATCGAAATTCGTGGTTGAGAAATCTCCTGTGACAAAATTGCCGTTTGTTACGTTTTTCAACGCAGGACATGGTAAAGCGTTTTTTGTGGATGGTGTAAAAGTATCAGAACATGAATGGAATAATAGAAGTTTAACAGACGTATTTCCTACGTATAGGTGGAAAGTAGATGGAGTAATGCCAGAGATATCAGTTGATTATTCAAAAGCATATTATGGGGGAAGTTCTTTAAAATTTTCTGGAAAGCTTGAAAAGGGAGAAGAATCCCTGATTACATTGTATTTTACAAAGCTAAAGATAGATACGTTGAGCAGTTTTGAAGCGGCTGTAAAAGGTAAGGGAAAAGTGCGAGTTTCGTTGATATTGACTTTTTATGATAACTCTGAGGAAGAATTCCTGCTAAAACTTGGAGAAGATTGGGAGAAAACAACGTATAATCTTCTGGCTGGCAGAACAATAAAGTATATATCGTTGAAAATAAAGGCTTTAAACTCTACCAATTATAGTATTAACCTTGGAATGATTGGTGTTATTCCCGAAAAAGAATATGACGTTAAAAATGTTAAGGGTGTGCAAATAGATGATGTACAATTTGAAGAAGGATTGTATGCCCAAATAAACTTACACTGGGATAAATCTAATGCAAAATATTATGAGATATACAGAATGTTAAATAATGGGGAAAAAGAACTCATTTGGGTAACTTATAACAATTATACATATATAACAGAAATTAAGCGAGATGGGAAAGAGAAAGAAACGACTCTGGAAATAATAGGGGTATCCGAAGGTTATACAAGATCAGAACCCACAAAAGTCACATTCACATGGCCGCCTTATCCAAAACCAAAGGCAGATTTTGAAGTTAGCGATACAATAGTATTTCCTGGTAGTAAGGTAACTTTTAAGAATCTTTCGTCTGAAGTGACAGAAAAAGTTTTATGGATACTTCCAGGTGCCTCTCCCAATGTTTCATGGGATTTGACCCCTACAGTAGAATATCCAGAAGAAGGAGTATATTCTGTAGCTCTTGTTGCAATTAATACTGAAGGGGAAGACGTAAAAATATTAAACCCATTGATGGTTGTAACAAAGAAAGCGGATAAAATTAGAAATCTTGCTTTGGGAAGAAGAGCTTATGCCAGTTCAAATGTACCTACAGAAAAACCATCTATGGCAGTCGATGGAACAGTTGAGAATAACAGCAAATGGTGTGCCGTTGGGGAATTGCCGCACTGGATAGTTATTGATTTTGAAAAAGAAGTAATCATTAGTAAGGTTGTTATAAAACATGCAGAGGCGGGTCACGAAGCTGCCGATTGGAATACAAAAGATTTCAGATTGCAGGTAAGCAATGATGCAACAAACTGGAAAGATGTCGTTGTGGTAAGAAATAATACAAAAGGAATCACCATACATTCTTTTGCTCCGGTAAAAGCGAGATATTTCAGACTTTTTGTAGAAACTCCTACACAAGTTGGCGATAGAGCTGCAAGAATCTATGAGATAGAAGTGTATGGCCTGGATTCGTATTGATATCTTTAATTTTATTATCCTCCATGCGGCATCTTGCCGTATGGAGATTTTTGGGAGGGAATTTGATGAAAAAGAATAAGCAGCTAAGAGAAAATATAAAAGGGTTAATTTTTATATCTCCATGGTTAATAGGTTTTGTCGTTTTTACACTTTTTCCGTTTGTTGCTTCCCTTTATTACTCTTTTACTCAATTTAGTATTACGACTGAAATAAAATGGGTTGGTGTTGAAAATTACAATAAACTTTTTAAAGATCCTCTTTTCTGGAAGAGTTTAAAAAATACTTTAGTATTTGCCGTTGGTCTGGTTCCGTTAGGTTTAGTAGTTGCTCTTGGAATAGCATTTTTATTAAATAAGCCTTTGAAAGAAGTGTCATTTTACAGAGCAGCGATATACATGCCATCAATAGTGCCAGCATTCGCATTTTCCGCTGTAATAATATGGTTTTTTCAACCTTATCTTGGACTTGTAAATAATGTCCTGGATTTTTTTGGGATAAACGGTCCATTGTGGCTTGATAGTGAAAAGTGGGTTAAACCGACTATTATAATAGCGGCTCAGTGGGGCGTTGGTAGTGCTATGTTAATATTTTCTGCAGCTCTTAAAGATATCCCGAGGGAATTATACGAATCTGCAAAAATAGATGGAGCAGGAAGTTTCACAATGTTCAGAAAAATTACTTTGCCATTAATAACGCCTACTATTTTATATTATCTTATTACATCAACAATAGGTGCATTGCAAATTTTTGATCTTCCAATGCTACTTACCGGGGGAGGACCTGCCAATGCAAGTTTGTCTCTTGGAATATACATATACAAACATGCGTTTACTTACACAAATATGGGATATGCTTCCGCTCTCTCTTGGATTTTGTTTATTTTGACGTTTATTTTAACTGTAATATATTTTATTTCTTCCAAAAAATGGGTTTATTATTTTGGTAATTAAAGGTGGTGTTAGGACATGAAAGTGAAGAATTTATATGTTATTAGGCGGTCAATTCTTTTAATAATTACTTTTATATATTTGTTGCCTTTTTTCTGGATGATAGGTACATCACTTAAACCTGATAGTGAACTACTGGCATATCCCCCAACAATATTTCCAGAAAATCCAGATTGGTCTAATTATGAAAAAGCTCTGAATAAATTCCCTTTTTTTACTTACTTGAAAAATAGTATAATAATTACCATAGGAAATCTTATAGGAGTTCTGATTTCTGCTCCGTTTGTTGCGTATGGTTTTTCCAAGATCAATTGGAAAGGGCGGAATTTCTTATTTGCGGTGATGATGGCAAGTGTTATGCTTCCAGGAGCGGTGACAATGATTCCCGTATTTTTAATATATAAGCGTCTGGGGTGGCTTGATACTTTTCTTCCATTAATAGTTCCTGCGTTTTTAGGTGGTGGGGCGATGAACGTTTTTTTGATTCGTCAGTTTTTTAATACTATTCCCAATGAACTTTTAGAAGCTGCAAGAATAGACGGGGCAAGTGATTTTAAAATATTTTTTAAAATAATGTTACCTCTGTCAAAACCCGTATTGGCTTTGATATCTTTATTTACGTTTACAGGAAGCTGGAACAATTATATAGGTCCCCTTATTTACATTACCAGCGAGAATAAGTACCCACTTGCGCTTGGAATGCCAATGTTTATGAGTAGATATGGCACTTATTGGAATCAAGCAATGGCAGCAGCTACACTGACACTTATTCCAACTGTTGTATTTTTCTTTATAGCCCAAAAGTATTTAATTGAGGGAATAAAATTGACTGGTTTAAAATAAAGGAGGATTGTTGCTATGATTCCATGGGAGGATAGACCTCAAAATAACGGTGACGTTTTGTGGCGTTATTCTAAAAATCCTGTTATATTAAGAGATCAGGCGAAAAATTCGAATAGTATTTTTAATAGTGCAGTTGTGAAATTTAGAAATTCATTTGCTGGAGTTTTTAGAGTGGATGATAAAAATAGAAATATGAACATTAGGGTAGGGTTTAGTGAAAATGGAATTGATTGGAAAATAGCGGATGGTCCCATAGAATTCATTAAAGAAAATGATGAAATAGAAAGTGAGTATAAATATGATCCAAGAGTTGTTTTTATAGAAGATAGGTACTGGATAACCTGGTGTAATGGATACCATGGACCTACCATAGGTGTTGGATATACATTTGATTTTGAACGGTTTTATCAAGTAGAAAATGCATTTTTACCGTATAACAGAAACGGTGTCTTATTTCCAAAAAAGATTCGTGGAAAGTATGCTATGCTAAGTAGACCTTCTGACAACGGACATACTGCGTTTGGTGATATTTTTTACAGTGAAAGTCCTGATATGATTCATTGGGGAAAGCATAGATTTGTTATGGGAAGAGGGTATACCCCATGGCAATCTTTGAAGATAGGACCGGGCCCCGGTCCTATTGAAACAGATGAAGGATGGCTTTTATTTTATCACGGTGTACTTCTTTCATGTAATGGATATGTATACAGTTTTGGTGCAGCTTTATTGGATCTTGATAAACCCTGGAAAGTAATAAAACGTTCAAAAAGTTATCTTTTATCTCCTCAAAAGTTATATGAACAGATAGGCGATGTTCCAAATGTTGTTTTTCCAGTATCAGCACTTGTGGAGAACGATAAAATAGCCATTTATTATGGAGCGGCTGATACTGTAACTGCTCTTGCTTTTGGTTATATCCCGGAAATCATAGATTGGCTAAAATACGAAAATTAACACAAGGAGGTTAATATATGATTCCGCTTTATATGAAAATAGCTAATTATTTAGAAAATATGATTTTGAAAGGTAAATATTCTCCTGGAGATAAAATTCCATCTGAGAATGAATTAGCCGAACAATTTCAAACTACAAGAACGACAGTAAGAAAAGCATTATCCGAGTTAGAAAAGAAGGGTATTATTACGAAAGTATCTGGAATAGGTACTTTTGTCACTGAAATAAATATAGTGTCAAGAAAGAAAATAGGAATAATAGTCCAGAATACTCAGATAATATACGGAATAATAAAATTTTGCTCGAAAATTGGTAGTAAATGTTTTGTAGTGGAGAGAATTTCAGATCTTGAAGCGGAAAAGAATGCTATTAAGGAATTACTTTCCATGGGGGTCGATGGAATCATAATGGAACCCACGGTAATGAGTATGGCAAATGATATTTTAAAATCGTTGTTAAAAGATAACTTCCCTGTAGTTTTTGTTGATAGGAATGTTGATATAGGCTTTTCTATTCCTGTTGTTGTGAATGATAATTATCATGGTGGAAAAGTTCTGGGAGAACACATGCGCAAAAATCATAAAACTAAAAAAGCTCTTTATGTAATAAGTGAAGATTTAGCCATATCAAGTGTCAACGAAAGATACAAGGGAATATCTGACGGTTTGAAGTTTTCTCCTCAGGTGGTGAAAGTACAAAAAATCGATGGAGATTATTCAATGTTAATACCTTTATCAAAAAAAGTAGATACTATATTTTTCTGTAATGATATGATGGCTGTTCGTGGGATTACCACACTTTTAAACGCAAAAATCAGAATACCAGATGACGTCAAAGTGGTGGGGTATGATAATGATTATGTATCAAAAGTACTTTCACCCAAACTTACAACAGTTGAGCAAGATCTATCATTAATTGGAGAAACGGCGGCATCAATAATGGTGAGATTAATAAAAAAGGAGGAATTTGAGTTTGAAAATAAAATTCATTCAAAGTTGGTTGTGAGAGATTCGTGTGGTTGTGGGAAATGTGATAGAGGTGGTGTTAAAAGATGATGCAAATGTATAGAGGAAAAGATAAAGAAATAGCTCATTTAAAAAGGATGCTTTCAGAGATATATCCGTATAGCATTTTAGAAAGAATAATTTATAAAGGCTGGAATGTTAAAGGTAAAGAAATTTGTTTACCATACAAATGGAGTGGGGATAGAATTCTTTTTGAAAATAAATTCAAAATAGGTGATAAGAAAGTTTACATGAAAGCATGGTTTGGTGGAGAAAGTCTTATATATATAGATGGGAAACCAGTGGGTGAGATAAATATCTTTCACACAGAATTTGATCTTGCACCGTTTTGCGATGGAAATTCCCATGAAATAAAGGTAGAAACTGTTCCCAGAGGCTTATTTGGAACAAAAGAAGAATCAATATTTAAAGAGTCTTATTTAATAGTTTACGATGAAGAGTTAAAAAAAGCACTGAATTTTGCTTACAATGTAATACAGGTAGCTGAATTTACCGAAGATATTTATCTTTCAAAAAAATTGATGAAATTGTCTGAGGAGTTTTTATCATCTGTTTATATTCCAAGAGACACTGAGGAATACCTTAAAAATGTTTTAGACAACCCTGCAATTATTCAGGAAGTGTCGAGTGTCTGGAATCCACCAGAACTTGAGTATTCTCTGAAACGTGAGAATAAAATTGTGAAAACCAGCTTTTTTAAATACTTTTATAAATTTAAAGAAGAGGTTGAAAGATTAGATTTACCAAAATATGGTGTTGTTAATCTTGTTGGACATGCCCATATTGACTATGCTTGGTTGTGGCCGATAGATGAAACGAAAAGGAAAATTATAAGGACATTTTCAAATTCAGTTACGCTTTTAAAAAAATACAGGGAGTTTATATACACACAATCTTCGGCAAAGATGTATAAAGATTTGAAAGAATCCTGTCCAGAACTTTTTGGTGAAATTAAGGAATTAGTAAAAGAGGGTAGATGGGAGCCGGTAGGTGGAATGTGGGTAGAACCAGATTGCAATATACCTTCCGGCGAGTCGCTTGTAAGACAATTTTATTATGGTCAGAAGTTTTTTGAAAAGGAATTTGGAAAAAAATCGAAAGTTTGCTGGTTACCTGATGTATTTGGTTTTTCGTGGATTTTGCCACAAATTATAAAAGAGGCGGGAATGGAATATTTTATAACCACGAAACTGTATTGGAATGAGTCAAATGAATTTCCCTACGATTTGTGCAGGTGGCGGGGAATAGATGGGAGTGAAATTGTATATTATAGTTTTAAAAATTTAGAAGAAGGATATAATGGAAAAATATCCGCAAGGTCTATAATCAACACCTGGGAAAATTTCAGACATAAAGATATTACTTCCTCAATTTTACTTTCATTTGGGTATGGCGATGGTGGTGGGGGGCCAACAGAGGAAATGTGTGAAAATTATTATTCGTTGAAAAAAATACCGGGTATTCCGTACATAAAATATTCTACTGTAGAAGATTTTGTTAAAGAATTACCTGATGAGGACATACCTGTCTGGGATGGAGAATTATATCTCGAACTTCATAGAGGAACACTCACGTCTCAGTCTCGAATCAAAATTCTCCACAAAAAGTGTGAAGATAAACTGCGGGAAGTAGAGATTTTAAATACTATTTTTAATGAAAATTATCAAAAAGAGATTGATGGGTTATGGGATGTTGTCCTGTATAATGAGTTTCATGATATTCTTCCAGGTTCATCAATAAATGAGGTTTACAAAAGAGCAGAGAAAGAATTGAACGAAATATTAGAAAGAGTGAAGTTTATAAAAAATAAGATAGTTAATGAGAAAATTAAAGATACAATATCAATTTTTAACCCATCTTCTTATCCACAGAAGATTCGATTTGAACTTGAAAGTTTATTAAATCTTGAGTATAAAGGTAAAAAATTAGATGTTCAAAAAACGTTTGATAAAAAATATATTTATTATTTAGATGAAGAAATTGAACCATTAACTTTTGCAAATATAAAGATAAATAATGAACCTGCCAGGTTAGAAAGCAGGCCTTTTGAGAGTGATTCCCTTCAGGTGAAAATCTTTGATGACGGAAGTTTTAACGTATACCATAAAAAATCAGGAAAATATCTTTTCAAAGAAAAGGGAAACATACTTATGTTGTATAAAGATATCCCATATTACTGGGACAACTGGGATATAGATGTTAATTATGAAAAATCTGGTGTCCAGCTTAAAGCAAATAACGTTAAAACAGTCGAAGAGGGACATTTAAGAAAAGTGATTAAAGTAGAGTATAAAGTAGAAAATTCAAAAATTACCCAATTTTATATAATCTGGAAAGATCTGGAATTGGTTGAGGTAAAAACAATTATAGATTGGCACATGAGAAAATCACTTTTGAAAGCTTTGTTCCCCACAAATGTTTTAAGTAGATACGGAAAGTACGATCTGGATTTGGGATACATTCAAAGACCAACTCACAGGAACACTAATATTGAGAGAGCCAAATTTGAGGTGTTGGCGCACAGATGGGTTAGTATAGAACAACCCGATTTTGGGGTTTCCTTGATCAACAATGGAAAGTATGGGCATCGTATTAACGAGAATATCATAGAAATTTCATTGATAAAAGCTGGAACGTACCCGGATTTTTTTGCTGATGAGGGGTTACATGAATTTTCTTATGCGATATTTCCAGCGTTCAATGTAAAAGACACCATAAAAGTAGCGGACAATTTTAATAAATGTATAACGACATTTCGTAAAAGTCGCAATCAAAACTTCAGGGTGAAAGTGTTTTCAGATAATTTTAAAATTATGTCTTTTAGAAAAATATCAGGAGATAAAATTGTATTAAGAATAGGTGAGGTTGTTGGAACGAGTGGTAAAGTTAACATAGAGTGCAGTTTTGCGAAAAAGGCTTTTGTTACCAATATTTTGGAAGAGATAAAACGTGAAATTCCTATAAGAGATAACAAAATAACAGTAGAATATGAACCTTTCAAGATATATACTTTTATGTTTGAGTTGAAAGATAATTTAAAGTAAAGAGGTACCTCTTTAATTTCATTTACAGATTTAAAAGCCTTGCGTTGTGCAAGGCTTTTTTGATTATCGAAAAAAGACACGAAAAGAAAATTTTGGTGGTAAATCTGTAGCTTCTGAATAGATTAATAAAATGTATCTTTTATTAACCAAATTTTTAGTTTAAACTCTATATACAACCATAATGATAAATGGATAAACATTTTTATTAAGACATGGAATAATTATCAAATGACTTTGATAATATGAATTTAAATATAACTATTCGTATATTTGACAATTTTTTACCAGACTTGCTACATTTATTACAGATTAATCGGAATTTTTTATGAATGTCTTTAAAGAAAAGGCCAAAAAACCTGGTTGTCCGTTTTAAAACAAAGAAAAGATTATCAATTTGTAAAGAAGTAATACTTTTGTAGTGTTAAAATAGTCTATAGAAATTAAGTAATTAGATTTTGGAAATTTTAATTAATAAAAGATACAAATTATAAACCGTATAGAAAAGCATTACTGAGTAAACAGTAATATAATTTATTAGAAGGTGGTAAAATGTTTGATTTTTTGTACGAATATGTTGAAGATATTGATTTAGTAAGCATATTAAAAGAAAAAAGATATGGCTTTAAAAAGCCAGTGTTATTATTGGTTGTAAAATTTCCTGTTAAGAATGAAAATTTTGATAATGTTTTTGAGAGAAACATGAAAAATAAATTGACAGCTGAATTTGAAAGTATTTTGTCTAATTTTTTCAAACCAATTTTTACAACAATAACACCTTATTATGAGTTTATCAGTGTGTGTGAGATTAGCGGAAAATATGGGAATAGATATCGGTTTGAAAAAAAGATTGAAGATTTTGAAAATGTGATTTTAAACTATTTTATTGAAAATGTTATTGTTAAGATAAGTGAAAACAATTTAAAAAGCTTTCCTGAAATAGTCTCATTATATTTGGATTTTGCTGTTGGATATTCTTTTATAACATCGTGGAATAACATTTATCTGGCACTGGATGTTGCCATTGAAAGAGCCAAGATCAGGGCAAAAAGTAAAGTAATTAAACTTTCCGATAGATTTCTGGATTTATTTTTGAAACAGGAGTTCGACATTTGCTGGCGTCCTGTAATTGATATAAAGAAGAAAAAAATAAAGGCCTGTGAACCACTTATTGTTGGTTCAAAGGGGACCGGTTTAGAAATGCCGGAAGTTTTACAGAAAATAGCAGTTGTTAATAATTTTACAGAGAATTTGAACACGCTTTTTTTTAAAAAAATTTTTGAAGAATTTGTTAAGTTAGAGAAATCGGTAAAAATTATAATCAATATAACTATGTATTCTGAAGATTATTTAAAAGAATTAAATGATATTTTCGAAGAATATAATATACCTTTTGAGCGTGTGATTTTAAGTTTTTCAGCAAAAGATCAAGATAGATTAGATTTTAGAATAATGGAAATGCTTATAGATAAAAATTTTTACCTGATGCTAAACGTAAATAATTTTGAACTATCTTTGAATATATTTAAAATGTTTCTTCACGAGAAAAATGTGTTTGTCAGAATTGAGCAAAATATAACTTTTGATCTGCACTTTAATGTCAAAAAGCAAGATTTTATTAAAAAAATAACTAACTGTTTCCCAAATGTTATTATTCAGGGAAGAGATGAAAAAACTTTTGAAATAGCTTCAAAAGTTGGTTGTAAATATTATCAAAGTAGTTGTGGTTGTTTTGAAAATTATCAACTGTTTTTAGATGAAGATATTATAAAAAAGCTATAAACTTGTAATTGTAAATATTGTGAAAAATAGGGAAGTTGTATAGGATAAATTGAAGGTTAGAGTGTTTACAAATTAATTTGTGGTTTGATAACATATTCTGTGGGGTGATTTTTTGGCGGGAAGAAAAGTGGTAAAACCTATTCGCGACAAAAAAATTATCGAGAAAGTAAAGAAGGAAATTTTGAAAGATAAGAATTATAAATTATACGCTTTATTCGTTGTAGGAATAAACACGGGTTTACGTATAACTGATTTGTTACATCTTAAATGGGAAAATGTTATTAATGATGGAAAATTATTGGACAGAATAGTACTTTTTGAAAGTAAAACGGGAAAACGTCAGGAAATACCGCTGAATAATAGTAGTAAGAAAGCTTTAAAACTTTTTGCAAGTCATACCATTACTAAAGGTTATATATTTAAAGCGGAGAAAGATAACAGAACCAAAAGTAATGGAAAACCATTAAGTTATGTTTATGTTCATAAAATGTTGAATTATTATATAAAAAAGAGAGCTGGCTACCAGGAGCCAGTCGGAGCCCATACTTTGAGAAAAACTTTTGGATATCAGGCATACATTGCCGGCTGGGATATATATAAAATTCAAATGTGTTTAAATCACTCCTCCCCTTCAATTACACGGCGTTATATAGATCTTTCGCAGGATGATAAAGATAAGGTTTATTTAAGTCTTGAATTATAATTTAAAAATTAAGTAGTAGTTCACTTTGTATGTGGTGCTTTTTTTAAATATTTCAAGAAAATATCGTCCATAAATTCATCCCATAATTTTTGAAAATCGACATTTATACCGTAAGAAACATATATACATAATGCATCAAAAAGCATCCAGATTTTTTGAGCAAGAAGTCCTAAGTCGTTTTCTGGATCTATATTGTCAAGTTTATATAAAGAAGACTTTATCAGCTCTATTCCAATCTTGTACATTTTTAACACTGTTTTTTTAACATTTTCATTTTTCATGGATTGGAAGAATATATCCAGCGAAAATTTGTTGATATAATTATTTGTTTTGTAATCTTCGATTAACTCTTTTCCAAATTGTTTTATTGTCTCTATAGTTTCAAAATTTTTCTCAATAGCAGAATTTATGTTTCTGAAATAATGTTCTATTACTTTTAAATATAGTTCTTCTTTGCTGGAATAATAGTGATAAATTGCTCCTTTTGAAACTCCGGCTTTTTTAGAGATCATATTTAAACTTGTTCCATCGTATCCATATTCTGCGAACATTATAAAAGCGGCATCTAAAATTTTTTCATGAGTTTTCATTTTTATCCCTCCAGATTGATATAATTGATGGCACAATAAATATTGTTGCTAAATAGCACAGGAAGATTCCAATAAAGAGTAGCATCCCAAAACTAACGAATCCTCTGTATTTTGCTATCATTAAAGAACCAAAAGCCGCTGCGGTTGTAAGTGTGGTCATAGTTATTGCTTTACCTGTACTAAATAGCGCCAGGTTTAAATCTTTTTCCCTTTTGTATCTGTGAACAAAGTGAATTCCATCATCTATTCCAATTCCTATTATTAAAGGAAGGACTATTACATTGACTGGATTAAACTTTATTCCAAACCACCCCATAATTCCAAGCAACACAATCACAGAGAAAATTAATGGTATTATAGTTATAATTGCGTATTTGAGACTTTTGAAATCTATTAAAAGTAGTACAAAAATCAATGTTATTGTTAACATAATTACTTTTTTCCCATCATTGATGGCTATTTCCATGACTTTTAAGAAAATTAAAGCACTTCCTGTTGTTTCTTTAACGCTAAGTTTTTTTAATGTTTTTAAAAATTTTTGTTGGAAATCCATGTCCCACATGTCTCCTGAAGGATACGCGGCTGTTAAAAACATGTCATCTTTTCCAATATAATTTAATTTATAATATTCTGGTAAATCGTTTAAAGTTATTATCTGACTTAGATTCAATTTTGAGCGTATTTCCTTTAAGGCTTTTATCATTGCATTTTGATATGTGAGAAGCTTTTCAGATGGCAGGTTTGCTAATCTGGATAAATTGATTTTTTTACGGAAAGTTGCTATTTCATCTGCAAGTTTATTTAATCCCATTGCGCGAAGAGCTATTGTTTCTGTAATTAGTGCACCATTTAATTTTAATATTTCACGCGTTAAAGAGTTTTTATTTATAGTGGATCTATATGGTAGCTTTTCCAGTTTGCTTTTTGCGTAATTCATTCTTTCAATTTGTTTGTTTGTTTCGGGAAGAAGGGGAGCGATGCTATCTATAAATGAAAAAGTATCGTATTTTTTTAATTCGTTGTACAGGTTTCTGGTATCTTTAAGACCTTTTGTGATAAACATTGTACTATCTGGTGAAAGGTTGAACTTCTTTACCAGAACTTTGTTTAATTCAACACTTTCCAGCCCCTTTGGTTCAATTTGGAGCATATCTTTTTCAAACTGAACGTCACCTATCTTGAGCACAGAAATTATAAATATTAGAAGCGAAACTACTAAATAAAGCGTCCTGAATTTTAGAAAGTTAAAATCCTTCTTTTTCTGAGGAATAGTTTTATTTTTAATTTTTTTATCAAAAACAAGAAGAAGAGATGGTAAAACGTAAATAGCTGCAAATAACGTCAAGATAATCCCAAGGGCTAAAACCACTCCAAATTCTTTAAAAGCTGGAGAATCGCTTACTATAAACATAATAAATCCAATTGCAGTTGTTAATGCACCTGCAATGACACCCTTTATAACTCTTGAGAATACTTCTTTTACAGCTTCGGCAGCGTTTTTGCCTTTTTTTCTATATTCAACGAATATTGAAATAATATGAATCGAGTAATCGATTCCAAGCCCAAACAATATGGCTGCCATCATCATTGTCATTATATTAAGTTCTTTTAAAGTGAGCGTTATAATTCCAAGAGTCCAGATAATTCCTAAAACTAATGGAACAGTTGCAAGTATTGTGTATCTTATAGCTTTAAACCCTGCAATGAATATAAGAATAATGAGTGTTATTGAGAGAATAGTTGCATATGTTGTATCTTTTGTAGTAACTACCATTTCATCTCTTGCTATTACTAAAGAACCTGTGAGACCTGCTTTAATACCGTATTGTTGTGCTAAATTTTTGGCAATTTTTTCAATATTATTTACAAATTCTGCTATTTGATATACATTGTTTGTATCAATGGAAGGTGTCACGATAAGCATTCCCATTTTCCCATCTTCCGAAAGAAAATATTCTTCACCGTAAAATAATTGCTTTACATGTTGGTAAACACCGTTGGGATTGTCGTTCAGCATATTTTCAATAATTGAAGACAATTCATTAAAAAATATTTTTGCCTTTTCCTGATCAATTTCTCCTTTGAATTTTAGGGTGTTTAAGTTTTTGAAAAAATCTTCAAGACTTCCAGAATTTAAAAGCGAAAGAATAAGTTCCGCTTCATTTTTATCAGATAAAAGAAAGATATTTCTTAATAAAAAATCAACGGGCATTTTGTATAAAACTTCCTCTACATTATCAAGTTTTTTAAGGACTGGAGCAAGTGTTTCAAAGTATTGTTTTATATTTTTACCTTCAGCGACTAATATAACACTGTCAACGCCATTGAAATATTTGGTAGCTTTTTTGTATGTCTTGAGATAAAGATCGTTTGAAGGTAATAAAGAAAGCATTCCAGGATCCACTTTGAGATTAAGCGATAATATCAAAGATATAATTGTTACTATTAAAGCTATCAAAAGTATTCGTTTGTAATGATTTACTATGAAATTTGCGAGCTTTTCATACCCCATTAATTACACCTCCTTATTAGTACCGACCGGTTGGTATAATTTTACAAAAAAATTTGTGCACGATAGCGTGCACAGATATCTACTTGTTATAATTTTTTTAAAAGATCCTCGATATTGTCAGCAATTATCAATTTTTCATTTTTTATAAGGAAGTATTTATCACGACATATTTCACATTGATCAAGACAATTTTCAATTACAAATTCATGCTGCTTCTTGTTTAAATGTTCGATTATTCTTTCTAATTCTTTACAATTTTTGCATACCTTGATCATGCTCTAAACCTCCTTCTTATCCCCATACCGGGGGGTCTATATTAATTATATCATTAAGGTTTAGATTGTCAAGAATGTGAGGAAAATTTTGCGAGTTTGGCTCCATTCATGTCATTCCGAACCCTAAGGGTGAGGAATCTTGAATTTGGCGAGATTAGCTAGGTTAATATGAGTTGTTCTGAAAGAAAGTATATATAAAAAAGTGGGGACTTTGGATTTCCCCACTTTTTATTTTATATAAGTTTTGTATGGAAATCTATTAATACTTACGAACGTTCATCTCCATTACAATACAGTTCATATGAGATGTGGAAATCAAAGAATCTTTACTCACTCCTATAAAGTCTTTGCCAAACATGTCATAGATATGAGACTCAATTACAATTTCTGGTAATCTACCTATAAATTTTCCATTTTCCCACAGTAATGGAACCTGAACAGGAGCTCCAAATTTTCCGTCTGGTGTAAAATCACCACCGCTTGTTATTAAAACAAAAATTCCTTTTCTGCCGTTCATTAATTCTTGAAGCGTTTTTTGAGATGATTTTACATGCAAGCTCACATATCCTATATCAGGAACGTCATCGTAATCTCCTCCAGCAGCCCCGGTTAATGGTAAGTTGAAAATTTTTGAGTATTTTTTCGAAGTGTAAGGAGATTTGAGGATACCATTTTCTATGAGATTGTATTTGAATTCGTTGTTTACTGTACCTTCTGTATCAAAAAAGGGACCAAAATACCCATCCTCAGGACTTTTTGTCTGATAAAAAGTGAAACTTTCATTAAATAGTTTTTGATTTAGCTTTTCAGAAAAAATAGAGCTTCCACTTCCAAAAACAAGTCCGTGCAATGCCTGGTACATTTTTGTTTTGTAAGCCATATCACTTTCTAAAAATATTACGGGGTATTTTCCATCATTAAATGAATCTAATTTGTTTCTAAATGCTTCTAATATTTCATTCGATATTTTCAAAAATTCTTCTTTATTGTATTCAAAACCATCAAGTGCTACGTAACCATCTATTATATTGGCAGATTCTCTGTGTTTGAATAAGAAAACAAGTTCCGTAAAAGAAGCTTTATATTCCAGGTTTAACCCTGCACTATTTTCCATATGGGCGTAAGTATTTAATAGTTTTTGCTTATTTGAGAAAATAAAATCTTGATTTTCCTGTTTTAATTTGTTTAATATATCTTCAACATCTTTGAAGAAATTCTCTTCATCTGGTAATTTATTTTCAAGAATCAATTTTTTATTAATATCCCTGGTAGGTTCAAAAGGATAGCTTATTTTGAATGATAATTTATTAAGAGCCTGCTTTTCTAATTCTTCTATGGAGGTGGAACCTATTTTTCCAGCTACACCGATTAAATTTTCTTTGTATACCCTGACACTGGTTTTTTCTATTTTTTTTCTTCTCACATCATTTATTTCATTATTGGATATTCCTATCGTAAATTCATTATTTACAACTTTATATATTTCCCTTATCATTTTTTCCCCTCCCTATTGAACATTCAAAGTTTTGACTCTCACATGAGGTCCTCCAAAACCTACTGGTAGTGGAAATTGTTCCCATTTTCCACACCCGCCAAGGACAAAAGAGAGAAGTTTTAGCTCTTTTGAAAGTCCTTCTATATTGTAAAGTGTTTCAAAGACGCTTCCTGATACAACAGAAATCTTTACTGGCTCTGCAATCATTCCGTTTTTTATTTTGTAAGCAAGTGATGGAGCTAATGTGAATGTAGACATTCCGGAACCATGCTTTACAGTTTCTATATAAATTCCTTCTTTTATATCGGAAATTAATTGCTCGAAAGATACGTTTCCAGGTTCAATATAAGTTGTTGTCATACGAACAATTGGCTCAAATTCAAAAGATACTGCCCGTGCGTTACCAGTTAATTCTTCGTTGAGAGATACAGCTGTAGTAGCGTTATGTAGCCTTCCAGAAAGTATACCATTCTTTATCAAATATGTTTTTTTGGACCTTGTTCCTTCATCATCAAATGGTGTATATCCTGTGCCCAGTACGTTGCCATCATCAACGATCGAAAGTATTTCAGCTCCCACTTTTTTTCCAAGTTCCCATTCTTTTTTCATATTTTCGTCACCTATCATGAAATCCGCCTCACTTTTATGACCAAAACTTTCATGTGCGAAAACTCCAGCAGCCTCTGGTGAAAGTACAACTGTATATTGACCGGGGTTTATATTAACAGAATTTTTGAGGAATTCTACACTTTTTCTGATATGTGTCTCCATATCTTTGATATCTACATTAAGTTCTTGGAATGTATTTCCCGCTTTCTCAAATCTTTCATTGAATTTTTTATCACCGTCTGACATTTCAAACGATATTCTAAATCCAGCTCTTTGAGTATCAAACCTTAGATTTGCTCCCTTTGAGGAGTAAAATTCCTTTTCAACTCTTTTGTCTACATATTGAGCTCTCCAGAGCTTTATATATTTGTTCTGGGGGAAGAAACGTTTTAAAAGAGAAAATTTATCATCTAAAGATACTTGAGAAATATCATTTGTATCAAACTTGAGAAATTCTCCTTCATTTACTTCAAGTTTTTCTATAAGCGGATGTCCAGAAATATTAGTAGATTTTGCGTACCTTGAAAGTTCATCAATGCTTTTTTGAATGTTTTCTATGTCAGTGGTGGTTGTATAATACCATCGTGTTCCATCATATAATCTTATGAAAGCAGCTTTGTAACTTCTCTCTTTAATATCATCCACTTCGCCCATAGTTACTTTAATGTGAGTTTCAAAAACATTTTCGATCCTGACATCGGTATATAAACCTTTTGGAAATTTAAACATAACACCCCTCCTCGTGTATAATGTAGTTGAGAAATTTGCAAATCAATCCAACTCTGAGTTATCATATAACTAAAGCAATTCAGCCCCTCCTTGCACATAAGTGTTTGGTTTAGTCCGACTAAATTTAATTGATTTATAGCTTCCACATCTAAGATTTTAACATGTTTTAAAAAAAGCGCAACATTTATAAAAACATTATTAAATAATTTTTTTGAAATCATCAGTCAGGTAAGTAATGTGTAAATCAAAAAATAAAACGATGTATTACTTTGAAAGTTGAGTTCTTTTTAACATATGGTTCGTAAAAAAAATTAAACTTGACAATTCCACTAAGCTATGGTATCTTTAATTAGGCAAAACTAACAAGGAGGCGATTTTTTATGGGGTGCATTTTTCTGATAGATCACAAAAGGTTCTAAAAGATGTAATGTACAATGCTCATCTGATAGTGTCTTTTCCTTCCGTTAAAGGAAGTACCTCTTTGCTTCCTTCCAAAAATTGTCCAGTGGAAAGTTTAAACCAATGTTCCATCAATATTAGAGCCTACCAATTGAGAAATTGGTATTGTTGTTGTTGAATATAACTTTAAGATAAAAGTAAATATATTTTTTGTACACAGGGAGGGATATGATGATAAGTAACGTGAAATCTGGGATTTATGATAATGTTGTGGAAATTATAGGAAAAACTCCGATAATTAGACTAAAAAAGATAGAGGAATATTTTAAAGTTGAAAATGAAATTTACGTTAAAGCAGAATTTTTGAATCCTGGAGGAAGTATAAAAGACAGAATAGGAAAATACATTCTTGAAAACGCCGAAGTTGAAGGAAAGATTGATAAGGGTTCAGTTATTATTGAGCCCACATCTGGAAACACAGGGGTTGGATTAGCTTTGTATGCAATATCAAAGGGATATAAAACGGTGTTTACTATGCCGTCTAAAGTAAGTTTAGAAAAAGAGCTTTTGTTGAAAGCTTTAGGGGCTTTTATAGTCAGAACTCCTACAGATATTAAGCCAGAAGCTCCGAATTCATATTATAAGGTTGCTGAAGTTATTAGAAATTTGATTATAAAAAAACAAAAGTTCTTAAATGACAATGAGTTGTCAGAAATTGTTTCGTATGTTCAGCAACTTGTCAGAGAGAATAAACTTGATAAACTTCAAAACATTTTAAATGAAAAAGTTGAAAACGCACTTTTTGCTTATATTCCAAATCAATATTCAAATAAATATAACCCATTGACTCATTATGAATTTACAGCACGTGAAGTATGGGAACAGTTTAATGGAAAAATTGATTACGTATTTGCAGGAGTTGGAACAGGTGGAACTATAACGGGAATGTCAATGTATTTAAAGGAAGTAGGAACAGTAAAGGTAGTTGGTATAGATCCAGTTGGCTCAATTTATAATCTTGTGAAAAATGGAATGAAAATAGAGGAAGCTTTAAAACAAGCGCACACGTATCTTGTTGAAGGAATTGGAGAGGATATAATTCCAGCGACTGTAAATTTAGATCTGGTAGATGATATAGTAGTCGTTAATGATCAGCAATCTTTTTCAATGACACGCTTTTTAGCCAAAGCTGAAGGAATATTGGCTGGTGGTTCTTCCGGATCTGTGTTATTTGGAGCGTTAAAGTATTTAAAAGAAAAAAATGTGAAAGGAAAGAAAGTTGTGCTAATTTTTCCTGATACAGGTAGAAACTACCTTACAAAAGTGTATAACGATGAATGGCTCTTAAAGCATAATTTAGAAATTGATGATGAAAAGATTCTGGAGGTGTTATTATGAAATTTTCGACGAAGGCAATTCATGTGGGTGAAAAGCCAGAAGAATTTCAACATGGGGATGCAGTTTCACCAATTCATCTTGCCACAACTTTTGCTAAATCAAGTATTACAGAAGTGGAAGAAGGATATGTTTACTCGAGAAGTGGAAATCCAACAAGAGATAATCTTGAAAAAAAGTTCGCTGCTCTTGAAAATGCAAAATATGGGTTAGCTTTTTCTTCGGGATTATCTGCAGAAGCGACAATATTGTTATCTTTGCTCAAGGCAGGCGATCATGTTATTGCGTTTGATGATTTGTATGGTGGAACTAAAAGATTATTTAATCAGGTTATGAAACGTTTTGGAATAGAATTTAGCTATGTTGATGTTAGGAACCTCGAAAATGTTGAGAGGGAAATAAAGAAAAATACCAAAATGATCTGGCTTGAAACCCCAACAAACCCATTACTAAAACTTGCTGATATTCAACAAATATCAAGTATTGCTAAAAATGAAGGAATAATTGTAGTTGTGGATAATACTTTTGCAAGTCCTTATTTTCAAAATCCACTCGAGCTGGGAGCGGACGTTGTGGTGCATAGTATTACAAAATACATAAGTGGACATTCAGACGTTGTTGGAGGCGCAATAATGGTTAATGACGAGGAAATCTATGAAAGATTGAAATTCAATCAAAATGCTGTTGGTGCAATATTACACCCTTTTAGCAGCTGGCTTGTAATGAGAGGAATTAAAACCCTTTCAGTTAGAATGGAGAAACACGCAAGTAATGCTATGAAAATAGCAAGATATCTGGAAGATAATCCTATGGTTGAAAAAGTTTATTATCCAGGTTTGCCTTCTCATCCTCAACACGAGCTCGCGAAAAGGCAGATGAAAGGATACAGTGGCATACTCTCTTTCGAACTTAAAGGGGATTTGAAAGTAGCTGTGAAATTTGTTGAAAGTCTACAGATTTTCTTCTTAGCAGAAAGCCTTGGTGGTGTGGAATCATTGATAGAACTTCCTGCATTAATGACGCATGCCTCGGTTCCCGAGGAAGAAAGGGTTAAGGTTGGAATAAAAGATTCTTTGATCAGGGTTTCAGTGGGAATAGAAGATGTGGAAGATTTAATAGAAGATTTAGAACGCGGATTTAAGGCGGTGAAACAATGATTATTACAAATGATGAGATAAAACTGTTTTTGAAAAAACTTTCTTTTGATGATGATTATATAGAAGAATTTATAGAGCAGATAAATTATTTTGAAGGCGAGGCAAAAATAAGAGACGATATTGTAAAAAGTTATCTTAATGATGAGTGCATAGAAGTAATTACCAATGAAATAGTTTATGAGCTATTAAAGCTTGATAAAACCAAATTGACTATTCTGGATGTTGCAGCAGGTTCAGGTTTTTTTACAAAAAGAATTAAAAATAAGCTGGAAAAGAAAGGACTAAAGGTTGAACTTTTTGGACTTGATATAACTCAAAGCATGTTAAAAAATCTTCGGCAAAAAGGCATCTTTTCTGTTTGGGGAGTCGCTGAAAAAATAAAAAAATCAATTGAAATATTTAATGAACATTATAAGACGGATGTTCCTGAAAAATTTGATGCAGTTTTTTCTACATTAGCTTTTCATCACTTCTTACAACCTGAAAAGGTTTTAAGCAGCATGAAAGAAGTTTTAATAGAAGATGGTAAAATTATTATTGTGGATGTGCTTAAACATGATTACGAAGAATTTTCGGAAACTCTTAAAGATACGCATCTTGGATTCTCAAAAGAGGAGATTAATAGTATGGGTTCAAAATTATTTGCTAAGGTGAAAGTGGAGCAGCTTGGAGCTTATTGTAGAGTAGACGACAAAAAAGTACATCTTTATAAAGCAGTATTTGAATAATTTTTTACAGGGAGGAGAAAATATGAGTATGGGAAGAAAGAAAATAGAATGGGTAGCAAACTATATGCCTCTTCTTAACGAGATTGGTAGGCTTGGGAAACCTTTTAAAGGCTGGAAAATAGGGATGGCAATTCATATGGAAGCAAAAACTGCTTATCTTGCACTTACATTAAATAAATTGGGTGCGGAAGTGATTGCCACAGGATGTAATCCTCTTTCTACTCAGGATGATGTTGCAAAAGCTTTAAGTGAGATGGGAATAACCGTTTACGCAAAAAGAACTCACGATGAAAAAGAATATTTAAAAACGATTCATAATGTTTTAGACCACAAGCCAGATTTAATTTTAGATGATGGTGCTGACTTAACGGTGATAGCCCATACAGAAAGAACGGAAGTTCTGGAAAATCTTAAAGGTATTTCAGAAGAAACAACTACAGGAGTGAGAAGAATAAAAGTACTCCAGGATGAAGGTAAATTAAAAGTTCCGGTTATAGCAGTTAATAACGCTCGAATGAAACATTTATTTGATAACAGATATGGAACCGGTCAATCGACGTGGGATTCTATTATGAGGAATACAAATTCATTAATAGCAGGTAAAAATGTAGTGGTAGCAGGATATGGATGGTGTGGTAGAGGCATCGCAATGAGAGCGAAAGGTTTAGGCGCTCATGTAATAATTACAGAAGTTGATCCAGTAAAAGCAGTTGAAGCGTTGATGGATGGCTTTGAAGTTTCAAATATGGATAGAGCAGTTGAAAAAGCAGACATAATAGTTACATCTACGGGAAATAAAGACATAATAAAAGAAGAGCATTTGCTGAAAATGAAAGATGGTGTTATTCTGGCAAATGCAGGCCATTTTAATGTAGAAATTCCTATGGAGCAGATAGAAAAAATGGCAGAAGAGAAGTTTGAAGCGCGTCAGAATGTTACGGGATACAGGATAAAAGGGAAAAGAATATTTGTAATAGGTGAAGGGCGACTTGTGAATTTGGCCGCTGCTGATGGACATCCAATAGAAATTATGGATCTGTCTTTTGCGCTGCAATCTTTTTCCTTGATGTATTTGTCAGAAAATTACAAAAATCTTGAAAATAAGGTGTATGAATATCCAGAAGAGCTTGATAAAAAAGTTGCATATATGAAGCTTAAAACTCTTGGAATAGAAATAGATTATTTGACTCAGTCTCAAATGGATTACCTGAAAAAGTTTTAAATCAAATTAACTATAAAATAGTATAAGAGGCCCTTTTCTAAAGGGCCTCTTTTTAAACATTAGTTAATTTTACACGGAAACCATAACTTTTTCCAACGTTTCGACTTAATCCCTTAATCATACCTTTTACACATTCCACACAGGCTGTGTCTGCTTCAAAAAGACAAATCTTTCCTGGATATAACGTGTAATTTGGTCTATAAGGATTTGGTGTGAGGTTTGGCATTATAACATTAGCTCCACATTTTAGTGCTTTTTGTCTGCCAAAAGGATGTATACTTCCCATCGCAGTGGTGGCAGGAATATTTGCTGTAGGTAACAGCAAGCGTGTCAAAGCAATGACTTTTAGTGTGGTGTTTAAATCACCACCTTTTTCATTTTTTAGTGGTGTATCTGGATTTGGAATAAATGGTCCAATTCCTACCATGTCAGCATCTAGTTCGCGAGTAAAGAGTATGTCCATTGCAAGTTCACGCGGGCCCTGCCCGGGCAATCCTACCATAGAACCTGCTCCTGTTTCATAGCCGATTTTCTTAAGTTCAAAGAGATGCTTTTTTCTGTTTTCAAAAGAATCATCTGGATGAAGTTTGTTGTATAACTCAGGACATGCTGTTTCATGTCTCATAAGATATCTATCGGCACCTGCGGTTTTCCATATTCTGTATTCTTCAAACTTCCTTTCGCCTATACTTAAGGTTATTGCTACATCAAACTTCTTGATCTCTTTTATTAAATATTCTATTATTTCAGTTGTATAGTATGGATCTTCTCCTGATTGCAAAACAATTGTTTTGATACCTTTTTCTGCTATTAATTCAGCTCTTTTTATTATTTCTTCAGGAGACATTCTATACCTTTTTAGCTTTTTATTTTCCGCTCTTAACCCGCAGTAAAGACAGCTTTTCGTACAAATATTTGAAAACTCAATAATGGCCCTTAAGTGCACTTCTTTTCCAACATATTTTTCTCGAATTTCGTCCGCTTTTTCAAATATAATCTCATCGTATTTTTCCGTTGAAAGTAGATATTCAAGGTCTTCAAGAGTTACTGAATCTCTTCTGGTTACAAGTTTATCTATTATGGACAAGGTAAATCACCTCTTTTAATAAGGTGTGAAATTCATCGTTTGTTTCTGTCAGGTTTTCGGTAAATATTATTATTTCATTATCTTCGTAAACAATTTGAGGTGGCATGAAAAATTCTTTTCCTGCTTTGAGCCCTTCTATAAAGGAAATTCTTTTTCCTATTTTTTCACATATCCAGATTTTGCAGTTATACTTTCTTGCTATTTTTTCCAGAATTTCTTTAATTTTTTTAAAATCTGACATCTCTTTCACCTTTATCTATTTTTTTGAGTCCGTCGATTACGGAAGATTTTCGTTTTTCATCAATTTTTTCAAGTTCTTTTTCAATAAGTTTATATCCAATTTCTTTAGTTTTTTGTGAAGCATAATCATTCAAATACTCTCTTAAAGTAAATATAGCGTTTGGGGTACAAAATCTTTTTACAAAACCTGGAATAGCAAATTCCATAAAATGTTCCCCTGTTCTTCCAGCTCTATAACAGGCTGTACAGAAAGAAGGTATGTAATCTTCCTGAAGCAGTTCTCGAATTACTTCATCAAGTGAACGATTATCGCCAAGAATAAATTGACTCTTTTTAATTACCTCAGGATCTTTTTCAGAATATGAACCCACTCCTATGCTTGATCCCGCATCTATTTGAGAGACTCCAAGTTTCAGCACTTCCCTTCTTAAATCGGCAGGTTCACGTGCTGTTAATATCATACCGGTGTAGGGTACCGCTAATCTTAAAACAGCTACTAACTTTTTGAATTCTTCATCGTTTACTTGATATGGAGGTCTTTGTGCAACAGGCGTACCTACAGCTGGTTCTATTCTCGGGAAAGATATAGTATGTGGCCCCACGCCAAAACGTTCTTCAAGATGAATCGTGTGGTACAACAATCCCATAACTTCGAATTTCCAGTTGTATAAACCAAATAATGCTCCTATTCCAACATCGTCTATTCCTGCAAGCATAGCTCTGTCAAGCCCATAGAGTCGCCACGCGTAATTTGATTTTGGACCTCGCGGGTGCATTTTTCTATACGTTTCTCTATGATATGTTTCTTGGAAAATTTGAAATGTGCCTATCCCAACATTCTTAATTATTTTGTATCCTTCGACGGTTTGTGGTGCGGCGTTAACATTTACCCTTCTGATTTCGCCGTTACCAACTTTTGTGTTGTAAATAACATCAATTGTTTTGGCTATAAACTCCGGGGAATATTTGCTGTGTTCGCCATAAACAACTATGAGTCTTTTATGGCCTTTACTGACAAGGGCTTCAACTTCTTTTCTCAAATCATCTATACTTAAAGTTTTTCTCAGAACCTCTTTATTAGAAACTCTGAAACCACAATATTCACAGTCGTTGTAGCATTCGTTACCAATATATAGCGGCGCAAACAAAACAATTCTGTTTCCGTACACTTTTTCTTTGAGCTTTCTAGCAGCTGAAAAGATTTCTTCCCACAGTTCTTCACTGTCAGCATTTAAGAGAGTGCTTACTTCTTCTGGTTCTAATCTTTGCTTGTTTAGTGATTTGTCAAGAATTTCTCTTACTCTTTTAGGATCAGGTTTTTGTGTTGTTTCTAAGAGCTCAAATATCTTTTCTTCAGGTATAAATGTTTTCTCTTCAAGTTTTTCTTTCACAAATACAAACATTATGTATCACCTCACTTTGTTATAGGAATGCTTTTTACACGCACATTTTGGATTTGGCCAAGTTTTCCTGTAAAATTTCCAAGAAGATCATTTGTGGCTTTAAATATGATAAAGATTACTGCGAAGTTCTCTTCAATTACGGGATAACCAACTCGCAGTTTTATATATTTTGCAAAATCATGGAGTATTTCATTTACCTTATCATACGCTTTGTCTCTGTCATTCACAATTATGTCTACTGTGTAATACCTTTCACTTGTATTCACTATAAATAACCCCCTTCCTTTATTGACACCAAGGAAGGGGGTATAATAATTTTCTTAAAGTTTTGATTTCCCCTTTCCTTGGTGTCAGGTTAAACAGATAACCCTTCACCTCAGAAAGAACTATTAATTTTTATTTTTTTATACACAAAATTTATTGTGAAACTTCCACTTTTTTCTTTGATCTATCAGTATAGTACGTGTGTAGTAGTTCGTGTGCAAGATGGCTATTAGGTTCTTTCAAGAATTCTTCGTAAAGTTGTTTTATGTATGGATTTTCGTGTGATCTTCTAATTGTGCTTCTCTCATCAAGACTATAAATAGCTTCAGCACGTTTTCTTAAGATTTCTGGATCAAGACTCTTAGGTTGTCCGCCACCACCTATACAACCACCGGGACATGCCATGATTTCAATAAAGTCGTAATATCTTTTACCTTCTTTTAAATCATCAAGCAGTCTTCTTACATTTGCCATCCCATGAGCAACTGCTATTTTTATTTTTTTACCTTTGACATCAACTTCAGCTTCTTTTACTCCATCAAGGCCTCTAACATCTTCGAAGACAACTTTTGGTAATTTTTCATTTGTGAGAATTTCGTATGCGGTTCTCAGTGCCGCTTCCATGACACCACCTGTAACACCAAATAGGATAGCAGCACCTGTTGAAGCGCCAAGTGGATTATCGTACTCTTCATCTGGCAATCCAGAGAAGTTAATTTCTTTAAGTTTTATGAGCTTGGCAAGTTCTCTTGTAGTAATTACATAATCTGTTGATTGTATATCGTTGATTTTTTGCTGCGGTCTTTTAATTTCATCTTTTTTCGCGGTACATGGCATAACTGAAACTATTATTATATCCTCTGGTTTCACGCCGATTTTTTCTGCAAAATACGATTTTATAACAGCACTCATCATTTGCTGAGGAGATTTTGCACTGGATACATTTTCAATGAATTCCGGGTAGAGTTTTTCGAGCAAATTAATCCAGCCTGGACAACAGCTTGTAAACATTGGGAATGGGCCACCTTCTTTGAGCCTTCCAATTAATTCTGTTCCTTCTTCTACAATAGTTAAGTCAGCGGCAAAGTTAGTGTCAAATACATAGTCAAACCCCAATCTTCGTAAGGCTGCTACCATTTTACCGGTGCTTACAGAACCAGGTTCCATTCCAAATTCTTCCCCTATTGCAACTCTTGTTGATGGAGCTGTTTGGGCTACGAGTATTTTTTCTTTTCTTTCAAGGATTTTAAGTACCTTTTTCCAGTCGGGTGTTTCGTATATGGCACCAACAGGACAGATGTATGAACATTGACCACAGGAAATACAATCTGTTTCGTAAACGGGAGCATCAAATGCAGTTTGTGGAAGTGTATGGTAACCTCTATCAATCATTGAGTATACATTTATACCCTGAATTTCACTACATACTCTTACACATCTTTGACATTTAATACATTTTGATAAGTCTCTTTGAATAGAAGGACTACTATCATCGAATATGTCAGGAATATCTGATTTTGGGAAAATTTCTTCTACGTCAAATTTGTGGACAAGTTTTTTTAGTTCACATCTTGCATCAGCTTCACAATACATACAATCATTGGGATGATTTGCCATGATAAGCGAGAGATTGAATTTTACAGCATTTTCCACTCTATCGGAATAAGTTTTTATTTTCATACCGTCAACTACTTTTGTTGTACAGGCCGGCTGGAGTGTTCTGGAACCTTCAATTTCAACAACACATACTCTACATGCACCTATTGGTTCTAATTCCGGATGATGACACAAAGTGGGGATTTGTATACCAACCTTTTGAGCAGCTTCCAGTACTGTAATGTCTTCCGGGACCTCATATTCACGGTTGTTGATGTGAATTTTAACCATTCATATCCCTCCTTAGGTATGTTATTAATGATTTTTTTCACATGCAATAGCAGAAAAACAAAGCAACTCGGTAGTTATACATCATTTCAAGTACATTATATCACAAATTAGTGAAAATTAAACACCTGTAATTAAAGATTAAGTTAATACAATTACAAATAAAATAACATAATCTTCAAATTCAGCAAATTTCACAAATTAAAATATTTGTTCGAGAACAAAAGCCCAGATTGGCAAGGTAATAATGGATAAAAGAGTTGTTACTGCAACACTCAAACTCATTGAAGGTGTGTCACCTCCAAGTGCATCCATTAAAATCACACTATTTACAGCAACAGGCATGGCACTTTCAAGAACGAAGACTTTTCCAAATTCTCCATGCATTTTATACACCTGTGAAAATATTAAGCCAAATACTGGAATTATTATTAACCTTAGTAGACTACTGAGTGAAATAGTTAACATTGAACCCTTAGAAAATTTTATTCTTGAAAGTGATAAACCTACGAATAATAGGAGAAACGGAATTGCGGAATCTTTTAACATTAACAGTGAATTTAAAAGAGGTTCAGGTATGGATCTATAACTGATTCCGAGATGGCCGAGAATGAAAGCCACTATTAGTGTATAAAAGTATGGAAGTTTTAGAATGTTTTTAAAGTTTACTTTTTTCCCTATAAATATTGGCAGTAATAAGCTTCCAATTAATATATTCATTAAAGAATAAATCACTCCATATGCCATAGCACGTTCTCCCCAGAGAGAATACAACACAGGATATCCAAGGTATCCAGAATTGACATAGACTGAGGATACAAGAAATATATCTTTTTCTTTTGAAAAATAAGTGATTAAAAGTGAGATAAAGAAAAGAATAATCATTCCTATTCCATAATCTTTTAGCTGGCTCAATGTTGGAGTATAATCATTTATGAACGTGAAAGTAACTATTGTAGCCATGAGCCATAATGCTGTTTTTGAGACTATCTTTAAATCGTACGGAAAAATTTTTCCAAAAATAAAACCAATTAAGATAATAAGAAAAGGGGTTAAAACAGCAGAAAATGTTGATATAATCAACTTTTCTCACGACTCCATATTACTTTTTCTCCGTCAAAAATTTTGAGAATTTCATCTGGAAATTTTATATTTTTTCTTTCTAAAATTTCAAGAATTAAATCTTTTGGAAGGGATGTTTCTATCCATAATTCCTCCAGGCTTACTTCTTCTATCCCTCTATTAGCAAAATCTTTAAGGATTTTTGTAAGGGCTTTTTCGTATCTTTCCCATGTTATATTGTATTCTTTGAATTCATTTTCCATGAATCAAACCTCCCTGGAATTTAATATTAATTTTACCGCCTTTTCCGCTGCGATTTTTTCTGCTTCTTTTTTGGAAATTCCCTGTCCAATACCGTACACTGTCCCATTTATAATAACTTGCGAAGTAAATCCCCTTTGGTTTTCAACAGTTTTGTACTTTGGAAGGCATTTAAAAAGTTCTTGAGTTAATTCCTGAAGTTTTGTTTTGTAGTCAAAAATTTTTTTGCCACTAATATAATCAAGTATGTAATTATCCAGGTATTTTTTTAGAACATTCTTTACTGTTTGAAATCCACCGTCTAAGTATAAAGCGGCTGCAATTGCTTCAAGGGTATCCGCAAGAATAGAATTTCTTGTTCTGCCACCAGTTTTTTCCTCACCTTTACCCAGAAAAAGGAAATGACCTAAACGTATTTTCTTTGCTATTTCAGATAGAGTTTCTTCGCTTGCTACTGCCGATTTTACCTGGGACATTTCTCCCTCAGAACTTTCAGGAAACTCTTTATAAAGAGTTTCACAAACGAGCAATTCTATTACAGCATCCCCTAAAAACTCCAATCTTTCATTACTTTCAATGGCCCTATTTATCTGATTCATTTCATTTGCATAGGAGGTATGGCAGAGGGCCGTGAACAACAACTTTTTGTCTGTGAATTCGTATTCGATGATTCTTTCGAGCTCTTTAAGTACAGCTCTTTCTCCATTTCGTAATTCTTCCATTCTTCCACCCCAACTACGTGAAAAGTCCTTAATTTGTTATTTTTCGATTCTTTCCATTCAATCTTGATTGGAACGGCAAATTCAGGTTGCAGTTTCCCTTCTAATATCCATTTTTTGGAATTTTCTACTCTGAATATAGAAGGATTTGCAATTATTGTTAATTTTAACGGTTTTTTTGCAATTATAACTTCATCAATTACGTCAATTTTTGATATTTCGCTGGCAATGTCGTCAATATTTTCCACCATTGGTTCCACATTGATTATGGCAATGTTTTTCGAAAGTGGTCCAACGATCTTCACATTTGCAATTTTCATTCCTCTTGGTACCATTTTTAGCAATATCTCATTAGCATAGTCAACAGCTTTACCATGATATTCCGGGTTTGCCATAATCTTCAGAAGATGTTTCAATTTACATCCTTCTCTTGTTGCATGCTCACCTATTCTTTCAACTTTGAAGTTGTAATAGTCAAGAACTTTTTTTATCATTGTTTTGTTCAAATCTCCAAGTGGAGCGTACATACCGTTAAAGAGTTTAAGCCCAGTTTGCCCCCATGTGTCGCATGCATTGGAGCCTGTTATTATCAATCTTCCTTTAGCATAATTTTGAACAGTTCCCATTTTTACAATGCGTGTACACATATTACAGGATGGACCGTGTTTCCAGATCTCAATTTGTTTTCTGGATTCAACAAATGTTAATTTTAACCCCATTTTTTTTGCAGCACTTTTGACTATTTCTATGCTTTTAGAATAGGTAAATGGACCATACAATACGTTGACAAGTTCAACATGCTCAGCACCTAACGCCTCTTTCATCAACAACGAAGCAGCGGTACTGTCCATTCCTCCTGAAAAAGCCACTACCACGTCATTGTATGTCTGATTTCCTACTATTTCCTTGATTTCATCAATAATGTTCTGGATAACTTCCTTTATATCTGTATTTATGATGCTCCCTCCTTTATTTGAGTGTATTATTAAACAGTACCTTCAAGTTCATGAATGCTTCTTATACTTTTTATTGTTAAACAATCCTGAACTATCATGTAATCTTTTTCAATTTTTAGTATAAGTATTTCTCTGTTATTTATTATAATTCTATCTCCTTCTTTAAACAAGAGATATTTTTTCCAATTTTCTGTGAGAAGAGTTGGAGTGTTTTTATATTTTGCGTGTAATGTTCGTAGTTTTTTCAAGAAATTATTTAGAAAACGCAAAGGGTTTATGCGTCTTTCTATTAATTGTTTTATGGAGATGGCTGTATTCTTAAGGTGTTCTGGGATCTCGTTGTTTACGTTAAGGCCTATGCCTATAATAACAGCTTCTAATTCCCCTTTGTATACAGCTTCTGTTAAAATTCCGCATAATTTTTTCTTGTTCACATATATATCATTTGGCCACTTGATTCTGGCATTTATTCCATACTTTTTTAAAATGTTAATTAATGCCAGTGAAGAAATTTTGGTGTAAAAGTCACCAGGTTGTGGCTTTCTGGGTTTTAATAATATAGAAAACCACAACCCACCTTCTGGAGAAGCCCAATTTTTACCATAACGCCCTTTACCATTTGTTTGAGTTGTGGCTACAACTACTGTTCCATTTGGAAGTTTTTTGTAATTTTCTTTTAAATATTCATTTGTACTGTCAATTTTATTGAATATTAGAATTTTTTCTCCAAGCATTTAGAACACTCCATATTCTTTTTCTAAAAAGTATAAAAGAAGTAACAAAATAAATTGCTGTACCAGTTCCTATTGTAAAAAATAGCCAGTATTTTTGCGAGGAGAGTTTATTTGTGAATATTACAACCATAATCATAATACCAGAAGAAATGGCTATTTTAACACTATCTTTTATTGGAAAAACCCTGGTTCTGGTAAAAAGATAAACAAAACCGGCTGCTCCGGCTATGCTCGTAGCGATTGCTATACCAGTTGGTCCATATTTTAAACCAAGAATTACATCCAAAATAATATTTATTAACGCAACAAGGATAGTTGCAAAAAAGGGTGTTTTCATATTTTTGATTGCGTGATTTGCCCGAGATAAAGTTGAGTACAGTCCATAAAATGGCAATCCTAAACTGTATCCAACTAAAACAGAGGAAGTTATTATTGTGTCTTTTCCAGTAAACTGGCCGTGTTCGTAAAAAAACCTTATTATCGGTGTTGAAAGAACTATTAAGCCAAGTGTAGCTGGAAATGTAAAAAATAAAGCGGTGGACATAGCATTTTTAAGATGTGCTGAAAAATTGTCTCTATCTGATGCGATTTTTGGTAAAACAACAGTTGATACTGATACAGCGAAAAGACCGTATGGAAGCATGTAAAATCTTGACGCATACTGGAGATATGAAACACCACCTGTTCCATAAAAAGATGCGATGTTCATGTCTACTATTGTGTTAATTTGAGAAATTGTCATTGCAAAAAACGACGGAAGGAAAAGTTTTAAAAAGTTTTTAAAATATTTTAGAGTAACGTAATATTTATGATGAAGTAGTATTTTTGAAAGAGATACAAACATTAATATACCACCAGATAAAAATCCAAGAGATGGAGCGAGTATTCCATAATTTTTTGAAAGTAGTATTCCAGAAATGATTGTAATATTTGCAAAAGCAGGAGTAAGTGCTGGCCAAAAAAAACGGCCATGAGTGTTCGCTATAGAGTAAGATATTGCCCACAAAAATATGAAGAAAATAAAAGGAGAGGTAATTTTTGAAAGTTTAGAGGCGAGATTTTTTGTCTCAAAAGATGCTCCACTACCAAAAATTGCTGGAATGATACCTGGATAGAGAAATACGATGATCAGCAAAGAAAGTATTATGATTGTAAAACCGTTTATAATTGAAGATACAAATTTATCTTTTTCTTCTTTATCTTTAAATTCAGAATATAGAGGAACAAAAGCAGATGTCATTGCCCCTTCGGCAAATACCCGTCTTAAAAAGTATGGAAACATGATTGCAATAAAATATGCATCAAGTTCATAAGAAGCTCCGAAATATTTTGCAAACAAAACATCCCTTACAAGTCCTAAAATACGGGAAAAGAAAGTGGCAGTTGCAAACAATAAACTGCTTGTGAATATGGACATTTTTAACCCCCAGAAAAGTGAAGTCTAAAATATTTTAGCATATAAAAAGAAATTTAGCGAGTGTTAGCGAGGCTTGTCCTGAGCACAGAGTGCGAAGGATCTTGCGAGTGTTAGCGAGGTTGGTAACAAAAAATAAGATCCCTCGTCATTACATTCCTCGGGATGACAAAGAAAGGGATTGTCATTCCGAACCCGAAGGGTGAGGAATCTTAATTGGCGAGTGTTAGCGAGGTTAGCAAGATTAGCAAGGCCTGTCCTGAAGAGTGAAACGATGAAGGATCTTGCGAGAAATGGTGAAATTAGTGAAAAAGAATGAAAAGGGAAAAATAGTATCAAATTATTTGACAGAGACACTCTGTACATATTATATTTGTGAATGAAAAGTTTGTGTTAAAATATTATTGAAGAAAATGTTTGGGAGGTGATTTTTGTGGTGGTAGTATATTCGGCGCTTGTTATGGGAGCTCTTGGATTGGCTTTTGGACTTTTTTTAGCGTACAGTAATGAAAAGTTCAAGGTTGAAGAAGATCCAAAGGTAAAAATGGTTCTGGAAGTACTTCCCGGGATAAATTGCGGGGCATGTGGATACCCTGGATGTGAAGGTTATGCAAATGCAGTGGTGAAAAAAGGAGATTCTTATGATAAATGTTTGCCTGGTAGGAAATCTGGAGTTACCGAAAAGATAAAAGAAATAATGGAGTCATAATGGATAATATAGAATTAGCGATTTTATATTCTCAGGGTTTTTCAGTTAAAGATTTAGAAGCGTATAGAAATTTAAACGTTAAGTTTGAAAGTGTGGTAAAAAGAACAGGAAAAATAGAAATAGAAGATATTTATCAAAAAATTAAACAGGATTTGAAAAATCAAAAGTATGGAATTGTAAGTTTCTGGGATGAGGAATACCCTGAGTTGTTGAAAAATATTTGGAATCCACCAGCTATTTTATTTTATAAAGGTGATTTTTCTCTTTTAAATAGTGAATGTTTTGCGGTAGTAGGAACAAGAAAAGCTACACAATATGGAAGAAGAGTAACTGAAACATTTGTGTCGAAATTATCCAAAAAATTTGTTATAATAAGTGGATTAGCTTTTGGTATAGATACTATTGCTCATACGATTGCCTTAAAAGAAGGGAAGACTGTAGCGGTTCTTGGTAGTGGTGTGGAATACTGTTATCCGCGCTCAAACTCTGTTTTATACGAAAATATAATCTCTAATGGTTGTGTAATAAGTGAATATTTACCATGGAGTCGACCGAAAAAGTACACATTTCCAGAAAGGAACAGATTGATTGCAGGAGTTTCAAAGGGAGTTTTAGTTACAGAGGCCGGAAGGAAAAGTGGAGCAATTATTACTGCTAATTTTGCGGCTGATTTTGGTCGTGATGTATTTTCCATACCAGGAGATATTTATAGAGAAACTTCCACAGGAACTAATTATTTGATAAAAAATGGAGCTCAGCCGGTGACTGATCCAGGGGAGATTTTAGAGTTTTATGGGTTTGTGGCTAAGAAAGAGAAGATTGAAATTAGTAAAGTAGAATGGCAAATTCTGGAATTATTAGAAGAGAAAACTTTTGATGAGATAGCGATTTTTATGAATATGTCTGTTAGTGATTTGCTTATACAATTGACGGTTTTAGAACTAAAAGGACTTGTGTATAAATCTGAGGATGGCACTTACAAAAAGGGGGCAATTTTTAATGGAAGTCATCAAGTCTATACAGGAGATGAAGGAGATTTCAACTAACTTTTTTAGAAAGGGTAAGAGCATAGGGTTTGTTCCTACCATGGGGTATCTACATGATGGCCATCTTGCCCTTGTGAAAAAAGCGCGGGAAGACAATGAAATAGTTGTTGTAAGTATATTTGTGAATCCTACCCAGTTTGGTCCAGGGGAGGATTTTGAAAATTATCCCAGGGATTTAGAGAGAGATCTGGAACTTTTGAAGTCTTACAAAGTGGATTTTGTATTTGTTCCCGATGTTTTTGAAATGTATTCGAAAGATTTTTCAACTTATGTTGAAGAGCAGCAACTTTCAAAGAGTCTTTGTGGCCGTTCAAGGCCTGGTCATTTCAGGGGAGTTTGTACTGTAGTAACCAAACTGTTTAACATAGTAAAACCAACAAGGGCATATTTTGGCCAGAAGGATGCCCAACAATTTAGAGTTATTCGAAGAATGGTCAGGGATTTGAATATGGATGTGGAATTAATTGAAATGCCTATTGTTCGAGAGGTAGATGGTTTGGCGATGTCTTCTCGTAATACTTATTTAAATGAGAGTGAAAGAAAAGAAGCTGTGAGACTATACAAATCCCTCATGAAGGCTAAGGAATTATTTGAAAAAGGAGTTGTTGATACGAAAAGTATAAAGAGTGAAATGATGAAGATTCTAAATCATCCTCTTTTAAAAGTGGATTATGTAGAAATAGTTGATGAACAGACTCTGGAACCGGTTGATCGCATAGAAAATAAAGTTCTTATTGCGTTAGCTGTTTTTGTAGGAAAGGCAAGGTTAATAGACAATATAATACTGGAATAAAGAAAAATTGATAAAGGAGTTGTTGAAATGTCTATTTATAAGTTAGTTTACGGGATTCCAGATGTTGATAGCGAAGCTGTGGTAAATAAAAGAATAGCTGTAGAATTAGAATGTTCTGATGAAGGTCTTTATAAAATTGAGAATATTTTTGAGGATATTGAGTTCTTTTCAGAAGATGGGTTTCTTGTGTTAAAACGGAGAGTTTCAGAAGGATTAGTTTATGGGTTTGGTGATAAAGTTGGAGCACTTAACAAACGTGGAAAAAGATACACATTCTGGAATACAGATAATTATACTCATCATCCTGGTACTGATCCTTTATACAAAAGCTTTCCATTTTATATATTTATAGACTCTAATGGTATTAAGCACGGAGTGTTCACTGATTATCCTGGATATTTAGAGATAGATTTAGATAGCGAAGGAAATGGCGAATTTACGTTTAAAATAAAAGGTAGAGGTTTTGTGCAGTACGTTATTACCGGGAAAAGCATAAAGGAAATTGTTTCAAGTTATGTAAAACTCACTGGAAAAAACACAGCTTTCCCTATATGGGCCTTTGGCTATCAGCAGAGTAGATGGAGTTATTTTTCTCAGAAAGAAGTTTTGGAGATTGCTAAAAAGTTTAGAAGCAGGCAAATTCCATGTGATGTTATCTGGCTTGATATTGATTATATGGATAGTTATAAAGTTTTCACATGGAATCCTAAAACCTTTTCTTCTCCGGAAAAAATGGTGGGAAAACTTCATAAGATGGGATTTAAAATAAGTGCTATTATTGATCCAGGTGTTAAGGTGGAAAAAGGTTACGAGGTATTTGAAAGTGGAAAAAACAAATACTTTTTGAAAGATAATTCCGGGAAAGACTTTGAAGGCGCGGTGTGGCCTGGAAGAGTAAGGTTTCCTGATTTTAGGGAGAGGAAAGTCAGGAAATGGTGGGGAAGATATGTGAATGAATTTTCGAAAATTGGTATTGATGGATTCTGGAACGATATGAATGAAATATCTGTATTTGCTACTGAAAAAGAATTGGAAGAAATAAGAAATTTGTTTAAAAATTCTACACTTGAAGAAGGTGTAAATTTAGCTATTAAGGCTGGAACAGTTGGCGAAATTGGAAGAAGAGGTAGGGGCGAGGATATAGTACATTTAGATGGGGAACCTCATTATAAAGTTAGAAATGTATACGGATTCAATATGAATCGTGCAGCGTTTGAAGGGATCAAAAGTAATAAAAGAAAATTTTTAATAACAAGATCAGCTTACAGTGGAATTCAACGTTATGGTGGTGTTTGGACAGGAGATAATCATAGCTGGTGGGAACATATTTTTCTTGAAATGATAAGACTTTCTTCTCTTAGTTTATCCGGGGTGTTTTATTCAGGATGCGATGTTGGAGGATTTGGAGGAGATGTAAACGCAGAATTACTGATAAGATTTATGCAATTTGGAAGCTTTATTCCTATGTTTAGAAATCATTCCGCCATTGGGACGCGAAATCAAGAACCCTGGGCTTTTGGAAAAAAATATGAGGATATTTTGAAAAAAGTTATACAGAATAGATATACTCTTATACCGTATATTTATACAGAATATATGAGAGGTATATTGAAAAATGTTCCACTTTTAGTGCCTTTGTTCTATCATTTTGAGAAAGATAAATTAACATACAATATAGAAGATGAGTTTATGCTGGGGAGTTCATTATTGATAGCTCCTGTATATAGACCTGGTCAATATTACAGGGTAGTTTATCTTCCAAAAAGAGCTCTGGAATTGAACAATAATAAATTTTTCTCAAAAGGCTGGCATTGCATTGATGCACCTCTTGAGATTATCCCTTATTTTCAGATAGATGGTACAATAGTACCACGCTGGAAGGCAATGAATTACCTGTTTGAAAAAGAGCCCGAATTTGTAAACGCAACGGTAGTCGCGTACAGTGGAAAAGCGGCGGGATATTTTTATGAAGATGATGGGATAACAAAAGAATATAAAAAAGGTAAGTATAATCTGTACAAAATATTTTACAAAGACGGGGACATTTATGTGAAAGCACTTAAAGAGGCTATTCCACATAAATCTCGCAGGTGGATTTTCAAAGTATTTACCAAAAATAATGTAGAAACGTTAGAAAAAATTATTTGATTGGTAAATAGGAGGTGTGTGAAGTGATAAATGTAAAAGAGTGGAAAACGAAATTATTTGGAAGAGATCTAATAGTTCAATATGGTAAAGTTGCAAAACAATCATCAGGTTCAATCTGGCTGCAGTTTGGCGAAAGTGTGGTGCTGGCTACTGTTAATATTTCGGATAGAGTTATTGAAGGAATTGATTTTGTCCCGTTAACAGTTGAATATCAGGAAAAATTTTACGCTGCTGGAAAAATTCCAGGAGGATTTATTAAAAGAGAAGGAAAACCTACAGAGTCTGGTATTTTGTCTGCAAGACTAATCGATAGGCCCATTCGGCCTTTGTTCCCAAAATATTTGAGAAATGATGTGCAATTAATTGTAACAGTATTATCAGTGGATAACGATGCTCCACCGGATGTTGCAGGGATTATAGCAGCCTCTCTTGCTCTAAATTTGTCTAAAATACCGTTTGATGGTATTGTCGCAGGAGTGAGGGTTGGTTATGTCGATGGTGAATTTGTTATTTTTCCTACAGAAACTCAATTAGAGAAAAGTAAGCTGGATATAGTTGTTGCTGGAAGCGAGGAAGCTATAACGATGGTGGAAGGCGAAGCAAAAGAAATAAGTGAAGAAGAAATGGTAAGGGCTCTTATGGTGGCTCATGAAGCGATAAAGAAAATAGTGGATTTTGAGAAAGAAATATTAAAAGAATTTGATGTTGAAAAAATTACTATAGAAGAGCCAAAACCGCTGGAAGAAGTGATAAAAAAATTCGAAGAAACACTTAATGTTCAGGAGTTAAGACAGCGACTTCTTGTGAAAGAGAAACTTGAAAGGTCTAAGAAATTAAACGAGTACAGGGATGTTGTAATAGAAAATATTTTAAATGATATAGAGCTTGAAGAAGACGAGAAAAAGTTACAGGAATCCTTATTGAAAGAGCTGTTTGATGAAAAGGCAAAAAAACTTATGAGGAAAATAATAATAGAAGAAGGAATAAGAGCTGATGGGAGAAGGCCAGAAGATATAAGACCTATTACATGTGAGTTAGGATTGTTGCCACGTGCGCATGGTTCTGCGCTTTTTACCCGTGGAGAAACGCAGAGTCTTGGCATTGTGACACTGGGAGCACCTATGGAAGAACAAATAGTTGATACTATAATGGAGGAAGGAACAAAACGGTTCATTTTACATTATAATTTTCCACCTTTTTCAGTTGGTGAAGTGAAACCATTACGTGGGCCTGGCAGAAGAGAAATTGGTCACGGACATCTGGCTGAAAGAGCGCTGAAGGCTGTTGTACCAGACGAAGATGATTACCCTTATGTTGTAAGGGTTGTTTCTGAAATTTTAGAGTCAAATGGTTCTTCATCGATGGCAACAGTCTGTTCTGGTTCGCTTGCCCTTATGGATGCAGGAGTTCCCATCAGGACACACGTTGCAGGGGTTGCCATGGGATTGATAATAGAAGATGATAAAGCCGTTATTTTAACAGATATTCAGGGACTTGAAGATCACTGGGGAGATATGGATTTCAAAGTCGCCGGTACACGAAATGGTATAACGGCGTTTCAAATGGATTGTAAAGTTGCCGGAGTTGGAGAAGAACTTTTAAATAAAGCGCTTAATCAGGCTAAAGAAGCGAGAATGAAAATACTGGATAAATTGTTTGAAACAATAGAAAAACCGCGTGAAAACCTGTCTCCACATGCTCCACTTATAGTGACTATACATATTGATCCTACTAAGGTGGGGGACCTAATAGGACCAGGTGGAAAGGTTATTAAGGCGATAATTAAAGATTACGATGTTGAAATATCAATAGATGATGTTACTGGAAAGGTGTCTATTTATGGAAAAGATCAGGGTAAAGTTAATGATGCTGTTGAGTATATTAAAAACATAACTCAGGAGATAGAAGTTGGTAACGAATATACAGGAAAAATAATTAGAATAGAACCATACGGTTTGTTTGTTGAAATACTTCCTGGAAAAATAGGACTTGCTCATGTAAGTAAACTTGGAGAAGATTCTAAAGTATTTACTAAAAAATATAAAGTAGGAGATGTTATAAAAGTGGAAGTTATTAATATAGATGAAGTTGGAAGAATTCAGCTTGGAAAATCAAAAAGCTAAGTAAAAGGAGAGATACATGTGAATTTTGAAAGGTTTGACACAGGTATAGAAACTTATTATTATCCTATGGATAATATTCGTTCTGTTACAATAGCTTTTAATATAGGAGTTGGAGCAGTGTACGAGCCAACTTCTTTGTTGGGAATATCTCACTTTATTGAACATGCATCTTTTCGAGGAACAAAAAATTTTACGATGCATCAATTGAAGCATATAATAGAATCAGTTGGTGGTATATTAAATGCGTGGACCGATAAAGAAAATACGCTTTTTTATGCTAAAGTCCCTTCTTTTCAGGCTAAAGAATCTTTTGATGTTTTAAAAGAAATAGTATTTTCTCCTCTTTTTAGTGAAAAGGATATAGAATTAGAAAAGGAAATTATTTATCAGGAATATCTTTCGCATAAAGAAGATCCAGTAAGTAATGTTTATGAATTAATGTATAGCAATCTCCTCAAAGGGCCTCACACGAAAAGTGTTATTGGAACAGAGGAAACAATAAAAAAGATTTCAAGAGATGACCTGTTAAGTTTTCATGATGAAATGTACGTACCTTATAATACCAAAGTTATAATAGTGGGACATTTAGAAAACGAAGCTCTCAGCTATATTAAGGAAAAACTTAATGAAAAAGGTGGAGCAAGAACTATAAAGCACACGTCAAAAGTTCTCACAGGAATTGTAAAGGGAAAGAAAATGGAAAATGCTAAGCAGGTGCACCTTTTATATGTAAGACCTGGATTATCTCTTCTTTCGGAAGAACGTTATTCAGCGATGGTTCTTAATACTCTACTGAGTAGTGGAATGAGCTCATTTTTATTTGAAGAAATTAGAGAAAAACTTGGATTGGTTTATGATATATATTCTATGAATATGTTTCAGAAAGAATGGGGGCTGTTTGCAATATATGTGGCTACTTCCTTGGATAAATTGGACATTTTAAACGAAAAATTGTTTAATTTATTTTCAAATTTCAAACTTAGTGATACTCTCTTTGAATATGGAAAAAAGAGACTTATTGGAAAACTCGAGCTTTCTACAGAAAGCACATCTACAATTACGACAATGATCGTTGATTATTTGACCAACGATATCATTCCTGAATCTCCTGATCAATTGATTGAAAAAGTGAATAATGTTACAAAAGACTCTGTGGAAAGGGTATTTGAGAAGATTTTCCTGGGGGATTGGTCGGTTGTTTATGTGACGCCTGAAAATGAAAACTGGCATCCAAAGAATCTGGGGGTTAGATAATGATCAGGTGGAAAAGAATAGAATATGTTAAACCAGGTGAAGTAGTTTCCGAAGATGTTTACGATCCATCAGGCTTTGTTATATTAATAAAGGGTGGTACAGCTCTTCGTGAGGGAGATATTGTCCTTTTGAAAAAAAGAGGAGTTTCGCACGTTCCTATAGAAATTGAAAGTTTAGATTTATCCAATCCAGAGATACCATCTGCTATCAAACCTGAAATGTATTTTGAAATTGTCGAAGAATATTCTTCACTTCTTGAGGAAGCGAAACAGGGAGTTATTAAATTGGAGCACATAGTAAAACAGGCAGAAAAAATAGTATCCGGAGTTCTTGAAAACATAGATAAGCAGATATTAAATATATTTACGAAAGACGACTTACCACTTGTGAGACATGGAATAAATACATCAATAATTTCGACAATGATAGGTTATGAATTAGGATTTGATGAAGAATCACTTGTTAAAATTTCCACTGCAGCACTTCTTCATGATATAGGATATCTAAATGATATTTTGAAAAGAGATATTGAGTTGTTATCTGATCCTCATCCTATCCGTGGAGCTTCCCTGTTAAAGAGCCGTCTCAAATATAATGATGAAATTTTACTTGCTGTTTTGCACCATCATGAGAGATATGATGGGAGAGGCTTTCCAAGGGGATTAAAGGAAGAAACTATACCGATTTATGCGAGGATTGTAGCAGTTGCTGATGCATACGATACGATTATTTCAAAAGATTTACCGGGGGTGGCTGGAAATCCTTACAAAGCGGTAAAGTGGATAGTACACAGCGCAGGTCATTATTATGATCCGAACATTGTTTCAGTATTTGTTAAATATGTTGGGATTTATCCAACAGGTACGAAAGTGATTTTGAGTAACGGTAAAAAAGGAACTGTGATTAAAGTTGGTAAAGGATTGTTTCCGTACGTCCTTGTAGAGGGGAAAGTTGTAGATGTGGTCAAAGAAGGAATCACAATTAAAGAAATTGTAGATTAAAAAATGGGGAGGTAAGTTAAATGACTAAAAATTTCGATCAATTAACTCCAAAAGAAATTGTTGCTGAACTTGATAAATATATTATTGGTCAGCGTGATGCAAAAAAAGCTGTTGCTGTTGCTGTAAGGAACCGTATTAGAAGGCAAAAGTTGCCTGAGGAGTGGCGAAAAGAAATTACTCCAAAAAATATTTTGATGATAGGTCCAACAGGTGTTGGAAAAACTGAAATAGCTCGTAGACTTGCCCAGCTTTCTGGTTCACCATTTTTAAAAGTAGAAGCTACGCGGTTCACAGAAGTTGGATATGTGGGTAAAAATGTTGATTCTATGATAAGAGAACTTGTGGAAATATCAGTTAATATGGTTAAACAAAAAAAGATGAAGGAAGTGGAAGAAAAAGCTAAACAAAATGTTGAAAATCGTATTTTAGAAGTTTTAATACCTTCAAAAAAACGTCCCTCTCAAATACCATTTGCAAATATATTTGGTATTCAAGAACCGGCACAACCTGTAGAAAACGCAAGAGAAGTTCATGAAAAAAGAGAGGAGTTACGGGAAAAACTGAGAAATGGGGAATTAGATAACGAAGAAATTGAAATTGAAATTGAATCAGGGAATCCTCCAATAGGTTTTATAGGGATACCAGAAATGGAGGATATGGGGATGGATCTTTCCCAATTGCTGGGTAATATTCTTCCAAAGCATAAGAAAAAAAGAAAGGTAAAAATATCCGAAGCAAAGCGTATATTACTTCCTATTGAGGAAGAGAAACTCGTAGATATGGATGACGTTATTCAGGAAGCGCTGAAACTTGCGCAAAATCGTGGAATAATATTTATAGATGAGATGGATAAAATAGCTGGAAATGGAGGCCATGGCCCCGATGTTTCACGTCAGGGAGTTCAGAGGGATCTTTTACCAATTGTTGAGGGAACGACAATAACAACAAAGTACGGTCCTGTAAAAACGGATTTTATACTTTTCATTGCTGCTGGAGCGTTTCATGTTTCAAAGCCTACAGAATTAATACCAGAACTTCAGGGAAGATTTCCAATAAGAGTTGAACTTGAACCTTTAAATATGAAAGATTTTGTGAGAATTCTTACAGAACCTGAAAACGCTTTAACCAAACAATACCAGGCTCTTTTGTATACAGAAGGAGTTCGGCTTGATTTTACAGAAGATGGTATAGAAGAGATAGCAACAGTGGCTTATAATCTTAATCAAAAGCTTGAAAATATAGGTGCACGCAGGCTTTATACTGTTATGGAAAAAGTTCTGGAGGAGGTGATGTTTGAGGCTCCGGAAACTGACGAAAAAATTACTGTTGACAGAGAGTTTGTAAAGGGAAAATTAAAAGGAATTGTTGAAGATGAAAATTTAAGCTCATACATTTTGTGAGGTGGGATGGATGGTTGTCTCTAAAAAGAAAAGAATGAGGGAAACTGCTCTTGCATATCTTTTTTTATTACCATCATTAATAGTATTAGGTATATTTGTTTTCTGGCCAGTAGGTTTTTCTTTTGTTTTAAGTTTCTTTAAGTGGGATTTTAGAAACATGAATACTCCTTACTTCCATGGATTGAGCAACTACCTGGAGATATTTAGGTTTGATTATCCTCCAAAATTTTCTTTCATAACGGGATTTTTGTTCTCGTTAAATTACGTGGCATTTTCAATAATTATCATCCTTTCAATATTTGCTTTTGTTGAATTTGTTAAAACTAAAGGAAAAGCATTTGCTACATATTTGGCAATAATTTTACTTTCTTTATTAAGTTACAAGGCACTTACTGTTAATACTGTGTGGATTGCAAGTGTTCTTTTGTGGGGATTTTTAGCTTATGAACTTCTGAAAAACAAAAGCGCTTTTAGAATTAGAGCTTTTAAATCACATATATGGATATCTGTCGCGGCTATTATCCTGTTGTATGTTATTTTTGAAATGAGCGTGGCCAATGAAAAAAGCGTTTTTGCTTTTCTTATTGATGCAAAAGATAAGAATTTATTTCTTAAAGCTTTAGTCAACACATTCTACTATGTTATTCTTACAGTACCTATTACATTAGCTTTAGCCTTGGGACTTGCAGTATTACTTAACAGTAATGTGAAATTCAGGATATTCTTTAGAACTGCATATTTCATACCGTTTGTTACATCAGTTGTTGCAGTGTCGTTAGTGTGGAAATGGATTTTTAATGATGAATACGGGTTATTAAATTATTTTCTTTCCTGGTTTAATGTGGACCCAATAAGGTGGTTGAAAGACGAAAAATGGACAATTCCTACAATAGCGATTGTTTCTATATGGAAACAACTGGGATATAACTCTATAATTTTCTTAGCTGGATTGCAGAACATTGATCAATTTTACTACGAAGCTGCCGAGGTTGATGGAGCTAATGTCTGGCAAAAGTTTACAAAAATTACCTGGCCATTACTTTCTCCAACCACTTTTTTCCTTCTTATTGTGTCAATGATAGGTGCTTTTAAAGTCTTTGCTCAGGTTTATGTTCTTTATGAAGGATTACCTGGTCCGTATAATAATAGTGGAATTACAATGGTATACTATGTTTTTGATTTATTCTACAGGCAGCAGAGAATGGGTCTGGCAAGTGCTGCTGCGTATTTACTTTTTGCAGTTATACTTGTGTTTACTATTATTCAGTACAGGGTTGGAAATAAAGTTGTAGAATACGTATCATGAGGTGATAGCTGTGAGAAAACTGATAATATATTTGCTCCTTTCATTTGGTTTTGTAATAATGATTATGCCGTTTGCATGGATGCTTGTAACCTCTTTCAAATTACCAAGTGAGGTTCAGGAGTGGCCACCAAAATGGATCACAAAGAATTTTTTTGGCGAAAGAGATGTAAAAGTAGAAATCAAATTGGGAGGAATAAAGACTGTAAGGGGTTTGAGCTTAAGTGAAGCGCTGAGTTATTCAGCGGCTGCTATTGAAGATGAAAATGTTTTAAATATAATAATCAATGACGATCCATTTTATCGTGGTACAATGAGGATTGATACAACGGGATTTAAGTACACTAATTTTGCAGATAAAGAGAAATTTTATAATTGGTTAGAAAATTTAGAATTACCAGAAACTTTTGATACTGAGTCGCCTGAGAAGTTTTTTGAAGATGTTTTTCTTTACTATAAAAGTGGTGCTTCTCCATACTTTTCCAGAGTTGAATTCGTAAGTAGTCTGACAAAGAAATTGGAATCTGCTTTAAAAGGTATAAGTCTAATTGAAAAATTTGTTGATAGAAGAATCAAAGATGAAAATGAAGCTGTTCAATTCAAAAGATTTCTGGAAAATGTTAAGGTGAACCTGGATAATGTCCGTTCAGATGTATTAAAATACAAAGCAGGAAAAGAGTTAATATTAACCGATGGAGAAATAGAGAAAATTCTGGACATATTGAAAAAATATGATTTTGAATACACCGGTTCTAATCCTCTTGTTTCTGTTTATAATACAAAAGTTGTCAACCCGGTTATTTCGGAAAAAAAACATGTTGAGTTTTATACGAAAGTCCTGAAGTACTTTAAAACTTTGCAGACGTCTGTTGTTGAAAAACCCATAGTTGCTCGTATTTTAAGGAAAGATGAAAGAATTGCACTTTTGAAAAAGAATCTGGAAGCTTTTCCTGATAAGACTACACTTAACGAAGTGTTAAAGTCAAATGGTTTCGAAAAACTTCCGGAGAATTATTCTAAAAAAGTGGATGCTCTTATGCTTGAGAAATATAATATTACCAATACAGAACTTGTGAACCTAAAAACTGTGGTTGTATCTTTGAAAAATTTGCTGGTGGAAAATAAAATAGATTATTATTCGATAGTACTTAATGAAGGATTTAGTAAACTTTTAGAGATTTCTCAGGATAAACTACAAAATAGCAGCACGTATAAGATAGTCCGAGCCAAGCTAAACGCTTATAGTGACTTGAATAATTTCGAAGCACTTTTAAAAGATCTGATACTTTATTCGGAGTACGTCGAAAGGCTGAGAAAAATATACGTAAACTCTATGAATGCATGGCAGATAATAGAAGCACCTGATTTTGTGAAGGCTATTCGTGTACGTGATGGGAATTTTGTTGAAATAGAACTTGATAACGTTAGTCCAGTTTATTTAAGTGATGATAATCTTAAAACTATTAAATTGAAGTTTTCATTTGGGGAAATTTTCGCAAATGTATTTCAAAATTATGTAGATGCCTGGAATGAAGCTCCTTTTGGAAGATATTACTGGAATACATTTTTTGTGGCAACTGCTACTACCATTCTTGAAGTTATTGTTGCTTCAATGGCTGCGTACGCTTTTTCGTGGATGGTATTTCCTGGAAGAGATTTGTTATTTGGAATCTTTCTGGCTACTATGATGATACCAGGTGAGGTTTTACTTGTGCCTAATTTTATAACAATTGCAAAATTTGGCTGGATAGATACATATTACGCACTGATTGTTCCATGGATTGTAAGTGTTTTTGCTATTTTCCTGATGAGGCAGCATTTCTTAACTATTCCCAAGGAATTATTTGATGCTTCGAAAATAGATGGATGCTCGCATTGGAGATTTTTATGGCAGGTTGTGGTACCTCTTAGTAAACCGGTGATTATTACAGGAGCGTTGTTAAAGTTTGTTGGAAGCTGGAATGCATTTTTATGGGTTTTGATAGTAACAAACAGTGATAAGTATAGAACTTTGCCAGTTGGTCTTCAAAATTTCAGTTCAGATGTCGGAACTCTTTACAATCATTTAATGGCTGCAGCAACGTTCTCAGTTTTACCAGTTATAATTCTTTTCTTGTTTACACAACAATATTTTGTCAGAGGAATTGCAAGAACTGGTTTGAAATAGTCCCTAAAAACGGGAGGTGTAAATATGAAAATTTTTCTTGACACAGCCAATATTGATCAGATCAAACAAGGCGTAGAGTGGGGTGTAATAGACGGGGTCACAACGAATCCTACTCTGGTTTCTAAAGAAAACAGACCTTTTGAAGAAACTATTAAGCAGATTTGTGAACTTGTCCAGGGACCTGTTTCCGCTGAGGTGATTTCTTTAGATTGGAAAGGAATGGTGGAAGAGGCGAGGAAATTGTCACAAATAGACGAACACGTTGTTGTTAAAATACCAATGACACCAGAAGGAATAAAAGCTGTTAAAATTCTTTCTTCGGAAGGAATAAAAACCAATGTGACTCTTGTGTTCAGTGTTAATCAGGCTTTGCTTGCGGCAAAAGCAGGTGCAACATACGTTAGTCCATTTATTGGAAGGATAGACGACATAGGAAATGATGGATTAAAAATGCTTGAAGAAATAGTTGTGGTTTATAACAATTACGCATTTGAAACAGAGATAATTGCTGCGAGTATCAGGCATCCCATGCACGTGGCGGAAGCTGCTATGATAGGTGTTGATGTAGCAACTGTTCCTTTTAATGTTTTAGAAAAATTATTTAAGCATCCTTTAACAGATATAGGTATTGAGAGGTTTTTAAAAGATTGGGAGAAATATAGAGCAGGTAGGTGATGGTATTGTATAGGACTCATACATGCGGAGAACTTAGAAGTACTCACGTAGGCGAAATTGTAGAAATTGCAGGGTGGGTTGAGCGAATAAGAGATTTGGGTGGTATAAAGTTCATAATACTCAGAGATAGATATGGAATAGTTCAGGTTGTTGTTACACCTGAATCTGAAGCGTATTCTCCGGCTCTTGAGATTGGTAGAGAATGGGTGATAAAAGTAAAAGGAGTGGTTAAAAAAAGACCTGAAGAAACAATAACAGAAACACCTACAGGAGAAATAGAAGTTTATGCCGAAAACCTTGAAATTCTTTCTAAAGCTGCTTTGCCGCCGTTTTACCCAGGAGAAAAAGTTTCAGAAGATTTAAAACTAAAGTATAGATACATTGATCTTCGTTCAGAAAATATGAGAAGAAATATAGTGCTTCGTCATAAAATGGCCCAAGCTGCAAGGGAGTTTTTAAATTCCCATGGGTTTATTGAAATTGAAACCCCTGATTTAACTAAAAGTACCCCAGAAGGTGCGAGGGATTTTTTGGTGCCTTCTCGCTTGCAAAAGGGAAAGTTTTATGCTTTGCCACAATCACCGCAATTATTCAAACAACTTTTAATGGTAGCAGGTTTTGATAAATACTATCAATTCGCCAGATGTTTTCGTGATGAAGATTTAAGAGCTGATAGACAGCCAGAGTTTACTCAAATAGATATTGAAATGTCGTTTGTAGAAATGGAAGATATCCTGGAGATAATGGAAAAATTTGTGAAATATGTTTATTCAAAAGTTGGAATAGAGCTTCCTGAAAAATTTGACAGGCTTACTTATGATGAAGTAATGGAAAAATACGGTTCAGATAAGCCGGATAGACGGATAGGAATGGAATTAACTGATTTTACAGATTATTTTAAAAACACTGATTTTAAAATAATAAGGAACATAATTGACAACGGAGGTTCTGTTAAAGGATTTGTTGCAAAGATACCAATAAGCCGAAAGATTGCATCTGAATATGAAGAAGTGGTCAAAGAATCCGGGCTTGGTGGATTGTTATGGTTTAAAGTAGAAAAAGTAGTTGTTTCACCTACGGCAAAATTTTTAGGTGATGAGTATAAAAAAATCTCTGAAGATTTTGCATTAGAAGAAGGAGAAGTCGTTTTAATAGCTGCTCATAAAAACCGCGAAATTCTTAATACTGCGTTGGGAAATCTGCGCATAAAGCTTGGGAAAAAATATTTCAAAGATTTAATGAAAGGTTTTGATGCGTTCTGGGTTGTAGACTTTCCCTTTCTTGAGTGGGATGAAGAAGAAAATCGATATGTTGCCAGGCATCACCCATTTACCATGCCTCATGTAGAAGATTTAAATAAAGATCCCGCGCAAATAAAGGCCTATGCTTATGACATGATATTAAATGGCAATGAACTTGGTGGTGGAAGCATAAGAATTCATAAGAAAGAAGTTCAAGAAAGAGTTTTTGATATAATAGGATTGTCTAAGGAAGAAGCTGAAACAAAATTCGGTTTCTTGTTGGAAGCACTTCAGTATGGAGCTCCTCCACACGGCGGGATAGCTTTTGGCTTTGACAGAATGGTTGCTATAGCCGCGGGTCTGGATAACATAAGAGAGGTTATAGCTTTTCCAAAAACTTCAAGTGGTGCCTGTTTGCTTACTGGAGCTCCATCCAGAGTTTCTAACGAACAACTAAATGAGCTTTCAATAAAGATAGATGGAGGTGAATCTTATGAAAACGACAAAAGTTGAGTTTAAGGAAATTGAAGAGAAAGTTATAGCCATTATATCTGGAGATATTGATGCTTACCATTCGGCGGACATAAAGAAAGCAATCAGGGAGAAAATGCTTGAAACGAGTGTTTCAAAGTTTGTGATTGACCTTTCAAATGTTTCATACATAGATAGTGCAGGTCTTGGAAGTCTTGTGGCGATTTTAAAAGATGCCAGGATGAATGATAAAGAGCTTATTTTGGCTGCCCCAAAACAGGCTGTTATGAGAGTATTTGAAATGACAAGATTGGATAAAGTATTTAAGATTGTTTCTACAATGGAGGAAGCATAAAGGAGGTCTCTTATGTCCTGTAAAATAGCAATAGATGGACCAGCTGGTTCTGGAAAGACTACTGTAGCAAAAAAACTTGCTGAAAAACTGGGATATTATTATCTTGATACTGGAGCAATGTACCGGATAGTTGGCCTATATCTTCACAGTAAAGGTATTACCCCTGAGGATGAAATAACTCTGTCAATGTTAGAAGATATTGATTTAAAATTTATAGAGGGCAAATTCTTTTTTTTGGGAAAAGAAGCGGGAGATGAAATAAGAACACCAGACGCTGGTAAGTATGCATCATTGTACGCAAGACATCCCGTAGTTAGAAAATATTTAACGTCTTTACAGAAAAAAATAGCTCAATCTGGAAATATTGTTGTAGAGGGCAGGGATATAGGCACTGTTGTGATTCCTGATGCAGAAGTTAAAATTTTTCTTGAAGCTTCTCCTGAAGCAAGAGCACGTCGGAGGTTTGAAGAATTAAAAGCAAAAGGTTTAAATGTAGAGTATTCTGAGATACTGAATGAAATATTATTAAGAGATAAGCAGGATTCTGAAAGGGATATAGCACCATTAAAACCTGCAGAAGATGCTTTTATAATCGATACTACAAATCTTTCAGTATCTGAAGTTATTGAGAAAATTCTTGAGGTGGTTAAAATCAAATGCAGATAATAGTAGCCAGAAATATAGGTTTTTGTTCTGGAGTGGATCGCGCTGTTAAAAAAACAAAAGAACTTCTGGAAAAAGGATATAGAGTTTTTACTGATGATGATATAGTTCATAATAAAAATGTCATGAATGATTTATTGGTTTCTGGACTTTCTTTTGAAGATGGTGAAGTGTTTCTTGTGAGGGCGCATGGATTACCACCGGAAAAGATAAGGGAATATGAAAAAAAATATCGTGTAGTGAATCTAACATGTCCAATTGTAATGGATTTATTTGAAAAGGCAAAAAGATTGAGAGAGAAAGGCTACAAGATAGTTGTATTTGGGAAAAAAAGCCATCCGGAAATGATCGCTTTGAAAGGATATGTTTCTGATGCCATGGTTACTAAAGTTCCAGGCAAATTTGTTGAAAAAAAGGTGGCGTTTTTGAGTCAAACCACCTCATCGTTAGAGGAATTCAATGAATTTATATGTGAAACTACAAAAATATCAAAAATTAATGAATTGCTTGTGTGCAACACAATATGTGACCTTACTATAAAAAGGGAAGAAGAGGTGAAGAAACTTTCAAAAATATGTGACCTTATTATCGTAATTGGTGGCAAACATAGTTCAAATACGCTCAAACTTGCAAGGTTAGCTTCCATAAACACTTCTGTGCTTCATGTGGAGAGTGTTAATGAGTTAATTAATATTCCAGATAATGTAAAAAAAGTAGGAATTGTGAGTGGAACTTCTACGTCTGTTTACGATGTAGAAAAAGTTATAGATAGATTAAAAGAATTAGGAGGGATGCTGGAAAATGGACAACAGCTTTGAGAAGCTTCTGGGAGAGTACTTGTTTGATGAGGTAAAAAGAGGTTCTTTAGTGGAAGGAGTAGTCGTAAGAATTTCGGAAAGTGAAGTATTTATAGACTTTGGCTGGAAAGGGGAGGGGTTGGTACCTGCAGAGGAGCTTGTAAGATCTCCAAAAGATTATGGAATAGGTGAAAAGCTAACATTAATGGTTTTAAAAACTAACGATGAAGAGGGGACGGCATTACTATCAGAGAAAAAACCTCTTTTATCGAAATTAAGAAACGAAATTAAAGAAAAATATGAAAAGGGAGAAAAAATTAAAGGCGTTGTAAAACAGCAAATAAAAGGAGGGTACCTTGTATTAATTGAAAATGTTTTACCGGCTTTTCTTCCGGGAAGTGAGTCTTTAATAAAGCAAGGTGAAAATATTCCAGATGGTTTTCTTGAATTTAAGATCATAAAATTTGAATCCAGGGGTCGAAAGCAAAATATTGTCTTATCGCGAAAAGCGATAAAAGATGAATTTGTTAAGCGATTTTTTAGCGAAAGAAAACCAGGAGACGTTATAGAGGGAATAGTGGAAAACATCGAGAAATTCGGTGCTTTTGTGAGAATTGTTGATGGAATTGTTGGATTACTTCCAAACAGTGAAGTTTCGTATGACAATAGTATAACAGCGGAAGATGTAACGGAAATAGGAAAGTCCGTGAAACTTCTTATAAAAGAAATTGATAGGAATAATAAAAAAGTAACCCTTAGTTTGAAAGCGCTTATGCCAGATCCATGGTTGAATGTAGAGAAAAAATACCCGGTTGGGACTGTTGTTTCTGGAACTGTAAAAAGTATTTTACCTTATGGTTTTTTTGTCACTTTAGAGCCAGGTGTGGATGGTCTTGTGCATATAAGTGAAATATTCTGGGGAAAACCCGGGAAAATAAATGATGTAGTTTCAGAAGGAGATGTGGTAAAGGTAGTTGTAAAAGAGGTAGATAAGGAAAAAAGAAAACTTTCTTTGAGCTATAAGATGGCAAAAGGGGATCCATGGGAAGAAGTAGAGGAAAAATATCCTGTTGGAAATTTAGTAACGGGAGTCGTTGGAACTATTCTTACATCAGGTGTAATAATTGATCTCGAAGAGGGAATAAGTGGATATTGTCCTATCTCAGAATTGTCATGGCGATATATTGAAAAACCGGAGGAAATTGTTCGAATTGGGGAAAAAGTTAAGGCTGTTATAATTGATCTTGATAAAGAAGCAAGAAGAATTAGACTGAGTGTAAGAAAATCAACGGAAAATCCATGGGAAAAGTTTTCCAGAAAATATAAAAATGGAGATGTAATTACCGGAAAGGTATTAAAGGAAGTAAAGAAGGGGTATATAATCCTGGTAGAAGATATAGAGGTATACTTACCAAAATCACATACAATTTCAGTTAAAAATGTGGGTGATAGTGTTACGGGAAAAATTATCCGTTTTGTCCAGGATGGAGAAATATACAGAATAACTATAAGTGAAAAAGAACTGGTTGAAAAAGAAAAATTAAAAGAGCTACAAGAAGAAACGGAGAAAGAGAGGACTCTTTCTTTAGAAAGGAAGATAAGCGATGCCAACAGTATTAATAGTGGGAAAGAGTAATGTAGGGAAGTCAACACTTTTTAATAAATTAATCGGTAAAAGAAAATCAATTGTAGATGACAAAGAAGGCGTTACAAGGGATGCGGTTTCAGACCGCGTCTCTTATTTTGGAAAAGTTTTTGAAATAGTGGATACATGTGGAATATTTGAAATTCCGGAAGATTTAATTACTCAAAAAACAAAGGAAAATACAATTTCCATGCTTAAAGAGGCAGATGCAGCAGTTTTTATTGTTGATGGGCGGAAGGGGATAACTTCGGAAGATGAGCATCTTGCTGAACTTTTAAGGAAAAGTGGAATAGAGATAATATTTGTGGCTAATAAGGCAGAAAATGAACGCAAATACCAGGAAGTTTTACCTGATTTGTATAAATTGGGATTTGGTGATCCTATCCCTGTTTCTGCAGAACAGGGGAAAAATATAGATATTCTCATTGAAAAGATTATAGAAATTCTGGAAAATAAAGGCTACGACCTGGAAAGAACAGTTGAGGAAAAAGAAATAATACGTGTGGCAATTGTGGGCAGACCAAATGCGGGTAAATCTTCATTGTTTAATGCCATTCTAAGATCAGAACGCTCACTTGTTACACCTATCCCGGGTACAACTCGTGATGCAATTGATGAATTAGTTACAATAAAAGATAAAAAATATCTTTTTGTTGATACTGCCGGTTTCAAGAGAAAAAGTAAAACAGAGTACAAAAGTCTGGATATGTATAGTACTGTTCGCTCTATAAAAGCTATAGAAATGTGTGATGTGGCAGTTATAGTGATTGACGCGTTGGAAGGCATTACAAAACAGGATCAAAAAATAGCTGGAATAGCGGAAAACAGAGGGAAGGCAACTGTGATAGTTTATAACAAGTGGGATCTTGTGAGTCACGCCAGAGAACGTGTTGATGAGTATATGAATATGTTTTACGAAAAGCTTTATTTTGTGAATTATAGCCCTGTGATTTTTACAAGTGCTGTTAAATCTTCTGGAATTTCAAAGCTCATAAATGCTATAAATGACGCTTACAATGCTTTAAAACATCGGGTATCAACAAGCGCAGTAAATGCTGTTGTACAACGAATGATGATGTTCACACCACCTCCGCGTGGATTAAAAATATTTTATGGAACTCAGGTAGATATAAGACCACCAACTTTTCTGTTTTTCACAAACGGAAGGAAAGTGCCAGAGCATTATCAAAACTTGATTAGAAGAACTATACGTGAAAACATATATTCATTTACTGGTGCACCTATATTTCTTAAATTTAAATCGCACCATTAGAATGTGTTAATATATAGTTTAGAAAAACAAGAAGGGGGAGTTTGATATGAAAAGATTTTTTATGCTGGCTTTTTTAGTAGGGTTAATTGTTTCTGGATTTGCTTTTAAAGTTATTATGGTGACAGACATAGGAGGACTCGGAGATGGTTCATTTATGGATGGGACATGGGCCGGAATTGTTAAAGCTGCAGAAGAGTATGGACTTGAATATGAAGTTATTCAGTCAAAAGAACAAAGCGACTATATTCCAAACCTCAGCAAAGCTGCAGAAGAAGCAGATGTGGTCTTTGCTGTAGGTTTTTTAATGTCTGATGCCTTTTTCAAAGTTGCTCAGCAATATCCTGCAACGTATTTTGTTGGTATTGATTTCAGCTTTCCAGAAGAAAAAAACCTTCCAAATGTGATGACTTTTACTTTTAAAGAGCAGGAAGGTAGTTTTTTAACAGGATACCTGGCAGCGGGAATGACAAGAACAGGAAAAGTAGCAATATTAGGCGGTATCCCCATCCCTCCAGTCCAAAGATATGTTATAGGTTTTGAGGCGGGGGTAAAAGCGTATAACCAGATTCATAAGACTAACATCAAAGTGAAAAGTGTCTATGCAAATACATTTACTGATCCAAAAAAAGGTAAAGAATTTGGGCAGGCTTTAATAAGCGAAGGGTACGATATTATTCAACAAGCCTGTGGTGGTACAGCACTTGGGCTTTTAGAAGCGATAAAAGAAGAAAATCAAAAAAGAGCTAATATAGATAATCTTCCAGAATTCATTGATGACCTGTATAAAAATGGGGGAGTGTTCATGCTTGGTGGTGATATAGAACAGGAATGGCAGGCACCTGGACATATATTAGCGAGTGCTATTAAAAGAGTGGATGTTGCTTCCTATTTAGGTGTTGTTAAAGCTTATACAGGTGAATGGGAACCTGGCAATGTTGAACTGGGAATCAAAGAAAAAGGTGAAGGTATAAGTAGAATGCCATTTACCAAAGGTTTAGTATCAAATAAACTGTTGGCAGAAATTGTTTACATACAAAATCTTGTAGGAATTGGGAAAATAAAAATTCCTTCCACAGAGGAAGAATTAAAAGCTTTCTGGTTGAAGGGGATAGAAATTCCGTTTTGATAGGAGGTAGATTATGCATCGAGTATTAAAAATAACTGATGATATTTTTTATGCAGGTGTAAATGACAGGGACACAGTATTATTTGAAAATATCTGGCCTCTAACAAAAGGTGTGTCTTATAATTCATATCTCATCAGAGATGAAAAAAATGTGCTAATTGATACTGTAAAAATTAGTAAAGTTGAACAATTTGTAGAAAAGATCAGAGAAGTTTTAGGTGGTAAATCTCTCGATTATCTTGTAATAAATCATATGGAACCAGACCATTCAGGATCCATATCTTCCATAATCCACGCTTTCCCGGGTGTAAAAATAATTGGTAATAAAAAAACACGGGAATTTCTTAAAGCATTGTATGGCCTTAGCGATAATTTTGTTGAAATAAAAGATGGAGAAGAACTTTCCCTGGGAAAACATAAATTGAAATTTTATATAACTCCCATGGTTCACTGGCCCGAAACTATGATGACTTACGAGGTAACTGAAAAAATTCTTTTTTCAGGAGATGCTTTTGGAGGGTTTGGTTCACTTGATGGTGGCATATTTGATGATGAAGTTGATATAGATTATTATGAAAACGAAATAAGAAGATATTATTCAAACATTGTTGGCAAGTTTGGACCAATGGTTCAAAAAGCGCTTAAAAAACTTTCAGAAGTTGAAATCAAAATAATAGCTTCCACTCATGGACCCATATGGAGAAGTAACCCTCAAAGAATTATAGAGTCGTACGACAGGTGGAGCAGGTATGAAGTGGAAGAAGGAGTTGTTATAGCTTACGGATCAATGTATGGGAATACTGAGAAGATGGCTGATTTTATCGCGAAAGTTTTGGCCAAAGAAGGGGTAAAGAATATACGTGTTATGAACTCGTCGCAGGTTCACGAATCTTTTATAATAAACGAAATATGGCGATTCAAAGGAGTTATTTTTGGAACATCTACTTATAACAATGGCATTTTTCCTCCCATGGAAAATCTTATAATTAATCTTGCTCATAAAGGAATAAAAAACAGAATATTTGGAGTATTTGGGACATATGGATGGAGTGGTGGAGGTGTAAAAGGAATAGTTGATTATATACAAAGGAATAAATGGGAACTTGCATGTGAACCTGTAGAAGTTCAATTTTCTCCCGATGAAGAAGACTTTGAACGTTTGAGGGAATTTGCAAAAAAATTTGTAAAGAGACTGAGACAAATATAGACAATCCCCCGAACATTCGGGGGATTTATTTTGATGTTATGTAAATTATACGATTATTACCTCTTGATTAAAAAAAGTTTTGTGTTAAAATGGTTATTGAGAATAATTTTCAATAAATAAAAAACAAATTATGGGAGGGTGTTTTATGACGCTTGATAGAGTATTGCCTGGTTTAAGAGTTAGAATAGTGAAAATAAGAGAGAGCGACGTGTCGAATAGAATACTTGGAATAGGAATTATTCCAGATGTTGAAATAGAAGTTGTGCGTTCGTCTCCCATGGGTGATCCACGTCTTTATCGCGTTTTTAACAAATTGGTTACTCTTCGAAACTCTGAAGCAAAGCTTATTGAAGTAGAATTTTTGAGCAATTTTGTTCCCCTTGCTTATGTTTCCGATGGAAAATTTGAGGTTGTAAAACTTCTTGGAGGAAAAATGTTTCAACTGAAAGTTAAGAGGTTCGGGATAACTCCTGGTACAATTTTAGATATCACCAACGGGGAAGTGTTTATTAATTCAACAAAAATAGATTTAGGATTTGGAATTAAAGAGAAGATAATTGTTAGGAGGTTGTAGAAATGATCGTGTCTGTGGGGCTTGTAGGAAATCCTAATGTTGGGAAAACGAGTATTTTCAATACTTTAGTTGGAGCAAGGCAGTATATTGCAAATTGGCCGGGCGTAACTGTTACAAAAGTTGAAGGAGCTACCGAATGGCGTGGAAATATTCTTCGTATTATTGATTTGCCTGGAACTTACAGTTTGACTGCACAAAGTACTGATGAAAAGATTACAAGAAATTTTTTATTTTATTCTCCACCAGATGTGACTGTTTTAATAGCAGATAGTATAAATCCAGAGCAGAGTTTTTATCTCCTTATTGAGACTCTTGAAGTAACAACAAATGTTATACTTGCAATGAATTCTATTGATGAAGCAAAAAGGCTGGGCATAAAAATAGACCGATACGAACTTGAGAAACATTTCGGAGTCCCTGTGGTTTTCACATCTGCCAAAACGGGGGAAGGTGTATCAGAGCTGAAAGATAGGATTCTTGAAGTTGCAAAAGGGAAGGTTTCAAAAAAGGTTCTTTTTAGTTACGGTGAATTTGAGAAAAATATCACATCTATAGAAAAACTTATACCTGAAAATTTATATCAAAATAAAAGATTTGTAGCATTAAAAATCCTGGAAGGAGACAGAGATTTTCTAAAAGTTATAAACAGTAAAACAGAGCTACCAGAGGATTTTGTTGAATCTTCTAAGTCAAAAATAGCAACTGTAAGATATTCCCATGTAAGAAACGTTATAAAAGAAGCTTATTCTGGAGAGTCGTTGAGTATCCAGAAAACAATTAATGATAAAATTGATCATATTTTAACGCATAAATATTTTGGGATACCGTTGCTTATATTAATAATGTACCTTGTTTTTAAATTTACTTTTGATGTAGTTCAACCACTTTCTGACCTTCTGGATGTAGGATTTTCAGCGCTTGGTGAATATATAAAAAGTTTTGGGGATAATGCGTTTCTTTCATTAATTGCAGATGGAGTTATTGGTGGTGTTGGAGGTGTTCTCGTATTTATACCAAATATATTCGCATTGTTTTTCGCTTTAGGGATTCTTGAGGAGACTGGTTATTTGCCCCGTGCAGCTTTTGTTGTTGATAGGATAATGTATAAAATGAAACTTTCGGGAAGAGCTTTTATATCACTCCTTCTTGGTTTTGGGTGTAATGTACCTTCCATAATGAGTACTCGAGGACTTAATGACGAGAAAGAAAGAATTAGTACAATAATTGCCGCGCCGTTTGTGTCGTGTAGTGCAAGACTCCCTGTGTATCTCATGATAGTGGGAATTTTCTTTCCAAAATATAGGGGGGAAATTTTGTTCTCAATATATTTTGTGAGCATTTTGTTAACGGCTCTTTCAGCAATTATAATAAATAAAATATTTTTCAAAGGAGAGGAAGTTCCGCTTATAATGGAACTACCTCGTTATAGAATACCTACGTTGAAGAACATTTATATTTATATGTGGAATAAGGGGAGTCATTTTATAAAAAAAGCGGGAACAATAATATTTGCAACAAGTATTCTTGTTTGGTTTGTTTCATACTTTCCAGATAACGGAAATGTTGAAACGAGTTATGCGGCTTACATAGGAAAATTTTTGGAACCTGTGCTTAAACCGTTAGGATTCAACTGGCAGGTAGGAACCGCTTTGTTTTTCGGAGGAATTGCGAAAGAAGTTATAGTTTCCACTTTTGCAATGCTTTATGGTTTTGCTGAAGAAAATCTTCAAATGGCAAAAGTGGCGTTGACTACTTCATTAACTCCGGTATCAGCGTATGCATTACTTTTATTTGTACTTGCTTACATTCCGTGTTTTGCAACTCTTGCAACAATTCGCTCCGAAACTGGAAAATGGAAATGGGTCGCTGTTTCTGTGGGTTATAGTCTTACACTGGCTTATACACTTTCGTTAATTTTTGTTGGTATAATGAATCTATTAATAAAGTAGCAAAAGTTTATGAATTAAAACAAAATCAAATCAATCTCTAAGCCAATGGACGCAATATATGGAATTTATGTATTTTTATATTTATTCAAAAGTTCGTATAAGCTCAATTTTTTTGAATAAAAGTGTTTAGTGTCTAATTTTTCTAAAAACCATTTAAAACGTAACTTGAAAACATGCTTTCATGTGTTAAAATATTTGTGAACAAAACTAATTGGGGAGGGATAAAGTAATGAAAAAATACACAAAGACTCATGAATGGATTGATACAGATACTGGTTACATGGGTATAACAGAACATGCTCAAAAAGAGTTGGGGGATATAGTTTATGTGGATTTGCCTGAAGTTGATAAAGAGGTCGAAAAAGGTGAAATAATCTTATCAATAGAAAGTGTTAAAGCTGCAACAGATGTTTATGCTCCAGTTTCAGGAAAAGTAGTAGAAATAAATGAAGAACTCGAAACTTCTCCAGAGCTTGTTAATGAAGATGCAGAAGGCAAAGGATGGCTTGTAAAAATTGAAATTTCAGATCCTGCCCAGTTAGATGAGCTTTTTGACAAAGATGAATATTTAAAATTTATCGAAAGTGAAGGTGAATAAAAGTGCTTACAGTAACGGCTTACTCAACTCTGATGTTCATTGCTAATATAGTTCTTGGTGCTGTTCTGGTACTTGGAATAGTCCAGCAAGCAAAATCAACTTTTGGAATAGCAAGTGTCACCTCTATGGTTTATTTGATTATTTCGTTGTCTTTTTTTGCAAGTGGTGGTTTTACAAGATTTTTAACAAGACTCGGATTTTCTATTTCACCTTTTGCATACGCTTTGTTGAGCATAATTTCTATTATGTTACTCAAAAATTTTGGAAGTCTTAAGGTAAGGGAAGGTATGCGTTTTTCCATTGTAGCATCTTTGCTCATGATTTTAATATTGATTTTTGACTTTTTCTGGGTAGGAAATGCAGCAATGATCTCGTTATTTTCTATAGGATGGGCTTATGTTATAATGCTATTTGTTGGTTATACTCATAGAAATATAAAATAAGTGTTGGTTTTGTAATTAGAATGGGGGGGAACCCCCATTTTTTGTTATTTTTGCAATTTAAAACATGAGGTGAAAAAGTGCTGGATCGTTCTGTACTGAATAAAATTCCTGAAAAACCAGGAGTTTATATGTTTAAAAAAAATTCTGAAATTATATACATTGGAAAGGCCAAAAATCTTAAAAAACGTATTTCTTCACATCTGGCAAAAAGAGAAGAAAAAAGTGCTCTGATAGTTTCAGAATCAAATGAGATTGAAACAATTTTAGTTCTCAATGAACGTGAAGCTCTTTTGCTTGAGGCCGTTCTTATTTACAAACATAAACCAAAATACAATGTGATGCTAAAGGGAGCTGAATATTATCCATATATTAGAATAAGCAACGATCTATTTCCTTATGTTGAAGTGGTGAGGAACAAAAGACAATCTGGTACTCATTTTGGACCTTATACGAATGTATCTTTTGCAAAATTGCTTGTCGAAATACTGCAAAAGATTTTTAGATTTAGGACGTGTAAAAAGGATTTGATGAAAGTTAAAAGAAGTTGCATGGAATATCATTTAGGACTTTGCAGTGCACCCTGTGTAAAAGTGATTGATGAGAAAGGTTATACTGCTATTATTGAAAATTTGAAAAGAACACTTTCTGGAGATTTTAAATTTGTACGAGAGTTTGTTACAAAAAAAATGGAACATCATGCAAGAATGCTTGATTTTGAAAACGCTGCAAAATATAGAGATATGATGAATAGTTTTGATGAAGTGATAAAATCTCAGGGAATTATTCTTTCGGATAATCGTAATGTTGATTACATAGCCTATGAAGATAATAAGTTTGTTGTTATAAAAATGCGTGGAGGTATTCTTTTATCAAAGCTCATTTATGAAGCAGATGTGGATATTGAAGAGTTTCTGTATCAATTTTATTATGGGAAGGGAAGCGATCTTCCTGAAAGAATAGTTATAAAAGATCGTGGAAAATTGTCTTTCGAAATTCCGATAACCTTACCAGAGGATGAATCTGATGAAATTCTTTTGAAAATAGCATTTGAAAATCTGATGATTGAACTTGAAAAGGCTGTTATTTCGAGAGAGATATTGAAGCAAATGAAAGAAATACTTGGCTTAAAAAAACTCCCGGTGATTATAGAGGGAACAGATATTTCACATCTTTTTGGAAAACACACCGTTGCATCTCTTGTAGTTTTTGAAAATGGGAAACCTTTAAAGGAGAAATATAGGCGTTATAAACTTGGGAATATTCTTGATGATTATGAAAGCTTAAGGGTATTTGTAAAAAGGAGATATAGTAAACATGAAATTCCAGACTTAGTTTTTGTAGACGGTGGTAAAGGTCAGGTAAATGTTGTAAAAAATACCTTAAAAGAATTGGGAAAAGATGTTCCAGTAGTTGGACTGGCCAAAGAAAATGAGACAATAGTTACCGAAAATGGAATGATATCTTTACCAGACGATCATCCAGTGTTAAGAGCTTTTATAAAAATTAGAGACGAAACGCATCGCCTTGCCAATACTTATAACCAGAAATTACGTGAAAGCAGTTTAAGAAGCACCATTCTTGATAGTATAGAAGGAATAGGACCTAAAAGAAAGAAAAAACTTTTGAAACATTTTGGAACAATTGATGACATAAGACAGGCAAGTATGGAAGAACTGGAAAAAGTGATTGGGAAAAAATTAGCAAGAAGGATTAAAGAAGAGTTATAGAAGGATAAAGTTGATAATTAAGTGTTAACAATTAATTAATCGGAAGAATCTATGTTGAAACATTTTGACAAGTTGCTATAATATAAGAGAACTATTGAAAAGAAACCTTAGGAGGTGTATCCGGTTGACTGCGTACATTATAAGAAGACTTTTGTTACTTCCTCTGATTCTCTTTGGAGTGACCCTCATTATCTTTAGCTTCACTGAAATTCTTGGCCCAGACAAATTACTCTCAGCATATGTTAACCCAAACGTTTTTGACAAACTTTCCAACGAAGAACTTGACGCATTAAAGGCAAAGTATGGATTAGACGCTCCCATGTGGGAAAGATATTTCAAATGGTTAGGAGGAGTTTTAAAAGGAGACCTTGGTTGGTCTGTTACAGCCAAACAGCCTGTTGCTGATGCTATTAAAGAAAGGATACCTTATACAATTGAGCTAGCTCTTTACGCAATGATACCAGTTATAGGTGTTGGTATATGGCTTGGGGTTTCCGCGGCGGTGCATCGTGATAAATTTCTCGATCATTTTATAAGAATATTTGCAATTGTTGGTTGGTCATTGCCTGATTTTGTTTTCGGACTGATAGTATTAATGGTATTTTATTCGGTACTTGGATGGTTTCCACCTGGTACGTTAAGTAATTGGGCTGACGCTGTTGTGAAATCTCCAGAATTTAAAAATATTACTCATCTTGTTACTATAGATGCCCTGTTAAACGGTAGATTTGACATATTCTGGGATGCTTTAAGGCATTTAATTGGTCCAATTCTAACAATTTCATGGCTCTGGTGGGCATACCTTTTGAGAATAACACGTTCAAGTATGCTTGAAGTTCTTGGAAAAGAATATGTAAGAACAGCAAGAGCGAAAGGTGTTGCCGAAAAAGATGTTATAAATAAGCATGCTAAAAAGAATGCAATGATACCGGTGATTACTGTTGCTGGTGCAATGGTGATAGGTTTGTTATCAGGAACCGTTATTGTGGAAGTGATTTTCAATAGAATAGGAATGGGTAGGTTTACCGCGCAGGCTGCAACTCAACTTGATTATGCTGCGATTCTTGGTGGTGTGTTGTTCTATTCTACTGTTTTAATAGTTGGTAATCTAATAATAGATATACTTTACGCTGCAATAGATCCAAGAATAAGACTTGGTTAAGGAGGTGCTTGGAGAAGTGAATACTGAAACCAAAAGAATTTTAAGAAAACTATTTAAGAATCCATCAGCTGTTTTAGGTTTTTCTCTTTTGATATTTTTCACGTTAGTAGCGTTATTTGCTCCTTTGTTAGCACCACCAATAAATCCTTTATTTCCTGATGAAAACGGTAATCCAATGAAACTCGATAATCCATATATTATGCCAATTTTGAGCTGGAATTCGGATCCTGTGGCACCGAGTAAAGATCATCCTTTCGGTATGATTGCCGGGCGCGATATTTATTACGGGGTTGTCTGGGGAACAAGAACAGCGTTTAAGATAGGATTGATAGTGGTTATAGCTTCAACGCTTATAGGTCTTGTAATAGGTTCAATAGCCGGATATTTTGGAGGATGGATTGATGAAGTGTTGATGCGAATTACCGATGTTTTTCTATCAATACCGTTTCTTTTAGCGGCTATGGTTCTTACTACAATTCTTGGAAGTGGTCTTGATAAAGTTATGATCGCTATGATTGTATTTGGATGGATGGCTACAGCTCGTCTTATACGTGCAAACATATTACAGGTTAAGGAAGAACAATATGTTCTTGCTGCAAAAGCTCTTGGGATAAAGAATTTTGTAATAATATTAAGACATATACTTCCAAATACAATTTTCCCCGTTTTAGTACAGTCAACAATGAGATTGGGCTCGTTAGTTATAACTGCTGCTGCGTTATCCTTTTTAGGATTAGGAGCGCCTATAGGATATGCAGATTGGGGTTCAATGCTTAACTATACGAGAAATTATATACTTGGTGCAAGTGGTCAGGCATTTGCGTATTGGTACACAGTTTTCTATCCAGGTGTAGCGATGGTTCTGTTTGTGCTTGCATGGAATCTGGTAGGAGATGCTCTTAGGGATGTATTTGATCCGAAATTGAAATAAAGGAGTGATAGAATTGGAGAGGAAACCACTTCTCAGCGTGAAAAATTTAAAAACATATTTCTATACAGAAGATGGCATTGTTAAAGCTGTTGATGGTGTCGATTTTGAAGTTTATGAAGGAGAAACCTTAGGAATAGTTGGTGAATCTGGTAGTGGAAAAAGTGTTACTTCTCTTTCTATATTGAGGTTGCTGGATGAAAAAGGGAAAATCGAAGATGGTGAAATAATTTTTGAAGGAAAAAATCTTTTGGAACTTGATGAAGATGAAATGAGAAAAATAAGAGGAAATGATATAGCAATGATTTTTCAGGAGCCAATGGTAGCTTTAAATCCTGTGTTTACTGTAGGAGAACAAATAATGGAAGCAATTCTTCTCCACCAGGATGTAAGTAAAAACGAAGCGAGAAAAATGGCCATTGATATGCTTAAAAAGGTTGGTATTCCAGAACCTGAAAAGCGTGTTGACGAATATCCACATGAACTTTCCGGTGGTATGCGCCAGAGGGCAATGATCGCCATGGCTCTTTCCTGTAAACCCAAATTGTTAATTGCAGATGAACCAACCACTGCTCTTGATGTGACTATTCAAGCTCAAATTCTTGAGTTAATGAAGGAACTTCAAAGAGAATATGGTATGGCAATAATACTTATCACACATGATGTTGGAGTTATTGCTGAAAATGCTGATAGGGTTGTTGTGATGTACGGTGGAATGGTTATGGAAACTGCCGAGGTAAAAGAACTTTTCAAAGAAACGAGACATCCATACACATGGGGACTTTTGAACTCCATACCAAGACTTGATATAGAACAGGAAAGACTTTATAATATTCCAGGAATTGTTCCCGATCCGTTACACTTTCCACCTGGATGTAGGTTTAACACAAGATGTGAATTTGTGGAGGGAAAGTGTAAGAAAGAAATACCACCACTTTATGAAGTTAATAAGAATCACCTATCCAGATGTTTCTTCTACAAAAAAGTTGAAGAAGCGCAGAAAATTAACAAGGCTGGTGAAAGCGCATGAGTGATAAAAAAGTATTGGTAAGTGTAAAAAACCTTGTAAAACACTTTCCAATAAGAGCAGGAGTGTTCAAAAGGGTAGTCGCGTGGGTGCGTGCAGTTGATGACATTAGTTTTGATATATATGAAGGAGAAACGCTTGGATTAGTGGGTGAATCTGGTTGTGGTAAAACAACTGCGGGAATGACAATACTGAGGCTATATGAGCCTACTTCTGGAAGAATAATTGTCGGAGAAGAAGATACTACTTATTACTTTTTGCCCAGATATAAGGCAGCAAAATATTTAAAAAATACTTATGTAAAAAAGTTTGAAACAGAAGATCCAGAAACATTTACAGGAGTGGACAAGAAATATTATGAAATGTATAAAAAACTTGGTAAAGATGGCTTTTTAAAAGAGATGCTGGATAATATAAAGGAAAAGAGATCTGAATTTAGAAAAACCATGCAAATAGTTTTTCAGGATCCATATAGTTCACTCAATCCAAGACTTAGAGTGAAAACTATAGTTTCAGAAGGACCTGTACTTCATGGAACAATAAAAAAGTCAAATGTGATTGACAAGGTAAAAGAAGCTTTAGAAGAAGTTGGAATCCACGGTGGTCACATGTATAGATTTCCACATGAATTTTCTGGTGGTCAGAGGCAAAGAATTGGTATAGCAAGGGCTTTATTGATGAATCCTAAACTAATAGTAGCTGATGAAGCCGTAGCTGCTTTGGACGTTTCAATAAGATCGCAGGTAATAAATTTGATGCTTGACCTTCAGAAAAAACATAACCTAACATATTTATTCATTTCACATGACCTGTCAGTCATAAAATATATCTCTGATAGGGTAATTGTTATGTACCTTGGTAAAATTGCTGAAATGGCTCCAAAAAACATATTATTTGAAGAACCTCTGCACCCATATACAAAAGCTTTAATGAGTGCTATACCTGTACCAAATCCAGAGTATAAAAAGAAACGAATAATTCTTCAAGGAGACGTTCCAAGTCCTGTTAATCCTCCAAAAGGGTGTAGGTTCCATCCAAGATGTCCGGTGGCAAAAGAGATTTGTTCAAAACAGGAACCACAACTTAAGGAATTAAATCCAGGACATTATGTCGCGTGTCATTTCCCTGGAACGTTAAAATAACATTAAGATGATAATCTGGTATTTATTGAAAGAGACACCTTTTAGGTGTCTCTTTTTCATTAAATTAGGAATTTATCTTAATTATGTTGAAATATTTTAAAGGAATAGATCTATTTTTACAGGAGGTGTGTAAGCGTGCGTATAAACCATAATTTAAGTGCTCTTAATGCCTGGAGACAAATAAGTTTGACAAATGACAGTATGAGAAAAACTCTTGAAAAGCTTTCCTCGGGATTACGCATAAATAGGGCCTCTGATGATGCAGCGGGATTAGCAATAAGCGAGAAAATGAGGGGACAGATTAATGGTTTAAACATGGCCATTAAAAATTCACAGGACGCTATTTCACTAATCCAAACAGCTGAAGGAGCGTTAAATGAAATCCACTCAATTCTTCAAAGAATAAGAGAACTGGCAGTTCAAGCTTCTTCTGATACTAACACCGATGTTGATAGAGATAGTTTACAGGCAGAAATAGATCAATTGAGATCAGAAATTGATAGAATAGCTCGTTCAACAGAATTTAATACCAAGAAACTTCTTAATGGAAATCTCGAGAGTTTTCGCGCTTCTGCAGATGGTAAAGTAGTGAATGGCGGAATGATAAATTTGACTTTGAATACTGTAGGAACAAACGCAGTTGATGGGACTTATTTAATAGAAGTTGGGCAATTTTCAGGTTCTGCAACGAGTGCGCTGGATGCAAGAATAACACTTATTACTGCTGGTGGAACCACGTCTAAGGTTGTGAATTTTAGCAGTGGAGTTGGAACAATAGGAAATGTGACTTTAAGATGGGACGGTACCAGTTTAACTCTTTCAGATTTTGGTTCTTCTTTGCCAGTAAACGAAGTAGTTGATGCAGCGGTTGCCAGAATTGAAGGTGTAAATACAACTGGCAATCAATTGATTTTTCAGATAGGTGCTAATGAAGGAGCTAATATGGTTTCAGGTATAGATGCAGTGGATTCAAAGAATCTTGGTCTTATTAGTTCAGTAGTTGATGTAACTTCTCAGGATAATGCGGAAAGGACTATAAGTGTTGTGGATGCGGCTATTCATAAGGTTAGTACCGTTAGATCACAACTTGGTGCTGTGCAGAACAGACTGGAACATACTATAGCTAATCTTGGCGTAGCTGTGGAAAACCTCACTGCTTCTGAGAGTAGAATAAGAGACGCTGACATGGCAAAAGAAATGATGGAATTTACAAAACATCAAATTATTGTACAATCTGGTATGGCTATGCTTGCACAGGCTAATACTCTGCCACAAAATATTTTGCAATTGCTTAGAGGTTAAAAATCGCAAATTTCAGCTTTCTGAAAACTTGAGAATAAAAAAACTTAAAATATCGCCCTTTTTCAAAGGGCGATATTTTTTATTATAATCTCTTCAAAAAGGAGGGGAAAAATGAAAATAAAGGAAATAGTGCCAGTTGCTCTGGAAAAAGAACCTGCAGATTTGTTGATCAAAAACGCAAAAATAGTAAATGTGTTTACCGGAAGAATTGAAGAAACAAACATAGCTCTTTACAAAAAAAGAATAGCGGGTATTGGAGATTATAAAACGGCGAAAGATGTTATCGATGCAAAAGGGCTTTATGTTATCCCAGGTTTAATTGACGCGCATATACATATAGAAAGTTCCATGTTATCTCCCATAGAATTTGCCAAGGCTATTTTACCGCACGGGACTACCACAATAATAGCTGATCCCCATGAAATAGCAAATGTTTTAGGAACTGAGGGGTTAGAATACATAATAAAAGCAACTGAAGGGATACCGTTAAACGTTTATATTGCCATACCATCTGCTGTTCCGGCAACCGAGCTTGAAACTTCTGGAGCCAGACTTGGGCCTGAAGATATGGTCAGCTTTGTAGATAAATATCCTTTTAGAATAATAGCTCTTGGTGAGGTAATGAACTATCCTGGAGTGTTGAACTGTGATAGGGAGTTAATTGCGAAAATTGAAATTTTAAGACATAAATACAAAAAAATAGATGGGCATGCTCCAGGTTTGTCAAAAAAGGAATTAAATGCTTATATTGATGCCTTTGTACGTTCAGACCATGAATGTGAAAAAATCGATGAAGCTTTAGAAAAAGTTTCTCGTGGTATGCAAATTTTTATAAGAGAAGGTACTGCTGCAAGGAATTTAGATGCATTGTTACCGGCTGTGGATGTATTTAATCATCAATTTTTTTCCTTTTGCACAGATGATAGAGATCCTTTAGATATCGAAGAAAGAGGGCATATAGATGGTATAATTCGCGAGGCTATAAAACAGGGGCTGGATCCTATTCTGGCAATTCGTATGGCTACAATAAATACCGCTCGTTATTTTAATTTGAGAAGTATGGGAGCAATTGCCCCGGGATATAAAGCAGATTTAGTATTTGTGAACAGTTTAGAGAATTTTGAAATAGAAATGGTAATAAAAGATACAAAAATTGTGTCTGAAAAAGGAAAAATTGTTTCAGAGATTGCAAGTGTTTTTAATAATATTCCATCTACTGTTGGAAAAATTAACGTAAAAGAAATAGAGTTAGAAGACTTGAAAGTCAAGGATAGAGGTAAAAAAATAAGGGTTATAGGTTTGATAAGTGACTCTCTTTTGACAAAAGAGTTGATAATAGAACCTTCAGTTAAAAAAGGAGAGGTAATTCCAGTTGTTCAAAAAGATCTTGCGAAAATAGTTGTCTTTGATCGACATAACGCGTCCGGGTTTAGTATAGGATTTGTGAGCGGTTTAAATATAAAAGATGGTGCAATTGCAACTACAATTGGGCATGATTCACATAACCTTGGTGTTGTTGGTATGAACGATGCTGACATATATACAGCAATGCAAAGAGTTGTTAAAAATAACGGGGGAATAGTAATTGTAAAAAATGGGAAAGTGCTGGCTGAAATGCCGTTGCCAATTGCTGGATTGATGTCAGATAAATCACTTGATGTAGTTACAAAACAGCTGAAAGAACTGAAACAGGCTATAAAGCTTCTTGGATGTACAGATGATGTTCTTATGAATATACATTTTTTACAGCTTGCTGTAATACCGGAGTTGAAAATAACAAATAAAGGATTGGTTAAAGTTTCAAAACAGGAAATAGTGGATCTGTTTGTTTAATTGGAGGTGAAGTTGTGAAGTATATAGGTAAGAAAGTTAAGCGAATAGATGGGGCTGCCAAAGTACAGGGGACTGCCAGATATGCTGCTGATTATTATTTTCATAATATGCTTTATGGTGCAGTGGTGTATGCAAACAAACCTCACGGAATTCTTAAGAAAATTGACACTACAGAAGCAGAGAAATTGCCCGGAGTAGTATATGTTGCTACTTATAAAGACGTTCCTGGAAGTAATAAATTTGGAATAGTTACAAAGGATATGAATTTTTTAGTTCCAGAGGGTGATAAAGTTCGATTTGAAGGAGACGTTATAGCATTGGTAGCAGCTGAAACACCTGAAATAGCACAAAAGGCAGCAGAACTTGTAAAATTCGAAATAGAAGATTTGCCCCCAGTTCTTACAATTGATGAAGCGTTGAAAGACGATCCAGTTGTCAATGGCAAAACTAATGTGGCGTTTCATCGAAAAATAAGAAAGGGTGATGTGAGCAAAGCATTTAAAGAAGCTGATCTTATTATTGAAATGGATTTTGAGACAGGTTATCAGGAACATGCTTACCTTGAACCTCAAGGAGCTGTTGCGTTTTATACACCGGAAGATATTCTGGAAATTTACGTGACAGCACAATGTCCTTTTTATGTTCAGGAAGATGTCGCATCTATTTTGAATCTTCCCCTTAATAAAATAAACGTGATTCAAACAGAAACAGGTGGTGGTTTTGGTGGAAAAGAAGACGTTCCATCTTATATTGCTGCAAAGCCAGCGTTGCTATCATATCTTACAAAAAGACCGGTAAAAATTATTTATACAAGGGAAATGGATATAAAGGAAACGAGTAAAAGGCATCCGAGCAAATCAAAATACAAAGTTGCTTTTAAAAAGGATGGGACGTTAATTGCTGTTGAAACGTCGGTCTATCTTGATATGGGCGCTTATTCGACACTTTCGCCTATTGTTATGTATCGAACGACAATACATTCATGCGGTGCTTATAAAGTTCCAAATGTTTATGTGGATGTTTACGCCATATATACGAATAAAGTTCCATGTGGAGCATTCAGGGGATTTGGCTCGCCTCAGGTTTTATTTGCAATGGAGGCTATAATGGACGAAGCTGCCAAAAAACTTGGAATTGATCCTTATGAAATCAGATATAAGAATGCTCTGGATATAAATGAAGAAACAGCCACCGGCCATAAACTTGTATCTTCAGTTGGAGCTAAAAAAACATTAGAGCGAGTTTACAAAATGTCAGATTATCTGAATTTAAAAGAAAAGGTAGAGAAATACAATAAATCTAATACTTACAAAAAATTAGGACTTGGCTGGTCACACATATTTTATGGAGTAAGTCTTGGTTCTGGTGGGCAACACCTTGATGGCGCAGGCGCGAAAGTTCATGTGCATTCGGATGGGACTATAAATGTCATGATAGGAAATACTGAAATGGGTCAGGGAGCAAAAACAACCATGGCAATTATAGCCGCGGAAGTTCTTGGTCAGGATGTTTCTAAAATACATGTTATGCAACCTCAAACTCTTGTTGTTCAGGATAGTGGTCCTACTGTAGCGTCACGAACAACGGTATTCAGTGGAAATGCCGTAAAAATTGCTGCGGAAAAAATAAAAAGTAATATGAAAACGTTCCTTTCAAATTATTTTGGAGTTGGACATAATGAAATAGTTTTTGAAAATGGAAAATGCTATATACGTGATAAGATCTTTTCTTTTGACGAAATTGCTACCTTATGCAACAATAACAACGTGAAACTTGTGGAAATGGGATGGTTTGAAACACCAAAACTTCACTTTGACCACGAAAATGGAATAGGTGAAGCCTATGTTACTTACACTTTTAGTACTCAACTTTCTTTAGTAGAAGTTGATCTTTTAACTGGAAAAATTCAATTAAAAGAGGCTTGGGTTTGCCATGATATTGGAAAAGTCATAAACTATGATGGAGCCGTTGGACAGGTGCATGGAGGAGTAGTTCAGGGGATGGGCTACGCTGTTATGGAAGAAATCAAGATGAACAATGGACAAATTATTACAAACAACTTTAATAACTATTTAATTCCAACGGTGAAAGATGTTCCAGAAAATATACATGTGGATTTTGTGGAAGATATGTATCCTGAAGGTCCTTTTGGAGCAAAAGGGTTGGGAGAACCTTCGTTAATGAGTTCTCCACCTTCAGTTGCTAACGCAGTTTCACATGCTTTAGGAAAAAGAATACGGAAAATACCAATTGCAATGGAGGATATAATCTAATTTAAAAATTAAAAAGGAGGTTTTACAATGGCAAAGAAAATCCCCGTTGTTGGTCCAACGTTTGAAGAAATGCTACATCCGTGGAAGATTGATCCTGAGATAAGAAAAAGGGCTATTGAAATGAAGAAGAAAGATCCTTTACATCCTGTTAATTTGTATAATATAACGTGGAGAGACGAAAATGATGAGATATACTACTTTGTAATGCCGAAAGAGTTAACCGGGGTTGATGCAAACATAATAGTTTTATATGCTAAAAATTTTCCATCTGGAAGTCATAAAGTTGGTGCTACGTATTCTGTTCTGGCTGAAAAAACTGTTTCAGGTGAAGTTGATCCGCTAAAGCACACGTTGATATGGCCATCTACTGGAAATTATGGGATAGGTGGGGCCTGGGTCTCATCAAGAATGAATTATAAGTCTATAGTGATTCTTCCAGAATTAATGAGTAAAGAACGTTTTGAATTAATAAGGAAATATGGTTCAGAAGTTATAGCCACACCAGGGTGTGAATCTAATGTAAAAGAAATATACGACAAATCCAAAGAACTATATCAAAAGGATCCAGAACATGTAAGAATTTTGAATCAGTTTGAAGAGTTTGGGAATTACAGATTTCATTATTACGTTACAGGTAACACAATGATAGAACTCGTAAAAGAGAAGAAAATAGGCAATGGAAGAATATCGGCTATAGTTTTGGGAGTTGGTTCTGCAGGTACAATAGCAAGTGGCGACAGAGTAAAACAGGAGTTTCCTGAAACAAAAGTTGTAACTGTTGAACCATTACAATGTCCTACAATAGCTATGAATGGGTATGGTGGTCATGACATTCAGGGAATAGGAGACAAACACGTAACATGGATTCATAATGTTATGAACAACGATGCTGTTGTATTGGTAGATGACATGGATTCTAAAAAAATGTTACAGGTACTTAGCGACCCGGAAGGAATGAAATTCCTTAAGGAATTCGTTCCATCAGATGCTGTTGATTTTATCTCTGATAAATTTGGAATATCTGGTGTAGCGAATCTTATAGGGGCTATTAAAATAGCTAAATTCTATAACTTCTCATCAGAGGATAATATATTCATAGTTGCAACTGATAGTATAGAAAGATACAGATCAGTAATGGAGGATTTAACGAGGCAGTTTGGAAAATTAGATAGAGCAGAAGCAAAATCGAGAACAGAGAGAATATTACTTTATCAGGAACCAAGCTGGATATTTGAGGGAGACAAATGGAGTCGAGAAAGATGGCACAATCTTAAATATTACACATGGGTAGAGCAACAGGGAAAAACTGTTGAAGAACTTGACAAACAAAGAGATCAGGCATATTGGAGAGCCCAGCAGGAGAAAGTCTTTGAAACCAACAAGCTAATCGAAGAATACAGAGAAGCACATAAAAATGAATTAATGGAGATGTACTTTTCCGATTGAGGAGGGAAAACGTGACAAAACTATTTAAAAATATATCTTTTCTGTACACATTTGATGAAACCCTGGGAAATATTGAAAATGGATATATTCTCATAGAAGATAATATTATAAAAAAAGTGGGAAAAAATTGGGAAAATATTAAAGCAGATGAAGTGTATGATATGGATGGATATGTGGTGATTCCAGGATTTGTGAATACGCATCATCATTTGTTTCAGTCATTAACTCGGGGACTGGCTCCCGATAAAAAACTTTTTGATTGGCTTGTGTATCTGTACGAAATATGGAAATACATTGATGAAGAAGCTGTATACATAAGTGCAGTAATTGCAATGTATGAGATGATTAAAACAGGAGTTACCACTACAACAGATCATTTATATTTATATCCTTACGGCAACAACAAGCTTTTTGATGCTGAGATTGAAGCGGCGTTACGGACGGGTATAAGGTTTCACCCTACAAGAGGAAGTATGTCTCTCAGTAAAAAAGATGGAGGATTGCCACCAGATAGTGTTGTTCAAAAAGATGAAGAAATTCTTCAGGAAAGTGTAAGAGTTATAGAAAAGTACCACAATTCTGAAAAATATTCAATGTTGAGAATAGCTCTGGCTCCGTGTTCTCCTTTTTCAGTGACTCCTGAGCTTATGATTGAAACGGTAAAACTTGCTGAAAAATATGATGTTTTACTTCATACACATCTTGCTGAAACAAAAGATGAAGAAGAGTATTGCTTAGAAAAGTTTGGAAAAAGGCCGGTTGATTATATGGAAGAACTTGGATGGTTGAATTCAAGAGTATGGTTTGCTCACATGGTCTGGCTTAACGATGAAGATATTGAAAAACTCTCAAAATATAATGTTGGAATGGCACATTGCCCGTCTTCGAACATGCGTTTGGGTTCTGGTATAGCTCCTATTGTAAAGTTAAAAGATAAAATCAGAATAGGAATAGCTGTGGACGGAAGTGCCAGCAATGATACAAATAACATGATTTCAGAAATAAGAAATGCACTTTTATTACAGAGGGTAAGATACGGGGCTGATGCGTTAACCGTATCTGAAGTTCTGGAGCTTGGTACAATGGGCGGAGCAAAGGTTTTACGAATGGATGATTATATAGGAAAGATATCTCCTTTAATGGCAGCAGATTTTATTGGGTTTAAAATGGATAAACTTGAGTTTGCCGGAGGATTAAGTGATCCACTCAACGCAATCGTGTTATGTGATGCAAAACAGGTTGATTTATCAGTTATAAATGGAGTAATAAAAATAAAAGATGGAGAAATTCTTGATGAAGATCTTGAGTTGCTTATAAACAAGCACAATAGTATTTCAAAAAAATTAATAGAAAAAGCGTCAAAGTAGCATTTAGAAAAGTTAACAAACATAATTTGAATGTAACAATCAATATATACTTATGTCTATTAAATTTAAAAAGGCGGTAAAGGCGCATTACATGGGGACTTTTACCGCCTTTTTTTATTGTATAAAAAATTTTGCTTTAATGAGGTAATATGATAAATTTAAAATTGGTTTGTTGTAATTATAGCGGAGCGGAGCGAGAAAAGTGAGAATATATAACGAAAAACACATTCCTGTTCTTTTAGAAGAGGTATTAAAGCATCTTATCTGGAAAGATGACGGGATCTATGTTGATTGTACAGCTGGCGAGGGGGGACATACCAGAGCTATAGCGGAGCGAAATGATAAAATAAGCGTTTTGGGATTAGATGTTGATTCTGAGGTATTGGAGATAGCAGAAAAGAGATTGTCCCACCTGAATAATGTAAAGCTTTTTAAAGCTTCCTACATAGAGTTACCCGTCGTATTAAAAACCCTAAGTATAAATAGGGTAAGTGGTGTTTTGGTGGATTTAGGTGTATCTACCTATCAGCTTAAAGGCGAAGGTAGAGGATTTTCTTTTTCCAAAGACGAACCTCTTGATATGCGAATGAATCTGGAGCAAAAGAAAACCGCTTCTGATGTAGTTAACAATTATTCAGAAGATGAACTATCCAGAATAATATTTGAATTTGGTGAAGAAAAGAGGTTTGCCCGCCGGATTGCGAAATCCATTGTATCACATCGACCAATTAATACAACGTATGAGCTTGTGGAGGCTATAAAAAAAGCTCTTCCTATTGGTGAGCTTCGTCGTAGAAAAAGACATTTTGCAACTAAAACTTTTCAAGCTATAAGAATAGAAGTAAATTCGGAGCTCAAAAATCTTAAAACTTTTCTTAATTTAGTTCCCGAATATCTTGAGCCTCAAGGACGCATTGCAATAATTTCTTTCCACTCCCTGGAAGATCGTATTGTGAAGAATCATTTCAAAGAAGATAAGAGGCTATCAAGTTTAGCTGGTCCAATTGTACCGGGGCGAGAAGAGTTATCTGTGAATCCCAGAGCCAGAAGTGCTAAGTTGCGTGTAGCGGAGCGGAGATAGGAGGTGCGTTAAAATGACTGTTCACAAAGTCAAAAGAAAAGATCTGGCACATGAGGTACCTTTGGTTGATATTTTGAAATTGGTTATTCAGGTTTTAATTCCAGTGATATTGTTCGCTGGAATGATGTATGTAACAACTTATTTTTCTAACATAACACTAAAACTGGAAAATGAGAAACAGTTTTACGAAACAAAATTAATAGACCTCCAGAATGATCTTAATATCCTCGAAAAAAATATCGATAGTACAATGGTTGGTTTTGAGATCATAAAATAGAAATGAAGAATCCAAGATTAAATTTTATTCTTCTGATAATAGTCATAGTACTTTTTGGAATGTTCATAAAGTTAATAAGTTTTGACATAGTTAAAGCTGAAAATACGTACACTGAGAAAATACCGGCGCTTAGAGGAAATATTTATGATAGGCGTGGGAGGCTATTAGCGCTGAGTTATCCAGTGTATGTGGCGTATTTTGACGTGAAATTTTTCAAGGAATATTATAACCCGTCTTATGAAAATGACATAGAACATCTGGAAAACAATTTTAATATTAAAATGGATTTAAATAAACAATTTATCAAATTAGGAGAATCCATTGATAGAGAATTTCTCCTCAAGAAAGTTCCTCCTTCCTTGTTACCTTTTGTAAGTCTTGAATCTCAGGAAAAGAGAAAATTTGTGGGAAGTTTTGGATTGAATAATATAGTTGGTAATGTTAGAGATCACCAGGGAATATCAGGCATAGAAAAGTATTTTAATGATTTTCTTTCGCCCAAACAAAATGGAATGATTAAAGTTTCCTATTCTGGTTTTTTTAGTTTAAGTGCTACAATTTCTGATTATAGCCCTCCAGTAAATGGAAACAATTTAAATTTAACAATTGATTCTGATCTCCAGGCATTAATGTATGCCATTGCCGAAGATTCTTTAAAAAAATATTCAGCAGAGAGTGTTGGAATTATTGTCATGGAAACAAATACAGGAAAATTAAGAAGTATTGTTACAACAAGAAGATGGCCAGATTTTATAATGGGATATATTGAGCCAGGTTCATCTTTGAAACCCATTTTTTATGCGGCAATGCTTGATCTTGGTGTAGTTACGCCAGATTCAACCTACAATTGTCAGGGTTACATCTATCCTGATCCAGACATTGATATAAAAATTACTGACATTCACGCGCATGGTTTACTTGACCTAACCGGGGCCATAGCTCGTTCCTGTAATGTAGCTGCAATATTGACTTCGAAAAAACTTGTTAAAATGTATGGAGAAGAAAAATTATACGATGTATTGATATCTTTTGGCTTTGGTGCGCCAACAGGTGTAGAACTTCCTGGAGAAATTTCAGGAATTCTTAGAAAGGTTGAAAACTGGTCTAAAATAGATTGGGCTTATATTCCAATAGGTTATTCCATTGGAGTTACTCCTTTGCAATTGATATCAGCCTTTAATGCAGTGGTTAATGATGGAATTTATGTTTCACCAACGCTTATCGAAGGAAAGAGTGTTGTTCGTCGCAGAGTTGTCAGTAAAAAAAGTGCGCGTATAATCTTATCAACGTTAAGAGAAGTTGTGAAAAGCGGTACAGGAATTCTTGCAAATGTACCTGGAGTAGCGGTTTATGGGAAAACAGGGACAGCAGAAAAGAAACCAGGCTCTGGAGAGTATTATATGATATTTGAGGGATACTTTAAAAGTTCAGAAAAACAATATACAGTGCTTGTGTGGATTGATAATCCAGAAGGTTATACGCTCGCCGGAAATGTTGCTGCTCCGATTTTTGCAAAGATTGTAAAGGCTATTGTAAATCAGCAGCAGAGAAACAAACGATTATTAGTCACACCTGGAGTAGTTCCTGATCTTAAAGGATGGAATATAAGACAGCTGGAAAGTCTGGCAAGATATTTCAAAATCAAAATAAAAAGCAAGGGATATTATGTTATAAGTCAAAATCCATCACCCGGAAATATATCTGAAGAAATTGAGGTGAACTTGTCTTTTTCTTATCCCGAAAATTAAAATTCAATATAAGGTTTTATTTTTTCGAGAGTTACTTTTCCTATCCCACTTACATTTAACAAGTCTTCATAGGTGGTGTAGTTGCCATTTTCTGTTCTGTAATTTACTATAGCTTTAGCTTTCACCTTACCAATACCCGGGAGTGTTTCTAATTCCTGTTCTGTGGCAGTGTTTATGTTAATTTTTACATGCTCTTTTGATGCGTTGTTGGTGTTAATTTCTGCAGAATCATTAATGTATATTCTGTCTTTAATCTTTTCTAAAGTAGCAGTTCCTATTCCAGGGACATTCAATACATCTTTTATGCTCTTAAAAGGCCCAAATTTTTTGCGATAATCTACTATTGCCTGTGCTTTTGCAGGACCTATTCCGTGTAATGTTTTGATTTCATCAATGGAGGCTGTGTTTAAATCAATAATTTGATTAACGTATTTTCTTGGTTTATAGGTGACTTCACTACTTTTTAGTTTGTTCGGTTCTAATAATACACCTGAAAAAATTATTATAAGAAAAAAAACTACGAAAAACGCGCGATGTTTTTTGAGATTTTTTATTAACCTGGTAATATCAAATATGATTTAGACCTCCTTGTGTACAATAATTCCTGTATTTTACCATAGTAAAAAACTTGCATACCCAACTGTATGAAAACTGTCTCCAGAAATATCAGCGCTTGTTGTATGATGGATGAGCTTTACATTTTCAAAAAGCGGGATAATACTTGCAATAGGACCTATTCCACATGCGGAGATATTGTACTTTAAGGCTATTTCGTACATCCCTTTTATATCTTTTTCCAGGATTTTTTCAATCAATTTCGTATCCTTTTGTAATGTTATGTCTTCACTTTCATAATGATTCATATCTGATGATGCCACGAATAGTAAAGATTTTTCAACCTCCCATATTTCTTTTAAAGTTTTAGTAAGTTTTAAAACATTTTCGTATGATTGATTATTTACAAGTATTGGTACAATTTTGAATGATCCCAGAAAATACGATAGAATTGGTATTTGAACCTCCAGTGAATGTTCTGCAATATGCGAGCTATAATCTGGCACGATGAATGGATTATTTTCTATAAGAAAAGCTGCAAGTTTGGTATCAACAGCAAAATCTCCAAATGGAGTAATCCATTTTCCTTTATCCCATATTGAAAAAGTTCCTTTTCCAATTCCGGTGTGATTTGGTCCTATTAAAATAACAGTTTTGGGTTTACCAAAATCTTTTAGTTTAGAAATAGCAAATGCGGCTGTTTTAGCACTGTATATATATCCTGCATGTGGTAATATAAGTCCAACATTTTGTTTTAAAAATGATAATTCCATTTTTTCTTCAAAAAAGTCTTTTAATAAAGCTTTTAGTTGAAATTGTTCTTTCGGGTAAAATGTGCCTGCTACAGCGGGAATTCTATCAATCACTTATTTCACCACCTTCGCAGTGATAAAGACTATGATATTACGTTTAATGGTACTTTCTTTTTCTGTTTTGAAAAATTTTCCTATTATGGGAAGATCGCCCAAAATTGGAAGTTTTGAAACAGAGTTGCTTTTTTCCTCTCTGGTTAATCCACCTATTATCAATGTTTGACCATTTTTTAATGTTAAACTCGTATTAACTTCCCTTGTATTTTCTTTTGGTAGTCCATACGGGTTACTCACAGACCAATCAAAAGAGCTAACTTTGATTTGCAGTGAAAGATCTATGGTGTCATCAGCATTTATGTAAGGAGTTATACTGAGGCTTATTCCAGATTCTAAATATTGTATGGTTTCAGTTTGATTTTCACCCTGTTTGAGAATAATAGGATATTTGTCACCAATTAGTATATTTGCAGTTTCACCACTTTTAGCGACGATATTTGGGCTGGCAATTACATTGCTTTTTCCATTATTTTTTTCAAGAGCTCCAGCTGTGGTGTTTATGCCGATTTCTGCTTTCCCTATTTCATTTCCTATACTTATTAATTTTTTCATAATTTTGTCAATTCGAGCATCTCCAACGCCTATTCTTAATTGCATATCGCGATTTGTTATCGTTCCAAGATCCGAGATAAACATTGTTCCAAGATCTGAGACAAACGAATCCAGTGTTTCTTCATCTATTACTTTAACTTCTATAGAAGCTAATTTCACCTGTGAAATTTTTTCTATCAGTTGTTTTATTTCACCAGCAATTTTTGCATTTATACCAGTGGCGATTACAAGTCCACTATCCGTATCTATGTAGGTGCTACCGCCGTAGAATTTTACGAGTTCGTTTATTTTATCAGCGCCGCGCGGAACAGCAAATATAAATGAATCAACAGTTTTGGTAGCATTGCTGGTCTCGCTTACAAAATATAAATTGTTCTGTTTTTCTATATTTACATTATAATTTTCTGCTATTCTCTTAAATGTATCAAAAGTGATATCTTTAGCATAAATATTTACAGATTTATCCAGTTTTTTTGAAAAAACAACTGAATATCCTAATTTTTGCATTATGCTTTTTATGATTTCTTCAAGAGAAACGGATTCAGCGTTTATAGTAATCAATCCATCGTTTACCCTTATTGTGCCTTCAAGAGTTTTACTCAGTAGTTCTTTTTCGGATTTTTCAATAGGTGTTATAAAAACTATATTATCGTTTTTTATGATATTTACCTTAGATTTTAAAATCCTTTCAAAGTCTTCAAGTGATGAGTTATTTAAGACCATACTAATTGTTTCTGAAACTCCATTGACTACTACGGAATATCCAAACTTGTTATACACTTCTTTTACAAGAAAACTTATGGGCATATTTTCTGCTCTGACAAATAGTTTATTATTTTTTAGCTCAACAAGGTTTTCACTTTCGGCTTGAATTTTGATGGCATAGTATATGTCATCTTTTTTTTCGATCTTTACATTGTATGTTTTTAGAACAGTTATAAATTGTTCGAAAGATACTCCTTCGAGATTTATTGTAATAGGCGTTTCTGGTATGTTGGAAAGTACAATAGATTTTCCAAAATTTGTAAAAGTTTTTACTATTACTTCTGGTAGTGGTTTTTGATTAACTCTTATATATACCTTCTCATTTTCAACGTATATTTCTGGCTTCTCAATGGTTTTGGTTGATGCGTTTGTAATTGTTGTGATTTCATTTATTATGCTTTTTATAATATCGGGATTTCCATAAAAATACGCATAATTTCCAACTTTAGAGAAATTTACTTTGTTGTTGTACACATTTATAATTTTTGCTATATCTTTTTCGCTCAATTGCGTGGAAACTTTAACTATTGTCGCATCAGTTAACAGTCTATCTAAAATTGCTTTTGCAGAATCAATGTTTTGTTTATTTCCAACAAGTAAGCTTCCGGAATCAAATGTGTAAATCTTAACACCTGTTATACTTTCTATAGATGAGAGGAGTTCTTTCTGAAGAGGCTGTTTAAGAAATTCTGTGGAAACTTTTTCTGAAGACGATTGGATTTTTTCCGTAATGATAGTTTTTAAAAATTCTTCAGCAGATTTGATTTTTTCTGGTGTACCTTTTATGAAAAGTAATTTTACAGATGAATAATATTTAGCGTCTACATTATAATATTCTTTTAGAATATTTTCTATCTCTTGAGAATTTTCTAATAATACTTTAATTGTTTTAATTGTCTGGTTGTAGTACGAACTTTCTTTTTTTATTATTCCAAACCTTTTTATGAAATCCTTTGCAGGTTCAATATCGTATCCTATGAGAAGATAATTATCCCCGATTTTTGATATATCTACGTTGTACATATCTTTTATTGCTTTCTCCAGATTTTCGTCAATTATATAGTCAGTAATTACATAATATTTTTTTCCAAACTCTTTCCGCAGATTATTCAATTTGTTTTCAAACTCTCTTACTAAATCTTTTTTGACTGAAAATACTACAATTTCATCATTAATTTTGGTTCCAGTTGCTTCAAGTAAAGTTTGAAGCACCTCAAATGGAGGATCTGTTGGTAACAACTTTATAGTCAGTTTAGTGTATCCAGATTTCATTTGTTTTGAAACTAATAGTTTGATTTTATCAATCTCTTCTTCTTTTCCACTAATAAGATAATTTCCATTTGAAAGTTTCTTGATAATTGTTACTTTATATTTTTTTAATTCATTTTCATCTAAATTTACGATAGCAGTTTTCATTGAGGCTATTTCTAAGAATTGAATAAATCTTCTATAAATTTCGTCACTTACATAAAGTGTAACAAATACCTTGTTATTGCTCTCAGTAACTATTCCATCACTTTCTGAAATACCTAAATATCTAAGAGCGTTTTGAACTGTGTCTATTTTAACGTCTTCAAGTACCAGGCGATATGGATTTCCAACAGTATGATCTTTTTCCAAATTAAGTACTATTTCTTTCTTGGATTTCGGAACAACTATGTAATTCCCAAGTTTTTGAACATTTACACCCAGACTCGATAAAACTTCAAATATTCTGTCAGGATATTTAACTTTTATTTTTACAGTTGGTTCTTTTTCAAATTCTATTTCTTCTTTTAAGTAAGAAATCAGACGCCCTATTGTTTTTGCAGCCTCACTACTTGAGTAAATGGCTACTTTTTTTAGACCATCAAGGATTACATATTTTACACTGTAAATTTCAGAGATATTTTCCATAAATTTTGTTACAGTTTGCGTGGAAACACTGTAAGGATAATAATACCAGCTTTTTGTTGGTTTAATAGCTATTGCATCTGCTATCATTCTATGTTCTCTAACTCCTCCGTACACGAATATCTTCGATTTGTTTTCTAAATATTTAACGAATGTACCAGACGCAAGTAATGATTTTAACTTTTCAACGTTAAGTTCCCCTTCGTAAACCTGCCAATAACGTGCAAAGTTCTTTTGAATATCTTCAGGTGAACCTATGTATAAAGTTTTATTTGGACCATATGCATAACTAATTTCTGGATTATTAAGTAAAAGCAGTCGTAGACTTTCTTCGATAGTGGCGTTGTCAACCTTTAAATTCACAGTTTTCTCTCGAACACTTTCATAAAGTGAAATGTTTATGCCAAGTGCTTCAGAAAAGTCTCTTGCCACAATATCAAGGGATGCATTCACATATGAAAAACTAAAAAGTTTTTTCGAAACAGATCGAGGCATTTTTACATATATTTTGTTATTTAAAACATACCAATCTGCTTTAACAGGTACTATAGTAAAAAAGAAAATGTTAATACCGCCATTTGTGGAAATAATTTGAATGCCTTCAAGCGGACCTTTTGAAACAGGTAAATAAGTGTTTTCAATATACTCTTTTGAGATTTGCAAATAATAAACTGTTTTAGATTCGTTCCAGCCGAATTCCACATAAGATGGTGCAATTGGTTTATCAAATTCAAACACTGAAATTATTTCTCCGTTAGACTCGTAATAGGTAATGTTTGTTATACTTGCAAGAAGAATTAGAGAAAAACTTGTTAAAATTAAAATCGCTATTTTTTTCATTATATAAACCCCTCCCCATTATTGCTTTATCTTTATTATCTTTATATCACCTTCGGAGACGTCAAGTACAATCAAACCATAACTTAAAGCCTTTAATATGTGGTATCTTTTAAAAATTAAGTCTTCCTGCTTGAAAGTGTAAAAATTTCCTTTTGAGAGCAGGTGCACCATGTTTTGAGTATCAAATCGATAATATCCTATAAAATAGATATTTGGAACAGCCGGGATTTTATTAACTTCAAAATTATTTTCCTTTATGTTCAAAAGATATGGTTTAAAAAAATTAGTTGATTCAACATTTAAATTATATGATTCAAGAGCTTTAATTTTGCTAATATAGGTAAAGTCTTTAGAACTAATATTTACAGGTAAAATTACCGTTTCTTTTTTATTCCAGAACAGATAATAGGTAAGTAGCAATGATATCACCATACCTATTACTATTATCAGTATAATTAACTTTTGCTTCATTCCAGACCACCCAATTCTAAATACATATTCACGGTAACAGTTGATGGCTGGAAAATAATTGGAAATGGCGCTTGAACATTTAAGTTTAGCTTTTTAAAATAGATGGTTTTTGACGATAGAATTTCATTCAATAACTTTGCTGCTTCTTTATCTGTAGTTACAATTGAAATTTTATCATTTTTCAGGTTTATTTGTTCCAGTTTTTCCAGGTTAACTTCCTCTTCTAAATTTTTGCGGAGCTCTTTTAATTCATTAAAAAGTTTTTCGTATTTTGCAAGTGTTTGTGCAAATAACTGAGTATCTATAACGAAGGTATTTACAAAATTTATTGCGTTGAAAACAAAATCATATGTTACAAACGCAATTGTAACTCCAAGAATTATTACAGCTATAGTAAAAGCTATTTTTTTCGGTACGTTCATAAGTTCCCCCCCACTTGATACTTATAAAATTTCACTGCACCATAAATTCTCTTTGAATCAATAATTTTAATATCAACATCTTTATAGAGTTTTTTTAGTTCATTTTTAAGATTTTCAATGTTTATAAATGGTTTCGAGCTAAATTCATAAAATATAATAGTAAATCTTTTTCCGTCAAAGTTTATTTCTTTTATAAAATAATGCACATTATCTTCTTTATTTTGCTGAAGGTTATAAAAAGTATTGAAAAGCACTTTGATAAAAAAAGTACTTTTTACAGATTTTTCAATGGTATTTTTTATTTCATAGAGATTTCTTTCCAGGTTTTTGATCATTTTGTTATAGACTTTCTGTTGTTGTTCTATTTCTTCAGGATACAAGAACGTATCAGTTACTGTAACAGTGTTAAATACTTCAGGATAATTTGCAATTATTCCACTGACTTTCCAGTTGATCCACATTCGTTCGAAAAAATATAGAGAACTTGATGGTATAAGTGATAAAATTATCAGCAAAGCAAAAGTTGATATAGAAATTTTTTTAATTTTTCCACTGTAGAGATTTAACTTTTCCAAGCTCGTACCCCCCTCTCAGCAACAATCCAGTCAAACCTGTCAATGTATTTTTTTTGATTTGAATGATAAAATCTGGTGCCATATATTTTTCTCTTATAAGGGTTGTAAAGTCTATATTTTCCCGTAAAATTTCGTAAAATAGCGAAGATTCAGAAATAATGGAAATTCCTTCTACCATATCTATATTAAAATTTTCACCTGTTGTGTTTATTGTTACCAGCATATCCCTTTCTATTTCAGCTAATAAATCTTGCATTAGCACAGTAAAAATTTTTCTTGCTTCGCTTGTTAATTCTTCATTTCTACTTTCTTCTATTTCAAAGAGTGTGAAGCCTGTTTCGTCTAAAATTATCTGGGAAACGTTTTGAAGGGAGAGCTCTGAAAATCTTATATTTAAAAATTTATCGCTGTCCATTATTACAGTACCAGAGTACTCTTTTGAAAGAATAAAATAAATCCAGACACCAGGGAATTTTTTGACAGGCAATAGTTCTCTTAAAATATCGGGATATAAAATATCGGGTTCGGGGACATTTTTTTCGTAAATGTTTTCTAAAAAAAGCGTAAGGTCACTGTTTTTTATTACAAGTGCGTGTGTTATTCCTCCCTGAGATGGTAAATAATCGAAAAAGAACTCGTTTGTTTCCATGCTTATATTCTGGCTGATTTCAAATTTTAGAAATTTTTTCAATTCTTTTTCGTTGGTTATAGGAGGTGTTTCGATTTTTACGTGTAAGAGGAGATCCCAGGGGATGTTAACGACAATAATATCTTCAATGTGCTGTTTAAATTCTTTTTGCAAAACACCATAACTTGAAATTTTAAGCTTTTTCATTGAGTATTCTCCTATCATATAATTAAAAGTTTCATCTTGCTGTTCGAATGCTATTATGCGCTTTTGTAATAGTGACAATCTTATCATCTCCTGATTATGTTATTGCAAAAAACTAACTCAATTATTTAGAATTGACTTCAAATGAAATAGGTTCAATTGTAAAAATTCCAAATGTTCCACCATTGATCCATTTAAATGGTTTTATTCTAAGTTCAGTTTGATCAAAAAAATTTTCAGAGTATTCAACAGGGACGTTTATTGAATAATTACTAATGGAATAGTACATCATTCCTGTATCTTTGAAATAACGAATATAATCCGCTTTTGATTTCCATAGACCGGCATAAACAAAAGTACTGAAAAGCTCTTCTTCTAATAAGTTTTCATCTATTAGTGATAATATACTAATCAAAGACGTAGCAAAAATAAAACTAAATACGAATATTAGCACTATAAATTCGATCAATGACACGTAATTATCCTCCAAACGAAGATTGCATCTGGAATATAGCAGTATACATAGTATACGCAAGAAGAGCAATAAAAAGTCCAACAAAAGCTATCATCAATGGTTCAATCATTGAGAGTAATTTTTTTGTATCTTGGGTGATTTGCTCTTCAAAGAAATCAGCAACTTTGTTCATTATTGTATCCAGTTTACCAGTTTCTTCCCCTGTACCAACCATCTCATATATTATTTGTGGAAATACTTTTTCTTCTTTTAACGCCATTTTTAAAGTGCTACCATTTCTTACCTTTTCCTGTACATTTTTGATTTTTTTAATAAACGATGGATTGTTTGAAGCTTTTGCAGCCATTTCGAGCGTGTCTATTACTGATACGCCACTTCCAATTAAAACTCCAAATGTTCTACAAAATCTCTCCTGAGTTATTTTTTCCTTTAATTTTCTAACAGGAGGTATTAAATTTCCAAGAAAATTTTTGAAACTCTGACCATACTTTGTTTTCAAAAATAACGCAAACCCGACAATTGCCAATACTCCAAGTATACTTATGAGTGGCCAGCTTGTTAAAAACAAATGGTTTAGTTTTGTTAAAATACTAATAAGTCCACCTACTTGCAACGCGTTCCCGAAGACGCTAAAAAGTCTGGGAAGTATAAAAACACTAATAACTATAATAACTACAATTGCAAAACTTAGAATAAAAGTAGGATATACCATAGCTGATTTTACTTGTTGTTTCATTCTATTTACGCTTTCATAATAGTTTGAAAGTTTTTTCAAGGTGTCCTCGAGGACTCCACCTTCTTCACCAGCTTTTATCATGTTTATTAAAACTTCATCAAAAACATTCTGTTTTTCCAGAGCTTCCGAGAACGAACTTCCACTTTCAAGATCTATAGTTACCTGAGTAAGAACTTTTCTAAATCTTTTGCTGAAAATTTCTTGCTGAGACAGTACTTCAAGTGCTTCTTTAATTCGTACACCTGCACTTATCATAGTTTCAAGTTGTCGTGAAAATAGAACAATATCTTTCAGGGGAATTGTAAAAAGGTTCTTTAAAAATTCAAATCGGGTTTCAGAAGCTTTTGAAATCTCAAGGATGGCAAAACCGTTGTTTCTAAGCTGGTTAATAGCATCTCTTACGTTTTGAGCTTCTATAGTTCCTGATACCTTTTTTCCTTTTCGATTGTAAGCTACATATTTATAGTTCACTATTTCACCTCTTTTAAGGTGCCGTTTTTGAGTTCATAAACTTTTTTGTTTAAATCCTTGAACTGGTTTAAATCGTGAGTTACTACTATAAGTGTCTTTCCCAATAAACTCCAATTTTTCATCAGAGTTTTTATCATGCTAATTCCTGTAGAATCAAGGCTTGCTGTTGGTTCGTCCAATATCAAAAATTCTGGATTATGGGCAATTGCGGAGGCAATTGCCACTCTTCGTTGTTGCCCGCCTGATAACTCAAATGGGGATTTTGAAAGTAATTTTTTTTCTATTCCAGTAATGCTCAATACTTTTTCAAGATTTTCATCAATATTTTCCACGTCAAAATTCTTCATAGAAAACACTATTTCATCGATAACTCGTTCGGAAAAAAATTGATGTTCTGGAAATTGAAAAGCAATACCTATGTGTTTTCTAAATCTGTACGGATCTTTGAATGGGTTTTCGCCGTTAACCTTTATTTTTCCCGAAGTTGGCTTTAAAAGAAAATCAAGTATATACAACAACGTAGTTTTACCAGAACCTGTTCTTCCTGTTATAAAGACAGTCTCGCTGGCTTTAATTTCAAGGTTTATTTCTCTTAAAACTTCTTTCTCATATGGGGTTCCTTTAGCATAGGTAAAACTTAAATTTTCAAGTGTGATTTTCATTCTTTAACAGAAAGGTAGACTCTTATTCCTCCTTCTTTCCATGTATCCTTTACATTTCCAAAAATTTCATTCATAAATTCTTTTATTCTTTTTCCTCCCTTATTGTGAAACGCTACAATTTCTAAAGTTCCACCGTCTTTTAAGAATTCTGGAGCTTTTTCAACTATTTCCATCCAGACTTTTTTTCCTGCTACTATTGGAGGATTTGAAACAATGTGATCAAATACCATATTTTCCCATACGCTGTAAAGATTTCCTGCTTTTATGGTAGCTTCAACATTATTATCTTTTGCATTGATTTTTGCAAATTCTACTGCTCTTTCGTTTATATCGCTCATATAAAGTTCTATTTCCGGATATTCTTTCTTTAACGTAATACCTATAACTCCGTAACCACATCCAAGGTCCAGAACTTTTCCAGACTTGGCAATGGAATGTTCTATTAAAATTTTGCTTGCCTTGTCAATTTTTCCGAAAGAATAAACCCCACTTGGTGTTTTAAAAATATATTTATGAGCATTTTTGAGAATCAGTTCAGCATATTTTATACGAAGTGGAGTAGTCGGTTTTTGTGTATAATAGTGTTCGAACATTTCTACACCTCCAAAATTTTGTGTTCACCATAAAGAAGTGGTTTCTCATCTGAATAAACAATTTGTTCAACAACTTCTCCTACAAAGATAAAATGATCACCTGTTTCTGTAATTGATACTTTTTTACATTCAATATAAGCTATTGTCCCCTCTACTATAGGAATACCTCGAGAACTTAATTTATAGTTGATATTTTCGAATTTATTTTTATATCTCCCGGAAATTGAACCAAAATGTTCTGCGATACGACGGGCATTTTTCCCCAAAATGCAAATGCCAAAGATTTCTGTCTCTTTTAAAAGTTCAAAACTATACCGAGACTTTCCAATAGAAATTGCCACCATAGGTGGTTTAATGGACACGCGCGTTATCCATGCTACCGTTATACCGTTCATACCCCTTTTTGTATTAACTGTAATAACAGTAGTGGTTGTGTATAACTTTTTCAAGGCATCCATTTTCTCCCACCTTCTCTTATTTTTTATACAGTTTTTGTAATATTTCGATAATATTTTACCACAGGGAATTTAAAAAATAAATTATTTTCTGTAAAATCGTTATACTAAATCATAACATACTATTAAATGATTAAAAAACTTCTTTTTCCTTAGAATTTGTAAAGCTGTTGTGTAATACTGTAAGGAGTTAAATCGATTTTAAAGTAAAAGTTGAAATTATTGTCAAAATACATTTGTATTCCAAGTTTCGTGTAAAATTTTAACTTCAATAGGTATATTTCCTGAAAAAAGTGAAAATAGGCAGATTCTGTATTTACGCCAAAAGTCATTCCAAGATTTTTGAAAGTAAAATGCCACCAATCAAAACTTTCTGTTTTTAAAGTAAAAACAGTGGAAATATCGTATTTATAAACTTTAAACGTTTCAATATGGAAATCAAGAGAAACTTTTATTCCAGAAAATTTATTAAATGCCAGTTTTATATTGGTGGTAAACATAGTTTTTTGAATAGGATACAATGTAGAGGTTATACCAAAAGAGAAAGTTCTGGTAATATTGTAAAAATTTAACCCCAGCGAGAAAGAAAATTCAGCTGGTGAATTCTTAGTTTTCACTGACGAGTAAATGCCAAGTGTCCACTCAGGAGTAATTTCTAATATGTTGCTGCTAAAGCTAAGGGAAGCAGAACCTGAGTTGTTTGAAGAATTATACATAGCTTGAAAAGCAAAAGGCTCATAATTCATCAAGTAAAATCCTTGAATTTGCGTAGAGAGTGATTGGGTGTCATAATTGTATTTTATTGATGGTAATATTCCAAGAATATTATTCATTTTAAGGTCTGAAAATACATACAACCAGCCGAGTCCATAATGCTTTTCATTATCTGAAATTTGAATGTCTGGAATAGGGAGCCATGTTATAGGCTGAATAAATATCGAAAAATGCTTGATAAAATCGTTTTGTGCTTCTTTATGGGGGAATATTTTGTTGTTGAAAACATAGTAGTTATTTTTATATTTTTCCTTGTGCAGGTTATAAGTTGTTTTATATACTGCTGTTCCTTTTCCGTCGAAATAGCTAACGTAAAATATTGTATTGTCCTGTATAACAAAATCCATTATAAGACCTTTTTCTGTGAGTTTGTATAGTTTCTGTGACTTTAAATCGTAATAATATGCGTTCATATAAATGCTATCTTTTCTGGTAAAAACAATCCCGTTGTTCCAGAATTTGATGTAAGCTCCTTTCATTGCATCATCTGGTATCTCATACAAAAATTCTCCTGTATCTTTGTATATTAAGATTCTGTTGTCTGAAGTTAGTAAAGCAATCATATCTTTGCTTGCAGCCATATATCTTACAAATTTGGAGATTTTAATATTCAGTCCGGATATAGTTGTTGTTAATGTTTTGGGGTTGTAATATGATATGTATAATTTTTCCTTTGCAACGGCAAATGATGAAATATATCCTTCAGCTATCAATTTTGCTTTAAAGTCACTACTTGAGACTTTCCAGATTTGATTTAAAATCTTACCAAATCGATTTGTCTTTTTCAAAATATAATAGTTTTTTTCGCTAATTTTGAAATCAATCCATGAAACTTCTTTTTTTGAAAATTCAGTCCCATTTTCAGAAAATTCAACAATGTTTTTAAATACAAAAGGATTATAACTTGATACTGGTCCATATTGCTCTGTAAGTATTATTAGCTTTTCATTTGAACTTTCTATCTTTTTTATCCATCCGTTTTCAAGATAATAAATTAGTTCACCTTGTCCATAGCTTAGTTTTTCTCTGTTAGATTTTAGTGATTTGTACCACTCGTAATACAGTTCCTTTTCGCTTTTTCCAAATATTTCTTTGAAAATTTTGGTTTCATTTATCAGGGGTATTTCACCTGACATTTTTTTATGAAAATCCTTGACTTTATCTAATCCGTATTGATCAACAAGGTATTTATAAAACCCGCCAACGAAGTTATAGTAAAGCAATCCTCTTCGAAAATCATCAGCAGGATCAGAGCTGACATAAACAAGTTCTGGAAAATTATTTATATTGTGCTCATATAATCCGATAGAAAAAATAGGTGAGTTTAACCTCCCTGATTCTGGAGAAAAATTAGATTCTGAAAAAAGAGTAATACCTTCTATAAACGGTGAAAACAGGTTAGGATAGAGAGGTATTCCTGTGATATTACTTAAAAGAGTCATATTTTTACTTTGAAGTGTAAGATGAGCAATGTGCGTGAATTCATGAATTATTAAATATCTGTACCAATCCTCAATAGGGAGTTCTAAATAAAACCAATTTTCTGGTGGCCATACGTAAAGTGTAATAGTTTTATGAATAATAGGATTTGCAATGCCATTTGAAATGGTTCCTTTATCCTCTATAATAAAATGAACTCTTCCTGGATCGTTACCAACCAATTCTATAACCTGTTTTCTGATATTTTCAAAGATATTACCAACTAATATCGCTATATTTTTATACCCTTCAGGATAAAAAATATCAGCGTGAGGAAAAGATATGATTCCACCAAAACCAATGTGCAAAATAAAAAGAACGAAAAACCCTGTGATAAACACATAGCGCATCTTAAATTCCACCTTTCACGTGAATTTACAGGTTTCATAAAGAATTATACTTGAATTTTTTCAGAAAAGACACATAAATGAAAAATAAATCATGTTATAATTATTACGAACCCCCCAGGGGAGGGATAGAATGGCTAAATACGATAAAATTGCAAAGTTTTACGATAAGGCGGAAGGTTTTATAGAAAAAAGGGTATTTTCAAAATATAGAAAAAAATTATTTGAGTATGTAAATGGTTTTGTACTGGAAGTAGGAGTGGGAACGGGAAAGAACTTTCCATACTACCCAGAAGGTGTCAGAGGCTTTGCAATTGACGTGAGTAAGAATATGTTAAAAATCGCGGAAAAGAGGAAGAAAGAATTAAATCTTGAAAATATTGAGTTGCTGGAAATGGATGCTATGGATATCAAATTTGAAAATGATACTTTCGATACAGTGTTTTCCACGTTTGTTTTCTGTACAGTTCCTGATCCAATAAAAGCTTTGAAAGAAGTCAAAAGAGTACTTAAAAGAAATGGAACAGCGGTGTTTCTGGAGCATATGAAAAGCAAAAATATTTTATATAATATACCATTATATCTTATGCAACCTATGACAAAATTATTCCTGGGCACTTCTATGATAAGAGAGACGGAAGATAATATTAGAAGAGCCGGTTTGAATATTATCGAAGTTCAATATTTGTTTAAAGATATAGTTAGATTAATAATTGCCAAAAAGTAAAAGGAGGTCGAAAATCATGTTACCAAAGATTACTGAAAACATGACGTTAAAGGAAATTATGGAAATGGATGACAAGTTGTATCAGGCTATTCAGAAATATGGATTCGATACGTGCTGTACCAAAATGAGTACACTAAAAGATAGTTGTGAGAATAAGGGACTGGATTTGAACAAAGTTTTGGAAGAACTTAATGAAGTAGTTGAAGAAATTAATTATATAGAACAACTGATAAATGAATCTGAAGAATCATGAAATTGTTTAAAATGCAATAATTAGACAGGTAAGAATTTCTAAAAATTTGTTTATTCCTTGAAAAATGGGGTGGGCAAAAATGTGGGCAATAATTGGTGTTTTGCTGGGTGTGGGTTTATGGTTTGTTGTTTCTAAAAAGTTCTTTTCAAGTTCTTGCTGTAGTTCTAAAAAAGATCCCGAGCAACTTCTTGAAGAAAAATTCGCAAGAGGAGAAATAACCGAGGAAGAGTTTTTAAATGAAAGAGAACAGTTACGAAAGGGGGGCGAATCGTTATGAATTTAAAAGAATGGAGAAAAAGTTTGCCAGAAGTTACTGGTGGATTAGTTCGAATGCGTCAAAAAGCCTTAAGCGATGGTGAAATACCTTCGAAGTATAAAATACTGATGGCGCTAACAATGTCAATAGTGGCGAAATGTGAGCCATGTATAAAAGCATATGTGGAAAAATCAAAAAATGCAAACGTTAATGAAAAAGAATTTTTAGAAGCGCTGGAAACTTCCATAATGTTTGCAGGTTGTGTAGGTGAACAATGGGCATTAAAGGCGATGAAATATTGGGAAGATATAAAAATAGAAAAAGATGAAAATTGCTGTTCAACAGATGAATGACACTTGCTTTACTCCTCAACAAAGCAGATCTTGTTAGTCTTGCCAACCTTGAAGTTCCTTCGCACTCCATGCTCAGGACAGGTCTTGTTAACTCTCGCTAATCTCGCCAACCTTGCCAATTTTTGTGCTCATTTTCCTGATAAAACGTTATAATGTTACAATACTTTTTATCTAAATAATTCTGGTAGAATATTAATAAAAGAAGGTGGGTTAATGGATAGAAAAACCTTTTTAGAATTGCTATCAAGACGAGTGTTATTTCTTGATGGAGCGTATGGTACAGAGTTTTTCAGATATGGTATTAAGGAAAAGTTTGTCGAAATGCTTAATATTAGAGCCCCACATATCGTTTATGAGATTCATAAATTTTATGTGAAAGCGGGGGTGGATCTGTTATTAACAAATACTTTTAGTGCAAATAGGATAAAATTGGACTCGTTTAAAGCAGGGGATTTAGTCAAACGAATTAACTTAGAAGCGGTTAAAATTGCAAAAAGAGCCAGTACTTCTGAACAAATTATCGTGGGAAATATTTCTTCAACTGGAATGTTTATAGAACCATTAGGGAATATTTCTTTTGATAAGGCTTACACTATTTTCAAAGAGCAAGCGGGGATTTTGTTAAATGCAGGAGTAGATGCCATTTTAATAGAAACAATTTCCGACTTAAAAGAATTAAAAGCAGCTATTCTTGCTGTGAGAGATATTTCAGAAGAAATTCCATTGATAGCATGTATGACATTTGAAAAAAATGGTGTATCTATAACAGGAACCTCTGTAGAAATATTTGCAACCATTTTAAACGATCTGGATGTGGATGTAGTCGGAATAAACTGTACGCTTGAACCAGAGGAAATGTTATTTGTATTTTCAAAACTTGCAAAATATTCTAAAAAGCCATTATGTGTAAAACCTAACGCCGGGAAACCCATTTTCAAACGCGGAATATTATCTTATAGATTATCACCTGAAAGATTTTCCAGGTATATGGAAGAGTTTGTCAGAATGGGAGCAAATATTGTTGGAGGATGTTGTGGAACAGGACCAGAACATATCAAAGCTATGATTGAAAGAATCGGTTTTACAAAACCCCAAAAAAGAAAGATTTTAGTTGAAGAGTTTTTATCTTCAAGAACAATCCTGAAAAGCACCGAACCTTTTTTGATAATTGGAGAGCGAATAAATGTAAGTGGTAAAAAGAAATTTCAAAATGAAATTAAAGAAATGAATTTTCAAAGAGCTTTAGAGCTTGCAACAAAGCAGGAGCAAGAAGGAGCAACTGCAATAGATGTAAACTTTGGAATTGAATCCATTCTTAGTAAAGAACACTTTGCGAATTTTACAAAAGAATTGGATAAAATATCTACGATTCCCGTGTCTTTTGATATACAAACTTTTGAATTTCTTGAAACAGCTCTTAAAGAATACGTAGGACGCCCATTGATAAACTCGGCATTTTCAAATAGAAAACATCTTGAAAAAAGATTGGAACTGATAAAAAAATACGGTGGACTGCTTGTTGTCCTTTTAATGGATAAGGAAGTTCCAGAATCTGCTGAAGAAAGGCTTAATTTAGCGTTAAGATCAGTAGATATAATTAAGGAACACAGTATAAGTTTGAGTCGTATTTACTTTGATCCTATAGTTTTACCTGCTGGAGCAGGAAACGATTATCATGTAACTCTAAAAACTATCCAACTCCTATCTAAAAAAGGCTTAAAGACAATAATAGGATTATCAAATTTGACTTTTGGAATGAAAAACAGGGAAAGTATGAATGCAGCGTTTCTTGCATTAGCCGTAGAGTATGGCGCAAATGCGGCAATAATGAATCCATCCGAAAATGTTACAATGAGTGTTTTATCTGGGATTTTAATGTTAAATGGTAAAGAGTTAATAGCAGAGGAAATTAAACTTCCCGAAAATTCGTTAGTGTATTACATAGTAAATGGAAAAAAGGAAATGTTAATGGAGTTTGTAAAAAACAAACTTAAAAATACATCTCCTATTGAGATAAGTCAGAACTTTCTTGCTGAAGCCATGAACAAAATTGGTGAGTTATATGCTACAGGTAAAATTTATCTTCCTCAATTGATGCTGGCATCAGAAACTGTGAAACCTGTGTTTGAATATCTTAACTTGTTAATCGAAAAAACAGGTACCCAAAAATTAGGGACGGTGATGCTCGCAACTGTTCAAAATGACATTCACGATATAGGAAAAAATATTGTGGCTACAATCCTTAAAAGCGTTGGTTTTGAGGTAATAGACATTGGTAAAGATGTGCCAGTAGAAGAAATTATAAAACATGTGGTAAAGTTTAAGCCTGATATTCTTGGACTCTCAGCAATGATGACAACAACTGTTGGACATATTAAAGAAATTGTTGAAAAACTAAAAAAGTCTAAAGTGGAGACTTTCGTTATAGCCGGGGGTGCCTCCATGAATGAATTTCTTGCAAGAGAATTTGGTTGCTATTATGCGAAAAATGCAATAGAAGCGGTTAAATTATGTAAAAGTCTTATATCAAAGAAAACTAAACCAAAAGCATAATTTTCCCGGTAATTGCCGAAGGAAAGCTTTCAAAATTTTATAATAAATAACGTATTTGTGTAACTTTGAAATGTTATAATTTTCTTTACCTTTAAGTCTTATAAAAACCAGAGGAGGTGTATTATGCTCGATTTCAAACGCTTAGAAAATCTGTCGCTTCAATGCCGTGGAGATATTTTGAAAATGACTCATGTAGCAAATTCAGGCCACCCTGGTGGTTCTATGTCTTCAATTGATATTCTTGTAACTCTTTATTCATTCGCAAATGTTGATTCAAAGGATCCATGGAAAGAAAATCGAGATAGGATAATAATAAGCCATGGTCATATTTCTCCCGGTGTTTATAGTACGCTTGCTGCTTATGGATTTGTTGACAGAGACGAAGTCATATCCGGTTTCAGACATCCTGCGAGTATATTTGAAGGTCATATTACCAGAGGAATACCAGGCGTAGAATGGACAACGGGGAATCTTGGACAGGGATTGTCTGCAGGTGTTGGAATGGCATTGGCAGGAAAGTTGAAAAATTCCAGTTATCATGTGTACGTTGTTATGAGTGATGGTGAAAGTGCAAAAGGTCAGGTTGCGGAAGCAAGACGAACTGCTCGAAAATATAACTTAGATAACCTTACTGTTATAATTGACTACAATGATATACAAATTAGTGGCCATGCAAAAGACATCATGTATGTTGATTTAAAATCTGAATATGAATCAGCTGGTTGGAAAGTTATAGAAATCGATGGGCACGATCATAAACAAATTTACTCCGCTTTGAACATTGCAAAGAATGATGGAGCTCCTACTGTAATAATTGCTCATACAATAATAGGTAAAGGCGTATCTTTTATGGAGGATAAACCAGATTACCATGGGAAACCATTAAACGCTGAAGAGCTTGAAAAAGCTCTAAAGGAATTAGGTATAGAAAATGATACGAGAAAGTACATAGAAATAAGAGAAAAATTGCCAATAAAAGAACATGAAAATGTCAAGAAATCGTACAAGGTAAGTATAAATACGGGTAAATATAGAATCTACAATGATAAGACTGATAATAGAAGTGCTTTAGGAAGGGCTATTGCTGATCTTGCCGTTATTAATGATAATGTTGTGGCTATTGATTGCGATCTTAAAGGTTCTGTTAAACTCAATTATCTGGATAAAGAAAGGCCTGATAGATTAATTGAAATAGGAGTTCAGGAGCACAATGCGGCAACTCTGGCCGGAGCTTTAAGTGTGGAAGATTTCGTAACATTTTTTGCAGATTTTGGCGTTTTTGGAGTGGATGAAACATTTAATCAGCACAGATTGAATGCGATTAATAACACTAATTTAAAAGTTGTGGTAACTCATTGTGGAATAGACGTGGGCGAAGATGGAAAAACTCATCATGGATTGAATTACTTATCAGCCCCAACTGCCTGGTTTGGATTTAAAGTAATTGTCCCGGCTGACCCAAATCAGACGGATCGCGCTGTAAGGTATGTTGCTAAAGAATATGGAAATTTTGTTATAGCCATGGGGAGAAGTAAAATGGAACCTATCAAAAAGGAAGATGGTTCATTGTTTTTTGATGGAAATTATTCATTCACTTACGGGAAAATGGATGTAATAAGAGATGGGAAAGAAGTAGCCATTTTCACAATGGGATCAGTTGTTCCTCATGCTTTAAACGCAGTAGAAGAATTAAGAAAAGAAGGCGTAGATGTTGCGTTGATAAATGTATCATGTCCTTTAGAACTCGACGAAGAGATACTTACAAGATATGGTAGAGAAAAGATTCTGGTGGTCGAAGATCACAACACATTTAACGGACTGGGAAAATTAATAGCAGCCAAACTTTTTGAGATGAAAGTTTTACCTGATAAATTTCAGAAAATAGGTCTGGATCATTTCCCGGTGTCGGGAAGTTATAAATATTTATTTAAAATATACGGTTTAGATTCAGAAGGAATTAAAAAAGCTGTTAAGAGGTTATTGGAAGATTAAAATCACTTTTTAACAAAAAGGCTCCCGAAATTTTTGGGAGCCTTTTTTGTTGGCGAACAGCTTTTAAGGTTGCATAGCTGTAAATAAAGCCCAACCTGCAATTAATCCAGAAAGTACTGAAAGCACCATGGCAAAGATTGCTAAATTCTTTGAATTATTAAGAGAGTTATTAACATCTTCTACTTTAGTTGAAAGTTCTTTGAGATTTTCAGTGGTGTCTTTCTTTAAAGAATTTACTTCTTCTGAAACTTTTGTAATGTTGTTTTCAAGTGCATCAACTTTTGAAACTTTAGTTTCAAAATCAGCTATTTTATCATTCATTTTTTGTACTTTTGCACTAATTTCTGAAGAGAATGCCTGGAAATCTACCTTTATTTGTGAGATATCCCCGGAGACTGCTGCAATTTTAGTGTCTAATGCGTTCATGCTGGTGGTTAAATATTCTTCCAGGGAAGAAATTTTTTGATCGTATTTAACTATTTTGTCGGAAATGTTTTTAACATTTACTGATAAAGCGTTTATACTCGCAGAATTTGTTTCAACAGAGAGTTTTAAAGTTTTTACTGAGTTTATTTCGCTCAAAATATCGGTTTTAAATACACTAATGTCACCAGAAAGAGTATCAACTCTGGAAATTAATGCGTTGATTTGGGTATTAATAGTTTCAAGTTTTTTCTGGAAAGACTCTTTATCCACTTTTGCGTTAACCATTTGTTTTAATTGTTCCATATCACTCATTAAACTTGAAATATTACCTTTTAAACTCATCATTTCATTACTACTTGAAAGATTTTTTATAGAAGCTTCTAAAGCTGAAAGTCTTTCTAAGATAGATACTATTTTTTCTTCGTTGGACGATAATTTATTTTTTGAAGAAGAAATCTCTATAGACAAGCTCTTTACATCATTTCTAACATTAACCAGTGCTGTTTTTAATTCACTGACATCAGTCGAAAGAATTTGGACAGTATTTTTCATAGCAGATAAATCTTCTATACGATTCATAGCTGTACTCACAAGATCAGAAAGTGTCAAAAATTGTTCCTGCAATTTCCCCACGTTAGCTGCGCCAGATACAGCTTTGTCTATTCTCTCCTGAATATTATTCAATAATCTGTATAATGCCACAGCTACCTGGTATCTTGTCATTGCCTGGTTTCCCTGAAAAGTTCCATCGGGCATACCGCTAACTATTCCAAGTTTACTTAGCTCATTAACTGCATCAAAAGCCCAATGATTCACAGGTACATCTTTAAAAGCGCCAAAAATTGTTACACCAAGTAAAATAATTCCAAAAAGTAATGTTAATACCCTTTTCATCGTTAACACCTCCTAAATGATTTCTACCAATTTTTCTGGTATTTTATAAGCGGGTAATACGAAATCTGCATAACCTTCTTCTACCACAGCCTTTGGCATACCGTATACTACACACGTTTCTTTCGATTCGGCTATTACTTTTCCTTTATAGTATTTTACTTTAAAAGACCCTTTTGTTCCATCTTTTCCCATTCCTGTTAAAATAACAGCAATGGTTTTATCTTTATAAATTTCAGCTACTTTATCCAGTGTAAAATCCACAGCAGGTCTGACATTATTTATTTTATCACTGTTATCCAGATATAAAATACCTTTTTTATCGTGATACCTTACCCCGAGATGAAAGTTCCCAGGAGCCACGTAAACCCAACCTGGCTTTAATTCATCCCCATCCTCTGCTTCTTTAACATTTAAGCTGGAAATTTTGTTCAATCGAGCTGCAAGAGACTTTGTGAATCCAGGTGGCATATGCTGAACAATTATTATTGGCGCAGGAAAATTTTCAGGTAAAGCTGGGACAACCATATCTAAGGATTTAGGTCCACCTGTAGAGGAACCAATAACAACAACATGACTTGTGATTAAACTCTTTATTTTCGTTTTTGATACTACAGTACGTTTTCTGAATAACAATTTGTCAGTGTCTATATTCATTGAGTTTCTAATTTTTTCTATTAAATCGTCTGCAACTTTTCTGAAATTCATTGAAATACTTCCCGCTGGTTTTGTAATAAAATCTACAGCACCTAATTCCAGAGCTGTAATTGTTATATCAGCTCCTTTTTCTGTTAGACTGCTTACCATTATTATTCTCGCAGGCGCTCGCTTCATAATTTCTTTAAGTGCTTCGATACCGTTTAGTTTTGGCATTTCAACGTCAAGTGTAATAACATCGGGCTTATGTTTCATGGCAAGTTCAACGGCTTCAAGTCCATCTTTTGCTATTGCTACGACTTTCATATCTGGTTGTTTTTCTATTACATCTTTCAATATCATTCTCATAAACGCAGAGTCGTCCACTATCATTACTTTGATCGGTTCCGGAGCCATCTTTTCACCTCCAAAAATAGCGCCACCACCGGGAAAAATGCTACAAATGTTAACCCCAGCACTTTTGCGATTTGCAGATTCCATCCAAACAATCCTTTACCAAAAATAACCACTCCAACAACCACTGAAAACATAGCAGACCACAGAACTATTCCTGAGCTAATATCTTTTATTATTTTAACGATAGGATGAAACTCTGCAGAAAAAAAGTCCATAAGATTTTCAATAAGTGTATTGATTAATTCGGCTATAATCACAAAAAAAACTGCAAAAAACAGCCATATAAAATCATTTTCATTTAAAGGTAAAAATAAACTTATTAAAAGTACTGTAAAACCAATAAAAAAATGAATACGAAGGTTTCTCTCTTGAAAAATAGAAGTAACTATTCCTTCTATGGCATGAGAGAAAGAAGACTTTAAATTATTCGAACCCAATTGTACGCGGTATTTTTCTTTCGATTCTTGGTTTATATACTTTTTCTGTGAGAGTCGTTCCATATTTAATCGCCTCTATGTTATTTTCTATATGTGTTGGTTTCATGTTCTCCTTTATAGCTTCAATTACAGAATTAACATCAACCAACGAAGACGCTTTTATAGTCAACCCTAACATAATCATGTTTGCATACATTTCAGTTCCAAATTTTTCATATGAAAGTTTTGAGGCAGGTACCATAATTTTTCTTCTTGTCATTCTGAAAATATCCGGTGGATAACTGCTGATGTAAGTATCATCTACTAAAATTATACCATTATTTCTGACATTTTTGCATTGACTAATCATGGATGGATGTAAAATTACCAATACATCAAAAATTGTGGCTTTTGGAAAATCAATTGGATCACTTGAAATCAAGAGATCACAGTAACTTGGACCACCTCTAACTTGTGCAGTGTAATTCTGCGTTTGAATAACATGTTTGCCAGATTTTACGAGGGCTTTTGCTAAAATAAGCCCTGAGATTAAATTACCCTGACCGCCTATTCCTGCAATTCTTACAGAAAATGGTCTAACCAAATTTTTCATGATTTACACCTCCGACTGAAGCGCGAAAATTCTTCTATATTTTTCATAGAAATCCGGTTTTTGTTCTTTTTTCAACACTCCAATAACTATTTTCCCTTTTAATTCATCTTCAGACATATTCTGTGCTTTCTTTAATGTTACGGTATTCTTTTTGAAATAATCTAAGACTTCCCACGAATTTTTCATATTATTGTATCTTCCATAGTACGTGTGACAATTGGTAAAAACTTCTATTACACTCATACCTCTATGCAATAGACCTTCTTTTATGTAGTTTACAGTTAGAGCGTAATGGTATACAGTTGATCGAGCAACGTATGTGGCACCAGCAGATAGAGCAAGTTGAGCAATATCGAAAGGAGTCTCTACGTTGCCAAATGGCATGGTACTTGCAAAATGCTTTTCTGGGGTGGTTGGGGAATGTTGCCCTCCTGTCATACCGTATATCATGTTGTTAAAAATAATAACTGTAAGATCTATATTTCTTCTGCAAGCGTGAACAAAATGATTACCACCAATTGCTGTTATATCACCATCACCACCCATAACCACTACTTTAAAATCGGGACGTGCAAGTTTCACCCCTGTTGCAAAAGCTATTCCCCTGCCATGAAGTGTGTGAAGTGTATTGAAATCAAGATAACCTGTTACCCTTGATGAGCATCCTATTCCTGAGACAACAGCTACCCTATCTTTTTCTAAATTCAGCTGATCTGCAGCGTCTATAAAAGCTTTCATTATAATTCCATTTCCACAGCCTGGACACCAGACAGTTGGCCACCTGTCTATTCTTAAATAATCTACTAATTTATCCCTTTTCACCCAGTTCACCTCCTAATTTTTCGACAGATATGTTACAGGTTTTAAAGAGAAATTCAGTCAAAGAGTCGGGATAATCCTTTATAAATACAACCCTCTTTATACCAGCATTTATTATTAATCTTGCACAAACAGAGCATGGTTTATGTGTTACATAAATTGTGGCGTTTTCTGTGGAAATCCCAAATCTCGCTGCCTGTACAAGAGCGTTTTGTTCAGCATGGAGAGCGTAACATATTTCCTGGTTGTTTCCAGAAGGGATGTTTAAATCATCGCGAATACAACCTATACTATTACAATGGGGGAATCCAGAAGGTGGTTGATTATACCCTGTGGAAAGAATCCTTTTATCACGAACTATAACAGCTCCTACTTTTCTGTGAATACATGTGGAACGTTCCGCTATCAGCTTTGCTATTTTTGAAAAATATATATCCCACGGTTCCCTTTCGTCATTTACCTGAAGAATTTTGAGGTTTTGTAAATATTCTTCTATATTCAATATTTTCCACCTCTTAAGGAAACTTTCAGTTAAATTTTAATACAAAATGCTATTTTAGCCAAGAGCTTAAATAGAGAATTGTAATCGAAAAATTATCGTTAACCTGAAAACCCTTTAAAAATTTATCCGTTGAACACAAATACGTATTTATAGAATAATAAAATCTTATGATAAAATTATCCCTGCTTATGATAAAATTATTCTACATATATGTTAATGGAAAATGTTGAAAAAGTGTTTTTATGAACATAAAATAAAATCAACAAGTCTAAAGAATGCTTTGGAAAAAGTATAAGCATGAAATTTGAAACACAGCTCACTAAAAAATGAAAGGGTTTGAGAAATGGGTAAGATTCTTGTTTTAAATACCGTTTTTGAACAGCTTCAATGTGCTGTAATTGAATCAGGAAAGTTGGTAGAACTGTTTTTTGAAGAAAATGAAAAGCTTGCAGGAAATATATATCTTGGACGGCTTGACCGGGCTGTTAATGCCCTTGAAGCTGTATTTGTAAACATTGGTGAAAGCAAAAATGGTTTTTTGCGTATGAAAGACATTTCAAAAGCATATCAGGATTTTTTTAAATTGAAAAAATTGACTCCAAAATTAAAATTGCTGGTTCAGGTAAAAAAAGATCCAACGGGAAGTAAAGGTGCTCAGCTTACCACGAACATAAGTTTGGCGGGAAGGTATGTGGTTATATTCCCATTTTCTAATACTAAAGGAGTTTCAAAAAAGATAATCGATGAAGATGAAAGAGAACGTTTGTATAACCTGGCAAATACTTACAGTGAAAAGTACAAATTAGGAATAGTGCTAAGAACAGCTTCAGAGGGAGTTGATGAAACACATATAGAAGACGAGATAATTACACTTGTTGAAACCTGGGAAAGTATACTTAGTACGTTTAAAAGAGCCAGAAAACCCCGATTGCTTTACAGCGAAAAAAGTGCAGCAGATTATATTTTTAAAGAAAAGCTTTCAAGGGATGTAGAACTTATAATAACGAACCTGCCAGAGCATGTTCAAATAATTTCCAGATATATAAAAGGTTACCCAAAACGACCAAAAATAGAGATTATAGATGGAGATACATTCCAGTACGCGGGAATATACGAAAAATCTAAGGAGCTTTTTAGAAGGAGGGTAAATTTACCATCTGGTGGTGAAATTATAATTGACAGGACAGAGGCCCTTACTGTAATAGATGTGAATTCAAAACATTTTGTTTCCGGGGAAAATCAACAGGAAACTGCATTTCGTACAAATCTTGAAGCTGCAGAAGAAATATGCAGACAACTTCGATTGAGAAACATAGGTGGTATAATTATAATCGATTTTATAGATATGACGTCTCAGGAAGCCAAAGAAGCCGTTTTGAATAAAATGAAAGAAGAAACAACAAAAGATAAAAGCAAGATAGAAATTTTAGGATTTACAAAATTGGGTCTTTTGGAGCTTACGCGTAAAAGAACTATACGTTCATTCGATGAACTAACTGGTGTTAAATGTCCATCGTGTAAAGGATACGGTTTCGTTCCATCACCCAAAATTATTATACGAGAGTTGTTCGACAAATTGTCTGAAAAGCCCGAAAATGTGAAAGAAGTTATAATTAAATTGCATCCATCTTTGAAAGAGTACATAAGCAGAAAAGATGTTAAAAAGGCTGTTAACATGGAAGTTCATATACATTTTACGCATTATAATCCTGCATCGTTTGAAATCACCTGGAAAAAATAAAGGGGGAATAAGCTGTGAAAAAACTGGAATTGATATTTAAAGAAGACAACAAAAAAATTTTTGTGGAAGAAGGTACAACTCTTTTGAATTTTGCAAAAGATTACCAGAAATTTTACAAGTCTCCTATAGTTGCCGCCAGAATTAATAACTCTATAGTTGAGCTTTTCAGACCATTAACACGTTCAGGTGTAGTGGAATTTATCGATGTAAATACTACAGATGGATTTAGAATATACCAGAGGGGGCTATTATTCATTTTGCATGCGTCCATCAGAGAGTTATTCCCTGGTTATAAGTTAAAAGTTTCCCACAGTATTGGAAGAGGAATTTACTGTGAATTGAGAGATCATGATAGGAAATTGGTGCTTTCTGAAGAAGATGTCAAGCGTATAAAAAGTGAAATGGAGAAAATCATTGAAAATGATTACGAATTCAAAAAGCACGAACTATTTAAATACGAAGCTTTTAAATTATTTGAAAAAATGAAATATGAAGATAAAGTTAGCTTATTAAAGTATAGAAAGAAAAAAACAATAAAAGTTTATGAAGCAGCAGGACATTTTGATTATTTCTATGGTTACATGCCACCAAGCACAGGTCTTCTAAAACATTTCGATCTTGTAAAGTATAGCGAGGGATTTGTATTAGTGTTACCTAAATTTGATAATGGTAACCCCATTTGTGAGTTCAAACCTCTTCCAAAGCTTTCAGCGGTCTTCCTTGAGTATGAAAAATGGTTAGAAATAATGAACATAGACAGTGTAGGAGATTTAAATAGTCTCATAGCCAGAGGTGAAAGAACAGTAACTGATCTTATAATTATGGCAGAAGCTTTACATGAAAAAAGAATAGCGATGATTGCAGAAGAGATAAAGCAAAAACCAAAAGTTCGACTGATTCTTATAGCTGGCCCCTCTTCCAGCGGAAAAACAACCTTTTCTAAACGCTTAATGGTACAACTTAGGGCAAGCGGATTAAGACCAGTAACAATCTCTCTTGATGACTATTTTGTGGATCGTGAAAAAACTCCAAGGGATGAAAATGGAAATTATGATTTCGAGGCATTGGAAGCTCTTGATGTAGAGCTTTTTAATAAAAATTTATTGGAGCTTTTCGAAGGAAAAGAAGTAGAACTTCCTCGATTTGACTTTACAACCGGGAAAAGAAAGAAAAATGGAAGATTCTTGAAAATAGATAAAGACCAACCAATAATTGTTGAGGGAATTCATGGACTCAATCCAAAATTAACGGAGATGGTACCGGAAGAGTTAAAATTTAAAATTTATGCCAGTGCACTTACACAATTAAACCTGGATAACACAAATAGGATACACACTACTGACACACGGCTTCTCAGGCGATTGGTAAGAGATAGTAAATTCAGAAATCATGATGCTCTTGCTACATTAAAGATGTGGCCAAATGTTAGAAGAGGGGAGGACAGAAACATTTTTCCTTTCCAGGAAAATGCAGATGTAATGTTCAATAGTGCCCTGGTTTATGAAATAGCAGTGTTGAAAATGTTCGCTGAACCGTTGCTTATAGCTGTACCTGATAGCGAGCCAGAAATTTCGGAAGCAACAAGATTACTCAAAATTTTAGATTATTTCCTTCCAATAACCAATTTGGAGGATATTCCAAGAACATCTTTAATTAGGGAGTTTATAGGAAGGAGTGTGTTTAGATATTGAGACTTCATTTGATTTTAATGCTTGCTGTAGCATTACTCAGCATAAGCCTGGGTGTAACCATTAACATAGGTAAATTATCTGTTGAAGCTACAGAGGTAAATTACAATACTATTGTTGAAATTTTGCAATTGTATACATCTCAATTGTCTTTACAAAAAATTTCTCTTGGGGAAGTAGGTACGTTTAAATACGTTGAATGGAACGATCATTTGCTGGCTGTATCTAATGATGTTTTCGTTTTTGATGGAGCAGTGGTCAAAGAAATTGATTTTCAAAAAATTTTCGATTTTTTTGAAATTAAATATCTAAAAGAAGGAGATAATATAAATCTTGTTACAATGTATATTGAAAAGCTCACTGACTATTCAAATCTGATACAGATTGATTATCTTGGTAAAAATAACCTTGAAACTTTTTTGAATAATAACACACTGTACATTAAAACGGACGGATATACATATATGAATAGATTGTATGTGCCCGGTGAGGTAGTCTACACACATAAATATGAAAATGCAAATAGTTTCGAAGAAAATTTTCTTCCAAACCGAACTATAATTCAAATTTACACAAATTGGGAAGTAAAAAAATACGTTTTCAAATCTCTTGGTGATACCATAACAAATCTCGATTCTGATTCTTTTGTTGTTTTTTACGTAAATAGCACAATGAACGCAGTTTTTGTGAGAAATTACAGTCCGGATTTTGGAGGCAGTGACTGGGAAAGATATGCTTTTAGCAAAAATGTAGCTGAAAACTTAGCCACTAAGTTTAAATTCAAATTGTTTTATGTTCCTTTTATTCAGCTTCCAATAGAGAATCCTGGAATAGTAATTTATGGACCAGAAGAAACCTGGGAGGAAGTTAAAAAATATTTGAAGGGTGATTAAACATGAAAAAGATTGCAGTAATATTTGTTTTAGTTTTATTTATTTATTCTTTTTCTTTTTCAGCAAAAATTGCTTTTGTAAATAATAATGATATAATCTTTGTAGAAGATAGTTCGGAAAGCCTACAAGTGGAGGATTTATTTAAAAAGCTCAGCAAACCTCCCGTTGGATATTCAACTTATATTCCGACTGATCTGTTAAATGCGTATTATTTTGTCGAAACTTCGCTTATTATTGACATAAATTTTTCGCTTATACAATCTTATTCTCTGGAAGAAGAAATATATTTGTTTTTGCAGATGATGTATACGTTATTTCAAAATGTTCGTGGGATAGATAGAATATACATTTTAGAAGATGGGAAACAGACAAATTTACTTGTTAGATATATAGATATAAGATGGTCTTTTCCACGTGATCTTTATAAAAAATGAAAATTATTTTTGTTATTTATTATCATTTAGAAAAGGGGGATTAACAAATGGCGGAAAAGTTTAACCTTCAGGACAAATTTCTTAATATCCTGCGTATTAACAAAATACCGGTAAAAGTGTATCTTGTTAATGGATTTCAAACAAAAGGAATTATAAGATCCTTTGATAGTTTTACAATGCTACTTGAAAACGGGAACCAACAAAACCTCATTTATAAACATGCTGTGAGTACTATTATGCCAGATACTTACGTGAAAATAATGAAACAGCAAGAAACTTCTGAAGAAAGTGAGAAAAAGGAGAGTGAGAAAAAAAGTAGTGAACAATAAATGTTTGTTAATTGGTATTTCCGGGTATGAACAGGATGTACTTGATTCGTTGCTTGAACTTGAGCAGTTGTGCAGAACGCTTGGATTGGAAGTTGTAGACAAATTTTATCAAAAGAGAGTAAAACCAGATCCGTCCTATTATCTTGGAAAAGGTAAACTTAACAAAATCAAAAACTTTTGCAAAGATGAGAATATAGAAGTTGTAGTAACAAATGACGAAATAACACCTGCACAGAAAAGAAACCTGGAAAAATTTTTAAATGTGAATGTTTTAGATAGGACCCAGGTAATATTAAGAATTTTTTTGAAACATGCTACTACAAATGAGGGAAAACTTCAGGTAGAAATTGCAAAATTAAAGTACGAGTTACCATACATTGTTGGTAAGGGGAAAGAGTTTTCAAGACTCGGTGGTGGAATTGCAACTCGAGGCCCTGGAGAACAGGAAGCAGAATACACCAAAAGGTATATTAAAAAAAGAATCCGAATTTTAACAAAAAAGCTGGAACAAATTAAAAAGAACAGAGAAATTAAAAGAAAAAAAAGATTGGAATCGTATCACGGAATAATTTCCATTGTGGGTTATACAAATGCTGGAAAAAGCACTTTGTTGGCTCAACTTTCGCAGGAAAACGTTTTAATAAAAAACGAGATGTTTTCAACACTGGCACCTTTATTGAGGAAGGTTAAGCTTCCTTCGGGGCGTTATGTCATTTTTAGTGATACAGTAGGTTTTATTAAAAAATTACCTCATACATTAGTCGAGTCATTTCATTCAACGCTTGAAGAGATAGTACATTCTGATTTAATATTAATATTACTTGACGTATCTGATCATAACTATCAGAAAAAATTGAAAATAGTACATGAAGTTTTATACGACATAGGAGTTTACAATAAACCTTACATCCTTGTATTTAACAAAATAGATCTATGTTCTGAGGACTATCTTTCGGTGGTAAAAAAGAATTACCCAGAAGCGATTTATATATCGGCAAAAAAAAGACAAAATATAATTGATTTGTTATTGAAAATAGATAAGTTCTTTGATAAAATGGAAGAGAGCTTAATTTTGGATGTTCCATTTCCTAAAATAGGTGAAGTAATGAAATTTCGTGATGCACTAAATCTAAACGTTATTGAAATGAGAAACAATAGTTATAAATTATCGTTAAAAGGTCCAAAGGCAGTCTTGCATCAAATAAAAAAAACAATACAAGGAGGTTTTTAAATGAAAAAACTGCTTCTTTTAGTATTATTAGTGGTAGGATTAAGCTTATTTTCAGCTTTTATTCCACCAGTTGAAGATAGTTATCTTACGTCTACTTTTGGTGAATTTAGAAGCACCGGGACAGCTGCACACTTTCACGGCGGAATTGACTTCAGCACTTTTTTAAGAGAAGGCGTACCAATAAGAGCTATTTACGATGGTTATCTTGCAAGAATTGAGATAGATGATGATAACATTTATGGCAACGTAGTGGTATTGCAGCATCCAAATGGTTACAGGTCCCTTTATGCTCATCTAAGCGCTTTTGCTCCAAAAATTCAAAAGCTTGTTGATAATCTTATAGCAGAGTTTGGTAAGCAAAGAATAGTTGTTGAATTTTCTGAAGAGAATATAAAATTTTCGCAAGGTGATGTTATAGGATATTCAGGAAAAACTGGAGAAGCAGTTCAACCGCATGCTCATGTGGAAATAAGAGACAGAACAGAAGAAACATTGTATAATCCACTTGATTTCATAAAAATCGATCCTCCAAAAGGAGAAATAGTTGTGAAAGACTTAATAATAAATGGTAAGCGGTACGATTACGAAGAAGGGAAAACATACCAGTATTCAGGAGCGTATCCTAAAATAGCGGTAAATGCGTATTTTCAAATTAACAGAAATTTAATAGGTTTGAATGATATAAAACTTTACTTTTCAAATAAATTGGTGTATCATATAATGTTCGATAGTGTACCTATGTCTGAATTTGAAAAAGCTTATACAGTATATACTGATGATTCCATTGCATCAGGTTATGTTTACCGGGCTTACTATAAGTTATATCCGGAAAAAATTGGCTCTGTTGTAAAAGAAAATAATTTCCCCGAATTTAAACCATCAGGTGACATTATACCTGTTACAATAGAACTTTCAGATGCATGGGGAAGGAAAAAAGTGTTAACTTTTAACTTAAGAAGGTGACATTGTGTTCTTTTTCAAGAAGAAAAAGAAAAAAGAAGCAGATCTTGAAATAAATCCTTTTTATAAAGATAAGAAAAATCTGGTAGTGTATCTAAGATGTAATAAATGCGGAGAAGTTTTCAGGAGTCATTTAAGAAAGGGATATGATTTTATAATAAATTATGAAAATCCAGATGTTCCATATAGGATAGAAAAACTTTATGTGGGTTCAAAATGTCCTAACAAAATCGAGATAAAAGCACAATTCACTGGCTCGTATAAGCCAGTGAGCATAGAAATAAGCGGTGGTAAGTTTATTACAAAAGAAGATTACGAAAAGGAGGTTGAGGAATGAAGAGACTCTTTACAAGTGAAAGTGTTACCGAAGGTCACCCAGACAAGGTAGCGGACCAGATCAGTGACGCTATCTTGGACGCGATGCTTGAACAGGATCCAAAGTCCCGTGTAGCTGTGGAAACATTAGTGACAACCGGGATAGCTATTGTTGCCGGTGAAGTTACAACAAGAGCTTATGTAGACATTCAGGATGTTGTAAGAAAAACTATTATGGATATAGGATACACCAGGGCAAAATATGGATTCGACGGTGAAACCTGTGCTGTTGTTTCATCGATTCACAGTCAGTCTCCAGATATTGCCCTTGGAGTTGATAAAGCATTAGAAGCTAAAAAAGGTGAGCTAAAAGCTGAGGACGAGTTGGAAATTGTTGGTGCAGGCGACCAGGGAATGATGTTTGGATACGCAACAAATGAAACGGAAGAATTTATGCCTCTTCCTATTGTTCTTGCACACAAACTTGCAAAAAAACTCAGTGAAGTCAGGAAGAATGGCACAGTTCCATTTCTTAGACCTGATGGAAAAACACAGGTAACAGTTGAATATGATGAAAACGAAAAGCCCATTAGAATTGATACTGTATTAATTTCTACACAACACGAGCCTGATGTTACGAATCAGGAAATTGAAGAAGCTCTTATAAAACACGTAATAGATCCCGTTTTACCTGAAAATTTAAGAGATGATAACCTCAAAATATTGGTTAATCCTACAGGAAGATTTGTTCTTGGTGGTCCTTCAGCAGATACCGGGCTTACTGGAAGAAAAATTATTGTAGACACTTATGGTGGAGCAATTCCACATGGTGGAGGAGCTTTCAGCGGAAAAGATCCTACAAAAGTTGATCGCTCTGCACACTATTTTGCACGTTATGTCGCTAAAAATGTTGTGGCAGCTGGACTTGCCGACAAATTTATAATACAGGTGGCCTATGCAATAGGAAAAGCTCAACCTGTTTCAATTATGATCAATACCTACAACACAGCAAAAGTAGCTGAGGAAAAAATTCTTAACGCAATACTTGAGCTTTTTGATTTTAGACCTGGGGCAATTATTAAAAAGCTTGATCTTTTGAAACCTATATATAGAAAAACCGCTGCATATGGACACTTTGGTAGAAATGATCCTGAGTTTACCTGGGAAAAACTTGATATGGTTAATGAGTTGAAAAAATTATTATAATACGAAAAAAGAAATAAGAGGGAGGTTCGTTTGGTATGCCTAATATAATGTCTGCAAAAAAAAGAGTAAAAGTTTCTGAAAGGAATAGACTTATAAACAAAGCATATAAAACCAGAATGAAAACCGCAATAAAGAAAGTTTTAAAAGCAATTGAAGACAAGAAACCTGTAGAAGAAGTAAAAGAACTTTATAAAAAGGCCCAGAGTAGTATTGATAAAGCAAGTAAAATAGGCGCGATTCATAAAAATCAGGCTTCAAGAAAGAAGTCAAGATTGATGGTCAAAGTAAATGAATATTTGTCTGCTTCAGAGCAATAAATACGGAGGTGTGGAAATGTCATTTCATTACACAGTTGAGATGGCAATTGACGAAATAAAATCTAAAATAATTTTATCAAATCCCGAGATAAAGAAAATAGCCAAAAAACATTCCACGGAAATTAAATATGAAGATGGAACATTAACGCTAACTTGTGCTGAAAATGAAGACCTTGACGAAGAACTTGTGAAAAAAATTCTTTCACTTATAAAAACTAAAGTAAAAGCAAAGGCATATTTATACGATGGAAAATCAAAGATTGAAATTTTTAGTGGAAAACTTGATCCAAAGAATCCATTTGGTCAATCTAAAGAAGATATAAAAGAAAGAACCATAGAAAGTATTGAAGAAGAAGAGTTTAGTAATGGAATATCTCTGGACGATTTTGATAGTTACGACGCATTCGATGAAGAATAATAAAGATAGGGAATATAAACATGGCTCCTGATTAATAGGAGCCATGTTTTTTTATTTAAGTTTAAGAATTTAATTCTAACTGTAAAATTTCCCGTACACGATTGTAATCATCTCCGAAGAATCTGTCGCCACTTATTTCCACAGTAAATTTAGAAAAGAACTCTTCGATAACTTCCGATGAGCGGGCCGGTTTTCTGCACTCAAGCGCTACTTTTACCAGCATTGCTTCAATCGATAATAAAGATACCAGGTTATCAAATATCTTTAAGAGTTTTCTTGAAGCGGTTGCTCCCATACTCACGTGATCTTCCTGATAACCTGAAGTTGGTATTGTGTCAATACTTGCGGGATGGGCTAATACCTTATTCTCATTGCACAAAGCTGCAGCAGTATATTGCCATATCATGTAACCGGAGTTTAAACCCTCTTTCCCGGAAGCTAAAAAGGGCGGCAATCCTTCATTTACCTTTGGATTTACAAGCCTATCAATTCTCCTTTCGATCATATTTCCCATATCGGTTAACGCTATACCTACAAAGTCTGCGACCAATGCAACTGGCTCTCCATGAAAATTACCTCCACTTATTACATCGTTCTCAAAAACTAAAGGATTATCAGTTGAGGCATTTATTTCATTTTCCACTACTTTTTTGGCATAATTTAAAGTGTCCAGAACTGCTCCATAAACCTGTGGTATGGTTCTAAGAGTGTATGCATCTTGAATGCGATTGCAATGCAGATGCAAATCTCTTAATTTACTTTCTCTAAGAAATTCTTGAAGCCATGAGGCAATTTGAACTTGACCATCATGATTTCTAACCTTTTGTAATCTTATATCATAAGCTGCAGGTGTTCCGTATAGCGCATCTACAGAAGCGGCTGCTATTAACGTTGCAATTCTCATAAGCTTAAGGGAATCTCTTACAACCAGGCTTAATATGGAGGTTATGTACTGGGTCCCATTTAACAAACTTAAACCTTCCTTTTCCTTCAATTTCAATGGTTTTAATTTCAATTTTTCTAACACTTCTCTGGTTTTGACTTTTTTCCCGTCAAAAAGCACATAGCCTTCACCAATTAACGTCATGGCAATGTGTGCAAGAGGTGACAAATCTCCGCTTGCTCCAACACTACCTTTTTCTGGAACATATGGAATAACGTTATTGTTTAAAAATTCCAGTATTTTCTCAACAACAATTGGTCTAACACCAGAAAACCCCTTTGCAAGTGAGTTTGCCCTTAAAAGCATCATGGCTCTGACAATATCATTGGAAAGTGGTTCCCCAATATTTGCCGCATGAGAAAGTACAATATTTTTTTGCAAAGTTGAAAGTTCGTTTTCGCTGATTCTGACGTTAACAAGAGCACCAAATCCTGTATTTATCCCATACACAGGAGCGCCTTTTTCCAAAATCTGTTCAACAACTTTCCTTGATTCGAGCATTTTATTAACAGCATCTTTGGACAGAGTAACTCTTTCACATTTTCGAGAGACTTTATGAACATCTTCTATAGTAAGGCTGTTTCCATCCAGGGTTATCAAGATTCATCCCTCCTCCACAGACTGGATATTATTCTTTTCTGTGTACCTTGCAAGGATGTAAAGTAAATCGGATAACCTATTCATATAAGCCAAAATTTCTTTTCGCACTTTTTCAATTTTTGAAAGGGATACAATTCTTCTTTCGCAGCGTCTAACAATCGTTCTTGCTATATCTAAATAAGCTCCAGGAATTGTAGCTCCAGGAAGTACGAAAGAATTTATACTTACTTTTGTCTCATAATACTCCACTTTTTTAGTTAAACTGTCTACTTCTTTCTTGCCTATGGGTTCTATATATTTTTCACCTTTTGCAAGCTCAGCAGCTATTTTAAAAAGTTCTTTTTGAATAGATTCGATTAATTTTTTTTCTTCACCTGTTAAATAACACTTTACAATTCCCAAAAAAGAAGTTAATTCATCAATTGTTCCATAAGCTTCCACTCTAATGTTATCTTTATCTACTCTTTCACCATTTGCCAAACTTGTTTTTCCAGAATCTCCAGTTTTTGTAGAAATCATTTCATCACCCCACAATACTTTTTATAAATTCGCTAAAATATTCAAGCTGCTTTTTTATTGTTTCTAAATGCTCAAAATTTATTGACAACAGTCGAAGAGCTTCTATAGGAAAAAGTTCGAAAATGTATTCAAATTTTTCAACACTTTGTTTTATACGTTCAACATTTTCTGTCAAATAGGCATCTATTTTTAAACTTTTGCTTTTTAACTCTGAGAAAAATTTTTGAAATTTATCAAATTCACATGTAGGATATACATGGTATATAATGCTTTGAGTAAGTGAAAGTTCATAAGAATACTGCTGGCAAAGTTTGTAAAGCGAGAAGTATATAAGAACGTCTAAAATCTTTTCCATGCCTTTAAAGTAAAGTAGTTGACCATTCTGGATAATATAATCGGTATTGATTTCTATGATTATTCCTTCGTCTGAAAACGAATTTTCTATTCTAAGCATTTCAGGAGGGAAAATCATCTTTGATTTCATAAATTCATTGGCTACGGTATTTCTTATTAAAAAAAGTTCCCACAACTTTGAAGTTAAATTTGGAAGTTTAACGGCACTTTCACTTTCGCCATTTATTTCAATAACACGAAAATTTTTACCTTTGAATGTTGTCATGCTCTGTTTTGTTATTTGTTTATTGGCAAGTAATAACGATGTTTTTCCAAAAAAATCTACTTTATACCCCCCGTCAACTTTTATGATTATGGGCACTAAAAAATCTATAATCTCCTGAAAAGAAAAACTTGCATCAAATAGAATAGTCAAAATTCACTCCCCCTTCAGTACTCTTTTAATTTTTCTTACCCCTTCAAGCATTTTCTCTTTATCTTCAAGATTTGTCAGAATCTCTTTTACAATCAAAAGAGCTTTAGAAAGTTTTTCAGACTTTTTCTTAAATTCCCTTTCCAATTTTCTTTTATAAATAAAACCATCATAGATCAAAATCAGTGATAATGGAACAAAGAAAAAGTATAATAGTACATGTTGGATTGGTAACGCCTTTATAATCACTGCTTGCAAGTTTTTTTGCAGCGATATTCTTTTCAGTAAAACTCTTTTACCTTCAAAAAATCCTTTTTGAATCGTCTTTGTTAAACTAAAAAGATTTTCTATTTTTTCCCCAAAAAATTTGTCTGTTATAATAATCCCCTGGTAATTGTAAATGATAAAATTTCCGCTAAAATCCGGGATTTTATACCATTTTCCATCTTTTACATAAATCAACATCTTTTCGTTATTTATCTCTACAAAGTTTATTTCTTCTTCGTTTACTTTAACGTTATATAAGTTACCCTTGTAGTATATACTTTCCTGTTCAATTACATAACCACTTGGCTTTTTTAAATTAACAATACTTTCTATTAACATAAAATAAAGTTTTAATTCATTACGAAGCATATGTTCCAGATTTTTGATATCATAAAATGTATAAGATAAACTGCTCAAATATATCAAATATGGCATGATAATCAACAAAATAGCACAAAAAAGAAAAAAGGTTTTTCGCATTCTTCACCTTCTTTCAGGAGCTATAAGTAATCCCATAATAAGAAGATCTATGTATCTATTGTTTATTTTTACAGCATTTCTTTTAATCCCCTCTATTTGAAAGCCAAATTTTTCGTATAATTTAATCGCTCTTTTGTTAGTTTTCATCACCTCCAGTTGAATTCGAGTAACCTTTTTGGTAATAGCCCATTTTATAGCGTTTGAAATAAGGTTTTTTCCGATACCAACTCCCCAGTAATCTTTCAGAACTGATATTCCAAATTCTGCAACATGTCTCATTCGCTTTTTTTCATGGATCAACATAGTAATTTCCCCAACAATCTTTCTATCAAACTCCGCAACTAAGTGAAGTCTTAACGGATCAGTTATATAAATTTTCACATATCTCCTTAAAGTTTCATAATTGGGTAGCTCATCAGGTGAAGTTATAAGATAATGTGTTTCACTAACAACTTTTTTTCTGAATTCGTAAATTTTCTTAACATCGCTCAGTTGAACAGGCCTTATTATAATTTCATTATATTCCACTGCTTCTCACGCCTTTAACTAATCTGCTGAACCATTATTTTTTTTGACATCAACAACTTCAAGTTTAATATGTTTTTTCATACTTTCCAGAAGTTTGAGAACCTCATTTTTAAAAGCATCAGGAACTATTATTCTTAAAATCCCGTTTTCGTATTTTCTTATATTCATCATATTATCTTCTGTTTCCAGAACATAACTCAAAAAATGAACATCTTCGCGTGAAATTTTTACCAGGATGTCGTATTCCATTTATTTCTCACTCCCACTACTTTTTTTCTCAGTATCTTGTTTTAAATACGGACATTTACTTTCAAGTTTTCCTTTAGTAACATATTCTTTAAAATGGGCGATAAAAATGGGTTTTTCAGAAGGACATTTGTTCATGAATTTTGCAAACTGAAGAAATCTTGTCACAACCTCTTCATCCATGTCAAAGTATATTTTCCAGCAGGCATCCATGGCTTTTTCAGGATTTATTAACATTACTTCTGTAAAGAATTTGTATACAGCTTGAAGATTTTCGTTTTCCTGAACAGCTATCATTTTTCCTTTAGCAGTTAATGTAATTGCCCCTCTTCTTTCATAATATATAAGTTCTTTCTTTGCAAGGGAATCTAAAGATTGCTTTGCAGAAGGCATTTTTACATTAGCATACTCAGATATTCTTTTCAATCTTGTCCAGCCCATTTCGTTTAACGTTAAAAACACCATTAACAAATACTTTCTTTCAGCGCGTGTCAAAGGTACAGATGTTCCCATCAATATATCAGACCTCCTGTCAATAAGATGCGTCTAATTCGATTATATCATATACTTTTAATTCCAAATAAAAAAGGGGGACTTCCCCCTTTATACCTTTTTCAATCCAGAGTGAGGTAGGTCTGTAAGAGTTTTAAGGTAGCCTCTATGGCATCTATGTGAGTTCTTTCATAACTATGGGAAGCATAAATTCCGGGGCCTACTAATCCATGCTTTACGTCGTGGCCTGCCCTTAATGAGCTTTCAACATCAGAGCCGTAGTACGGGTAAATGTCTACACTATAATTAATTCCTGCAATATTTGCTGCGTTTATTAATTTAGAAACTATTTCATAATCGTAAGGTCCTCCTGAATCCTTCGCACATATCGATGCAGAAAAAACATTTGATTCTAAATCAGCTCCAACAGCGCCCATATCAACCGAAATAACCTCTGTAACATCCTCAGGTATTCCTGAAGCTGCTCCATGTCCAACTTCCTCATAAGAAGTGAACATCATATAGACTTTCCTTTTAGGCTCTGTTGTGAAATCTCTTATTGCTTTTGCAAGTCCCAGTAAAATTCCAACTCCTGCTTTATCATCTAAGTGTCTGCTCTTTATAAACCCGGTTTTTGTTACCACAGTTCTTGGCTCGAAAGAAACAAAATCACCTGGCATAATGCCAAGCTCTAAAACATCGTCTTTGCTATTGACTTTCTGATCCAGCACAATTTCTATAGTTTCCTCTGTTCTTTTTAAAGAATTTACATCGTTAAATACATGTGAAGATGGATGGGTTAGGTATATTGTCCCGGTGTACTCTTTTCCTTCTCTTGTGTGAATTCTACAATTTTCATTTTCTATAGTGGAAAAAGAAAATCCACCGATTTTCGAAATTGCCAGTCTTCCATTACTTTTGATGGATTTTACCATAGCTCCCAGAGTGTCCACATGAGCTACAAGCATTATTCCATTTTCTTCTTCTCCGTTGAGCTCTACAACAAGATTATTTTTATTTGTTATTTCGTACGTGAATCCAAACTTTTTAAATTCTTCCACAAGATAGTTAATAATCTTTTGAGTAAAACCTGTCGGGCTGGGAATTGAACATAATTCTACAATTTTGTTTACAGCATAGTGAACATAATCCATAATTTTACCTCCTCAAATACTTGTTTACGATTTTTTCTTTTTCGAAAGTTTCGAAGAATTCTTCAAATTCTTCAAAGAGTATACTATCACTTTCATTAAAAGAAAAATAAAGCATGGCATTAGTAATTTTGCTTATTTTGCCATAATGTGGATTTTCTTCCAATATTTTCTGAAGAGAGAAATAATCACTTTTTTTCCCATTATACTCATACACAGGGACTTCTATTATTGGAAAATCTCCCGAATAACTTATTCCTATATCTATCACCGCTTCATTTACAGCTTTTGCGATCTGATTATAATCTTCAAATTCTACATATTCTATTTTATGATTATACTTTTTTGCAAAAGCTTCCATTATTCCGGGAATAATTCCAACATAAGAATCGCCGTATTTTTCACATATTACAGGTACAACAATTATTCCTACACGTACCTTAGAATGAATTTTTATTGCCAGCAAATAGACAAAAGTTGTTAGAAGAGCTCCTAACATTGCTTCTGCTAAGGCTACATCAGGAGCAAAATACAACGTATAAATGGCGACAGCAAGTATACTGAGAGCAGTTCGCCACAAAAAAGAATGAAAGGGTTTAATTCTAATGATTGCAAGCGAGGCAAATAAAACAGCTACTAATAAAAAGAGTACTCTAACGATTTGCACGTCTTTGCCCCCTCTTTGAATACGCAACAGCAATATAATATGAAACCATTGGAGACCACACAATTAAAATTATTATTGCAAGTAATCCTTTAAAGAAAAACACCTTTGAAAATAGAAAGGATATTAACATAAACATTCCGCCAATACTGTCTCCTGCACCTATATAGTGAAGGCGTTTTAATGTTGAATTTTCAAAAAATGCAAAAATATTCCCTGCGACCATTATTATAGCCCCTGCCCACAAAAATATTTGTTGAAAAAGATTCATTCCATGTCACTCCTTGCAAGAAAAGAAGCTATAATAAGTCCTCCACCAGTTCCAAATAATAAATATAAAATTCCAACATCGTACAGGAACTTATCTTTATTAATAAACGAAAAAACCAGAAGGAACAACGATATTTTCGTTGATAACGCTAATAGTGGGACAACTTTTTCCCAGATGTTTTTACTTTTCACCATCATAAAACTATTTAGAAGAATTGCCATTAAGATTAGAATCAAGATGCTCACAAGTTATCACTTCCTATCTTATGTACATAGAGATAATCCTCATCATGGTCAAAAACTAACGTTTTTGGAGTAAACGTTATGTATATAATTCTTTCAAGCATTTCAAAATTATCTTTATATTCCAGATGATAAACAGTTTCTTTTTTTAGAAAAAAAATTTCAACTGTTTCTATTATAGCCTCTGGAATTTTTTGGGCAACAGTTCCTATTAGCCTCAAAAAAGGAAACTTCCCCGGGTAAATTATTAACGCTAAGGCTGACGAGATTAAAATGTTATAAAAAAAATACTCAATTCCTGTCAATATAGTTAAAAAAAAGCTCCCAAACAAAATTGTCAGTATTAAATTTAGCATCTGAAAACCTCCTTGCTTATAATTTTACCATATGCTTAATTTATGCCTGAAAAATATTCTGTTTTTATTTTGAGGGATTTGAGAGAATAGCTTTAAGATAACAATATACAATGAATATTACGAAAATCCCAACCGCTGAGTTTAATTTCAAAAATCAAAGTATGTAATCTTCATAAAAGAAATTTAACAAGATTTTTCTCAATATTTTTTCCAATTACATAACTTGACTTATAAAATTCAATTTTGTATAATAATTTCGTGTTTTTTAACACAAAGTTATTTTGATTTACACTTTTGAAAAGGAGGGGTCGCTTTATGAAACGTTTACTTGTCTTTGTTGGGTTGTTGTTAACATTATTCATATTTGGTGAAGCTGTTGTAAACTACGCTCTTTTAGAGGATATTACCACCACAAACATCTGGAACCTGTTGGGATCTGGTTCATCTGCCTGGAACTTTTATGTTCAGCTGTGGAAGTATCCAGCATTGTTAACCATGAATAAAGACGGTATGCTTATTCCATCAGCAGCTGCAGAAGTTCCCAAAATTGTAGAAGAAAATGGAATGTACACGGTAACAGTGAAATTGAGAAAAGATTTGAGATGGAGTGATGGTTCTCCGTTTACTGCAAACGATGTTGTATTTACATACAATACTATTCAAGAATTGCAAATCCCTGGTGGAAACTGGGTAGGCGCATATGAACCAACAAAAGTAGAGAAAATAGATGAATGGACTGTGAAATTCTATTTCAAGGAAAAAACCACAATGACAATTTACTATGACACTCTCATGACTGCCATTGTAAGCAAAAACTTCTGGGCTCCTTATGTAGAAAAAGCTAAAAAGCAGGAAAATCCAGTAAACTGGTTGTTGAGCCAGGAAGTAGTAGATCCCGCTATTACAGCATTGAATCTTGGAAAAATAGAAAAAGGTGCATTTGTAGAAGTTAAAAGAGTAGTGGAAAAAGGTTTCTATTTGCCAGAGGGTGAAGAAAATCTTTATTATGAAAACGGCGGATTTGTAATTAAGAATCCTACCACCGGTTTTGAATGGACAAGCAATAATCCTGCACCAGAAGGTTCCGTAAAATTGAAAGTTGTAAATGGACCATATATAGACAAGATAATTTACAGAATATATGGAAACAAAGCTGTTGCACTGCAGGCTCTTCAAAAAGGAGATGTTGATTTTGTATTGAATCCTTTAGGATTGACCTCAGGTGAATTTGAGTCGTTAAAAGGAGTTCCAGGAATCAAACTTACAGTAAATCCATCTCTTGGATTTAGATATCTTGCTTTCAATATGAGAAAATATCCGTTCAACATAAAAGAATTCAGACAGGCATTAGCTGCATTAATCGATAGGGATTACATTTGTAACAGAGTTCTTCAGGGAAAAGCTATACCACTTTCCACGCCAGTTCCACCTGCAAACACTTTCTGGTACAACGCAGATGTCAAAACAATTGGTGAAGGACTGAGCAGAGGAGAAAGATATCAGCTTGCTATTGAACTTCTGAAAAAAGCAGGATTTAGCTGGGATCAGGAACCAGTAATTGATCCTTCAAAAGCAGCTAACCCGGTTGTCAAACGTGGAAAAGGCTTAAAGGGACCAGATGGTAAATACGTTCCTGACCTTGAACTTCTCGCTCCGTCTGGAGAATACGACCCAATGAGAGCTACAACTGCTATTTATATAGAACAATGGGCAAAAGATCTCGGCCTTCCTATTGATGTTAAACTTACAGACTTCAACGAAATTGTTACCAGAGCATTTGACGAAGTTGATTTTGATATGTACATGCTTGGCTGGGGTATTGGAAGAGTCCCAACGTACTTCAAGAGTTTCTGGAAATCAGATCAATCCGCACCTGAAGGTTTCAACACTCCAGGTTACTCCAATCCAGAATTTGACGCTCTTATTGATGAATTTGAAATGGCCGATTCCTTTGATGAAGCGGTAGAAGCTATAAAAGAAGCACAGGAATTACTCGCAGAAGACCTTCCATATATTATCCTCTTTACAACTCCAATTTATGAAGCGTACAGGGATACAATTGAGTTCCCATTCACAGACACACTTGATGGTATTCAAAATTACAATGGTTTCCCGGAAAATGTGGTAAGAGTTAAATAAATATCTGTTACGCCCTCGGCCCGTCTGGGCGGGGGCTTTAATTTTTCAATAAAAAGGAGAGGTGAAAATGAATATAAAACTATTGATTCAGCTAATAGTAGGAATATTTTTTGTTATATCATTGTTTTTTGAAAGTCTCTCGTTTTTTGGATTTGCAATACTTTTACCACTACTTGCCGTTCTAATTACGTTATTTAATGCTGAAAAGTTTTATCACTATGTGTTTTTAGTAATCTCTCTTGCTTTGTATTTGTCTGCTATTTTTAACTTTAAATATTTCTTTGTTTTTAGCCCACGTTTTAACTATATCCTGTTTTTCATTTTGTATTTGTTTTCATTACCACTTCCTGGATTGTTTAAATTCATACGAAATAGGTTATATCAAATGATAATTTTACTTGTGATATACGTCACAATAGTATTTTTCATCTTCCTTTTAATGCCTGGAGATTACACAACAAAGTTTTTAGATCCAAAACTGATGAAACAACCTGAAATGTACGAAAGAATTAAAAAACTTTTTGGTGTTGACGACCCGTGGTATGTAAAGTATGCAAAACACATGAAAAATTTCTTCAATTTGGAACTTGGTATATCTTTTTCAGAATATCCCAAACCTGTTGCAGAGATTATTGGAGAAAGACTTCCAAGAACTGTATTTTTATTTTTAATGACTACATTATCTTCTTATCTTTTAGGATATAATCTTGGGAAAAAAATCGCATGGAAAAGAGGTGGGGTGTCCGATAAAGTTGCCACGTTTGTGGGAATAATATTCTGGACGATTTTCACTCCCTTTTTCATGCTTATTATGATCTGGCTTTTTGGGGTGGTCTTAAAAATATTCCCAATTAGTGGATTTATAGAACCCTCTAAATGGTTGAATGTTACATTCTCCTCTCAAGATGTATTTATAAAGCTATTATGGAGTTCAATAGTACTTGTGATGTTCTGGAGCGTTGGCATACTTTTTGCATCATTTATGAAAACCAAAAAAACTAAGAATGCTGCGATGTTGACATTCACGTTTGGAGGAATAGGCAGCGTATTAATATACTGGCTGACAAATGGTTATGGATATTATGCCCTTGATATTATTTACCACGTTATTCTTCCTGTTATATCGTTGACCGTTCTTGGATTTGCCGGTAGTATGCTGGTTATGAGAGATACAATGCTGGAAATTATCAAAGAAGATTATATAACAACAGCAAAAGCTAAGGGACTTCCCGACAAAGTTGTAAGAGACAAACACGCTGCAAGAACCGCGCTCTTACCATTAATTACAAGTTTTGTTTTAGCTCTTGCCACAACTGTTAGTGGGGGAGTAATTACTGAAACAATGTTTTCATGGAAAGGGATGGGATTAACTCTTTTGAACGCAACACTTCTTCAAGATACCCCGCTTGCCATGGGGTGCTTAATTTTTACAGGTGTTTTTGTCCTTTTTGCGCACCTTATTGCTGACATTTTATATGCAATATTAGATCCAAGGATTAGATACTGAAGGGGTGAAATTGAATGGCTAAAGAATCAATCACCAAAATAAAACTGAAATTATTTTTGAAAAATACAAAAAGAAACTGGGAACTGTTTAAAGAACACAAATTGGGACTTTTCGGACTAATTATAATTATCGCATTTGGACTATTTGCCCTATCATATCCAATAGTGTGGCAATTTGTAGATAAAAGCATTTATGATCCTGTTACAGGCACTGATCCACGAGTTCAGGATATATCGTACGTCTCTAAATACATGTCTCCATTAAATGTTATAAAAGGTATTGAAATCCCGGCGGCTACATTGTTCACTTACTCTTTTTTAGACCAGGGAGAAGATTTCAAAAAGGCAATAGAAAAACGAATAGACGTTGCTCAAAAAATATTTGTGAACTTAGATTATGCACAGGCATTTAGACCTATTTTAGATGCCATTGTAGATAATTACATTCCAATGAAAGAAAGAATGAGATACCAGAATCAAATCTCCCAGCTCCTTGATCAGGGTTTAATTGAAGTTAAACCCTTAGCAAACATTTTGGAAATTGGCAATAGAAAAAAATTCTCACTAAGTGATTTTAAAAAGTTAGTCAAAGAGGTAGATACAGAGACATTAGCAATGGCTCTTGCACCTTACAAATCTAAACGAGAAGTTTCACGAATAACCTTATGGTTGAAAATAGCAAAAGGTTCTGAAGAACAGAAAAAATTCAAAAACCTATTAAGAAAGGACTTTTCAGAAAAAGAAATCAAAGAGGCACAAGAAAAGATTTTTAGCGTTGTTTCAAATTTAGTAAGAAAGAGCTTAATAAATGTTCAAATTTCCGTGGCCAATCAAAAGGATCTTGAGGAAATAATAAAAACCGAAAAGGTTCCTGTACAGGATTTAGCAAAAGCAACAATATTCAATGTTCTTGTTGATATTTTAACCTATTCTAAAATTTCTGGAGATTATGATTCTTTGATAGCAGCTTTAAAAAATTCACAATATTCAGAATTGTTAAATTACGCAGAAATAAGAATGCCTGATCTTTCCAACGAAGAAAGTAAAAAATCTAATTATGAAAGGGTTAAACAATACCTTGAAGAAATAGAGACGTTATTTTCACAATTAGACATAAAAGCCAATTACAGCGAACCTGTTAAACTTCTTGACGTACTTTCCGGGATAAAATTAGCGATTTTAACATTTGATTTTTCACCTGAATTTAGGGCAAAAGTTGAAACAGCACTTTCAAACTATCCGGACATACAGTATGGATTTAGAAAAGAGCTTGAAGCATTGTTTATAGAAGTGGCAAACGCCAGAGCTTTTATGGCAAGCATAATCTCTGACATTACTGAAGAATCCCCTGAAAATATCAAAATACCTGATGTTTATTTGAATATTGATTTTACTCAGCTAATACCTGCCATGGACAAACCTGTAGTATCTTTACTTTCCTTTGCGACAAAAAATACAAAACACTATAACCTGATAATTTCAAATATAGAAAATGCAGGTGATATAAATTATAAAAGATTAGATATAGTAAAGAAGATGAAAGAACTTTCAAAACCCATTAATTCAGTAAAATTACTTCTACCTGACTCAGATATTAAAACACCTATATCCAGATATCTTTTTGCTAATCTTGTGAAAGATCACATAAAGTATCTAAAAAACAAAGAATTCTGGACAGATGAATTCAAAGATTACATAGCCTATAACCAGAATGATCTTGGAGATGTTGTAAAACAACTAAATTCAACGTTTGAAATTAGCCAGAAAGAAGCTAAAGAATCAGTTGTAAATCTTTACAATAATCTTGCACTTAACTCAAAACTTGGAATTCAACATCCACTTCCACCTAATAGATGGCATTTACTTGGAACTGATCCTGGTGGAAGAGACATATTCATGCAGCTTTTAAGGAGTACCCCAAGTGAATTTATGCTTGGTTTTCTGGCAGCTTTAATAACCGTTGTGATTGGAACTATAGTTGGTACAACTGCCGCATACTTTGGAGGAGCTGTTGATACCTTATTCATGAGACTTGCTGATTTGATCTTATTATTCCCGGGTATTGCTTTCTTGATAGTTCTCTCTGGGTTTTTCCAGATTAATTTGTTCTGGCTTGCGCTTATTCTTGGTCTTCTTGGAGGGTTCGGTGGTATTACATTGGTTATTAAAGCTCAGGCGTTAACAGTAAAAGTAAAACCATATATTGAAGCTGCAAGAGTAGCTGGCGGAAACAATGCATACATCATCTTTAATCACATAATCCCCAATGTAATGCCTTTATCTTTCCTGTATATGATGTTTAATGTTACTGCCGCAGTGTTTTCAGAAGCTGTTTTAAGCTTCTTTGGACTTCTCAGAATTAGAATAAGCTGGGGTATCATGATCAACACCGCCTGGACTTCTGGATACTTATCTTCTGGTAATATAGGGGCGTATTGGTGGTTATGGGTTCCAGCTGGTTTGATAATAACAATTTTCTGTTCAGGATTTTATTTCCTTGGAAGAGGACTTGAAGAAATTGTCAACCCAAGATTAAGAAAGAGGTGATTTGTGTGCCAGTATTAGATGTTCGAAATTTAAAAATGCATTATAAAACCAAAATGGGATATGTTAAAGCTGTCGATGGTATAAATTTTACTCTTGATAGTGGAGAAAGCCTGGGAATTGTTGGAGAATCAGGTTGTGGGAAAACGTCTGTTTCAATGACTATGCTGAGACTGTTACCAGAAAACGGAGAATTTAAAGGAGGAAGCGTTCTTTTTGACGAAGGAAACGGTCCTGTAGATTTAGTTACACTTCCAGAAAATGAAATGCGAAAATACAGATGGAAAGGTCTTGCAATGATTTTCCAGGCTGCGATGAATTCATTAAATCCTGTTTACAAAGTTGGAGATCAAATAGTTGAGGCGATTCTAACACATTATCCCGATATGAACATAGATGATGCGAAAAAGAAAGTAGCAAAACTGTTTGAACTGGTAGGGCTTGATCCAAAAAGGATGGAGCAATATCCTCATCAATACAGTGGTGGTATGAAACAACGAGCTGTTATAGCTCTTGCTTTATCATGTGATCCAAAAGTTATTATAGCCGATGAACCAACTACTGCCCTTGACGTTATTGTCCAGGATAAAATCTTGAAAGAAATGAAAAAAATTCAGAAGAAACTCAATATGGCTATGATTTATATTTCCCACGATATAGCTGTTATTGCAGAGGTAAGTGACAAAATAGCTGTGATGTATGCCGGAAAATTTGTAGAACTGGCAGATTCTGTAACAATATTCAAAAATCCAATGCATCCATATACATACCTTCTAATGAACGCGTTTCCAAGTATTGTTGGTGAAAAGAAAGAATTGTTTACAATTCCCGGTGAGCCACCAAATCTATTAGAGCCACCAAAGGGTTGTAGATTTGCTCCCAGATGCCCATGGGCAACAGACAAATGTAGAGAAGAAGAACCCGAATACAAATTAATTGAAAATGGGCATTATATAGCATGCTGGCATCCACTAACGGAAGAGGTGAGAGAAAATGCAAAAGCACAGCTCAAATGATATTATTTTAAAAGTTAAAAGTTTGAAAAAGTTTTTCGCTGCCGACAGAGGATTGTTTATGAAAGTAAAGCATTTTGTACACGCGGTTGATGATGTAAGTTTTGAAATAATCAGGGGAAAATCCCTGGGATTGGTTGGAGAATCAGGCTGTGGAAAAACAACAACAGGTAAAGTGATTGTTGGTTTAGAAGCTCCAACAGAAGGAGAAATTTTCATAGACGGTAAGGAAATACACGAATATACATCAAAACTGGAATATCACAGAAAGGTTCAAATGATCTTTCAGGATCCATATGAATCTCTAAATCCAAGAATGACTATATTTGACATCATTTCAGAACCTCTTAACATACATAATATAGGCAACTTGCAGGAAAGAGAAGAAAAAGTCAAGAACCTTCTTCAAGAAGTTGGATTGACACCACCATCAAGTTTCATGTGGAGGTATCCTCATGAATTATCTGGTGGTCAAAGACAAAGAGTTGCTATAGCAAGAGCATTGGTTTTGGATCCAACATTCATTGTTGCAGACGAACCTACCTCCATGCTCGATGTTTCTGTTAGAACAGGGGTTATGAACCTGATGATGGAACTCCAGGAAAAGCACGGTATGAGCTATTTATACATAACACACGATTTTGCTGTAGCAAGATACATGTGTGATAAAATAGCTGTTATGTACCTTGGAAAGATCGTCGAATACGCTAATACTGAAGAATTACTTTCAAATCCTATGCATCCTTACACAAAAGCATTATTAACAGCAGTCCCTGTTCCAGACCCTGAGTACCAAAAAGGTGAACCTGACATTGTTGGTAGTGTAAGTAAACCTATAAATCCACCTCCAATATGCAGGTTCTATGAAAGATGCCCGCTTAAAGAAAAAATCTGTAAAACTCAACATCATCCCGAGTTAAAAGACCTTGGAAATGAACATTATGTAGCATGCCATCTTATTGGCAAATAAATATTGTAAATTCAAATTTTTATAACAAAGCTCCCTGATTTTCAGGGAGCTTTGTTATAATGCATTATTTACACTTTTGAAGTACGTTGCAAATTATGATATACTGATTCCGTAATAGAACCGGGATGGATAAAAGCTTTAAAATAATTTTAAATACGCAATTTAGCTTTGAAGATATTATAAAATTCAAAAAGGAGGAAAAGCCTTGGAGAAATACATCACTGAAAATTTAAATGAAAGATATTTCAGAATACGCTGGAAAATACCGCTGGCAGGATTTCTTTTAGCGCTAATGGGTGGACTTTCTTATGCCTGGGGAGTGTTTATCGTACCTCTGGTTGAAAGATTCGGATGGTCTACAACAGAAGCTACTTTACCGTTTACTGTATTCATGGTGATTTTTGCTCTAACAATGGTTCCAGCGGGTAAACTTCAGGACATGTGGGGACCAAAAAAAGTTTCAGCAATTGGTACAATATTATTCTTTCTGGCTTATATTTCCGCATCGTTTGTGGGACATTTCCCTTATAGCTGGTGGTTAATAATAACATATGGAATCATAGGTGGAATATCATGTGGATTAACTTATGCATGTGTTGCGCCCCCTATAAGGAAATTTTTTCCTGATAAACCTGGAATGGCTGTATCGTTTGGAGTTATGGGATTTGGTTTAGCAGCTCTTATGTTTGCCCCACTTAAAGCTGGTTATTTAATTCCAAATCATGGAATAGAAGGCACCTTTGTTATAATTGGAATATCCACTCTTATTGTACTTTCAGTTGCCGTTTTATTGATAGAAAATCCACCTGAAAACTGGAAATTACCGGATTCTGTTCTAAAAAAAGTTAAGAGTTTAAAGCACCCTGATAAACCTCACAACGAAGTACCACCAACAATCCTTATAAAAACTCCTATTTTTTATGTAATGTGGTTAGTTTTAGCACTTGTTGTTACAGGAGGAATGTTGAGTATGAAACTCATACCTCCGTATGGTGAACTTATTCTTGGGTTATCCTCCATGGAAGCGGCATGGGCTATTGCGATTTTTTCCGGAGTTAACGGCCTTGGCAGACCATTAGCAGGATTTCTCAGTGATAAACTTGGAGTTTTAAGAGTGATGATAACAACATATATAATGCAGATGATAATATTGATTTTATTTCCAGTATTTGTTGTAACCTTTCCAATGTTGTGTATAGCAGCAGCAATTACAGGATGGGGCTTTGCTGTTACTCTGGCACTATTTCCAGTTTTAACAGCCGAATATTTTGGAACAAAAAATCTGGGAGTTAATTATGGTCTTGTGTTTACAGCTTTTGGAGTAGGTGCAATATCACCAACAATTGGAGCCTGGATATACGATATGACAGGAAGTTACTTCCACGCATTTATATCAGCAGGAATACTATCAGGAATTGGAGCACTTTTATGCATGCTTCTCTTAAAAAAATTGAAACCTTATAAAGTGGTAGAAAACTAACCTGATAAAAACCCTATTTAAAAAGAATTATAATCAAGCCTTTCCTTTAAATTTTCACTTATTAAAAAATTACTATTCTTTGCGTTTCTTAAAGAAAATGTCGTCCCGCCATATGCGGGGCTCTTATTTTTTTCATTGCTAATTTATTAATGCCACTTTTATATTTTTTAAATTACGTGGATTTCACAATTAAAAATATGGTAAAATTTATGTTGAAAAAGGTTATAAAGAGAGTGTTCTTAAACAGGTTATAACTTAAGAAGAAACAATTAAAAAATTCATATATGTAAAATATGAGATTAAATGGCTTGTAAGAAAAGAAATATGGTATTATCCTTTGGAGGCAATAGGAGAAGCTTTGCTAAATACTTTAATCCACTGATTGTGCATATTTTTTATATTGAAAATTTCAAGAAAGTGGTGATATTTATGAAACTTGAAGAAATAAAGAAAATACTTTCTGAACACAAAGAAGAATTGAAGGATAAATACGGGATAAAATCGATTGCAGTCTTCGGTTCCTTTGCTCGTGGAGAGGAAAAAGAATTAAGCGATGTGGATATTCTTGTTGAATTTGAAAAAAACATAGGATGGGAATTTGTGGACCTGTGTGAAGAATTTGAAAGACTTCTTGGTGTTAAAGTCGATGTGGTAACAAAAAATGCTGTATCAAGTAAACCGCTTTTGTGGGAATCAATTAAGGAGGACATTGTATATGTCTAAAAGAAATGCGAAGTTATTTATTGAAGATATGCTTGACGCCATTAATAAAATAGATAGATACTGCAAAGGAATTAAAAATTTCGAAGAGTTTGAAAAACAGGAGATGATAGTTGACGCAGTTTTGAGAAACCTCGAAATTATAGGAGAAGCAGCGGGAAAAATTCCTGAAAATATTCGCAAGAGATATTCTGAGATACCATGGAAAAGAGTCGTGGGATTAAGAAATGTAGGTATTCACGGATACTTTGCAGTCGATTTGCGAATAATATGGACAATAATCAGCAAACAAATCCCAGAATTAAAGAAGATGTTGGAAAAGATAAACGATGAAATATAAGTTTGTTGTTTCGCGGCTATAAACTTTTTCACATGGTGTATTTCATTTAAAAAATTCTATATCATTGGGGTTGAAAAGACAAAACATTGAAGGCTTTGAAGGTATTACACTTGAATAGTTAAAAAGACCTCATTTTTCTGTTCCAAGAAATCCTTTAATCGTGCACATCTTTTATCTTGCTGGTTTTATAGAAGAAATGGGTTCAGGGACAGGTAGAATAATAGAGAACATGAAAAAAGTAGAACTTCCAGAACCAGAATTTAAAGAAGAGATGGATGATTTTTCCGTTTATTTTAGAAAAGACATTTACACAGAAGAATATTTGAGGGAGCTTAGGTTAAATGATAGACAGATAAAGGCAGTGATGTATATTAAGGAGAAAGGTAAAATAACGAATAAGGAGTATCAGAAATTTTTTGAGGTTTCCAAGGCAACACCCATAATTTATTTAAACCTTTGAAAAAAGAAACATTCATTACACTCTTTTGAACCAAAAAAGAGTCAAATATGAACCAAATGAGCCAAAAAAAGAATCAAGACGGAAGGTGAGGCAACTGAAAAGAAAAAAAGAAAAAATACAAATTTTGTTTTAAAAGGTGATATAGAAGTTCCTGTGAAAAATCCGATCAACTGTTGTTTTAGAATAATAAAATAGTAAGATCCTAAAAACTATGGAATGCAGCGAAATATTACTTTTGCCCATATAATCATAAAAAAGATACTTGCATCTTGCGAACGGAGGAGTGGCTTTACATGAAAATAGAAGAGTTTAAAAAGATTTGGAATGACGACAACTATTTGGATATAGCAATAAATGAGTATCTTAAATTTAAAGATAATCCACAATATAATGAACAATATAAAAAAGAAATTCTATCTGAGTTGAATAATTACTTACAGAATAAAAGAATAACTATTGACAATGTAGTAGAAATAATTGAAAAATTGAAGAATGCTAACCCCTCAAAAGGTTCGTTTGTTTATTGGGCCCAACTTGATAGTTTGTATAAAATCTCACTAAGTTATCCTGAAATTGTTATGAAAGCTTTAAATGTTTTGTATGATGAAACAGTGAATTTAGTTGAAAGAATAAAAATTTTTGAAAGTATTTTTAAAGTTAATAAATTAAGTTTTTCTCCTGGAACGCCGTTGATAGGTTATTTACTTGCAAGTTATAATTACAAAAAGTATCCGATATTTAAAGATAAAATATTCAAAAATTTTCTTGAGCTCTTTAATATTAATGAGAAATACAGTGATAAAGCCGAGAAATATTACTATTTTTATCAATTATGTTATATATTAAAGGAATATTTTGAAGAGAGAAAGTATTTGGAAAATCCTGATGTTTTAGATATTCAAGACTTTATATATTGTCTTTCCGCAGATGATTATTATAATTTCACTTTTGATGTTGACTTAAAATATCTTCAGATGATAGCAAAAACAATAGATAAGTTCGAAAATAATGATGAAGAATTTATAAACTACGTAAATAATCTTGATAAAAGTTATTTAAAAAAATTCCATGATAAGTATTCTGGAAGTGAAAAAGTAAATCTCATTAGGTTTAAAATTGCAGAAAAGTTATTAAATGGTGAAAAGTTAGATTTAAATATTTTGGAAAAAATTAAAGGTGAAATATCAAAAAAATATAAAAAAAATATTTTATTACCATGGGACAATTTTAAAATACTGTTCCCATTTTTCTACGAAAAATACAAAAAAAGGGATGACCGTATACTTGAAAGACTTCTAAATATTTTAAAGGATTATATAGAAAATAACTTAAAAATAACTTTTGGACTAAAAACTCATATAGTCAATTTTTATGGTTCTCAACCTTTTGGAACTGACCACTGCTGGGGTGCAATATATCCTTCAAATATGAAGAATCATCAACAAGCTGTTCAATTAGGTATTGCTATTTATCCTACTTTTATTGCTTTTGGATTATGGAGAGGTTCTAAATTGCAAAAAAAGGACAAATCACTAAAATCTGAAGAAGATAAAGAACACGTTATTGATTTTTCTATTTTTAATAAAGTTATAAGGAAATACGAAAAAGTTATAGATAAATTTTTTGAATATAACAAGCTTAAAGAAATGGGGCCCAATGAAAATGGGGGGAAAGAAAAAAAGGAACATTTTATTGATTGGAATAAATATTTAACAGTTTCACAATTGTATTTTGAAAACCAAGATAACTTATTATCCCAAATATCTACAGCATTAAAATCTGGAAAACATATCATCCTTATTGGCCCTCCAGGAACCGGAAAATCAAAGCTCGCAAAAGAAATATGCAATAGTTACGACGTTGATTATAAGATGGTAACTGCAATGTCTGATTGGTCAACATATGATACGATTGGTGGTTATAAACCAAAAGAAGACGGTACATTAGAATTTGTAGAAGGAATATTTCTTAAAATGTTAAAAAGCAAAAACAATGATAAACTTTACTGGTTAATTATTGATGAAATAAACAGAGCTGATATTGATAAAACCTTTGGACCTTTTTTATCTGTGTTAACTGGAGATGAAGTTGAATTAAGTCTAAAATCTCGTTCAGGTAAAAATATAATAATTAAACCTGAATCAGATGAAGAACAGAAAATAGATGGAGATAATATATATATCCTTCCAAAAAATTTTAGAATTATAGGAACAATGAATACATACGATAAAACATCGTTATACGAGTTAAGTTATGCATTTATGAGACGTTTTGCATTTATCTATGTTGGAGTTCCAAAAGTTATTAGTGAAGAATTAGTTGAAAAATTATTAAATAAATGGAGTATAGAAGATAAGAGTATAAACGAGATAAGTTTAAAAGAAGCTTTATTAGAAATTTGGAGAACAGCAAATAAATACAGAAAAATTGGTCCAGCAATAATAAAAGATATTGCAAATTATGTAAGTATAGAGGGAGACTACGTTTCAGCCTTAATACTATACTTACTTCCTCAATTTGAAGGCATTTCCGAAGATAATATTAAAAAATTTATCGAAGAGCTTTACAATTCAACCATTGAACAGTTTAAAGAAAAAGAAAAAAGGCAAATACTTGAAAATTTTATATACGACTTTTTTGGTGTGATTATCGATGAAAACGCCTAAAGAGGTAATTATTAAAGAAATAAGTGATGATTTAATAACATATGTAAAAAATGGACATTTTTCACCAAATACTTTTTTGAGAAAACTCAATTTAAACATTGAGAATTTTGAGAGATTAATAAAACTTCATTTTATCCTTTTAGATGAAGTTAGAGAATATGTAAAGAGTTTGCCGTTTTTAATTAGAACATTAAAAGTTTCTTCCTCAATGAATGAACAAAATTCAAGAGAAAGCATAAAAGGAAAAATTAATTGGCAAAAAACTATTAAAGAAAGGTTGAATGTAGGTTATAATGACAAAACGCTATTTTCTGTCAGTGAAAGAAATAAAGAATACAACACAAAAGAAAATATTGTTTTAAAAAAATTTATAGAAATTTTATATACAATAATACATTATGAATTGAATATGGTTGAATTTGAAAAATATGAGTGGTATAAAGATGGAAAAGAGATTAATAGGATTGTAAAGGATGTTTATGAAAAAAATATATACTTGAATAAAGTAGATACAGGAAATATAAAAATCACAAATAGAATGCTTGAAAATGTGAAAAGAAATAGAAATTATATTTATAACAAAACCGCTAAATTATTTAAGTTATATAGAGATTATTTAAGTTTTAAAGTAAATAAATTGCGCTTAAAAGAACTTTTCGAAAAAACATTTATTGAAATTGCTGATGAAAATACTCTATTTGAATTATATTGGGTAATAAAAGTAATAAAAAATTATCAGAAGGATTATAAGATGTATATAATGGATGTCAAAGAAAATAAAGTAGCAACCTGGGAAGATAATGAATATTTGTACATAATATATCATAATAGCACAGGTTCAAATGAATTGGTATTTAAAGTATATAGAAATGAAATTGAGGATTCAAAAGTAAAAGATGAGTTTTTTAAAAGACAAGTTATGATTTTTGACCAATTTAGAACAATAGGTTCTAAATTATTTGATGATAGAGAAATATCTGAAAATGTTTGGCAGGGTAGGCCAGATATTTTAATAGAAATTAGAGATACAAGAACATATGAGTTGAAAAAAGTTATTATAGGTGAAGTGAAATATACAACCGATAAAAGTTATATTTTACAAGGATTAAAGGAACTTCTTGAGTATATTTATTTTTTGAAAGACAAAAATGGCGAGTTTATCTATAGAACTACTAATCAAAAATTAGAAGTGAAAGGGATTTTGTTTACAGATAGAATAGAACATGATTATATAAATAATGAATTAGTACAAGTGATTAGTTATGGTTCTAATGTGAAATTTTAATTTAATAAGTAGGTGAATTATGAGTTTTAAAGATTTGAATTTAAAAAGAAGTTATTCTTCCGACTCAGATGATATTTTAAATGAATTTTATTTGCCGATTTTAGAAAACTCGATAAGCTATTGTCGCTTGTCAGGTTTTTTTACATCTGAATCTTTATCGTTAGCCGCAAGGGGAATAGTTGGCTTAATTAAGAATAATGGGAAAATGAAATTAATTGTATCTCCAAAATTATCATATGGTGATTTAATAACAATAAATAGTGCTCTTGGCAGTGTAAAATAAATGCTGTAAAAAGAAAAAAAGCCCTGTATCCTGTAAAATAGAAATAACAATACATTACTTAAGGAGGGATACAGGGCTATAAAAGAACACATCAATTTACCTGAATATATTATACACCAATTTCTACGGGATAATGAAATGGGAATGAGGCAAATTCTAACCTGATTTTTAAACACTATTATGGAATATGAGGCTAAAATACAAGCTGGTACTTCTTACTATGAACGAAGTACATCAAGAAAAGCACACAGGAATGGGTAAAGAAAAAGAACACTATTGATGGATATAAACGAAGAATGGTGAACTGGAAGAAGGTATCTTGATATGACTGATTAATGTTTGTAATGAAGTGCAAGTTTTTTTTACAGCAATTACTTGACAGAACCGTAAAGTGTATGTATTTAATGGGTTGAGAAGATAATAATGATTGGGGCAATTTCTTTAATATATTTATTTTGCTAGATATGCAAATAGAAGGTATCTTTATAAAAATCACTAAATAGAAATTAAAGTTTTTTTGTTTGTGGATGATATAGATGTTGACGTAACAGCACTAAAAAGTAAGGACGTCAAAATATCTAAGACATATAGTAAAGTAGTAAAAATATAATATTAGTTACGCAAAATATTAATTGAAAACAGTAGCAATTAAATAAGCAAGTATAAAATAAAGGAAAGGATTGGAGGAATTTAGCTATGAGGAGTAAGACTTTAATAGAAGAACTTCCAAAAATAGTAGCAGAAGGAAGAAGAGAAGCTGAAAGAATATTGGATCAAATAGCGAGTGGTAAGAGGCTTGCACTTCAGACAAATGAACTTGTTTTGCCTGCCAAAGATGTTTCGGGGCTTTTTAAGGATAAAGTGCCTGAGTATAAAGGTGAAGAATGGTTAAATAGGCTTATTTATGGAGATAACTTGCTTGTCATGCAAGCTTTGCTAGCCGGTGATGAAGAAAGTGGATTGCCCTCTATGAGAGGGAAGATAGATTTAATTTACATTGATCCTCCATTTGATAGCAAAGCTAATTATAAAGTGAAAATAAATCTTCCGGGTTTCGAAGTAAAGAAAAATCCTGCTGTAATTGAGCAATTTGCTTATGCTGATACATGGAAAGATGGGACTGTAAGTTATTTAAAAATGCTTTATCCAAGACTGGTCTTAATGAGAGAACTCTTAAGTGAAAAAGGTAGTATTTATGTTCATGTGGACTGGCACGTAGGTCACTATGTGAAGATAATAATGGATGAAATTTTTGGAAAAGATAATTTTAGAAATGAGATAATTACACGAAGAGGTCAAACGAAAAATTTAGCTTATCAATTTAAAGAATTTAAAAGAATGAATGTTTTCTATGATACAATACTGTGGTACTCTAAAACTATCGATTCCTATTTTAATCCACCTCTTAAAGAAGCAGCAGACTATCAACGTGTTGGAAGATGGCAAAGTATGTGGAATAATGCGGATAGACCGACGATGAGATATAAATTACTGGGAGTTAAAATTACTACTGGACAGTGGAAATGGTCAAAGGAAAGAGCTTACAGAGCAGTAGAAAATTATAAGAAATTTTTAGAAATAAGTAATAAAACTGGTGAAACATTAGAAGAGTATTGGATAAGAACTGGAAAAAAACTTGAATTTATTAGAAGAGAAGGGAATGCAAAACCTCAATATTGGGTTCCACCTCAAGAAAAGGTAATTTGTGACAACAATTGGTTAGATATAAAAGGATATGATTACTCCTATGGATTCAAAACACAGAAAAGCGAAGAGCTTTTAAAGCGTATTATTCTTATGGGTTCCGATAGAGGTTCTGTTGTAGCAGATTTTTTTGCTGGTTCAGGAACTACCGCAGCAGTTGCTGAAAAACTCGGTAGGAAATGGATAGTTAATGATATAGGAAAACCTGCATGTATGATAATGCGTAAGAGGATGATAGATATTGATGCTAAACCCTTCCTCTATCAATCAATTGGTGATTATCAAAAGGAAGTATTTGCTTCTTCAAAAATTTATAAACGAGTTGGAGATTTAGCTCATGTAGTATTACAGCTTTACGGAGCAATACCGTTTCCATTGGAAAATAATCCAAGCAATAATTTAGGATATGTCAAAGAGGGTAAGATCCTTGTGTATGTGGACTCACCGAACAAAATTACCGGTAAGAGCACTTTGAAAAGAGCACAGGTGCTTAGAGAAACTTTTATGGGTGGAGGTTGGAATAAAGTTATTGTTCTTGGCTGGAATTTTAGTTTTGATATTACAAGTGCTATTCAAGAACTCAATGACCCAAAACTAGAAGTTTTGGTTATACCTCCGGACCTAATCAATAGGTTAAAGAAACAGGGATATGATAAATTAGCCGGTAAAGTAAGATTTTCTTCGCTACAATACTTATCTATTAAACCTATCAGAATAGAATCGGTTAGTGAGGAAGAAGAAAAATTAATAGTTGAACTTGAAAATTATGTGCTGCTTTCTCCTGATAATGTTCCATTGGATGAAAAAGATAGAGAAAAACTTAAAGAGATAATGAACAAAGATCCTCTTGCTTTAATTGAATATTGGAGCATAGATCCTGATTATGATGGAGAAGTTTTTAGAAGTAAGTGGCAGGATTACAGAGAAAATACAGCCAACGATAGCGATCCATACAGGGTTATTACGAGGGCGGAGCTAATCGTTCCTAAAAAGAATAATAGAAAAGTCTGTGTAAAAGCTGTTGATGTGTTTGGCTTTGAGAGTGTGGTTATAGAGGAGGTAAGATAATGCCTACGCCTATAAATACAGGAACAAGAGATGTCCCGTTAAAGTTCGCGAGGGTTTTGACTGAAAAAGTTAATTATGAATGGGAAAATGGGGATTTTTTGGCTAAAGTATCTCCTGTAACCCAGAATTTATTGACATATTGGTTTACAGAGCCATTTACAGACAATAGGAATTTTAACTTTCATGAAGGGCAAAAACAAGCAATTCTTAATACAATTTATTTGCACGAAGTTTTAGAAGTTTCCTCCGTGATAGAAATGTATGAAAGGATTTCTCCAGAACTTATACATGAAATGGATATAACACTTTTAATGAAAGAAAAATACAATATTCCCAAGTATGCCATAAAGATGGCTACAGGAACTGGAAAAACTTGGGTGATGCACGCTCTTCTTATCTGGCAATATCTGAATGCAAAATTTGAAATTAAAAAAACTGAGAGATATTCAAAAAACTTTCTTTTAGTTGCTCCCGGTTTGATTGTTTATAACAGATTACTCGATGCTTATTTGGGAAAGGAAAATGAATCCGGAGAGAGAGTTTTTGAAACTTCAGATATTTACCGCTTCAGAGAGCTGTTTATTCCTCCATCTTACAGGGATATTATTCTTGGTTTTGTTCAAAGTAGTGTCGTCAAAAAGGAAGAGATAGGTTCAAAAGTTACTGGGGATGGATTGATTGCTATTACTAATTGGCATTTATTAATGGAAAAAGAAGAAAATGAAGAGAAGGGATATACCCCTCTAGAGGACGTTAGAAACATAGCAAATGAATTATTACCAATTTCACCTGGTACAACGGCAGGACATTCGTTGGAAGCACTTGATAATAATTACTTTAGAGGAAAAGAGATAGATTTTCTTGCAAGACTTTCTAATTTGGTAGTGATAAATGATGAAGCTCATCATATCCATGAGAACAAGTCTTACGGTGAAATTATGGAAGTGGAATGGCAAAAAAGTTTGAACAGGATAGCTGAAAACAAAGGAAAAAACTTTATCCAGATAGATTTTTCAGCAACACCTTATGATGTAACTGGAAGTGGACGAAACAGAACAAAACATTATTTTCCTCATATAGTTGTAGATTTTGACTTAAAAACTGCTATATGGAAAGGGCTTGTTAAAACTATCGTGATAGATAAGAGAAAAGAAATAGCGACTTTACCATTGGACTTCAAAGCTATAAGGGATGGGAAAGAAGTTATCGAACTTTCAGAAGGACAAAGGCTAATGATAAGAGCAGGATTACAGAAATTGAAAATCCTTGAAGAACAATTTACAAAAATTCGTCCAGATAAACATCCTAAAATGCTTATTATTTGTGAGGATACAAAAGTAGCCCCTCTTGTAGTAAATTTTTTGAAAAAAGAGGGTCTAAGTGAAAATGATATTTTGCAAATAGATTCTAATAAAAAAGGAGAAGTTCCACAAAAAGAGTGGGATAAAATAAAGCAAAAGCTTTTTAACATTGATAAATATGAGAAACCAAAAATTATAGTTTCTGTTCTTATGCTGAGGGAAGGCTTTGATGTAAATAATATATGTGTAATTGTGCCACTTCGCTCTTCAGAAGCTCCAATTCTTTTGGAACAAATAGTAGGAAGAGGACTTAGATTAATGTGGAGAGAAAAGGATTTTGAAGAAGCAAAATTAGAAAATAGAAGAAGACTTTTAGTAGAGAAAAAGGAGCCTATAAATTATTTAGATATACTTTCAATAATAGAACATCCAAAATTTATGGAATTTTATAATGAACTAATGAGAGAAGGAATTGTAGCTGAAGTAAAAAATTCACCTAAGAATAGGGGTCATGTCCTTGGAGATATTATCAAAGTTGGTTTAAAAAATAATTATCAAAAGTACGAACTTTTCTGGCCAATAATAATTCAAGAACAAGAAGAAGTACTTAGATTTGAGAAACTTTCAATTAATGATTTACAACCATTTAAGCTTTTTCCATTAGAAAAATTGAAACAATATGTTCCAGAAGATGGAGAAGTGTTTTATTCTGAAGAATTAACTGTAAAAACAAGATTTGGTGATTATAAAGTAAGTAAGAATATTTTTAATGCAAATGGATATAATGAGCTTCTTGCCAGAATAGTGGATACTGTTACTAATGCTATTTGTAGGATAGGAAAGAGAAAAATCAAAGAATTTCCTTTAATGCAAATAAATCAAGTTGAACTTGCCAAGATTATTGATAAATATATAAGATATAAGCTATTTAGTCAAGAATTTGATCCTTTAAAAGATAATAATTGGCGAATTCTCTTGTTGCATAATAATGGTGTTTTAGAACATATTTTAAGAGAAATCAGTAAGGTAATTTTCAGTATGCAGAAAAATGTTGATGTTATAGAGGCAATTGTAGAAAAAAGAAATTTTTCAGAAGTAAAAGAATTAACAATGAGAGAGAATTTTTCTCTTAAACTTACAAAAACAATTTATGAACGACTTTCATACCCTTCAAATAAAGGAGGTTTTGAAAAAGAATTCATGCTTTTTATTGATCGCGATTCTTCAGTAGAGACGTTTATTAAGATTTACGAACATAAGCATACATTTGCCCATATTCTTTATATAAGGAACAATGGAATACTCTCTTTATATTTCCCAGACTTTTTAGTTAAAACTAAAAAGAATATGTATGTTGTTGAAACTAAAGCAGACAAGGATATAACAGTTCCGAATGTAAAGCAAAAACAGTTAGCTGCCCTTGAATGGGTAAAAAAGATAAATAAATTAAGGCCGGAGCTTCGAATGGAATGTAAATGGAAATATGTATTGCTTGGTGAAAATACGTTTTATGGTTTAAAGGATAATGGAGCTTCTGCAGAAGAAATTCTTGAGTATGCAGCTAACTATACTGATAAACAATTGACAAATAAAAATTTATTTGAATTCTAAAATTTTCTTTACAAGTTATGCATTTATTTTTAAAAACACTTCCAAATGAAAATTTATGAAATATAGCAATAACCAATATTGGATCAAAAAATTGTAATAAATGATTAATTTTGATAAAAAAGAAGTTATTAAAATCACAGGACATAAATTGTTGCTAATAGTTTTTAATAAGGTTTAAAGATGAAATAAAATCTGCAGGTAAAGCTGATACAGGAATAAGGGAAAAATTTCTTCCTTTTCTAGTAAGGAATTATAAAAGAATTAATAATTTTATAAAGTATTATTTGATAAATGCAAATCTAAAATTAGAAATCTTTTTGACGTTAAGACAAGTTATTATGGGAGTGTGTGTTATTACGATTTTTCAGGGTGGGAGAAAGAAACATGGGTTTAAAGAAAAGCATATTTGATAGTTATTCTGAAAAAAAGCTTTTTGAACATATAGATTCGATATGGAAAGATAAATTAATCATATATCCTCAATTGCCATTTACGAAAATTTTTGATATAAAAAAATTAAATGTTGATCAAAAAGAAAGGAATTTTTTATTAAAAACAAATATTGATTATACAATATGTGATAAAAACTACAAACCACTTATGTGTATTGAGTTTGATGGTATAGGTCGAGGGTATAGTAAAGAAGGCAAATATATTCAGTTAAAAAAAGATTTAAAGAGAAAAAAGAGAAAATGGAAATTAGAATTGAAATTGAAAATAGCAAGGGAACATTGTTTCCCGCTTTACATAATTTCCTACGAAGAAGTAGAATATATATCTGAGGAAATCCATTTAGCAGTTATTGATGGAATTATTGGACAAACAATTGCAAATATGCAAATTCCAATAAAAATAGGCGAATATTTAAAAGATAATCAAGATATTTTAAGTTCTATGGGTGAATATGAACGTAATGAATTTATTCAAGATTTAGTGATTTCTGCAGAGGTAGAACAAGAATTAACTTGGGATCCAATTGCCAAAAAGGCAGCAGAAATTGGAAATATTTTATTTACAAATGGAATTACAAACAATTATGGATACCGATTCCTATCAAAACCTGAGTTACCAAATAAAAGAATAAATTCGTATAACAGAATAGAGTGGATTGGCTGTGAGGCTTGGTGTGAAACACCAAAAGGAAAAATAACATCAAAAGTCTGGATAAGAAATTTTGAAGGAATATTGGTTTCGCCGTTAAGTATTGTTAAAAACATTGCAGAACTTTCAGTTTATTATAAAACAGCGATTAAGAATGGAGTAAAAATTTTAAAATGATACCAAATTTTAATTTTCATTGATTAGTTTTTTGCATCAGTTTTTTTGTTTAGGAAAATATGGGTTATTTAATAGATAGAAAATTATGCAGAATTTTATTATCGCTGAGTAAAAATTTAGAAAATGAAAAATAAACAAAATAAAACTAATTAAGAGAATAATGTATGATAAAGGTAAATTTGAAACGTCAAAAAACAAGAAATTGATAATAAAATATGAATGTGAATCAAGTGACTTTTGATAAAAATTATTATGTGCTGACATTTACAGAAAAAATCTTTTAATTGATAGTAAACAATTTAAATAAAATAATTATTTATATAGAACATAAAATTCCCGGCAAATGCCGGGAATTAAACAAGTTAATATGTCTGAAAAACAAAAAGTTAAGAACCAAAACCTATTGTTACTGCTCCAATTAATAAAATAAGTCCAATCATAAGAATTATATTTGTCAAATTTCCAGAATTTGAATCTTCTAATCTAATTACCGTAGAAATGTCACGTTTTTGGCCTTCAATTTCATATGTTATTAATAAAGTTCTGTTTGAAGGAAAAGCAGTAATTGCTTCTAAATACCAACCTAAATTAGTACTATAGTGTAAGTGGGAATCAGGTACCACTTCATAAGTAATGTGTGAGTTTGGTGGAATAATTAAAGGTCTGTTATCTTTGCCTACATTCATGACTCTAGTCTGTGAATTAATAAGATAAGTTAAACTATTCCTATTATCAGTAAATACACTTTCCTGTAGTAAAATTTTTATAGTTTTATCTGTCTTATTTGTAATATCAAGTTGAATTGTGTTGAGAATATTACCAACCCACATACTATTTTTAAAACTTATAACAATTTTCAGATCATCATTCTCTAAAACAGTTCCAGAGACAACTTTTGGAACAGCATAAATATTCAAAACTAACAACATTAACAATACTAATAGAAAAAATTTTTTCACAGCAACCACCTCTTCTACATGATTGTATTGAAAACATATTCAAGTAAGATAAAAACATTATAAACGTTGTAATGAAAAATGATATGTAGATTTGTAGGATTTTGTTGGTGATTTAAAGAATGGTCTATTAAAAGTAATTATTTGTTCTCACCTCTTTTATGTTATTTATGCCAGTAGTTTTATTTATCAATATTAACTAGAAAAAATTATAACACATTTTTTGTGAAGCAACGATTTTGTAACTAAAAATTCATTAATTATCATTAATTGAATTTAAATTGTCGAGTTTTTTAAAAAACTTGCTTTTGAATGTGTAAATTACTGCAATTTCTTCATTTAAGATAATTCTTTCATGATGAAAAGCTTTGAAAAAAAAACAATCAATTATGTTTGAATAAACGCAAGCAAGTGACATTGGTGTTGCAAATGGAGTTGATAACAAGGACTTGAAAAATGGAATCTAACAAGAAAAAGAGAAAAATGTAAAAAATATTTGATTCCATACTATTCCTCAGCCTCAAAGATATTCAGAGGTACTTGAAAAAATCAGGTTCTGTCAAGAAAGTGCTGTAAAATTCCCTGTATCCCATAATGATCATTCATCCATATCAAGCTCCCTTCTTTTCATTATCCATTCTTCATTCATGTTTCTTAATATTTCTATTGAAAGTCTTATTTTTGAATCATTTCGAAAAATTTATGGTATAATGGTTCTGCCGCAGAACTATTTTATATTAATTTGGTTCTGTATTAGAACCATCAGGAGGATAATGAAATGATTCTGGATGAAATAATTGTAAGACTTGAGAAGTTTCAAGAAAGGCTATTATTTTTATTGCCTAAAAATTACAGGCCGTTTTTTGATACTATACCAGATGCAAAAAATATAATGATTGTAGGGCCGCGTGGTACTGGTAAAACTACTTTTTTGCTAAAAAATATAAAAGAAAGAAATGCTCTTTATATTTCTGTTGATAATCCAATTGTTTCAACTGTTCCGCTGTTTGATTTAGTTGAAGCGGTGTTTTTAAAGGGATATGATAGTGTTTTCATTGATGAAATACATTTTGCTAATAATTGGAGTATGCATTTAAAAGGTATTTACGATGTTTTTCCTGAAAAAATTGTTTGGGTAAGCGATAGCAGTAGCATAGTGCTGCAGAAAGGAGTGGCTGATCTTTCAAGGCGCTTTCCAATTATACACATGCCTTTGCTGTCTTTAAGAGAATATATATATTTAACTACAGGTAAATTATTCCCTGTGATAAATCCTTTTGAATATGAATTTGAAGATGTAAAAACGATTATTTCCGAAATAAATATTCTAAAATATTATTACGATTACTTGGACCATGGATTTAGGCCCGTATTTTTGGAAGGTACAAATATGTATGAAAACAAACTACTTAAAATTATTGAAAAATCCATACAGGCAGATGTTCTATTTCTAATTCCACAATTACGTGAAAATCATTTGAGAATTTTAAATGCAATTGTTGGATATCTGGCAATTTCGAAAATTCCAAGGCTTGTAATAAATTCATTATGCAGGGAATTTGGTATAGGAAAAGAAAAATTATATCAACTAATAAACGCACTTGAAACTGTTAATGTAATTAGAATTATTAGAAAAGAAAGAGATTTTAAATTAAATTCAGCAGGTTCAAAAATATTTTTGTATGATCCAGGTACATACAAAATATTTAATGGTGAGATTGGTAATGTAAGAGAAGCATATGTAGCTACTTTGTTTTCAGAAGCTGGAAAAGATGTTTATGCTTCAAAAAGTGAAGAGTATGGAGATTTTCTTATTGATAACGTTCTTATTGAAGTTGGAGGCAAAAATAAAAAAAGAAAAAATGCAGATTTTGTTTTAAGAGATGATATAGAAGTTCCCGTTAAAAACTCTATACCTTTATGGTTGATTGGATTTCAATATTAATCTATTTTTCAACTTTCTCAAAAGTGGGGGAAATCACATGTGCGATACTTTTGTAGCATTGTCAAATGTAACAAAGGATAATTCAATAATATTTGCAAAAAACAGTGATAGAGAACCTGCTGAACCTCATATTGGTATTTTTGTTGAAAGAAAAAAACATAATGAAAAGAAAGTAAAATGTACATACATTGAAGTTGATCAGGTTCCTGAGACATATGCATGTATGCTTTTTAAACCATCCTGGATATGGGGCGCAGAAATGGGAATTAATGAGTATGGGGTGGTGATTGGAAATGAAGCAGTATTTACAAAATTAATTTCAAAAGAAGAATCTTTAATTGGTATGGATTATGTTAGACTTGCACTTGAAAGATCAAAAAATACAGAAGAAGCAGTTGAAGTTATAATTAAGTTACTTAAGCAATATGGCCAGGGTGGAAAATGCGGGTATAAAAAGAATTTAACATATGATAATTCATATATGATAGTTGATTTTAATAAAGCATTTGTTCTTGAAACAGCAGGAAGGGAATGGGCAGTAAAAGAAATAAAAGATTTTGATTCAATTTCCAACTCATTGAGTATTAAAAAAGACCATTTTAAATCATCTGTAGGAAAAGATATAGATTTCAAAGCAACTTTTGAAAGAAGACTGATTGCAAAAGTTGCTTCAGGTGATTTTAGAAGAGCTTTAACACGTGAAGAATTAAGAAAGAGAAGAGGTAATATAGACTTAAATAATGTTTTTAAAATAACCAGAATACATACAAACTCAAAAAATATATTCAATGGTTCAATGAAAAATATTTGTATGCATGCCTGGAGTTTGATATCAAGTGAAACAACTGGAAGTATTGTGGTTAAATTAAAAGATGGAGAAATACAAATTTTTGCTACATTAAGTCCTCGCCCTTGTTTATCAGTTTATAAACCACTTTTATTTAATGGCAAATTTTTATTTTCTGAAAATGAAACAAGAAAAGCTATTAAATACTGGCAAAAGAGAAGAAAATTAGTTTTAGAACTTTCAAAAAATAAGACTCTTGCTAATGAGTTTATACTTCAAAGAGATAAACTTGAAAAAAGAGCTTTAAATATGGAATGGAATGAAGGAAACATTGAAGAAATTTGGAAAGAGGAAGAAAAGTTAATTAGTAAGTTTTTATGAAAAAAGTTCTTTTTTCGGGATTATTTTTTGAATTTAATGTTTTTTAAGCACCGAAAACTGAGCTTTTCGGGTTTTTTTTATTTTAAATATACACAAAAATTTTAAAATAATTAAAGGTGATAGAAAATGGAGAAAGATATTAGATATACAACTCAGCTAAAAAAGAATATTAACAGAGAATTTGTTTATACTTTTTTGAGTAACTTTAATTTAATTTCTACCGTGTGGATGCTCTATTTAGCATATAAAGGAATGAGTTTAACCCAGATAGGAATATTAGAGGGGATATTCCATATTACTTCATTTTTAATGGAGGTTCCAACAGGTGCTATAGCTGACATTTTTGGAAGAAAAACAAGTAGAACATTAGGCAGAATAATGTGGGTTGTATCTAATATAACAATGTTATATGGAAACAATTTTTATAATTTTGCTATAGCTATGTCCTTAATGGCTTTATCGTATAATTTAGAATCTGGTGCTGGACAGGCCTTAATATATGATTCTTTAAAAGAAATAAAACGGAAAAATGAATATATGAAGATTGCCGGAAAAATTGAATTAATAACTCAAATAGGTATGATTAGTGGATATGTATTAGGTGGATATATTGCGAAAATAAAATATGAGCTGGTTTTTATTTATGTAATTATTTTAGGATTAATTGCAATTATTCAATCATTAACATTTAAAGAACCTAAAATAAAAGAAGAACATCAAATAAAATCATTGAAAGCTGTTTTTAAAAATGCATATGAAAGTTTAAAATATTTAAAAAACAGAAAGGATGTCTTATATTTAATCTTTTTTATAGAAGGTATGTTTGTAGTTGGAACTACTTTGTTTTTTTATTTACAAAATTATTTTTTATCAATTGGGTTTAATCAGTTTGAAATAGGGATAATAATGGCAATATCAGGTCTATTTAGTGCTACTATGTCATATTTTTCACACAGAATTGAAAAAAGAATAGGGTTAAAAGTAATATTAATGGTATTGCCTTTGATTTATTCTTTATTGTCCTTTGGTTTAGTATCAAAGGCACCATACATTTTCAATATATTAATGAGTGGAATTGTTGGAATACTGTTTATCGTTTATAATGACTTTGTTAACAAAAACATACCTAGTGAAAAAAGAGCAACTATTCTTTCAATGTGTTCAATGGTTTATAGCTTTTATATGATTATAATCTTTCCACTTTTCGGTAAGTTTGCTGATTTATTTTCATTTAAAAGTTCATTTAAAACGTTATCAATAGTAATCTTAATTTTTAGTATAATAAACGTAGCTGTAAATTTGAAAAGTAAGAAGTTTAAATATATCAGTAAAAAATAAATATTAGGGAGGAAAATATGCAAATAGGAAATTATATTTGTAAAGATGTAAATGGTATAACAATCTGTCAATCGAGATTATTGTTTCAGTTTAAAAATTTAAACCATTTTATTACTACAAGAAAGATTAAAGTGGGAAATACTGATATTAAAGACCTAGATTTGTCATTTAATAATGAAAATTTTCAAGAACATTATAACCTGTTATCTGATAAATTGGAACTTGATTTGAATAGAATGGTTTTTACTAATCAAGTTCATGGTAAAAAAGTTGAATATATTGATGAATCATATTTAACTGGAGTATATTGGAATAACGTAATAAAAGGGACAGATGGATTAATGACCAGCACAAGAGGTATTTTCCTGGTTACGAAATATGCTGATTGTATGCCTATAATCGCATATGATCCTATTAAAAATGTTGTAGGTGTTGTACATTCAGGATGGCGTGGAACTTTAATTGAAACACCAAAAAACTTAATTATGAGAATGGTTGATATATTTAATTGTGCACCCCAGGATATTTTTGTAAGTATAGGGCCATCAATTGGGCCAGAAAGTTTTGAGGTTGGAACGGATGTTGCAGAAAAATTTATAAAAAAATATGGAAATCAAATAGTGAAACTAAAAGATGGGAAAGTATATATTGATTTGTGGAAGATAGCGGAAATTCAATTAAAAGAGGTTGGAATTATAAATATTGAAAATTCAATGATTGATACATATGTAAATACTGAGTATTTTTATTCATATAGAAAAGAAAAAACACACAAAAGATTTGCTGTTTTTGTGGGATTGTTAGATTGAAAGTGAGGTTGTAGGCATAGGGTAAAATTTAAAAGATATGAGAACAACATTTTAGTTAAATATTAAAATATATTTTGGATGTCTTTTACAATGCAAGCCCCAGAATTCCTTGCAATTAATTTTATTAATTTTCTAATTTTGCTCTTTTGTTGCCTTTCCTTTCTTTACATTTTAAGTTCCTTGTTTGGTTTGTTTTACTGTTGCTATGTCTACATTTCTAAAACAAAAAAGCCATATGCCAATTCCTATTGACATATGGCCATCATTTTTATAGTCTAGCAAATACTGTTAACTTTGGTAATAGTAAATCACGAAATCATTTTAAATTAACGTATGTAATTGTATTTGCTGCTGTAATCATTGTCATTAAAATGGCATTTAAAAAAGCAGCAGTGTACACATTTCCAGTTTTCTTAAATAAGTATTTCATATAAACAGTTGCAACTAATAAAGTTGGAATAAGTGCAAATAACAATATACTTGTTAGTGATTGATCAGGGCAAAATGCTCTTCCAGTTGCAAAGAGTAGTCCATAGTGAAGCGATAAATAGACTACTAGTCCCCCAAACATTTGAACAAAAGCAATCACGTATCCTTTCCATCCTTTAAATTGATTAGATAGAGCATTTACGACTACAGTCATAACAAAATAGAATATAAAATAAAGGGGTATATATCTAAGTGCAGCACTTAGATGCCATGTTTCAAACGTTTTTACTGCCCAGGTCCATATCCTAAAATCGGTTTTAAATACGGCGTCTACAATGTAAAGAACTAAATATGACAAAAAGACTGCGAAAATTACAGTAATTAACGAAGCAACAATTGTTTTTGGGTTTACCAAAAAACCATATTGTTTAGAATTTGCACCTGCAGGTTTCTTTATAGTAAAGTAATTAATTAATTCTATTATCAATACTACTTCGGCAACAACAATTGCCCAGTAAAGAATTTGATTGGTTGTTGGTTGATTAAAATAACTATTTAGTTTAAACATCTTATTTGAGTAAATAATAGTTAATAACAAACTTAAATTTGCTAAGATTATTAAGATTGTTCCCAAGATTGTAGATTTTGCTTTTTCTTTTCTTTTAAATGCAACGATTAGTCCTATCACAGTTGCAGCAATCATTAATGTTATCGAAGCATATTTTAAAATAGCCATACCTAATCCTGTTTTATCCATCAATGTTGGAAAGAATAATGCGGGGAATGATATAGCGAATATGGTTAAACTCCATAAAACGATACCCGATTTTTTGGAGATGGAGCCTTTAAATATTTCAACAGGTGTAGTTTTTGACAAAGAAAAAAATGGTAATTTTATAAGTAATAAAATTAATGCAATTGGCAACATAAAGAATCCAATTAATGCAATGAATTCTGAATATTCTTTTAAAAACCAAATTTGGTTTGTTTTTGATAAATCAAGATTTAGTAAATCAGCATACTTTGCAAATGCACGGGAATAAAACTCAATTTGGTGACCTGTTGTGGTATAAGAGAAATGATTCCATGGATGAATTTCATATGGTTCAAAAATTACTCTTATTGATCCGTTTTTTAAAGTATAGAAGGTATCTTGTTTTGGAGCTGGAGGATTACCCAAAAAGGCTTGTCCTTCAGTTGTTTTAATATAATCTTTAAAAACAACTGTTTCACCAGTTTTTCTGGCTTCTGGATCAAAGAAAAAATCATCATAATGTGCAGCTACAATTCCAATTGGTCTAGGACCGTATGCTTGGAATGCCACATCAGCGGTAACTCCAATATAACTTGAAATACTATAATCTGAAGCCATCGGTAATCCAGCATATATTTTTCTAATACCTGTTTGTGCAAAGTCTTGTTCATCTCTTACAATTGCCATAGTCGTTGAAAAACCACCCATTGAATGTCCTGCCACTGCTATGATTCCATTTCCTTTTTCATCCTTCAAAACATAATTTTGTTTGTACATGTATTGTACAGCGTCATACAAACTTACAGGCCAAAAAGTAAAGAATGCACTGGAAGCTTTATATTCTTTCCCATACAAAGAATGGCCATGTTCATACATATCAAGTGCAAGAACTATAAACCCTCTTCTTGACATTTCAATTGCTCCCGCATCTTGCATTTCGGCAGAATTTAAATAACCGTGAGTTGTAATTATGGTGGGTTTAGGATTGTTGGAATTTGCATCTTTGGGCATGTAAAGTAACCCAGAGAGTGTACCGTTTTCCGTCTTAAATTTAATGCGGGTAACTTTGACTTTATAAAACGAAGTGTTAAACATATGAGCCAAAAAACTTCCCAGAATTATCAGGACTAATGATATCACAAGTAACTTTTTGACATTGTCTTTCCTACTTGTACTCATTAAACTCCCCCCCTTTTTAAAAAAAGTAGATTTATTCTTAACAACATAAATTAAAAAATAATCATCTATTAATCACTGATACACAACTCTTTTATAATTGCCAAACCGTACGAGAAAGATTATATCACAAAAATTAAGTTTAAATAATTTTTTTATATTTTTTTCGCGCACTTTATTTCCAATAACAACCATGTGATTTAAAAAAATCTTTTAGATCAAGTAAATATGAAAGAATTTTTGAAGAAGTAGAAAAATTCAATATAATTAATAATGTTGTCGAAAGACATGGAAATGACAATAGATACTTCAACTTTTCTAAAAGTAATTAGAAATATTTCTTGTAAAGCATGCTATAATGATTAAAAAAGGCCATTATAAAACATCTAAAAAATTATCTTTTTTGCTTAAAGAATTTATTTTTTCAAAGAATTAAAAGAAATATAAGGTTTACTTTTTAATATCTGGAAATTTATTAAAAATGTAGGTGATAAAATGATAAATTCAGAAATTAATTATTTCTTAATTTCTGTTTCAAATAGTAATAATCTTGAATTGTGTAGAAAATATGCTATAGCTGGATTTACAAATAGTATCAACGGATTTTGGACATACTCTGACATAAATATAGGAGATTATATTTCTTTTCTTTACGGCGCAAAAATAAAAGACTTATATCGTGTTACTAAAAAAATGGCTTTTAAAAATGCAGATCAACTTCCTCCTTGGCCTTTAATAAAATTCAAAAGTTCAGGTAGAATATACTATTTCCCGTTTAGATTATATTTAGAAAAAGTAAGAAGTTTAGATGAATCATTAGTAAGAGCTGAGTTTTCGTATGTAGCTGAAAATTTATTATTAAGAGGAGGATATAGGAAGACTCATTTTCAAGCTGATCTAACAACATTACACAACGTTTCAAGTTTTGGAAAAATAAACAAAGGAAATCCAGAAACTTTGGAAATTAATTCCGAAACGTTTACTCCCAAGATAGTTTTCAGCAAAGAAAATGAAGAAATACCATTTAAATTTAGTTTTCACGAACTTATTCTTCAATCTCTAATACGTAAAAAAATAAAAAATTTCTTACTAAAAGATATTTTAGAAGCTTTTAAAGAAAGTTTTTCTATAGATGATTTTGAAATTTTAGGCGAAAAAGCCCTACCTGAAGGATTTGTTGACATTTTTATAAAACTAAAGTACCCAATAGCTATAAACAGGTATATATTAGTAGAAGTTAAGACAGGAAAAGTTACTACAAACGATATTAAACAATTGCAAAATTATTTGAACCAGTTTGGGAAAGAAGCTCTCGGAGGGGTTTTAATTGCTAAGGATCTTCCAAAATTAATACACTTAAAGGATAATAATATTGTTTACGTGAGATACTATTTTGAAGATTTAGACATTAATGACGTTTATTCATTCGAAGAGCTTTTAAAAATGTTAAAATTTACGATTGTATAAGAACAAAATTGTTAGTAGTCAACAATTTACTATAAGATCATTTTTGAACATCTCTCATGCAGTTTTACCTTTTGGTAATCTTTTATATAATTCACCTATTAATTGAGATTTTCCACCAGCCCATTTTAGAAACGGTTTAGCATTAGTGTCATTATACTTAACATGTACGTCTGGAAATAACACGTAATCCATTTTCAGCCACTTCCTTTTTATTTTTCCAAAATAATTATAACACAAGAACAGAAAATAGTTTTGGTTGTAAAATGTTGTCTTTGTTCTTCTTTTTCAGGGTATTGTATAAACTTTTGCAATACTTTTTGTTTTTATTGTACGCTTCCTTATTTATTAAAATTGTTTTATTATTTTTAGACGTTTGCTTAAAATCACGTCTTTTTGGTATAATATCAGCACAATGAGAAAAGACTACAGGAGAATTTTTTCACGTTCAGAAATTGTTCTTGAATTTAATGCTTTTTTGGGGAAAGTCTTATTAAAACTTGGTTTAACATTTTCAAGCGCAGTTCCATCCCAAAGGAGGAATCAGGATGAAGGTTCTATTAATTGCTATTAGACCATTTTCATTTGTAGCCAGTTTTTTGCCTGTAACTGTAGGAGCTTTGTTAGCAGAAAGGTTCAATTTTTCACTTTATTTTTTATCACTTTTAGCAGCAATTTTAATTCATGCTGGTGTAAATACGACAAATGATTATTTTGATTTTAAAAAAGGTGTTGATAATAAAAATTCTTTAGGTTCCAGTGGATTATTGATTAATGGTCAAGTTAAACCTTCAAAGATAGTAACTATAAGTATTGTTTGTTATATTTTAGGGACACTTCTGGGATTATATCTTGTTTTAAAGGTTGGCACAGGCTTAATCTGGTATGGAATTGTAGGAATTCTTTTTGGTTATTTGTACACTGGGAAACCTTTACAGTTAAAATACAAAGCGTTAGGTACGTTTCAGGTGTTTATATTGATGGGGCCATTAATGGTTTTGGGCTCCTATTATGTTCAGACAGGGCAATTTTCATATAAAGCTTTATTACTTTCAATTCCTATAGGTTTGATGACAGATCTTATTTTACATGCTAATGAGATTAGAGACTCACAATTTGACAGCAAGGTTGGAATAAAAACACTATCAATTATTCTTGGTGATAAAAAAGCTGCGAATTTATATTTTATACTTGTAGTTTTAATATACATTTTGTTTATTGTTTTGTATTTAATGAAAGTTTTTAATGCTTTTATATTGTTAAGTTTTTTAGTCCTTCCATTATATATATCCATTTTTAAACTTCTGAAAGAAAAAGCCTTAGGTAAAAAATCTCCAAAAGAAATAGCAAATGTAGATAAGATGGGCGCATTAGCAGAAATGGTTATTACTGTAATAATTATTGTTTCAATGTTGAGGTGATTAATAAGTGAAAAAGATAAAGTCAGGAAGTTTTGTATTATTGGTTATTTTCCTATTTTTCGGTTGGTATTTTGCATTCCAAACAAATTTGTTTGATTTCTGGATAAGAATGACGTTAACAACATTAGTCGCGGCAGTTCTTGCTATTATCATGGGGGGAAAAGTAAACATTGTTCCTAACAGATTAGAAATACCTATTATTATAATTGTAAGTATTTTTAGTTATGTACTATTTTTAATCTTAGACTTAATATCATCTTTTATACCGCTTTTCAACGCGCATATTAATTCCGTTTACAAACTTTCAGAGGGACAAAACGTGTTAAAAGTAGTTATTACTTTATTATTAATTGCATTCTTTGAAGAAATAATCTGGAGAGGGTTTATAACCGAATATTTATTACAAACTCTAAATATTGTACCTGCTATATTTATTTCTTCTATACTGTATTCAGTTGTACATATCTTTACGGGGAATGTTGCATTAATAGGTGGAGCATTTTTCCTGGGATTGATTTTAGCCTTCGTTTACACTATTACAGGGAAAGTAAGCACCACAGCATTTATACACGCGATATGGGGATTATTAGTATTCCTTATATTCCCTTTTGATTGATATAAAGCCGTAGGAAATGAACATTATTGTTCGCATCGGAGGTGTATGCTGTTGATGAAAATAAATGGCCAAAATCAGTTTGACAACATAGAAGAAAAAGATTTAGAGTATGTCAGGAGTAAAATTAAAGAAACATTGAAAAATTCTCTACCTGAAAATGTATATGATTCTTTACCTCCTTCCGGGAAAATGCTCAGGGTAAGACTGGCAGTAATGCTTTTTAAAAAATTCTTTAAAAAATTGAGTGAAGAACATATTAAAAGTTTAGTTGCTTTAGAACTTGTTCATCTGGCTTCACTGTTACACGATGATGTAATTGATCATTCTGTTATGAGAAGAGGTAAAGAAACCATAAATGTTCTATTTGGTGATACTACCGCAGTAGCTGTGGGAGATATAGTATTGGTATTAGCATTTGAACTGGTAGAAGAAATCGGGATCGAAAAACTAAGAAAAGCATTTTTAAAAGTTATTAAAATGATGTCAGTAGGTGAGATGTTAGAACAACTTAATAAAGGGAAACCTATCTCGAGAAAAACTTATTTTGAAATAGTAAATGGAAAAAGTGGAAGCTTGTTTGGACTTTCAACCTGGATTCCTTCAATTTTTAAAGGCGATTCAAACAATGATTATTACAAAATTGGAGAAAAACTGGGACAATATTACCAGGTGGCTGATGATATTTTAGACTTTGAAAAGCCTGAAAAAGTTGGAAAATCAACTATGCTTGATATAAAAAATGGAATAATATCTTATCCAATAATACTGGCCTTTGAAAAAGAAAGTTCACTTGTTAAAGCTTACGAAAAAAATGATTGGAAAAAAGTTTATAATTTCATAATAAACAACAAAATTTTGGAACAGGCAAAAGATGAATTAAATGGAATGATTACGAAATTTGTACAAACTTATTCGTGGTTAAACAATTATGTGATGGGCATTTTTAACCAGTTTTTCAAATAGGTACTATTCTACTAAAGGAGGTAGAGAGTATGTTTGTTGATTATTTAACACTTTTTATGGGTGATATTGTTGCGGGTTTTGCTTTGTTATTATTCTTTGTCTGGTCGGGAATGGAACCTGAAAAAAGCAAATCATTTTCTCCAGCATTTGGTGTAGTTGGGCTTATAGGAGTTATTGCAGGATTGCATATGGTACTAACATGGCCACTTCCAGGCGTACATAACATTGTATTTGGTGAGGCATTTACATTATATGGATTTGTATTTCTTGCAGCGGCTTTTGCACTTGCAAAAGGATGGGATTTAACACCAGTTACAATTTTTGCTCTTGTAGCAGGTATTTATGCAGTAATCTTATCGGGGGCTATTTTGAAGTATGATATTACAAGAAATCCAGTCGAAACTTTCCTTGGATACCTGGGTACAGGCTTAACAGGTATTCTAAGCCCTATTGTTTGGAAACTTAGAGATAACAAAATTATAAAAGTACTGGCAATTATTCTGCTTGTTTTGACTCTTTTAGCCTGGTTTATCACCATGGCTGGTTCATTAATTGGTCATACAGATCCACAGGGAAGTTTTGGAAAATGGGTACCTCTTCCCATGAAAAAATAATTTAACTTTCCTATGGTAAAATCATAAAATCTAAAAGCAGGGAGTCTGCCACTCCCTGCTTTATTCTTTTTTATTCAATTTTGACCTTTTCACATATTTGAAGGTTACGCAAATTTTGTGAGAAACTCTAAAAAACAGTACTTCAGTGAAAGGTTATGTTAAAATATAGTAGGGGGTGTTAAATTGAATTTTATTGAGAAATTTAAACCTTTTGTTTACAAAGATGAATTTATTGAACTTCCCTATCGTTTATTTATACCTTCGTTAAAAACTCAAAAATTATATCCTTTGATTGTATTTCTTCATGGAGCTGGTGAAAGAGGAATTGATAATGTTAAACAAATTACCGCAAATCAAGGTGCAACGATTTGGGTTTCTAATGAAATTCAACGTGAAAATCCATCCTTTGTTCTTGCGCCTCAATGCCCTGAAAATAGCTGGTGGGGAAATTATCCAAAAGATAATGAAGCTTTTGAACCTAATTCAATTTTATATACAGTTATGCTTGTAATCAATAAATTGATAAGAGAATATCCAATTGACGAAGATAGAATTTACATAACCGGGTTATCAATGGGAGGCTTTGGGACAATTACGCTGCTAAAAGAATTTCCTGATAAATTTTCAGCAGGGGTTATTGTTTGTGGAGGAGGTAATCTAAAAAACATTGAAAAAATTAAAAACATTCACTTATGGTTTTTCCACGCCGAAGATGACTCAATAGTTCATGTGAATTTTTCAAGGAAATTAGTCAAAGCCCTTAAAGAAATCGGTGGTAAAGTTAATTATACAGAATATCCAGAAGGTTTATTAAAAAACATGGGGCACGATCCTCACGAGTCATGGGTTCTGGCATATCAAGATAAATCTATGCTCAAATGGTTATTTAGTAATTTTAAAGGGGGAGTTGTGTGATAAGTACTCTTAATTTAGTAATGGTTTCATTAGTTACAATGATTCTTGGGATCTTAATCGGGTATCTTTTTGGGTACAAATTGGGACAAAAAGAGAAAATTTCTCAGGAATTTAATAATCAATTATCAACTATTAACAATCTTTCAGTTCAAATAGCAGAGTTAAAGGCAAAATATGAAGAAATAGAAAAGGCAAGAATGGAGTCTGAAAAGCAAAAAGAGAAAATAAATGAGGAAAAGGAGCGAAGATTTAAAGAATTTATTGAAAACACGCAAAAGCTTTTTTCCGAGCTTAGCGAGAAGACCATAAAAATAGATGAGGAAAAAGATAAAAGAATTAGTTCTCTTGTTCAACAAATGAAAGAATTTTTTGAAGAGCAAAAAGAAAACACTGAAAAATTTTTATTGGAACAAGGTAAATCAAGAGAAGAAATTGAAAAAAGACGTGATGCTCAAATAGAAGACATGAAAAGAATGATATCTATGTTTGCAAAAACAGTTTCAGGTACCAAAACAAGGGGTATTACTGGTGAAATTTTGTTAAAAGAAGCATTGAAAGATTCCATAAAGGTAGGACTAATAAAGACTAATTTAAAAACACAAAACGGTGAAGTAGAATTTGCCTGGGATTTAGGCGATGGAAAATATATTCCTATTGATTCAAAGTTACCTGATGTTTTTCAACTATTAGAAAAATACAGTAAGACTGAGGAAATAAGCGAGAGGGAGAAAATTAAAAAAGAAATAATCAACAAGGTAAAAAAGCAGATTCAAAATGTGCAAAAGTATCAAAATCTTGTAAATACTATCGATAGTTGCATATTAGTTGTACCTGAGGCTATTTTAGAACTTGCACCCGAATTAATAAGTTTAGGAAAAGAGAATAACGTATTCGTATGTAGTTATAAAGATGTCTTTGTCATTGCCCATACATTACAGGATAAATATATAAGATTGAAAGAAGAGGGAGATATAGGAAGATACAAGCAAATAATTGAAATCTTACTCCAGCTTATGGAAAAAATTAATAAAAAAACCACAGCAATCGACAGAGCCATTACTCAGATTCGTAACGCGAACGATGAAATAAAAGAAAACGTTATTAGAGCAAAAAGTACTGAAGCCTTTTCATCTATAGATGTATCAAAAAATAAAAATTGAGGAATAAAATCTCAATACTGCATAAGCAGCCTTTTGACAAGGGATAAATTTCCTGTCACTCCTTTCTATTAACCTTCTTACAAACTTTTCCCACATTATAAAAAGGATAACTACATTATTTTATGTTCTTATCAAAATGAATATTTACGAAAAAAATAGTTGCAATATAATGTACCTTATATTGCAACCATGTTTTTCAATCATTTTTCATCAAAAAATATTCTTAATTTTTCCGATATGTGCCGCCAATATATACATTTTTATACCTTCTTATAGCAAATTCTTTGTATTTTAAAAAATAAGGCCGCGGAAATTTAAAAGACATCATATAACATACCCGCGGCATTTTAAAGGAGCTTATTTTCGAAAATAAAGCGTATTTCGCTAAGCGAATTATATGTTAATATTCATGAATGATCCTCTGTTAACCATGTATAAATTAACCGTGCATAAATTCTGATAAATTTTTTAAACGACTCTAATGACCAATTCTCATTTGGTTGATGCATTGCAGTATCTTCACCAGGAAATGTCGCGCCAAATGTCACACCGTATGGCACCCTCCTTACATATGTTCCACCACCAATTGCAATTGGCTCGCTTTCATCGTTTGTGACACTTCTATACACGTTTAGCAATGACTTAATAAGGGAACTATCTTTTGAAACATACAGGGGTTTACTATGGGACTTTTCCTCTATATCAAACCCTTTCAAAGCTTCTTTTATCTGGATAGTTATCATCTCTTCATTAAAAAAGATCGGATATCTTATATTTATAATCGCATATAAACGATCCTTTTCGAACCTTAATATTCCAAGATTACACGTTAATTGCCCACTTATTTTATCTTCACCAAATATATCCAGACCTTTTCCATTTACATCTTTTCCTATTTTTTCAAATAAAGTTTCAAAAATCCAATTTCCCGGCCCAAAATCAATTTTTGTTAACAACTCTAACATACAAGATGCAGCATTTATTCCAAGTTCTGGACTCGCACCATGCGCAGATTTCCCTATTGACCTTATTGTTATTTCATCGCCATTTACTGTATACTCAAATGAACAATTACTTTTGTGATTTTTAATAGTGTATTCTATTTCATTAACTTTTTCTGTTTTGATAACTACTTCACAGGTTTCAGGTACTACATTTGGTGCAACTCCTGCGTTCATCTTCAATAACTTTGTATGATAATCATTTTTCAGGCCAGTTGAGAGTTGATACGTAACATTTCCTTTTTCTGCAAATATAACGGGAAAATACCCATCTGGAGTAACAGCAACATCTGGATAGGGTTGCTTTTTAAAATAGTATTTTAAACAATTTGAACCGTTTTCTTCGTTTGTTCCAAAAACTATTCTTACTGTGTTTTCAGGACTTTCAACCAATTCTGTAGCAATTTTAAGCGCATATAAAGCACCTATGCTTGGACCTTTATCATCAGAAACTCCTCTGCCATACATTTTTCCGTTTCTAATATTCAATTCATAGGGATTACTGTTCCATTTTTCTAAATCACCTTCAGGTACCACATCTAAGTGTCCGAGTATTGCATATAGCTTACCTTTATTTCCATAAGTTACATGCCCCGCATAATTATCTACATTTAGAGTTTTGAAACCAAGTTGCTCACAAATTCTAAGAGTTTCCAACAGTGCTTTTGCAGGACCTTCCCCAAACGGCATATTCTCTTCTGGAGTGTTCATAACAGACTTTATTCCTACTATAGTTTTTAGTGAATCCAGAGCCTGTTCAAAATATTTCTCAACTAACAAATCAATCTTTGAACCAATTTTTTCGTCCATATCCTTACCTCCTTTTTTTAAGTTTTACCAGAGAGCTCTCCTTTTAAGGTAAGTTTATCATAAGTTTCATCAAACAAAAATTCCCAAAGAAGGATTTTTTCTTTGTCATCCCGAGGAACGAAGTGACGAGGGATCTTTTTTTAATAACACACGCCAATTAAGATTCCTCACCCTTTGGGTTCGGAATGACATGCGAAAGTTGGATTCCTTCCTCGAAATGACGCAGGAGAGAATTTCTCGCCGTTTACGCTCTTTGGAATGACTATTCCTTTTCTGTCATTCCGAACGAATGTGAGGGCGATGTCATCCTGAGCGTAGCGAAGGATCTCTTTTACCAATCTTGCTAACTCTCGCTAACTTCACCAACCTCGCTAATCTTGCCAACATTATTCATGATATAATCTATTCATACTTAAAAACAAAAATTTCCATACAAAATGGAGGAAAAATATGAAAAGAATTGAAGATTTAAAAAAAGAACTGGAAAAGTACATTGAAGAGGAAAAATCAAAATTTTTAGCTAAATTTTTTCAAGCATATCCTGGTGGTTATGGTGAAGGTGATAAATTTTTAGGAATTCGTGTTCCTTATCTGAGAAAAATTGCAAAAAAATACCGAAATCTTACTTTTGAAGAAACTGAAAAACTTTTGAACTCAGAATATCATGAGCATCGTCTTACTGCTGTATTTATTCTTATTCACAAATTTAAAGGATCTCCTGAAAAGGTTGTCAGTATATACCTTTGTAACATTGAAAAAATTAACAACTGGGACCTGGTTGATTCTTCAGCGCCACATATTTTAGGTAGATACTTAGATAATAAAGATAGAAAAATTTTGTACGAATTTGCATCATCGAACAATTTGTGGAGACAAAGGATAGCAATTATAAGTACACATTATTTTATTAAACAGAACGATTTTAACGACGCGATCAGAATTGCTGAAATTTTAGTTAATCATAAACACGATTTAATACATAAAGCAGTTGGATGGACATTGAGAGAAATTGGAAAAAGAGACAAAAATCTGGAAATAGAATTTTTGAAAAGACATTACAAAGCCATGCCCCGTACAATGCTTAGATACGCTATTGAAAAATTTCCCGAAAATGAACGAATAAAATTTCTGCATGGAGAATTTTAGAAAAAGGAAGTTTGAACAAATATACAATTTCGTGCATTTTTACCTTCCTCTTTTTGTCCATTTGTATTTTACCATTTGCATTACTCCTCGGAATAACATATGTAGGATATTTTTTGCCATTATGCTCCCTGTAATGACCTTCTTTTTTTGTCATCCCGAGGAACGAAGTGACGAGGGATCTTTTTTTAATAATACTCGCCAATTAAGATCCCTCACCTTTCGGGTTCGGAACGACACAGAGGGGGAATTTCTTACCAACTTCGCTAACCTCGCCAATTTTGTCAATCTTTCAGTAACTAAAGTTAAAATATTTGTGAAAAAATACACATACTGTTTCACAGGATTAACTTCCATGAAACCAATTAGCATTGAAATCATGGTATATTATATGTGAAGTAATTCACATTTTATCGGGAGGTGAGCATTATGGTAGAAAGTAAAGTAGACATCTACAATGTTTTTGAACTCAGAAGTAAAACTACCTGCTATTTTGGTGTTGGAGCTATAAACAAAATTAAAGATATTGCAGATGCACTAAAAAATATTGATGTGGATAAAGTCATAGTTGTTACTGATGAAATTGCATACAAAGTTACTGGTGCATGGGATGTTATTGAACCCGCTTTGAAAGAAAAAAATGTGGAATATGTTATGTACACTAAAGTAAGTCCAAATCCTACTGTTGAACAAATTGATGAGGCAACTAAATTGGGTAAAGACTTTGGTGCAAAAGCCGTAATAGGAATCGGTGGAGGAAGCCCCATCGATGCTGCAAAAAGTGTTGCTATACTTCTTGAGTATAAAGATAAAAGCGCAACTGAATTATACGAACAAAAATTTATTCCAACGAAAGCTGTACCTATAATTGCAGTTAATACAACTCATGGAACAGGCACAGAGGTTGATCGATTTGCGGTTGCATCAATACTTGATAAAAAATATAAGCCTGCTATTGCATACGATTGTATTTATCCTATGTTTGCAATAGATGATCCTGAATTGATGAAAACATTGCCTTACAATCAAACAAAATATACTTCAATTGATGCGGTTAATCACGTAACTGAAGCAGCTACTACTCTGGTTGCAAGTCCCTATTCTATACTTCTTGCGAAAGAAACTATAAGACTTATAACCAAATATCTTCCTCAGGCACTTGCACACCCTGAAGATCTTACCGCAAGGTACTATCTATTGTATGCTTCAGCTATTGCTGGTATATCTTTTGATAATGGACTTCTTCATTTTACACACGCTCTTGAACACCCTTTAAGTGCTGTAAAGCCTGACCTTGCTCATGGGTTGGGTTTGGCCATATTGTTACCTGCTGTAGTAAAACATATCTATCCTGCACAACCAGAAGTACTGGCTGAAATTTATGAACCAATAGTACCGGATCTTAAAGGTGTTCCTGGAGAGGCTGAAAAAATAGCAGCTGGTATAGAAAATTGGCTATTTACATTGGGAATAACTGAAAAATTAGAAGATATAGGCTTTAAAGAAGACGATATTCCACATCTTGTAGAGCTTGCAATGAATACCCCCTCTCTGGGTTTATTACTTAGTATGGCTCCAGTTAAGGCAACAAAAGAAGCTATTACAGAAATTTACAAAAATTCACTTAAATCAATTTCAAAATAACAATAATCATCATTTACAAATAAGCCCCTGTTTATCAGGGGCTTATTTAGATTTACTTAAGTTATACAAACAGATTATATACAAAACCAATGGCAAGAGAAACTAACACAGGCATAAACATTAATTTTACAAACTCAACAAATCCAAACTTTCGGTGTATTTGTTTTTCAAGCATACTAACAGCCACTATATTTTGAACAGCGCCAAGCGGTGTTAAATTGGTCGCAAAATTAGCACCTATTGCAAAAGTCCACCAGAGACTTTGTGAAAAACCATTGGCTACCAGTATTTTTATTACAGGAGCGATAATAAGCGCAGCTGGAACATTGTTCAAAATCGGAGCAGTTAAAATCGCTAATCCATAAATTACCAACATGCTTAAGATAGGAGCAGATTTTAAAGGTAAAAGAGCATTAGCAATTGTCTGAGTTACACCTATCTCTTCTAATGCATAAGACATTATATACAACCCGGCAAAGAAAAATAACATGTCCCAGTCAATATGCTCAGCCACACTTTCATAACCATCACTAAAAATAACTATTAAAAATGTTCCACCAAGCAAAGCTATAATACCTAATTCTACATTTAAAACGTTGTGCAACATAAACAGCAGGATAGTAACCAAAAAAACTCCAAGAGATGTATACATCATAGTCCAATTGGTAACAGCAGCTTTTTCATCCATTTCTTTTAACTTTTCGATACGCTCTAAAAGTTCTTTATCAAGTTTTATACGTCTTCTATAATATATAAGAACACCAATAAATGCAAGAATAGCGACTGGTCCCATTCTGATAATAAAATCATTAAAAGAATAACCACTTATAGAACCAATAACAAGGTTTAATGGACTCCCAATTAATGTCCCGGCACCACCTATATTATCCATAGCCAGAGTTAGCATCATAAGTGGTATTGGATTAAGTTGAAGAACATCTGCTATAAAGAATATCATTGGAGTCATAACAAGAATAGTTACCACATTATCAAGGAAAGCAGATGTTAACGCAACTATTACCATTAAAAAACTGAGGGTGAGATAAAATCTCTTTCCACCTATTTTAACCACTTTTACAGAAAAAAATTCAAAAAAACCAGATTTGCTTAAGAAGGCTACAATTATCATCATTCCAGTAAGCAAACTCAAAGTGTCAAAATCCACAATACGACTTATATTTTCAAATTCTATACCTTTAACAAATTTAAAAGCAGCAATTACCAGGGCTAAACCAAAAGTAATTGCTGCTTTGTTCTTTCTACCAAAAATTATAAAACCGTACGCTATTACAACAATTAACAGTGTGAATACACTTTCAAGCTGCATCTCACCATCTCCTACTTTAGTTGTAATATTTTCCTTTTATATATTATATAATAACATTTTCAATGCAATTAGAATATTACTGGTGTAACATTTATAAGACATATAATAAAATTTCTGGAAAATAAAAGAGAAATTTTTACAATTTTTCAACCAATAATCACCTTCAAACTGTTAAAATGGACTTGATATATCCAGATTACAAATATTCAGATCCTATGGAGGTATAGTAATGAAGATAATGTATTTTAAAAACGATAATTGCTCTGTATGTAGAGCCGTTCTTCCAAAAATAGAAATTATTGCAAAAGAATATAACATTAACTTTGAAATTATTGATGTTGTAACAAATCCAGAAATAGCAGGCCAGATGTTGGTGTTCACTGTACCAACTTTAATTTTCATTGATCAGGGAGTTGAACTAAAAAGATTTTCAAGAAACTTTGGTATACTGGAAATAAAAAATTTTATTGAATGTAAATGGTAAAATACAAATGGACAAAAAGAGGAAAATAAAAATGCACAAAAATGTACATAAATGGTATCCTTCCTTTGGGAGGAGGGATACCAAAGATGGAGAAAATCAAACAACATTTGCAAATGTTAAGGGGGATGAATTTGAAACCTAACTTTTCTGAACTAGCAAGGATATATGGGATAGATAGAAGAACTGTAAAGAAGTATTGGGAAGGTTATCAGGGAAAGCCTAAAACTAGAAACAAACCCAGTAAGCTGGATAAATATTTTGAAAAAATAGCGATGTTAATGTCAATTAAAGGAATTACAATTAGAGCGGCATATGAAAGATTGAGAGATGAAGAAGGAGATGTAATTGGAACATATTCGAACTTTAGGAAATATGTAAAAAGGAAGGGGTTGAGAGCTGAGAAGAATTCTAAAGGACATCCGAGGTTTGAAACTTTACCTGGTATTCAAGCTCAAGTGGATTGGAAAGAAAATATGAGATTACATTCAAAAAGTGGTGAAGAATTTGTAGTAAATGTATTTAATTACAAATTGGGATATTCAAGATACTGTTACTTTGAATACAGACAAAGCAAAACACAACAAGATATTTTTGAATGTTTAATCAACGCATTTAAAGCTACAGGTGGTGTTCCTCAAGAAATACTATTCGACAATATGAAATCTGTTGTAGATATTACCGAAAACGGTAGAAAAATAAACAACAAGATGAAAGCTTTTGCGAAAGATTTTGGGTTTAAAATTAAATTATGTAAGCCAAAGCACTCATATACCAAAGGGAAAGTAGAATCAGCAAATAAATTTTTAAATTGGTTATTAGCATATAATTACGCTTTTGAAAGTGAGGAAGAATTAAAGGATATAATCAGAAGGATAAATAAAAAAGTCAACACACGAATAAATCAAGCAACTAATGTTCCACCACTGTTGTTGTTTCAAAAAGAAAAGGAGTATTTATTCCCACTACCAAAAAGACATATCATTGAATCATATGTAGATTATTCTGTCAAAGTTAAAGTCCAAAAAGATTCATTGATATACTACAAAGGGAATAAATACTCCGTTCCACCAGAATACATAGGAAAAATAGTTAATTTAAAAATCAATGAGAACTACATCTATGTGTATTATATCACAGAGTTAATAGCAGTACACGAAATAACAGGTAAAAAAATTAATTATCTTAATAACCATTATATGGCATTAATGAGAAAGCATATAAAAAGCGGCGAAGAATTAAAAGAAGTATGTGAGAATAATTTAAAAAATCTGGATAAATTCTTGCAGGAGGGAAATGTATGAATGTTTATATAAAATTACAAAACAATCTGGAAGAATTGAATCTGGTAAATATGAAAAATAATCTGGATAAATATATAACCCTTATAAATAATGAAGAAAAAAGCATAGTAGAAGCATTATATGAATTAAGTGAATTAGAGTTAAAAGCAAAGAGAAAAAGAGCTATTGCTTCAATGGTAAAAGTTGCTAATTTTCCTTTTTTGAAAGGAATAGAAGATTTTGACTTTGATTTTCAACCTGGAATAAATAAACAACAAATCTTAGATTTAAAAAGCTTAAGATTTGTGGAAAATAATGAAAATATATTATTTGTAGGTACTCCAGGAGTTGGTAAAACGCATCTTGCTGTTTCATTGGGAATTGAATGTGCAAAACATAGATACTCAACATATTTTATACATTTTCAAGAATTAATAGCTCAATTGAAAAAGGCTTTAAAAGAAAATAGATTAGAAGTAAGACTAAAACATTTTGCAAAATACAAAGTATTAATAATAGATGAAATAGGATATTTACCAATAGATAAAGATGGTGCAAATATATTCTTCCAGTTAATCTCAAAAAGATATGAAAAACATTCAACGATAATAACAACCAATACACCGTTTTCAGAGTGGAGTGAAATATTTGGATCCCCTGTCCTGGCTCAAGCAATCCTGGATAGACTACTGCATCATTCCCACGTAATTTCAATTAAAGGTGAATCATATAGATTAAAGGAAAAACTCGAATTTTTCTCTAATTCTTCTAAGCAATAATACTTTTTTTGTCCATTATTATTTTCCCTTTTTTATGCATTTTTATCTTGACTTTTACAATTGAAAGATATTTTGAACTCTCATCTTGAAAAAAGTAAAAAGGGGGAAGTCCCCCTTTTTACCTTCTAATACTTCTATTTGCTTAAAGAATATCTTTGATGATTTTTTCCAGACTTTCAAGGCTGTAATAATTTTTTCCAATTTCAAAGTTTTTGTTAACTGTATATTCATATAACTCCTTATTAAACAATATCTCAAACAGCTTTAGAGAAGCTTTTTCTATTATATCTTCCTCTACTTTTACAATATTTTCCAATAATTCGTATTTGTTTCCAAGGCTTACATATTCCAGACCAGACGGTTTTATATCCTTTTCAAAAACTTCATATTCAAAAAGTACTATGGGCTTTTTTGCAACAATTGCTTCCAAAAGTTGATTTCCCCATCCTTCAAGAATGGAGGGATATGTTATTGCATCTGCAATACTATAGAGATCCCAGAAAGACCACACTTTATTTTCCACATTGGGGTATAAATTTATTGTTCTAACACCGTATTCAAACGCTTTATCTAAAAGTTTGTATTTATATACATCATCCTCGCACATGCCAGAAAAAGCGAGCACTATTTCACCTGTGAATTTTTCTCCATTGTAAAGTGTCTTTCCAATATAATTTTTTGCTTTCTTTTGCATGTTTGATATAAGATCTATAGCCAACTCTATTGCCTTTCTTTCGGTAATTCTTGTTGCCTGCAATAATACAATAGCTCCTGTTGAAACATTATAAGTTTCTCTGATTTTCAAGTTTATTTCTTTTTTAGTAAAAGCTGGCGCCTTGAAATCCATAACGTTAGGAACAACTACAGAATCAACCCCTTTCCTTGAATAAAGCGCGTGCTTTGCAAAGGTATTTATAACAAGATGTTTTATATTATCTCCTATCGGTGGGCAATATTTTACAAGAAGTTCTGTGATTTTAGAAGTTGTGGCATTTAAAAAGTATTTTCTTTCCCACCAGAAGTCATGATGGTGACCTATAAAAATTTTATCTGGATTATTTCTGGCATATTTAGTAAACGCTACAGCAGATGGTAGAAACGCTCCAATAGACCAGATATTGTTTGGAATTATTACATCATATTTATCTAAAATTGCCACTATATCGTTGTATATCTTCTCACTTTCCTGAAATATTTCAGCGATTAATTCTTTTTCTGTGTAATCCTCAAGTTTTTCAAATGCGTTTTTGTTGATAATTCTATATTTTGGATTTTCAAAACCTATAGATGAAACCTGCACATCTACACCTTTTTCACCATTTCCAGCGATTATATCAACATTGTGGCCAATTCTGGTCAATACCCTTTTCCACTTTTCCATTTCAAGAGAAACACCATCCATTAGCCCGGCTCGGTAGTGAACAAGAGCAACATTCATGAAATCATCTCCAATCTTTTTTTAGTGTCAATATCAAACAACATTATACGTTCGTAATCAAGAGTCACGTTTACTAATTCATCAGCGTTGTATTTTGGAAATGCAGGAGAAACTATCTTTACTATTTGTTCTCCAAGTTCAACAGCTATAATTTGATGCGAGCCCTGCGGCTCAACAACAAGAATTTTTTCTGAGAATATTGCCTGGCTTTTATCATCAGTTATCTTTAAATTTTCTGGGCGTATTCCAACAATTAAATGTGATTTATTGTACTTTTCAAGAATTTGTGTCAATTCCTCGGTAAGTAGTATGGAGATAAACTGATTTTTCAGGTACAAACGTCCCTTTTCACGCACAATTTCCATTTCAAAAAAGTTTGTTGGTGGTGTTCCAATAAATCCAGCAACAAAAACATTTGCACTGTTAAAATATACATCATCTGGTGTTCCAACCTGTTCAATATGTCCATCTTTCATAACAACAATTCTATCTGCCATAGACATAGCCTCAGACTGATCGTGTGTGACAAATATTGTGGTAGCCCCCGTTTTATGATGAATAGCTTTTAACTCTGTTCTCATCTTCACTCTTAGTTTTGCGTCAAGATTAGACAAAGGTTCATCCATAAGAAAAATCTTTGGTTTTACTGCAAGAGCTCTTGCAAGAGCGACTCTCTGTCTTTGACCTCCTGAAAGTTGAGATGGGTATCTATTTAAGTATTCTTCTATTTTTACCATCTGTGAAACTTCATGAACCACTTTGTTAATCTCATTGTCAGGTAATTTTCTGAGTTTTAATGGAAAAGCTATATTTTCATAAACTGTCATGTGAGGCCAGACAGCATAACTTTGAAATACCATACTAACTTCTCTTTTTCTCGGCTCTAAATAAGTTACATCCTGTTTATCTATCAGGATTTTTCCTTCCGTTACTTCTTCCAAACCTGCTATCATTCTAAGCGTGGTTGTTTTACCACAACCTGAAGGCCCTAAGAGGACTATAAACTCTCCATCATTGACTATTAAATTAACATCTTTTGCGCCCCACACTTTTTTACCATATCTTTTTGAAAGATTTATAAGTTCAAGTGTCGCCATATTTCACCGCTCCTTTTATCTTATAATTTTTATTAAACACGTACTCCGCCCCACATTTGAAGGATATATTTCCTTATTATCATAGTAAATACAACAGCAGGTAAAGCCAGAGATACGCCACCAGCGGCAGTTAAGTTAATCAGTCCCTTTGCTCCAACAAGTGTCTGATAAACTACTACTGGAAACGTAGGATTAAACTGTGTTAAGACTATTGCTTGTGCTGTTTCAGACCAGCTCCCAATAAAAGCGTACATAGCACTTGCAGCAAGACCTGGTAAGGCAAGTGGCAATGTCACTTTGAAAAATGCACCTCTGCGTGTTGTCCCAAATATCATCGCAGCTTCTTCTAATTCTACGGGAATTCCCATGAAAATACTGGCAGTTATCCACACAGTCATACCTATTTGACCAACTGAATAAACTAAAGACAATCCTATTGGTTTATCGTAAAAGCCCATATTTATAAGTATTATAACCATAGGCATTGCTATCGAGATACCGGGAAACATCCTGACAAAAAGAACACTTAATTTTAATAAATTTTTCCCTTTGAAAGAATACCTTGCAAATGCATAGCCGGCCATTCCGCCTATACTAAGGGAAATAATCACTGTAAGAACCGCAACCTGTACACTTCTCAAAAGAGCAGGCAAAGCATCGCTTGTAACTCTAAAGAAATTTATGTAATTGTCAAAAATATTCTTAGCAACACTAAAATGAACAGCACCAATTTTATCCAATTCTGCTGTAACATTTTCCAGATTCTTCACAAGTTCAGCCTTCTCTTGTTCATTATCTTCTATTTGTTTTTTTATCATATCTATAAATTCCTGCATATTGGCTTTTTCCGCCATTTCTAACTGGCTTTTAAGTCGAACAGTTTCGACGGTTAGTCTGTTAATCTGTCTTTTGAGTTTATCCCTCTCTTTTCTTAAAAGATCAATTCTATCTTTATTTTCCTGAATTATTTTCTCCAGCTTTTTTACCTGAGTCTCAAAAAGTTCTTTTTTTATCGTAGAATTAGTTTTATTACGCACAAATTTTTGAAGATCTTCAAAATTTGAAGACTGCTTTATAGTTACATAAGTTTTTTTTGCAGGACTATACACACTTATTAAAAATTCATTATCTACTATTTCCAATTTAAATTTATTGAAAAAACTTGGTATCATTTGAGTTGGCCAATCATAAGCTTCCTGGTCGGACATTAGAGAAATGGTTACAAGAAAATAAATAGGCGTAAGTATAACCAATACAATCCCTGCCACTATTATATAAAAAAGTGTCTGTCGTATTATTTTTGCAACCTTCATTATTGTTCCCCCTTCTCAAACGCACCGGAAACTTTTAAATAAATCACCGAAACTATAGAAACAATTATTGAAACTATAACGGAATAAGCCAATGCAACTCGATAGAAACCCAATAACTGCTCTTCATAAAACACCACTTCTTCAAGAAGCACCGGTATTCTTCTATAGCCAAAAATCATAACTATGATTAACCATACCTGAATAGCAGAAATAATCCTAAGTATAAGTGCCGTTTGAATACTCGGTTTAAGCATGGGTAAAGTTATTTTCCTTAGGACCGTAAATTTTGTTCCTCCAAATATATATCCAGCTTCAATGGCCTCCTTAGAAAGTCCCTGAAGTCCTGCAAGAAGTATCACCATCATAAATGGAATGACCTGCCACGCGTCTATAAGAATGATCAACATAAGGGATTGAAAATCACTTCCTGCAAGAAAAACTATTTTACCATCTGCGGAAATAAGGCCTAAATGATGGAGAAGACTATTCACCCAGCCATATGTTGCAAAACCACTTGACCACATGGCACCAACAGCAACAGCTGGAAGCGCCATAGGAATCAATGCAATTGATAATAACAATTGAGCACCTCTGAATTTTTTGTTTATAATTAGCGCAAGTCCAAGAGCAACTAAAAATTCAAGAGTAACTGAAATAACAACAAAAATTGCTGTATTTATAACAGCTTTCTTAAAATTAGGATCTCTAAATATTGTCAGGTAATTATTCAAAGTAAATATATTATTGTCATCAAAAAAGCTATAAACAACAGCAGAAATGACAGGTCTTAGCCAGAAAACTATATAGTAAATAATTGTTGGAGCAATCAGAATATACGGTATCCATTTTCTACTTTCTACTTTATTCAAGAGAAGTCACCACCTTAACCATTTAATTGCTCTTTTCTTTTAATTAAAGGGGGCTGGGCCCCCTTAAAGTCTATTTTTTAAGACTGTTTATCTTTATCTGGTAGAACTCAAGAAGATCTGGCTCAAATCTCTTATCTTCAAGAATCATTTTCTTGAATATTTCATCGTAAACCAGTTTTACCTGACCCCAGTCTTTCCATGTAGGTGCAATATAGGATAAAACTCCCTCTTTCAAAACCTTTATAGCATTTTTCACAACCTGGTCTTCTATATCATCACCAAGATAATTAATTGCTTCATCGACTGGAGGAATAAATCCACCTGTACCTTTGTGTGATTTCAAAATTATATCTGGTCTTGTCATATATTCCAGGAACTTGAGTGCAAGGTCAAAGTGTTTTGTACCTTTAACAATAGCAAGTCCACTTGTTCCAGCAACTGAACCTCTTCCAGCAGGTCCTTTTGGAGCTGGTGCTATAATGAACTGTGTTGGATTACTCTTGTAAACTTCTCCAACACGCGCAGAGTGTGCAACCGTCATCCATGTCTCTTCCCTCTTCATTGGTGGCCTTGTGTCATCGTATGTCTTAACTGCAGGTGCAAATGCATCTTTCATTTTGTATACAAGATACCAGGCTGCAACTGCTCCAGGATTATCAAGATTTGGCCAGTCTCCACCGTATGACAATGTTATAGCACCAATTTGGTAAATAAGAGATTTCATTGGAACACCGGTTACTGCAAATTTCCCTTCACCTTCACCTTGTGCAACAAGATTTGCCCATTCAGCAAGTTGCTCCCATGTAAGATTTTCTATATCTACGTCCTCTGGCTTATACTGTAACGCCTTCTTATTAATCAATGTCAAATAAACATCGGCACCTACTGGCAAGAAATACCTCTTTCCATCAAACACTGTCATTGTGTCGAAACCCTTTGAGAAAGTCCTATCCGTCCATTTGGAAACATAAGGAGTTAAGTCAACAACATAGCCTTTTTCAACCCATTCTGGCATTTTCGAAGCATACACTATAACAACATCGGTGGTGATCTTTCCAGTTTGTTCCTGAACAGCTACTTGCTTCAAAATCGACTCGTCATCCATTGTCTGGAATACTACTTTAACGTTGTACATCTCTTCGAAAGGTTTGATAATCTCGTTAATAATAAACTCTTTCTCTGTTGGTGGTGTCCAGAGCCTTGAAGTGACAACCAGAGTCTCAACACTGAACGCAAAAACAACCATTAACACTAACAACACAATAAATACTTTACGCATGACCCCACCTCCTCTTTGGAATGCGCTAAGAAATATTCCAAAATTTCCCATCCGTGGTAATATTATCATATAGTGTAAGCGTTTACAAAATTAGATTAATTTAAAATATTTCGAATTATATGGTATTATTTTCTATGAACAGAAAAAAACTTTACAGGAGGCGGTATAATGAATTTATCAAGATATATAAATAACCTGAAAGAATATCGAAAAAAAAGTCTGGAAGCACTTAAAAAGCAATGGAATCCAAAAAAAGAACTTTTCGAAAAAGTAGATAAAAACGGAAATTACAAAGAATTTAAAGGAGATACAATAGTATTTTCCCTAAACAAAGAAGATATCGAAAAAGTATATACAATTCAGAAAAAACTCTATTCAGAAATTCCAGATCTTCTGGCAAAACCGCTAAGCAAAAAATATTTCCATTTGACATTGCATGATTTGTGCAACACCAGCACAACAAATAACATAAAAAACTGCATGGAATACAATAAAAAAATTATTCCTGAAATATTTAAAACTCTACCAAAACGCAAGATTATAAAAATGAGTTCAATTGGACTATATAATGGAGGTTCTGCTATTGGTATCATGTTTGCTCCAGTTGATGCCACAGTAGAAATACTGTTTAATATAAGAAACGTCTTTGATAAATTAATAAAACTTGAAAGATTATTTATTCCACATGTTACATTAGGGTATTATTTACCAAGAGATTATACAGAAATTGAACGAAAAGAAATTATCTCCACGCTGGAAAACATGAAAGTTGACATAGACATCTCATTAGAACTTTCAAGATTAACATACCAGATATTTCACACCATGGATTTATATGAAAGCGTTTACAAGAATGAGTAAACATTTTTCATTATTACAACTGCAACAAAAAATATTAAAATAATACCGGAACCGTTTCCAATAACTTCGATTTTAACAAGTTTTTGCATAAAGCATTTTCATTTAATAATTCGTAATACGAAATACCGTTTATATTCCTCTATAAACACCTTTTTGAATACCCAAATATACAATTACATACAGAACAATCATTCGTGGCTTTAACAAGGATTTAAACGCGAATTTGCTGAAAACATTATAAAATCCGCACTTTTGCAGCATTTGTTTGACATTTTTTAATGAAAATTTCTTGATGCAATATAATAATTCTTATATTGCATCAACATTTTTTCAAAATAAAACCAATTAAAAATGGTAAAATTATTTTGAAAGCAACTTTTTGATAAATAAATGACCTGGAGGGTAACTAAATGATAAAAATTATCGACACATTCAAAGAATTCAAAGAGGTTTTTCAGAATAAGTTAGATTTGTCTGTAGATGAAAAAATTGATTTGTGGAATAAAGCATACATATGCAAATATCCAGAACTTGAAAACAAAATAAAAAAAGACTATGAACTATACGGTTACAATTGGCGAGAAATAGCAAAAAATAGGGTTTTTAATAATACCAAAAAAAATTTTAAAAAAATGGTTCAGGCGTATTATAACTTAATACAGGTTATTAACAATATAAGCAAAAGAGTTTCACACACATTTGATTTAAATTTAGAATTGTACATGGTGCTATACTGCGGACTTTGCAACAGTGCTGGGTGGGTAGATAAATATAACGGAAAAAGAGCTATTCTTCTTGGAATTGATAAGATTGCTGAACTTGAGTGGCATACTAAAGAGAAACTCGAACCACTTGTAGCACATGAACTTTGTCATGTTATACATTTCGAGTTAAGAGGTGAAGATGATTTACCAGAAGCAATGGAAAAAAATGAATACAATATAGGAATATGGAGATTATACGAAGAAGGTTTCGCTCAATTTTATCAAAATAAATTAATTGAAAAGGATACTGATCCACGAGGCAAAGAATGGCTTGAAAAATGTAGAAAAAAGAAAAATGCTCTAAAGAAATTGTATAGACAAGCGCTGGAAAAAGAAGGCGTAAAAAAGTTTTTCGGAGATTGGCATAAAATTTTAGGAATCAGTGATGTTGGTTATTACTTAGGAGCTGAATTTATAAAAAAATTAGAACAAAAATACAGTATAAAAGAGATAGCACAATTAAGTTTCAGTACAATTGAAAAAGAGGTGATGATCTATCTAAACAGTAACAACTGAATATTACATAACATTCAAATGGGAGAGAGAATTTCTCCAATTCAAATTGTTCTTTTTATGGGTTTCCCTGTAAAATCGGAAACATTATTCGCTTATCCTATAACTTTTTCTATATCTTTTAACAGTTTCTTTACTAATTTTAAAGCATCCGAAGCATTTTTAGCATAGAATACTCCAAATTTTTTGGCTATTTCACCATTCATCGATGCTCCTCCAGCTATTATAGGTATTTTTATATTTTCATTTTTAAGTAGGTCTTTAACTTCTTTTATTTTTCCTATCGTAGTTGTCATCATCGCAGAAAGTCCTAAGATATCTGGATTATACTTTTTTATTGCGCTTAATATAACATTAGCAGGCACATCCTTTCCTAAATCTATAATGTTGAACCCTGCACTTTTCAATACTGTCCCCACAATTTTTTTTCCTATATCGTGTACATCTCCTTCAACTGTTGCCAATAATATTGTTGTTATTTGCTTATTGTCTTTTTCTTCAATTAAGCTATTTAAAAATTCAAATATAGGACTAACAGTCTCTGCGGCAAGAATTAACTCGGGCAAGTGTATTTCTCCTTTAGAATAAAGTTCTCCCACATATTCCATAGCTTTTGAAAGTATATCCTGACTTATTTGCAATGGAGAATAGTCTTCGAGTAACTTTTCTATTTCTCTTTTTAAATCTGTTTCCTTTTTTTTCAATATCATATTAACTATTGGATTTTCAAAAAATTTCTTTTTCTCAGTTATTTCAATACCTTTTAACATTAAACTACCAAATATAACATTCATCGTACTTCTTTCAGAAGTATTTAATATAGCAGCACTTAAACCTTCATTTATACATAGCGCCAGGAAAGCTGAGTTTAGCGCCTCTCTATTTGGCATACCAAAACTAAGATTAGAAAGTCCTATACTTGTATTTATACCACTTCTGGATAAAATATTTATTGCTTCTATAGTTACATACGGATCTTTTTTCGCACCAATTGGAAGGACAAGAGGATCGACAAAAACTCTTTCTTTATTTATGCCATTTTTTTCAAGATATTTTATAGCATTTTTCGCTATCTCAGCACGTTCTTTTGCAGTTTTTGGAATTTTATCTTTCATAGTTAAAAGTATTAAAATTCCTCCGTACCGTTTTAATAAATAAATAGCCTTATCAAGTTGCTCTGTCTTACACGTAGAAGAGTTTATTATAGGACGTCCAACATACTCTTTTAAAGCTTCCTCCATAAATTCATACTGTTGAATGTCTAAAGAAAGCGGTAAAGAACTCACTTTATCAAGTTCATTTATAACGGTAGTAAAATGGGAACTTTCAAGAAGTTTTTCTATCCCCAAATTTACATCCAAAACATGAGCACCTTCCTGTTCTTGTGTAATAGCGAGTTCTACTATTTTTTCCGTATTTTTCTCTCTAATCTTACGTTGAAAATTTTTCTTTCCAGATGCGTTAATCTTTTCGCCAATTATAAGAAAAGGTTCAGTACTTTTTATTTTCGTTCTGCTTGAGACAAACTCTTTCAGCAAAATATTTCGTTTTTTACTTTTTACTTTTCCAAGAAATTCAATCATAAACTTTATATGATCAGGGGAAGTACCACAGCAACCTCCAATAATATTTGAACCCATTTCGATGAAATCTTCCATACAAATTGCGAATCTTTCCCTGGAAACTTTGTAAATAACACTTCCATCTCTCTGAAGTCTTGGTTTTCCTGCATTTGGTTCAACGCTTACAGGCTTCTTTGAATACTCAGAAATCTTTTTAAAAACAGGTACTAATTCTTCGGGAGCAAGTGTACAATTTGTACCTATAACATCAACATCCAGATCATTTAAAAGAGTGACAAAAATCTCAACGCTTGTTCCCGTAACGGAAACTCCATTTTTATTAAACGTCATGTGGGCAATTATAGGTATGTCATCGTCAAGATCTCTAATAGCCAGAATAGCAGCTTTTAATTCTTTCAAATCTGAGATAGTTTCTATTATAAAACCGTCAACTCCCGCATTTAATAAAATTTCTGATTGCTCTTTAAAAACATCATACGCTTCATTAAAAGAAATTTCCCCAAATGGTTTTATAAAATGTCCCGTTGACGAAATATCTCCAAGTATGTAAACGTTTTTATTTGCTGCAGCCATTTTTGCAATTTTCACCGCGTTATAATTTATATCCCTTAAATCATAATTCACTTTTAATGTTTCAAGTTTTAACCTGTTTGCACTAAAAGTATTTGTTAACAAAAAATCAACACCTGCCTCTACATAAGCTTTTTGTAATGAGTAAACCATTTCTTTATTTTCAATATTTAAAATTTCTATAACTCCCTTAAAACCAGATCTAAAAAATTCCGTACCATATGCACCATCAAGATAGTGTATTCTTTCATTCAAAAGCCCTAAAAATTCTTTTCTTGTCAAAATCACCACCACCCTATCATACATGTTGTAGTTTTCCTGGGAATCATTACTCCACTCTCAAAAACTTTTATACTTTCTATTTTCATAAGCCTAATAACTGTTTTATTCTCCCTTATATCTACATTGCCATAACCAGGAGAAAATCTTCTGGTTCCTTCTCCAAACATATGTCTCAACCTTATATCAAATGACTCATTCAAAGCTTCTAAAGCTTCTGAAGCCCATGCATCTAAAATAGTTCCATTAAGAATTTCATTGTTTTTCATATATTTATCTATCCTTACGTCTATATGTTTGCCAAGAGTAGAAACAAAAACAACTATCTTTTTTACTCCAGAAAATTCTTCTGGCATAATTGATTCAGGTACTCTGTCAAATATTTTCCACCAAACCTTAGGTTTTGAATATTTCATACCTTCAACATATATATCATTCACTTTTTTGTTAAAATATTGATCCACATTTTTATATCTGACACCAAGCCGTGCAAAAATCATCTTTTTTGATGGCATAAACTCTATATCATTTGGAAGGTAAGTCATCTTTTAACACCCCTGAATATTTCTTAATATTTCAACAATGGCATCTGTTTTACTCATTGTGAAAAAGTGAATACCTGGTATTCCAAAATCTACTAAATTTTCTATCATTCTCAACATATACTTAACCCCAACCAAAAATTCTTCTTTTTCCGTTTTTGCCTCACTTAACTGTTTTAATAGCTTTTCAGGAATGTCTATGTAAAATTTTCCCGGTAGTTTCAAAGCACTTTTGAATTTTGTAATTGGTTTTAATCCCGGTATTACTGGAACATTTATATTTTGTTCTCTCAATTTTTTTACAAAAGATATATATTTATTTTCATCAAAAAACATTTGAGTTATTACAAACTTTGCACCAGAATCAATTTTTTTCTTTAAACATTTTATATCTTCCAATATATTTGGAGATTCGAAATGCTTTTCAGGATATCCTGCAACACCTATACAAAAATTTGTTTTTTTAGCGTTTTGATAAAGATACTTTCCTGCATTCATATTAGAAATTTGTTCGACAAGTTGATATGCATAATCATATTGCCAGTCTTTTTTTACTACATTTTTTGATTTATCTCCTCTTACTACAAAAATATTGTCAATTTCCAAAAAATCAAGATCAATTAAAGTTTCTTCCAGCTCAAACTTACTATTCCCTGCACATGTAATATGCGGAACAACATTTACGTTGTATTTCATTTTTATTGCTGCAACTAACCCTATTGTTCCAGGTCTTTTTGTTTTCGGAAGCTTTAAAATATGTCCATCTATCTCATAATATTCTATTTCTGGTGGATGTTTGGTAACACTGATAAATGCTGGATCAAAAGGAAGTATTTTATCCAACACTTTATAAATCTGGTCAATACTATGTCCTCTTAAAGGAGGAACTATTTCAATAGACACAAAAAATTTGTCAATTTGTGATATCTTCAAAATCTCACCACCTTATCTCATGCGAACAGTTCAACACTACGGTTTTATCAACAACTACCACTATATCTTCTATATCTTCATATTTCTCCTTTAATACAATTTTGGCATCATAAACATTTTTAATTTTGTTAGATATTGCTGTAGCATAAGCATCAGACAGTGTGGGATCACGAGTAACTATTGTTGTTGAATCAGTCCTTCCGAAATTTTTTGAGTGCCCAATGGTCCCAGAAGATGTTGCTACACCAAATTCTCCGGGAGGTAAAATCAAAAATAAATTTATAGAACCTGAAAATATATGTATGGTAGTTTCTTCCAAAGAATAAATATAAAGATCTCCTCCGTTTTCAACTATCAATTTATCAAGTGCAACCTGTTTCAAAATAAATTGTCCAATAAACTTTGCAAAAGCTCCTGCCACAGCGGCCATAGGCCCAACGTTTGCTTTCTTTGAAGCCAGAATCATATCTTTTACAATGTCCGGGGCTTTTTCGTCGAAATCAATTGGGGTAAAACTTTCAAAAAATTGTTGATTTTGATAACTTTCTACCTGTTTTCTGAGATTTACTATGTATTCATAAACAATAAGCGGAAGTCCTGGAATCGTTTTATCCAGACCTATCCAGAGGTCACTTTCTTTATACTTTACGACGAAAGAAAATAAATGAGAATTCATAAATTTTCTATAATATCTCCTCAATTCAATAACCCCCATGGAAGTCTAATGCCAACAGGACAGACATCTTCACATAAGCCGCAATTTGTGCATTTGCCATTGTAAAATTCAATGCTATCGTCTTTCATAACGATTGAATCACAGTATCCGCAACATAGTCCACATTCTATACATCTTTTCTCTTGCAATTTTTTTGAAGAAGGAGTACTTTTCACAGACAATTTTTTGTAATCTGCTGTTTTGGGAAGGGGAGAAACAGGCTTAGTGAGGTAAAAATCTTTGTTTTCAATTTGCTCTTTCAAGATTTTAGCTATCTTTCGTGACATTTTTAAACTTGTAATTGAGGAAGTCCTTACCGATTTTCCAGATAATTCAACCCTCCCGCTTCTTAACTCTTTAAAAGTTACTTCTTTCAAAACAGGTTTTCCACATTTTCCATAATCTTTTATAGTTGTAACAAGTTCTGCGTTTGAACGTGTTACATAATATGCTATTTCCTCATCAATTATAGGAATTGGAATACCTATTCCTATGAACATAGTAACACCATATTTTTTAAATCGAGCAGCTTTTATATATTCCACAGACATTTCCTTTGCATTACCTATTACCGCAAGTGTTCTGGAAGGGCTTTTAGGTATTTTTTGATTGGATGGTGCAAATTGTGTTCCATTCCAGACTACATAACCATGTGTTCCTCCAAAAAAGATTTTGGTTCCTATGCCAATGGTTTCCAACTGTGGATCCTTTAACAATGGACTTAATTCTCCGGAAGTTGCATACGTAACATTTCCAAAATGTGGCAATAATTTCCCCATGTAAGTATACAGCATTCGTCCTGAACTATTTGTAGCCGCCGCATAATTTTGGTAAACATTTCTTGGATTAAAAAAGTAAAATTCGTTAATTATGTCCTTGTTTATATAGCCCCTCACATGCTTTCCAGGATAACAATCTGTTCCTTTCCCATATGCTTCCAGAAGTACATCCTCTCCCGATATCAGCTTTTCGATAACAAACGCTCCGCCTGTTTTTTCAAATTCCTGTGTCACACCAAGAAAACCATCAACAGCTGCAAGTCCACCATAGGTTAATACTCCATCTAACGTTATTTCTTCCATTCTCATAGGTGGCGTCGTGTGACCAAAATTAAAAAACACTCCGGAAGAACACATAGGGGCAAATGTTCCTGTAGTAACAACATCTATATTTCTATACACATAATCTACCCCTTTTTCTTTAGAGAGCTCTACCGCCTCTTCTGCCGTTACAACGACAACTTTACCTTTAGATATTTTTTCATTTATTTCTTCAAAACTTCTCATACAACCGCCTCCTTTGCAAATAAAATATTATGAATTATATTAACAGCATCTTTAACATTCTTTCTTTTCACCAATAAAATTATGAATTTTTCATCATCTTTTAAAACAAAAAAATCACATTTATTAGAATACAAAGTATTCAGTATTAAAAGTTTTTTTTCGATATTAATGTTTCCTGTAACAAAAACAAGGGAAAGATTTCCAATCAAAACTGGATTATAAAAACATTGTTCTATTTCTTTTGCCTGTTCTTCAGTTGCCACAATCCAGGCTTTCCTATGAAATACATCCATATATTTAGCATTTACCGGAATTTCCTTTATATATCCTTTTATCAATATTAAACTTTCTAAATAACTTATGGAAAAAACATTTAAGTCCATTTCCTTTGAAATAAGTGTAAAAGATTCACTATCTACACTTTTTATTTTGACATTAATATCCTTTAATTTTGCTGGTTTTATAGCTTTATAGTTAATAACCTTAGCTCCAAAATACGATAAAAGCTCTGCTACTTCATAAGAAATTTTTGTTATCGGAACAGAATTTTTAACAATTTTTGGATCACATGAGAAGACTGAGCTCACATCCTTATAAAGAATTACTTCTTTAGAATCTAATAAATATGCAATAGCAGTCGCTGTGTAATCACTTCCCCCTCTTCCTATTGTTTTTATCTGACCATTAAAAACTCCGTAAAAACCAGGTACAATATACGTTTTTTCTTCTTCAAAAAATTTGCTAATCTTTTGATCCAAATTAAATTCACCGTATTCTGTCAGTGAAAAATTTATATTTTCAGGTAGTATTTCCTCCACATCAAATCCTTTTTTCTCAAGAAACAATTTAAGTGCAAGTGAATTACACCTTTCCCCATGCGATAAAATTTTCTCAAAATTTTTTTCACACTCAATTTCAAATACCCTCTGTTTTAAAACACTTGAATCAAAACCTAATAATTGCTTGAAACGCCTGTACATCATCAATAAAAATTCACTGGATATAGCATTTTCTTTAAGTCTATCTGTGATTCCAAAAGGTGCTGACACAATAATCACTGTTTTACTATCATCGAGCAATTTCAAAATTGAATTAAAAGAATTTTCATCTTTGAACACAGAACCACCAAACTTTACAATTTTCAAATCACTCACCCCCTTAAAAAAAAAAAGCGGCCATAATTCTCACTGGCCGCTTCTCATTATACAAATGGCTTACTTTAATAACATAGCAACAACTGCGGCCAGTTATCAAACTCGCCGCACATTATCATCATATTAACATTGAAATTAATTAGACTTTTCACTTTAAGTTTTATATCACCCGTTATCATACAACCCCTCCTATATTTTCCCTTATTTTAACAAAATATACCCTTATGTCAAGATATTAATTTATCGTTCACATTTTCATACACTCAATTAATTTATTACAAATCTATCTTTGCATGACTTATTACAACTTCAACTCTTTTAGATTATCCTGAATTAATTTTAAAAGCCCTATTGTTTGAGACACATTATCAAACACTACATCCAATTCCCCTAAAAACTTTTGAATAGAAGCGCTGATCTCTTCTGCTGTTGCAGAACTTTCTTCCGATATTGCCAAAAGATTTTGAATACTGGTAGTGATATTTTCCAGTTTAGTTGCCTCATTATTTAATGATTCAATTAAAGAATTCAATTGTACAGTAATCTCAGATATTACTTTACTCGATTTTTTACTTTGCTTTGCGCTTTCAGAAAGCTTAATAGACTGTGTTTTTAGATTTTCATATTCGCTCATGACTCCATTGCTCAACTCTTCTATACCAAAAGAAATTGAATTTAAAAACTCGGAAATTTTATTCGCAGAACTTTTACTTTCTTCCGCGAGCTTTCTTATCTCATCTGCAACTACGGCAAATCCTCTTCCTGCTTCACCGCTTCTCGCAGCTTCAATTGCAGCATTTAAAGCCAGTAAGTTTGTCTGTTCAGCTATATTCATAACCGTATTGGCTATCCCCTTAATCTCATCTGCTTGATTTTTAAGTTCGCTACTTTGTGCTGCTATCGCTTCAAAATTGTCACTTACAGTGCTTATATTATCTGAAGAATCCTCAACACTTTTTGCTGCAAGTATAATATTCTCAACTGCATCATTTAAATTTTTCACTATGCTGTTTTGCTCCTCAATTGTTTTTGAGATCGTTTCAACGTTTGAAGAAACAGCTTCAGAAATTTTTTCTGCATCATTACTGATCTGGATTGCAGTATCTGCAACCTGACCTGATAACTCTTTCATAGTGTCTATTTGCTCTTGCACAGCATTGATAGAGCTGACTGTCTTATTTGAGAAATTTAAAAGTTCTTCAGTATCTCCCTGAAGCGCTGTGAAAAACTCTTTCAAATTCTCGTGAGCTTTTAAAGTTTTATCGAAAACTTCTTCAAAACCACGTTCGCCTTTGACAATAATGATATCACTGAAATCTTTTTCTTCATAAAGCTTGTTTAAATCTTTAAGTGCTTTAAACCCCTTTTTCAAATCAGTTGTTCCAAAAAATATGGCAATAAGAACTATTATTGATGTAACCATAGCTGAAAATACACTATTTAAAAATCTTGAAAATATTATTGACGATAAAAATACTACTATAGGAAGTAATACAATAAAGTTAGAAGTAAAACTTTTCATCAACCCAAACGACAGCGCTTTGAACTTTCTTAAAATGATCTTTTTACCGAACGGTTTTGTAGCTAAAACTCTAACTTCAAGAAATGTTTTATCACCCTCTTTTCCGCTATTCAATACTTCAATTTTTGCAGGATCGTCAAAAAAATCAGACGCAGCTCTTAAAAGTCCCAAAAAATAACTTCTAAAATCTCTTGAAGATTCATATCGTATTATTGCAGTTTTTTCATCAATATAAGTGTAAATTATTCTTGGAGGATTGGCTCCTTTAATTCTTCTTGTTAAAGCTTTGTGTACCATATCCATATCTTTCATGAATGATAATAATCCTTTCTTTTTAAAATAACCAGGATAGAATTTTTTAAACGACCAGAGATTCTGATATCCAGTTTCTTCCCAAATTTTTTCATAAGTTTTCCCCAACCTTTTTGCAAGTTCACTTGAAAATTTTACAACCATACTGTCATCAACATTTTTTATTGGATTTTGCAAAATCTCTGTATCAACACCTAATTCTGTAATCAAAGAATCAACAATTTGCTCACCATAAAGCTTCTTCCAGGTTGTAATCCATATATTCATAATAAAACTTTTCAAATCAAACACCCCCATGCATCAATGATTCTCTTTATGTATAATTATATCAAAAATCATTACTTCTACACACACACGAATATTATAAATTTTGAACTACTTTAAAAAAAGTTTATAATTGATATTGAATATTGGGAGGAGGAAAAACATGAATCTTCTTGAAAAATTTTTGGGCGATTATAAAGTTATAAATTTACTTGACACTTTAGATATCCCCGCATATGTTGTTGATAAAAATAGGGTAATAAAATACTGGAACAAAGCAGCTGAAAAACTCATAGGTTATAACTCAAACGAAGTAATAGGGAAATCCTGTGCAGATAACGTTTTACAACATATCGACAGAAATGGAATAGTGGTATGTCATACTGATTTATGCCCTCTTAGCATGTCAATGAAAAACAAAAAATATTTCAGGGTTCCGTTTGCTGTATACTCTTTAACCAAAAATAGTGTAAGAATACCAGTAAGTGTTTATGCTATTCCCATAAAAAATGATTCAGGAGAAATTATTGGAGCAATTGAAATGTTTGAAGACGCCACAATCGCAGATAGAGAATTATCAAAAGCATTTGAAATTCAGCAGGCACTTTTACCAGAAAAAGACAAAGTAATTGATTTTGTTTATTATCCATCAAATGTACTGGGAGGAGACCTGATATACTATAAAAAACCATGGATTATGCTCATAGACATAAGTGGCCACGGGCTCGCTGCGGCACTGTTATCCACATCGTTAAAACTTATGATAGATTCAATTCTTGAAAACAGTAACATCTCAATTAGTAAACTGCCAATGATTATGGAAAAAAAAGCCGAACGCATATGTGACCAGAATTATTTTACTGTTATAATAGGCAAAATTGATAAAAATAAGTTAGAAGTAATAAGTTGTGGTCACCCAGATCCAATAATATTTAATGGAAAACAATCCAAAATTATCGAAGTAGCCCGAACATTCCCCATAGGAATGGGATTTATTGATTCGGAAATTAAGCCAACCATAATAAATCTTAAAAACAAAAAAATTCTATTCTACTCAGATGGGATAACTGAATTAAAAACAAATACGAAACAAATGCTTACTGCAAATGGTCTTGCAGAAATATTTAAACAAACACAAAATTTAACTGAAATATACAAATATGCAATGAAAAACAATATCGATATTTATCAAAAAGACGATATAAGCATGGTATTGATTAAATAAAAAACACTCCAAATTACAAGGAACAAAAGATCTTATTCTTCTGTCATTCTGAACACATATGAGGAAGATATCTTCCTGAAGAGCAGGAAGGTGAAGGATCTTTTCCTCGTCGCGTATGCTCTCTGGAATGCCAACCTTTTCTGTCATCCTGAGCGTAGCGAAGGATCTTGTTTTTTTACCAATCTTGCTAACTCTCGCTAACTCTCGCTGTTTTTTGTCATTCCGAGTGAAGCGAGGAATCTTGTTTTTTACTAAGCTCTTGCAAATTAAAGGGAAAATATATCTATAACATTGAAAGAAAAAAGCTAAAAATGCCAGTAAAATGTTGTATAATTTGGTGGGGGTGATAAAATGAAGAAAATAATTTTTGTATTACTTTTGTTTGTAAGCATATTAGGACTCTCTAATGTTTATGTTCCTCGAAAAAGTATAATAGAATATCCTGTTAATAATATCACAATATATGCGGATGAAGAGTTTAATGTTCGTATATATTATTCCTCAATTGATAGAAACATAATAATTAATAATGATAAATCAAACTTTACTTTGACAAAGGATTTTTCACTGAAAAAAGTTAGGGATGGGGAATTTAAACTTATATTTCCAGATAAACCTGGAGCCTATAAACTAATAATTGAAACAAAAGAAAATTATTATTCAAGAGTGTTCTTTTATACGCATTTTAAGGGATTTATAGCTTCCGATGAAAACAATTTATATTTTGGTGTATATGATTTAAAAAGAGGAAAATTTTTAAACGAAATTTTTTATTTTAGCGGTTCTTCAAAGAAGAAACTAAATGGTCCTTTGTTCAGATTTTCGTTGAATACTTACGAAGATAAGTTATTTTTTGTTGATAATAACATTGTGGTAATAAGTAAATATTCTTCATGGAATCAGTATCCCAAAATTAAAGCTCTGGTTATTATGGATAAACCTTTATATGCACCCGGAGATACTATAAGGTTTAGAGTAAATTTGTTCAAAAGAGAGGGGAACAAATACGTACCATATGTCTCAAAAGCTCAGGTTATACTGGAAGACCCTTTTAGAAATATTATTTTAAATAAAGAGTTCTTATCGGATGAATATGGAGGATTTTCTCTGGAATATAAAACCACAAAAGAGATTGTAACAGGGAATTACTATATAAGAGTTGTAAATAATGGTAAAACGATCTCATGGTATTACTTCCTTATTCAGGATTATGTAAAGCCAACTTATAAACTTGAAATTTCAACTGATGCAACTCAAATAATTGCTGGAAACACTGTGAAAATAATTACAATAGCGAAATATCTAAATGGGGATCCTGTTAAAAATGCAGAAGTTTTATTTTACACCTATAAAGATGGTTATCTGATAAACAAAACATTTGAAAGGACCAATGAAAAAGGAATAGCAGAATACACAGTACTTCTAAATGAGCCAGGTTATCACAGGATACAGGTTCTGATTTCAGACGATTCAGGTAAACAGTACGATAAAAATACTTATGTAAAAGTACTTCAAGAAGATATAAATATATCCGGAAATTTTGAGGGAAATAAACTAAAATTACATATAACAAATTTGCAGGGGAATCCTTTAAAAGGAATAGCAACGGTAACATTCAAAGATAAAAGAGAATTTGTAACCATATTAAATGGAACTGGAGAAGTAACTATTCCAGAGGATATCTATATGGTTACTGTCAAATTTGGTAGTGTTACTGAAAATTTCTTTAAAGGTTACAAACAGGACATAGTATTCAAAGTTGATAGAAAAACAGTAAAACCTGGTGATAATATAAAACTTACTTTTACAGCAAAAGACGCTGGAATTTTATGTATAGGTGGTTCAAAAATTCAGCAAATATTTCTGGTTAATAAACCATCTGACTATTCTATTTATATACCAGACAATGAGATTTCAAAAAATTACTTTATTGAATTCCTTGGACTTGAAAATAGACAGCTCCAAAAATTAAGTATATTACACAGCAGAGTTAAAATTAAAAAAATCACCACAGACAAAGAAATTTACGTTCCCGGAGAAACGGTCAGTGTACAACTGGAAAACAGCAAAAATTTAAAAGTTGTAAGCGTTGTAGATGAAGGGCTGTTCGAATTAGCCAGAAGCCGTTCATTAATAGAATATTTGTATCCAGATAATAGATATCCAGGATTTTATGTTTACAATTCAGGAAACTATATCTATTTTGATGCACTATCACAATTTGAAAAAAACAAAAAATCTCATGTTTTTACTACTACAAAAGAAACTCAGGAAAAAAGAATAAGAGATTATTTCCCACAAGTTGCTTATTGGAATCCAAACCTTTTTGCCAGCAAATTCTCCTTCAAAGCGCCAGACAGCATAACAAAATGGAGAATTAATGTTTTTGAAATTTCAAAGGAATACGTATCATACTCAACAAAAACTTTTGTAGTATCAAAGCCATTTGAAATAAAATTGTTCTTACCTGAGTTTTTAATTGTAGGAGATGAAGTGGATGGAACAATTTATATCAAAAACTATACAGGTGAAAAAGGGAACGTTTTTGTGTCCCTCCAGGCAAGTGGAGCAAATGTAAATTTCTCAGAAAAAAGTTTCAGCGTTGATTCTGATTTAAGAATACCTATCACCTTAAAGGCGGAAAATACGGATAATATAGAGATAATCGCAAAAGCAGAAATGAATAATTATTTCGATGGGATCAAAATAACGATTCCCGTACACAATATTAATATTGTAAGGAAAACTGGAAAAATAATTAAAGTAAGTGGAGAAAAAAGATTTCCGAAAAATTCAAACATAAAGATCATAAATGATATTAGAGCCCTTTTAGAACCGTCTATTAAAGAGTTGATAAAGTATCCGTACGGATGCACCGAGCAAACCATGAGTTCGTTTTATCCTGCCCTGGTTGCAAAAAGTTTTATAGAAGTTGACAATCTTGATGATATTATATTGAAAGGTCTCCAGAGGCTCTTAAAATTTCAGCATTACGATGGAGGTTGGGGCTGGTGGCCCAACGACGAAAGCGACGTTTTTATGACTGCCTATGTTTTAGAAGGTCTGTATTATGCAAAGAAAAATGGATATTTTTATCCAAAAGAAGCTGTTAACGCTGCTATACAATTTCTAAAAAACAGCGAAATTAATGGATATTCTGCTTTTGTCCTCAAACTATACGGAGAAAATATAGCATTTTCTGGAAAAGATGTTTATGATTTTGTTTACACATCTCCTTCAAAAATTAAAAAATTAGCTATTCAAAAGGAAGATTACGCCTACATAAAAGGTGAAGGATTTTATTCCAGTGTACATCTTACAAGCGCTGCAATAAGGACATTAACAATGCACAAACAAAATCTTGAACTACGAGATAAATTAATCACCTATCTTATAAGAAAAAAGAAGGGGCCTTTCTGGTATTCTACCAAAGATACTGCGCTCTCTATTCTGGCAATAATTGAAAGTGGTAATTTAAAAAGTGAATTAACCACAATTGAGACAGAAAATAGTATCATTGTAAAGGGAAATGGATACGTGGAAATCACTGAAACTGAAACAATAACTCCAGATAATAAATCAAACAATAATTTAAATATAAAAAGCACAGATTATAAAAGACATATGGTAAAATTTAAAAATACTTATCTGGATGCATTTTTGCCATTATCAAGCGAATACATCCCACTTACGATGACTCTCGTTTCCACACCCTCTACTTTTACAGAAATCCCAGAATTTATATTAGAAACAGTTTCTAGAGGAACACCCGTTTATTTTGAAAATAACGCACTTGTAATCATAGGCCCTTTTAAATTTTCAGGAAATGAAGAAACTTTTAAAAAAGGTGCGTACAAAATAACATATAAAAAAATAAAACCCTCTCTTAAAAAAGGTGACTTTATAAAAACTGAAATTACTTTAGAAGGAACGTCAAATGAATATCTAATAATAGAAGAATTTTTGCCATCCTGTGCCGAAGTCATCAAATATTATGTAGAAAACACCTCAGAAGACAACAGTAAATTTTCATATAGCTGGTATTATAATAAAAAACTCTGGTATAGTTACGTTGATTATAAAAAAGATAAAATCTCATTTTTTATAAGAAGCTACGATGGAAATAAAAGAAGTATAAGCTATTATTGGAGGTTAATGTATAGTGGAAAGTTCAAGAAAAAGCCAACGTTTATTTACAATATGTATTTTGAAGATACTATTTCTATTGGTGATTTTAACACCTACACAATTAAAAAGTGAAGAATATATGTTAAAAGAGTACATACCAATAGGAGTTACTCTGCAGCTCTACAATTTTCTACAGGAGGCAAGTTTAACGCTTCCACCAACACCTGTAACTATTTACTATACAAAATCTCTTACAGAATTTCATTATTTAACAGATATGCCATATAATATTGGAGGCATATATGAGAATTTCCAGATAATTTTTCAACCGAGAGAGATTCTTGTTAAAAAGAAAATTTTTGAAAAAGTATTACTTCATGAACTTTTGCATTGGGTGTTGTACGGCTTAAGTGAAAAATATCAGGAGGGATTGATTTATTGGTATATGGGGTATTATGAAAAAAAAGAAGTGGATATTTTTCTCAATAAGTTTGCTGATTTTAACTATGAGCTTCCTTTATTCATTTCGTATTATTGGGAAAAATGACACAACTTTTGACAACAAATTAACTCTAACATTAGACAATGAAGATTCATGGAAATTTAGAATGTGGTTTGTTGCAATAGCACTTGATAATGTTGATAACATACACCCAACTTTTAAAACCAGAGATTGCTCAGGATTTGTTTTTTATTCGATAAAAGAAGCGTTGAAAAAACACACGACCAGGTGGATAAAACAAACTGGATATAAAGGACCTATTTTTGAAGATATAAAAAAATACAATTATCCTGATACTCCATCAGGGGTTAACATATTTTTCAATGGTAAAGAATATGTAAGCTATGTAAACGGACACAATCTGTTTTATTATAACGTAGAATTTATTTCAAAAGAAAGAAAGTTTGCAAAACCAGGTGATCTAATTTTTTTCTTTCACCCCGAAGATCCCAAATATCCATACCATGTAATGATTTATACAGGTAACGGTTTTGTTTACCATACAGGTCCAGGTGGAGAAGTTAGATACGTGACATACGAAAATATAATGCTCTCAGATATATCCTGGAGACCCATAAGTGTAAATCCATATTTTTTAGGATATTATAAATTAAAATTTCTAAAATAAAAACAGTTGTCGGCGAGGTTAGCAAGAGTTGGCAAGGCCTGTCCTGAGCGCGGAGCGCAAAAGATCTTGCGAGGGTTAGCGAGAGTAGTAAAATAAGATCCTTCGTCGCTGGCGCTCCTCAGGATGACATCTTCTCACATGCGTTCAGGATGACATTCCTTTTGCCGCTGATGCTTTTAAAAAAAGTATCCTTTTTCAGTCATTTTTTAAGATTAGTTTTAAAAATTGCACATGAAGAGTATAGTTGTTTCTGAAGTTGCTCGCATCTTTTCAACCACATTTTTTTGTATCGATTGTGTGAAATAACTCTTAAATGAGAAATATTGGTTATCTTTTCATTTATACACCAATCTATACAAATTAAATAAAGTTCCCAATCAAGTTCGTCAGTTTCCCAGGTCACTTTTATCTTTTTTAATCCTAATCTCCAGAGAGCATACGCTCTTGTGTGTCCATCTGTAAAAAAAGTAATGTTACCGATTTTTTTAATAGGTATAGGCTCAATATTGTTAATACCTACATTTTTTATGTATTTTAATACATTTTTCAATTTTTCTTTTGAGATATAAAGCTGACTTGGCATTACTCTTTTTAAATCTAAATAAAAATAATTCATGAAAATACCTCCATCAAACATACAGGTTTTTATAAATTGTTCTTATTCTTGTGAATTTTCTTTTTATATTGTATCAAATATGTCAAAATTTTAAAATGTAGAAAGCAAATGGCCAGATTGCCCATTTGCTTTTTTAAACACCAGATCAAAGTTATCCTACTATTTCTTCAAGTTGCCTTGCAGAAGTTATTCCAGAACGTATACTGTCCCATATTCCAATAGCAGCAAATAACTGATAACGTATCAATGCGAATAAATTTAAGAGAGCATAAAAAGTACCAGCATTTCCTATGATTATTCCACGATATACGATAAAAAGATAAAATACTGTTGAAATTAAATCCCGAATCGAAAAACTAAGTATGAAATCAACAAAAAAGAGTCTTCTTTTGTATTTCCACACAGGGTCAGTATTTTTCCTATAGAGATTCATTTCAAAATCGTATGCTTCGAATAACTGCGTCTCTTTTTTTCCTCTGAACATATCCGCGACATATGATCTAACCTCTAAAAATTTATCTTTCACTATTTTTGAATGTTTATAATAGTAAATGTTAGCTATCCAGAGAGATAGCAAAATTAAAATGGAAAATAAGATCATAAACATACCGGAAACATAATCAAGCGTGTATATAGTTAGCATGTAGAATGTAATTCTAAATGCAAAAACAAGTCCTCCTGAATTGTTATAATCTGAAATCAAATAAAGCATATCTTCAATGGTTCTTAAAGAAACCTCAGAATAAAAAGCAGGAGTTTTTTTAGAAAAATCAGAAAAATCTTTATTCATTATTTTTTTATAGCAATATTCACCAAAGTATTTAAGATAATTCCCTTTGGTAAAAGAAACAAACCCTTTTCCCAGGGTGAATAAAACATGACTTGTTAAAACTGCAATTACCAATAACATACTACTTATGAAAAAATTTTTATTCCCTGAAATCGCGTAATTTATAACATCTTTATTTATTATTGCAGTGTATGAAACAATCAAGCTTGAAAATATTCCGAATAAATTCATTATTCCGATCATGTATAATAATTTTTTCGGTAATTTTAGAATCCATTTTATCAATTCTTTCATACGACATCATCCTTTCTGAATTTTTCGGTCAGTTCCTGTTCGGCTTTGAAAAATTGCTTCAAAAGGCTGTCCTCTGAATGTTCGTGATATTTTCCTTTTTCAATAATTTTCCCATTTTCAAGTACTGCAAACTCTTCCGTTAACGAAAGAATACTAAATCTGTGCGAAATTAAAATCAAAGTCTTATCTTTTACAAAATCTCTAATATTTTCAATAACCTCTTTTTCAACAAGTTTATCCACACCTTCCAGAGGTTCGTCAAGAATAACAATTTCCGGCTTTCTAAGTAACAGTCTTGCAAGTGCTATTCTTGTTCTTTCCCCACCTGATGTGAATCCACCTTCATTTCCGAGAATAGTGTCAAGGTTCCTTGTTTGCATAAATTTCTTTAGTCCGGCCTTTTCAAGTGCTTCATACATTTCTTTGTCAGATGCTCTGGGATTTGCAATAAGAAGATTTTCTCTCAAACTTCTATTAAAAATATGCGCTTTTTGACTTAAGACTCCTAACATTTTGTACCAATTCTCAAATTCTGATATAGGTTTTTCATTTACCAGTATTTTTCCAGAATGTGGACTTATGAACCTTAACATGAGTCTTATTAAAGTTGTTTTCCCCTCACCACTTGAACCTACAATTGCAATTTTTTCACCACGTTTTATTTGTAAATTAAAATTATCCAGTATTTTTCTTCCTTCATATTCAAAAGATAAATTGATAAATTCGATTTTTTCAAACATATTATTCATCCTCCTTTAAATATTCTTTGTATGCAACTTTTGCTCGGGCAACTGCCCATGCGATATAGTCTGTATCTTGAATATACACTTCAGAATAGTCCTGTACTCTTTCTGCATAAACAAGGAGCATTATAGCCTTTCCAGCCGAAAGATTTCCAGAGAAAACTTCAAAACCCAGTATGAATGTTATAATGGGCATGGTTAGAATTGATACAAATTCATAGGTAAGTCCGAATTTAACTTCAACTTTTCCAAACAGATAATAAGCCTTTTTTAACCCGTTTAAAACCTTTTCCACCCATCGAAATGTTAAATTAAAGGTCTCATATGCTCTGATATCTTCGTATCCAGAATATAAATCCGATAACGTTTCTGCTACACTATATTCAGCTTCATTCATTTGAGACGCTGCTTTTTCTTCTACTTTCATTTTTTTATTACTCGACATCCATGTAAAAATAAAACTGAATATTGCCACAATGCCTGCTTTCCATTCATTTAACATAATCATTCCTATAGAAAATGCCATCATAACAGGAACAATTAAAACGTATAAAGAAAAAGTCGCGTAGAAAAATTCAAAAATATGAGAAAAACTGAATATTTTGTCCATTTCCTTTTCTGGAACAAAATTATTTTCCTTTCTTTTCAAAACATTTGATATTCCTTTTTCAAATAAATACTTTGGCCCATCAACTATTGAAAATGTTCTTCTGTTAATACCACTGATCTGTTGAAACAAAAACAGAGCAGAATAAACAAATACGTAAGCGTAAAGGCTGGGTAAAATTTCTCTTTTTCCAAAATTATCCACTATCTTTCCAAGAAAAATGGGAAGCATAAGCGATAAAAATCTGGAGATAAAATATGCAATGTCAATAAATAGTTTCTTGATAAAAAGAGAAGGCGAAAGAAGTTTATGAAACAGATAAAAATATTTATAAAATTCTTTCATCTAAAATCCCTCCATTTCCCAGAAAATTTGCAACAAAAAAGCCCCGGCAACCCGGGGCTTTTTACATGAAAATCTAATACAAAAGAAGATCATTCAACTCAAGAATGATAAAAACAGCAATATATCAAAAGGCAGATTATTACCTTTTATCTGGTTGCCGCAAATATTTTTTTATTAAATTGTCCTGAAAAAATTCTTATTCTTTCTCATACTCTTGCCCCCTTAAGTGTGAAAAAATCAAAAATCGTAAAAATAATAACATGGAAATTGAACAGTGTCAATACATTACTGGCCCTGTTTCAAAAATCGTATAAGAATAAGAAAAATGAACTTGAAATATACAATTTTTTTATGAATTTCATGTGAATTTATGTAATTTTATCTAATTTTATCTAATTTTACATGGAATTATATAAAATTTGTATATTTTTATATGATTTTCTATGAAATTTGTAATATCATTCCACAACTGTGTAAAAAGAAAAATATATGCCACATACAGGTTGTACAATAAAAACTTTATTAGTGCCTGTATCCTTGCCATGTCCTCTCTGTAGGCGTATACATATCCCCCAAGCTTTGTTTTTATGTTTCCAAATAGTCCTTCTATTTCGTTCCTTTCTTTGTATTCTTCATAATCTACTTCTTTCCTGCCTATTGCTCTTTTTCTTATTTTTATTACCTCTTTTATTCCTCTTTTTTTCAGATACTCCCTCAACCATTTAACATCGTACAGCTTGTCTGCTATGAATTTGGGAGTATAATAAAAAATGTGTCTAGGGGGTGAAAGGGATGGGAATTGATAAAGAGATGTACGAGAAAGCCAAGGAGTATGCAATAAACAAAATGATAGAAAAGTACTGTAAAAATAGTGACGAACAGACAAAAATAGCGCTCAAAGAGTTCTGTGAAGCGTTTCTTGAATCATTCATGCTGGGTGAAAGGGATATCTTTCTTCAGAATCATGTGCAAGACAAAGGCAACGGATTTTACACACGGACAGTTAATTCTGCGGGGATATCGTACAGTCTCAACATTCCACGAACAAGAAGCGGGCAATTCAGGTCTTCTATTCTTCCAGAACGCTGGAAACGGAACACAACTGAATACACACAATTTGTCATGGCATTAGTTTTGAATGGTTATTCTCCCACACAAATCATGGATGTACTTGAAACACTAAAACTTCCGTACACAAAGGAAGAACTGACAAAGATTCGGGAACAACTTATGGAGAGGTTAAAGGATTTCAAGACGAGACAACTTCCAACATCAGCATTTGCATTGGTGGTGGATGCATACAGATGTCAGGTAAAGAAAGATGGAAGGGTAAGAGATGCGAGTGTATATATTGTACTTGGAATAGACATGGAAGGAAAAAAAGATATATACGGATTTTACGTTCACTTTGGTCCTGAAAATAAATTCGACTGGATGCGTGTGTTTGATGATTTGGTGAGCAGGGGATTGAAAAGGGTAATGGTGTTGGTGAGTGACAACTTTCCAGGTATGAATGACGCGGTGAAACTTGCATATCCAGAAGCTGATCATCAGCTGTGCTGGGTACATCTGAAAAGAAACGTGAACAAGCATATGAACAAAGAAGATGCCAAACAGTTTAAAAAAGAACTGAAACAAATAAAGGTTCAACCCGATTACGACACAGGGCTTGAACAGCTTAAAAAGCTGTGTGAAAGCTACAAAGAAAAATACCCGATCTTCATGAAAAAACTGTTGAATGATGCAGAAAAGTATGTGGTGTTTTTGAAATATCCCGATGAGGTGAGAAGTTACATATACACAACAAACGCAGCGGAAAGTTTCAACAGTATGTTGGAAAAAGAAAGACACAGGAAAGGAGAATACTTCCAATCGGTGGAGGTGTTAGAATTGAATGTGTTTTTAATACGGGAGAGATTAAAAGAAAAAAATTGGAAAAATTCTATACCCAAAATCAAAGGTGTGGAGTACGAGCTTTTGCAACTTTTCAATCTCAGGTACGCTAACCAGACACAATTTTTTTGACTAGTCTCATGAATTTCTTTCCCTTGAGTTCTATCTTTTTCAATAGTTTTTTTAGAAGTTTTATTTCACTTGAATAAGCTTTTCCCACTTCCACATACTGAAAAAGTTTGTATTTTCCTTTTGTTAACACTACTTCACATCTAACGTGGTTCTTTATCTGTCGTACATATGTACCTCTCATCCAGTTCAAGGTAGTATGTTTCTTAAACCCTATTCCTGTACCGTCTACTATAATACTCTCTATCTCACACTGAAGTGTGTTGTGTATGAAGTTTATAAGATGTTTTATAATCTCTTCTAATTGAAGAACCCTGTAATGAAAGTCCCTGAGTGATGGAACTTTGTTAAAGTACATTGTACCTATTTCTAATGTCTCTCTGAATGAAAGTCCCAACAGTTCTTTAAGAACTGCTAATGAAAGTATTAATACATCTGAATATTTCCTAGGCCTCCCCCTATTGGTAGATTTTTGGGGAAGTTGTGGTAAAATATTTTTGTAGAATTTTTGGATAAGTTTGAATATCTTCTTTATGTTTCTTCTTCTCATAGCAAGGGAGATTATAACATCTCCCTTGCTTTTTTTCTATACCTTTCCTTCCTATTTTTGAAACAGACCCATACATTACTAAGAGTTGGCGAGATTAGAGAGGTTAGTAAAAAGAGCCTTTGTCGTTGTGCTCCCCAGGATGACATCACCCTCACATATGTTCGTAATGACAATAAGAAATAAGATCCCTCGTCATTGCATTCCTCGGGATGACAAAAAAAATAGCGAGGGTTAACGGAAGTTAGCGAGTGTTGGCAAGGTTGGCATCCACAAAATGTCATTCCGAGGAGCGTATGCGACGAGGAATCTTGTTTTTGTAGATTGTTGATAAAAAAATGAAGGCTTTAATATGTCAAAAATTAAAATTTTTTTCGTTTTATACAATGAAATACTAATTAATTTTCAGTGAGTCCAGCACTTTAAAATAAAAAAGCTTTTCTTTATTAGCTTTTATTTTCTTTTTAGTTTTAGGAGTGCTTACTGCACTCCAATTTTTTATATTTGGATTTAAAAAACTTCTGAATAGATAAAGAATAGAAAATAATATGTCAGACTTTGTGATGTTATTTCGTTTTATAAATTCGAGAAGAAATTCGCAAGTTTCAAGGGGAATATTTTTAACTCATTTTTTGTTTGAAAGGAGGTGAAAAAAAGAAAAACTGCTAAATAAACATGATTAAAGATGGAAGTTCAATTTAATAGGAAGGAGTGAAAACGTGAAAAAAGTTTGGATTGTATTATTTATATTACTTTTAGCTGTCATTGCACAAGCATATACTGTGACATCAGCAGCAGAAATTCAAAGTTTAGCTAAGAAACATGCAAATGAAGATATTAATAAGATAATGCCGTTTTTTGGAGGAGTACTTTTTGGACCGTTGGCGCCACTTTATCAGTATATAACTACACCAGAAGTTCCAGCGAATAGACTTTTTGAAATCAAGGAGATGATTTCTAATGATCAAAGTTATCTGCTTGATGTTTATGTACAAACTTACAGGGACGAAGTAAAAAAGATAAAGGCAAATTCAGGTTGGCTTGGATGGGTTTCATGGATTTTAATAGTATTGGCTGTTAATGCATAATATTTAATGATATTTTCTCAGTTATATTATCAGAAAATTTGTAAATTTCCCGCGGCAATTGCCGCGGTTTTTTAATAATTTTCCATTTAATACAAAAAGTATTCGACGCAACAAAAAATATTTTTGCCTATTGACAAAAATATTTGGTATATGATAAAATAATTTTGAAATCAGTTCAAAATTCTGGAGGTGTTATTATGTTAGAATTTGGTAGTGTTTTAAAATTTTTTAGAAAGTTTGTTAAATCAAGCAGGATAAAAGATGCTTTGGAAATGTTGAAAGTATCTTTTGGACTTGAAAATGATTTGTGGATAATTAGATGATAATATTCTGAAAAGGAGGAATATTGAGATGGATTTTAAAATTCGCTATTCAACTGTTAAACCAATGCTTGAATTATGTCAAAAATTAAAAGATGGAAAACTTGAACGTGAAGAACTTAATGGGTTGTTGAGTCATGAAGATTATGAAATTGAGTTTGAAAGATACGAAGGAAGAGTTTCTAAAAATGAGTTTATAGAATATTTTTTAAACTTAATGGATTTAACAGAGAAAGATATTTGTAACGAAGATTTGAAAATCCATCATAAATACTATAAAGATTTGCTGGATAATCTGGAATTTTATGTGGAAAAAAATAACGAACTTTCCAGATTAACACCAGAATTATTTAAAGAACAAATAGAAATAGCTCTGAGAGGATTACCAGATGATATTAATTTACCTGATTTAAATTTCATTTTTACTATAGGAATAGGTCAAAGCTTTGGTTATGTTCATAAAAATAACATGCACTTTGATTTTCTTCAACTGGTAAAAAATATGTCGATAGATGATTTTTGCGCGTCAATTGCTCATGAAGTTCATCATGTTGGAATGAATTTGATATACGAAAATATCGATATTAACACCATTTCACTTGAAGAACTATTTTACCTGTATTTTTCAGGTGAAGGTTTAGCAGTTAAATATTGCAATAATGCGGAAGGGGTCTTATCAAAAAGTATTTACGATGGACCTAAAAACGTAGGACTTGATAGTTTTACCTGGGAATATTTAAACAACGATTTTGATAATACCATGAGACAATTTAAAAAAACTATCGAAGATATAAGGAACAATGTCATAAAATCAAGGGAAGAATTGGAAAAACACATAGCAGAGTACTGGATGAATCCTTATATGGACGGTCAAAGTAAAGATGAAATTCCCAGGCTAAAGCATTTCAGGTTGTACAGCTTTGGCAATGATATCTGGGGAATTATACACGATTGTTTTGGAAAAGAGACAGTCTATGATACTGTAAAAAATCCAGGTAAATTCAAAGACGTATACAACAGTGCTCTGGAAAAACTTGGACGTGAAGAATACAAAATTTAAATATTTAATGTTTTTACAAAACATCAGGTTAATTATAAGATTCCTCGTCGCATGCGCTCCTCGGAATGACATAGGAGGGGAATTCCTCGCCTTCCCGTTCCTCGGAATGATTTTTTGTCATTCCGAACGAATGTGAGGGGGATGTCATCCTGAGGAGCGCTAACGACGAAGGAACTTATTTTACTAACTCTCGCCAACTATAAGATTCCTCACCTTTCGGGTTCGGAATGACATGAGAGAGGGTTATGTTCTTACTTAATTTTAAATTTGCTTCTTCCTTCTTTTTTTGCAGCAAGCATCGCATTTCTTGCTTTTTCAATGATTTCCTCTTCCTCTTCACGGTTTGCTGAAAATTTAGAAATCCCTATAGATACCGATACGTTTATCAATTTTTCCTCAAATTCAATCGATGCATTTGTTTCTTCGAGTATTTTTTGAGATAACTTTTTTACAAATTCTTCGTCTTTTCCCTTTAAAATTACAACAAATTCATCTGCACCCATACGTATTACATCAACATCGTTCAAGAAACTATCTAGTGTTTTCTTGATTCTTTTCGCTATTTCGACCAAAACAAAGTCTCCGGCTTTTCTTCCAAAATTTTTATTCACCTCTGCAAATCGATCAATATCTATCACCAGGATATACCCTTCAACTAACTTTTTCAATTTCTTAATCACATTTTGATTACCCATTTCAGTCATATAATCACCTCCATCTAAATCACTTACCTTCAAAACAATTTTAGGAAAAATATTCACGTACACCCCTTCCCTCCTGTATCTCCCGGGAGAAACTTTAAAAACTTTTTTAAAAGCTCTTGAAAACTGCTCATACCCTGAATATCCGTACTTTAATGCTATAAATAATATACTTTCTTTTGTGAAAATCAAATCTCTTGCCGAAAGTGCCATGCGCCTTTTTATTATGTATTCCTTCACAGTAAATCCAAGTAAATTTTTAAATAATTTACAATAAAGAGAGACAGAAATATTATAGTTTTCAGCAATATCCGAAAGATGTATATCTTCCAAAAGATTCTCTTCTATATAATCCAAAGAATCAGCTATGAGCTTAATAATTTCTACATTCATTTTCATCACATCTCCTTTTATTGGTACGAAAAAATTATAACTAATTTTTAAAGTAATAACATGACTTTTTTTATACAAAAATAAAAAACTCCAATATTGCCAGTACTTTTTACTAAAGTAGTTACTTAATTTCCTGCATTTTTTTTACAATATTGATAAAGGTCTCCTTTGCTCTACTTAAATCTTTCTCGTCAGGGTGCTTGGCAGCTTCTTCATGCCTTTTTAATCTTTCCGGGGTCATAGTATGCGGATGGTCAAGTGGTAACGATTTAAACTTTTCAGTTAATTTAGGATCTATTTTACCCTGACAATAAAATTCTCCCAAAACTTCGTTATTGTTTTCTTTTAACAAGTTTCTAATCCTATCAGCGGAATCTTTTGCATGTTTTGAATCAGGATATGCACCTAATGTGAAAAAAAACGCCACTTTTTTGTTTTTAACTTTCTTTATAAACTCCAATGCTTCTTTATTTGCTGTACCTCTATCTATCCAACATCCTAAGATTATAAAATCATGTTGTTCTAAAAGCTCATCAACAGTCTTCATTTTTTTGAAGGTCGTCCCTTCGGGCATAACTTCATAAATAGCTTTAGCAACTTTCTCCGTATTTCCAGTTCTACTGGAATAGGTCAGCAATATTTTCACATTATACACCCCTTTTCTTTAACTTCATTTATAAAAAATTCAGCAAACCTTTCTGCTATATCGGAACAAATATTGTTTCCCCAAAAAATCCCTTCTCTGGTGAGTTTGTACAAACCGTTATCTAACTCATCTAATAAGCCATTTTCAACGTACTTATCTATTAAATCTTTGCAATAAAAACGGAACTTTACATTATTTTCTTCATCCATCTGATCAAACGAAATATAGCCAAATTGTATTTCACCAATAATTTTTATTCCTATGTCATAATACTTATTTACTACTGTTCCTGTTAAAGGCAGCGGAAATTCATGATCTTGCCTTAAGTGAAAAGGCATTGGCACATTGTAATACAAATAATTCTTAAGTTTTCCTCCTGCTCCATTTCCAAAAGCCAAGCAATCACCAGCTTTATATTTTACCCGGATGTATTGGTATTTATCCCTATTCTTTCTTGCCAATTTTGTTAACTCTAATAGCTCAAATCCGTTATTGTTCAATTCATCACAAATTATGTTAAAAAAGAATTTATCTTTTTCTATTTTAGGCGGTGATACAACACCGTCATTTATCAATTTAAAAAGTAAAGAACCTTCATGCATTATAAGTGAATAGTAACTCAGTCCTGCAATATTTAAATCTTTTACTATTTTCAAATCGTACATAAGTTCATCTAAGGTTTGACCAGGATAATTGTAAATTAAATCAATATTTGTGTTCTCAAAACCTTTATCCAAGACTTCCTGAATTTTTTTAATAGCTAAAATTCCAGAGCCCCGACGGCCAAGTAATCTTCTGCCTCTATCAACAAAGGTTTGAACACCTATACTAAATCTATTTACGCCTAATTCTTTCATAATATTTAATCTATCTTCTGTAAGCTCTGACACTGAAGTTTCAAAACTAACCTCAGCATTTCTGCTAATTGGTAACAACTCATATAAGGCTTTAAGTATTATTTCTATTTGTTTTGCGGACAAAGTTGTCGGAGTTCCGCCGCCAAAGTATATGGATTCAAACTCTTTTGAACGTATATAGTTATATTTCGCAACATTTCTGATCTGTTTCAGAATCAGTTCATGGTAGTTTTCAATAGACGAATCTATTTTTGTGCGATTTAAATTACAGAAAGAACATAATTTCATGCAATATGGAACGTGAATGTAAATTGAGCGTGAATTATCTGAACTCGTGTTTAGCATTTCTTTTAAATATAGCGCAGGATTTTGTTTCTCCTCAAAAACTTTTTTCAATTTCATTAAAGCCGCATGATGACTTTTGTATCTTACTACATACATTTTTTCACACTCCAATTTTTAATAGTTTATATTTATTTTTGTTTATCGAACACAATGGAAGAAACACAGGTCTTAAAGTACTTTTGTCAATTAATATCTGAGCCTCAATATTAAAAATCTTTTTCATCATTTCTTTGGTTAGAATTTCATTTGGAGTTCCAGATGCAACAAGCTTACCATCTTTAATTGCAAACATTCTATCGCTAAATCTTGCTGCTTGATTTAAATCATGCAGAACCATAATTACCGTTACACCATGTTTTCTGTTGATTTCGTATAACAACTCCATTATTTCTAATTGATGGGCAATATCTAAATATGTCGTTGGTTCATCAAGCAACAATACTTTCGTTTTTTGAGCTAACGTCATAGCAATCCAGGCACGTTGTTTTTCTCCTCCTGATAAAGTATTGACAAATCTGTTTGCCAAATGCGTAAGTTTTGTAACTTCTAAAGCCCATTCTATAATCTCCTCATCTTTTGAGCTTGTAATTTCATACCATTTTTTGTAAGGAGCCCTCCCAAATGAAACTATTTCCTTAACAGTGAAATCGTATGGAGCGTTATTATGTTGGCTAAGTATAGACAACTTTCTTGCCACTTCTTTTGTGGGTAAATGCTGAATATCATACCCGTCTAAGTAGGCTACTCCTCCCGAAGGCTTGAGAAGTCTGGATAACACTTTGAGTATAGTGGACTTGCCAGAACCGTTTGGACCAATAATTGAAACAATTTCTCCAGGTTTTATTTCCATAGAAATTCTTTTTACTATTCTTTTTTCACCATAATTTACCTCTAATTCTTTAGCGTAAATCAATATCCTTCCCTCCCAACTTTTTTAAGTAAATATAAAAAGAACGGTCCACCAGAGACAGCCATAATTAACCCCACAGGTAATTCTATCGGAGCAAATATTGTTCTCGCTACCATATCTGCGAGTACGAGAAGCGAAGCGCCAAGTAACGCACACGAGGGAATTAAAAATCGGTAATTAGAACCAACTAATAATCTGCTTATATGAGGTATTATAAGACCAACAAATCCTATTATTCCAGCTATGGCTACAGAAATTCCTGTTAAAAAGGCAGCAGTTATAGACAATATAATTCTTGCCTGATTTAGTTTTACTCCAAGACTTACTGCATTACTATCTCCAAGTTGCAAAAGATTAGCTATATCCGATAGAAATAAAGCAACTATAAACCCAACTACAGTATAAGGAAGTAAAGTTTGCACATCAATCCATGTGTTTCCAGCCAAACTTCCATTCACCCACATTAGAATCCCCTGTATTCTATCACTGTATAAAATAGACAATAAAGAAGTTCCACCACCTAAAATAGCATTTAACGCTACTCCAGCAAGTACAATTCTGACAGCATTTACACCTGTTCCTTTTTTCCAAGCTAACGCAAAAACCAAAAATGTTGCAAGAATTCCTCCAAAAAAGGCTGCAAATGGTACAAAATAAGTTAATGCAGGAAATACGAGCATTATTGTAACAGCTGCTAAACTTGCTCCAGATGTAACCCCTATAATTCCCGGAGCCGCTAAAGGATTTTTCAAAACTGCTTGCAATAGAGCACCAGCAATAGCTATATTAGAACCAACTAAAATTGCCGATACAGTACGAGGTATTCTGATTTCCCGTACAATAACCCGGGAGACTGAATCTCCCTGCCCTGAAAGTGCCATTAAAATCTCTTTTGCAGAATAATTCACACTGCCAGAACCTAAAGACATAATAATTAAGAAAATAAGAATAATAGCTTCTACAGCGTAAATTGCTACTCTTTTTGTTAACCTATAATCTTTTAACTCTTTCTTTGAAACACTTTGTACACCCATATAATCACTACCCTATTTAAAAATTTTTTGTTCTATTTTTGTGGATATAAAATGTCTGCCAAATATTCCAGACTCTCAATTGCTCTAATTCCAGGATTTGCTGAAAATAATTTGAAATCAAGGAAATAATAGTTATTATTTTTTATCGCATTGATGTTCTTCCAGACAGGATTTTCTTTAAATTCTTTTTCAAAATTTTTTCTTACTTGCTCAGGATCTCCGTGAGCAACTAACAAAATTACATCAGGGTTCAGCCTTACAATTGTTTCGATGTTAAATGGAATACGAGAACTTAAATTTTCTTTTCCCACGATCTCTTCAGTTACATTTACAGCTTTTAATACTTTAGCCACACTTCCCACAAAAGTGTTTTCTCTCATCAACACAAAATTTGAACCTGCTCCAAACATTATCATAATTTTTGGAGAAGGTTTGCCTATTATTCTTTCGATAATTTTTTTCTCACTTTTGATAAATTCGTATAAAATTTCTATGGCTTTTTTCTCTTTTTTAAAAGCTTTTCCAAGATTTATTATAAGTTCTTTCGTATCACTATAAGTAACATTGCTGAGGGAGATTACAGGAATCTTGTATCTTTCAAAGGTTTCTTTATGCCGTTCATAAAACGTTGGTCCAAAAATTATTAAATCAGGTTTTAGTTTCACTATTCTTTCTATATCCGGTCTTTTAGGATTGCCTAATTTTGGAATAATCTTCAATGCGTCTGGTAAAGAGCGTTTTGTAGAGGTCATTCCTACTAAGTCTATTCCTAACTCATTCATAATAGTGGCTATACCATAAGACATTACAACAATCCTTTCGGGAATTTTTTCAAGTACAACTTCCTGACTTTGTGCATCAATGATTCTAAATTCTTCTACAATTTTTCCACCATTACTAAAGATTAACAATGGTAAAAGTAATATAACTCCACACACCAAAGCAAAAAAAATCTTTCTCATAAAAATCCACCTCCTATTTAAAATTTTTCTACTATCTAATAATTAAAATGTATTTTGTATAAAAAACGAATAACTATTGATATTGAGACTCATTCTCATTTATATTATAATAGTATTTGTCAGTTTTTTCTTCAACTTTTTTACTTTTTTAAAACAATCTTATTGTTTTAAATGCTGTGAAATATTAAATAATATTTGTGGTGTTGATCAAAATAGCTACAACAAAAATGCTTTTTACATTGTTTCAACTGTTGTAAAATAGACAACTTCTTTAGAAATCAATAAAAGATTATGTGTATCAAAAAGGCGATATAACAAACAATAAAATTCATTTTTCCGATAAATGTAGCATCTAAAAATATATCGCTTATAAAGGGGAGATAAATATGACATTTGAAAAAGGTCCAACTACAAAAAGTAAATATGCAGATATTCAATTACACTTGGAAAATGGGATTCTGGAAGCTATTCAGGAAGGAAATTTGAATCGTGCTTTAGATTTATACAAAAAAATCATAAAAATATATCTTGATATCGATATAGGAAATAAATGTAAATTAAGGTCTATTAAAAATCACATAATTTGTTTAACGACTTTGATTGACAAAACAAGTTACAAGTTTTTTCTGAACACTAACATTGCACACAAAGAATATTTTTTTAACAAAATAGAATCTTGCCGTTCGGTAAACTGTGTCATACAAATAGGGCAGCAAATAATCAAGAAATATTGTAAGACGATAGCGGATAACTGTTGTAGTAACAATAAAAAAATTATTGAAAAGGCCATTTTGTATATATACGACAATTTTTCAAGAGATATCAAACTTCATGATGTATGTAATTACGTACACGTCAGCAGCAGTTACTTTTGTTCTATTTTTAAAAAATCCACCGGTATGTGTTTTTCAAGGTATTTAAATAGAGTAAGAATTGAAAAGAGCAAAGAACTACTCAGGCAAAGTAAAATGTCTATATTAGAAATCGCACTTGAAGTTGGGTTTAACAGTCAAAGTTATTTTACAAAGATGTTCAAGAAAATTACCGGAGTTACACCCAAAGATTTTCGAAAAAATTATCTTGTTTCATTTTTAAAAAAATAATTGTAGAATGGAAATTTTCTAAAAGCCGGATATTTATTTCTCATTCATTTTTAATTACTTTTAAACGCTCGATAATAGGTGCAAAACCAACAAGGATGAACCCGAAGAGCTTTAATAAGTTAAAACCTTCCCCAAATATGAAAAATGACAGAAGACTTGCAAAAACAAGCTCTAATGGCATTATTATAGCAAGTGTGTGAGCTCCAAGTTTTTTTAAAGAAAAGAAATTAAGCGTTAATGGAATAAACGTTGAAAATATAGCAAGAACAAGCGCATATCCCATAAATTCTATTTCAATACTGACAAATTCTCTTAAACTGATAATCAAAACAAAATAGTACAAAAAAACACCTGTAAAAGTGTAAAATACAGAATCGACAGTAGTATTTGATGCATTCTTCAACTTTTTACCTGCAACAGTGACAAAAAAAGCGCTCAAAATTGCAGAAACAAGAACCAATAATGTCCCATAAAGGAGGCTATTTCCAACAGCAAATTCTTTTTCTCCATAGTTTGCAAAAATAACACCAGTAAAAGATACAAATACTGCGATCCAGTTTAATATGCTCATTTTGTCTTTGTAAAAAAATAGTCGAAACAATACAACAAAAATTGGATTAGTATAATACAAAACAGTTGCATACGCTGGATTTAGATAGTTCAAACCTTCAAAGAAAAAATATGCAGCTATTCCATAATTTAATATTCCAAGTCCACCAAACAAAAATAGTTTCTTTATATCTATCTTTTTTCTTTTTATCATAAATACAGAAAAAGCCACCAGAAAAGTAAAAAGAAATCTCAAAAATAAAATCTGGACAGCTGAAGCACCTATATTTAATGATAGTTTGCCAAAAATTGAAGTAACTGAAGATGAAAAAGCTGAAATAATCGCGGTTATATAATGCATTATCTTGTAGCCTCCTTATATACACCTTTTTTAAACCATTCTATCACTCTTGAACATTAATTTCCAAGGAAAAATACAAGATTCCTCGTCGCATACGCTCCTCGGAATGACAGGGATGGGTTGGATTCCTTCGTCGCATACACTCCTTAGAATGGCTATTCTTTTTCTGTCATTCCGAGCGAATGTGAGGGGGATGTCATCCTGAGGAGCACCGGCGACGAAGGATCTTATTTTACCAACCCTCGCCAACCTCGCTAACCTTGCTAACTCTCGCCAATTATAAGATTCCTCACCCTTCGGGTTCGGAATGACATCCCCCTTTTTTGTCATCCCGAGGAAGGAAGTGACGAGGGATCTTATTTTTTCCCGATACTCGCTAATTTTGTATTCAATTGTTTGATAGAAACCATTCCAATCTTTAATTTACTAAATAAAGTAAAGTATGTTAAAATATTAATTGTGAGGTGATAAATTTGGATCTAAAAAGTTTTCATTTGTTTTTAGCTTTAATTTTTTGTGTTTTTCTTTCATTGTTGTTCTGGTATTTTTATGCAAGTAATTATGTGGGTTTTTTATATTCTGTTAAAAATTCCTCTTATTATTTCCCTGAAACTTATTCGGGCAATTTGAAATTAGTTACTTACAGTGAAATGAGTGCCCCTGAAAAAGTATTGAGAAAATTTAAATCTAAGGGAGTAAATATAGTAATTGGTCCAACGTATAGTACAACCGGGGAGTTATTTGCACCTTATCTTGAGTATTTTGATGTAATAGCCTTTTCTCCAACAATCACTTCGTGGGAGCTTCTAAATAAAACTGATAGAATCTTTTCATTTTCACCTGATAATAATGCACAAATTAACGCCATTAAAAATTTTTTGAAAGCCAGGGGTATAAATAATATTTTGCTCATTCTTGATCCCATGAATAAAAAATATTCTGAGGAGTTTAAAAAACTATTAGATTACTTCTCAGGAACAGAATTTTATTTTTATAGCCTTAAAACTTTTCTGAAAAAGGAGTTAGATTATAAAAATTTCGAGGCAGTGGTAATAACAATTACTACTAAATCAGCTGTTGATATAATCTCTCAAACTAAATCTCTAAATCCAAATATGATTTTTGTATGCGCTGATGCTGCGGTAGATACAGAACTTATTGATTATGCAAAAAATGCAAAAGAAGAAATTTACGGTGTAAGCTTTACAAGTTCTTTGAAAGATCCTGTTGAAATTTTAATTAACGACGCTGTAAACGCTGTAGAAGATCATAAGTTTATTTCTGCTCAACAGGCTCTCAGGTTTTACAAAAATCATTATGTGCGTATTAAAGGAAACCTCAGTCATTTCAATAAAATGGGATTTCTTGACAGACCAGTGGATATAGTAAAATTAACAAATAGGAGGATTAACCAATGATTGAGAAAAAAAGAAAAATACTGTATATTTTTCTAATCGCAGCTGTAATTATCACCGGATTTATCTTATATTTTTTAACAAAATCAGAAATGGCAGAAAGTGCCACAGTTTTTGGAAGTTTTATTGACAATGCTTTCTCAAACGAAAATTTCATAGTAGCGCAACTTGATAAAAATTTTTTTGACAGTAAATTGAATCGAGACCTCAAAAATTTCCTTACAGTTGGAGCAAATGATTACCTTGTGGGAATTTATTATCCAGTAAAAACTTTAAAATATGTAAAACCCTACAAAACCGGGTATCTTTTATACGAAATTCCAGAAACTTTCTTAAATTTACATCCCACAGGTTCAAAAATATATATAATAACAAGAGGTGAAAAAATTGTTCATTCAAGTGATGAGGAATTGATAGGATCCAGCATGGAAAAATTTTTCATGATATCTGCTCGTGCAAAAACAAGAGCAGGGTACACGGCTATAGTAGGTCTTAGGGTTGGAATTTTCTTTGTAAAATGGCTATTATTTTCTCTACCTGTTGTTGGATTATTTCTAATTATGATGTATTTTATGAACAATTTCTATCAATTTGAAAAAAAGCTTTTAACCTCAGTAAAGTTAATAAATCGTTCATTGAACGAAAGTCTAAAGAAGTTAGAGGAAAAGAGAGAAGTTTCTTATGTGCCCGAAAACACAACATTTGAAGTTGTAAACGAGCTCCAGGAAATAATAAAGAAAATTTTCACAAGTTACTCAACTATCTTGAAAGAATACAAGGAAACAAACAATATTCTTGAAAGTACTATGGCTGAACTTGAAGAAACTTACTCAGAACTTATGGAAAGGAACATCCAGATAATCTCAGCACTTGCTGAAGCTATAGAACTAAAAGATGCAGGAACAAGTAATCACTCCCAAAATGTCATGGAACTTTCAATAATGCTGGCAAAAGAATTGGGAGTAAAGGATCCAACAGAATTAGAAGCTATAAAATATGGCTCTATTCTTCATGATATAGGAAAAATAGGAATTCCAGAATATATACTAAATAAAACAGGGAAATTGAGTGATGAAGAATTTGAAATAATGAAAAAACATACCATATTTGGTGAGAAGGTTATACATACTATCCCAGGCTGGGATCTTGTTGCAGATATTGTACGACACCATCATGAAAATATAGATGGAACAGGTTATCCGGATGGATTATCAGATGGAGAAATAAGTTTAAGATCACAAATTGTAGCTATAGTAGATGTATTCACAGCACTTACAGAAAAAAGACCGTACCGTGGTCCACTTTCAATTGAAAAAGCGCTGGAAATTATAAAAAATATGGTTGAAAAAAAGTTTTCCAGAAAAGTATATGAAGCATTTTTAAAAACTTTAAGAAAAAAAGGATTATTTAGTTAGACGCGTGTTGATTTTCTCAATCTTTTATGTTAACATATTTAGGGATTAATCGACCAAAAATACAAAAAAGGAGGAGGAAACGTGAAACGTACATACCAACCATCAAGGATCAAAAGAAAAAGAACCCACGGTTTTTTGGCTCGTTCAAGAAGTGCATCTGGACGAAAGATTTTGAAAAATCGAAGAAGGAAAGGTAGATGGAAACTAAGCGTTTAAAATTTCCAAAGAAGTGGCGCTTGAAGCTCAGGAAAGATTTCAAAGGATTAGTTCAGTTTGGCGAAGCTGTTCAAGATGAGTTCTTTGTTATTATATATAGAAAGAATGGACTTGAATACAGTAGGTTTGGTATATCTATTAAAAAAAAGTTTGGTAAAGCTGTTAAAAGAAACAGGGCTCGAAGATGGATAAAAGAGTGTGTAAGACAAAATATTTCATTTATACCTCAGGGATACGACTTTTTAGTTATTACAAGGAAGAGATTTTCAGAATTGTTTGAAAAACTAAACTATTATAAATGCTGTGAGGATTTACTGGAGCTTTTGAAGAGGGTAAACAATGAGAAAAATAGTACTATTAATCATTAAATTTTATCAAAAATTTATATCTCCCATTAAACCTCCAACATGTATATATACTCCCACATGTTCGGAGTATACTTATCAGGCCGTTAAAAAGTTCGGGGCTATAAAAGGCCTTTTCCTGGGCTTCAAGCGTATTTTGCGATGTAATCCCCTTCATGAAGGTGGAAAAGATCCTGTACCTGAAAAATTTTATATCTTTACAAGGAGGCGGTAACGTTGAAAAAAATAACCGTCCTTTTATTTTTGGCATTTGTTTTGATAATCTTCGGCGGTACAATTGGTGTTGAAGAAAGAAGTGATGGAATATATGTTATCACAAAATTTATGGAATACAAAATAGGTTATGATGGTAACATTCATGAGATTTACAGGACACTGGAAGGTAGAAGAAAAGTATTTACCTACTCAAACGATGGTTTTGATATAACTTCTGTTTCTACACCGTCTTATAAATGGAATGGTTTAAAAAGTAGCGACAATAAATATTCTGAAATTACTCTTACATTCAATTATGAGTTTGCGGAAAAAACTTATCATTTTGAAGAAGGGCCAAATTATACTTTCGATGTATATATTAAAGCCAGCACCTCAGTTGAAATTTCTATACCAAGAGTGGGTTACCCTCAGGATGATAGGATTCGTAATAACATATTTGTATCTTACTATAATAAAGGAGATTACATATCGATTATTAAATTTACCGGAAAAACAGCTGGACAGAATAAGGTTGTAGGAACTAATGTAAGATTTCTCGCTTACATAGGTCCCTATAAAAAAACTCTCATAAAATCTGCTTTTGAAGAAGATTATACAACAATTTCTGAAATGCTGAAAACTGTTCCAGGTGTTGGAAGCTGGTATGATCCTATAAAATACGGACTTGCATATTTTTTCAGCTGGATTAATAATTTTACAAAAAATTTTGGACTTACAATAATAATATTTACAATCATTGTACGACTTATCCTTTATCCACTTTACCATGCACAAACAAAATCTATGATAAAAATGCGAAAAATCCAGCCACAAATTGAAGTAATTAAGAAAAAATACAAAGATCCTCAGAAACAACAACAAGAACTTTTGAAAATATACCGGGAAAATAAAATAAATCCTGCAAGTGGTTGTTTAATGGCTTTAATTCAACTTCCCATTTTCATTGTTCTTTATCAGGTAATTAGATATTTCCAGGAAGAATTTGCATTTAGTGGTTCATTTTTAATATGGAAAGATCTCACAGCTGGTGGTTTTTCGGCGAACTGGATATTTCTGGTAATACAGATTGTGGCAGGATATTTCCTTGCACTAATTATGAGCCAGGATAGCAGAACAGCCTGGCAAAGTATACTCATGTCAGTGTTTTTCCCATTCTTATTTATAGGATTTCCAAGCGGCGTATTTTTATACTATACAACAAATACATTGATTCAACTTGCAACAACATATTATATTTATAAAAAATACAAAATCAAAGGTATAACTCAACGGGAACTCTGGGGCTTGCCAAATAAGGGGTGAGTTAACTTGAAAAAGCTCACTATTACAGGAAAAAGTGTGGAAGAAATAATTACACTTTTTGAAGAATCATATGGAATCAAAAACGGTGAATATGATTTTGAAATTATAGATAAAGGTTCGGCAGGGTTTTTAGGGATGTTTTCAAGAGATGCAGTTGTAGAAATAACTATAAAAAAGGAATATTACGAGAGACGTCTGGAAGAATTTCTAACTAATATATGTAAATATTTTGATAAGCATATTTTCGTAAGTGTTTACGCAAAAAATGCAAAAACGTTTCTTGCAAAAATCGAAGGTGATGGAATAGGAAAAATTATAGGTAAACACGGAAAAGGACTTGGAGCTTTGCAACATATTGCCACTATCTTTCTCAATAGATTATCTGACACGAAAGTTACTATTATAATAGACGCAGGAGATTATAGAGAAAGAAGAAAAGAACTGATTAAAAATATAGTGGAAAACGCATTGAAACGTGTTGAAAGGGAAGGAAAGGTTGCTCTGGATCCTATGTTTTCGTTTGAAAGAAAACTTGTACATGAATTTTTGAAAAATCATCCTCATGTTGTTTCATATTCTGTCGGGATTGAACCCTACAGGTATGTTGTAATTGAAAGGAGGAGAAATGGTGATAGTTTCAAAACCAGAAAACATCGAACCTATCATCATCGATAATGGTAATATAGAAAAACGTGTATTAATGGGTTCTAATGTTGGGGCACAAAACTTTGTTATGAGACTGTTTACTCTAAAACCTGGTGCAAAAACCCCCTATCATTCACATGATTGGGAACACGAAATTTTTGTTTTAGAAGGTACAATAGAAGCAGTTACCAACCAGAAAAGCTATAAAGCAGAAAAAGGAAATTTTATATTTGTACCTTCAAATGAAGAACACCAATTTGTAAATGCTGGAAAAGAACCTGCAAAATTTTTGTGTGTGATACCTTACATGCCCGGGAATGAATGAAAATGAACAAAGAAGAAGTTGGACATATTATTATAAGGCATATAACAATAATTCTAATAATCGTTTCTATAATATTGCTTTCAGGAACGTTTTATTATTACTATTTTGAAGGATTGACGTTCCTGGAGGCGTTTTTTTTCACTGCAATCACAATTTCAACTGTAGGTTATGAAATGCCACAAAATCTTTCACAATTTGGAAGGATATTCACTTCTTTTCTGATATTTGGTGGTATAAGTGTCGTACTCTACGGTGTGTCTTCCATAACAGCGATTGTTGTTGAGGGACAGTTGCGTGATTATATGGCAAGGAGGAAGATGAAAAAAATGCTTGAGAAATTGACTGATCATATCATTGTGGTAGGTGCTGGAAAAACAGGCCAATACGTAATTTCAGAACTTTTAAAAGAAAGAGAAAAATTTGTAGTAATCGATACCAACGAAGAACTTTTAAAAAGGTTGACAGAAATATACAAAGTTGAAATTCCATACGTTATAGGTGATGCAACAGAGGAGGATATTCTGATATCTGCTGGAATAGAACGAGCTAAAGCTTTAATAACAACCCTCCCTGAAGATTCTGTGAATGTATTTGTTGTCCTAAGCGCTCGAACATTAAATGCGACTATGACTATTGTTTCAAAAGTATCTGATGTTTCCTCTATAAGGAAACTCATATATGCAGGTGCCACTACAGTTGTTGCAGCCGCAGAAATAGCGGGAACACGTATGGCAAGACTTACGACAAGACCAGAGACAGTAAACTTCTTAGATATAGTTGCTTTTGGAAATGAATCATACAGAATCGAAGAAGTTTTAATTCCTTCAAACAGCCCATATGTGAATAAAACACTGGCAGAATTGGAGCTTGCAAGAAAATATAATGTGATGGTAGTAGCTATTCAAAGATCAGAAGATATATTATTTGCCCCAACAGGCAAAACTACCATTCATCCTGATGACAAACTTATGGTACTTGGAAAAAAGGAAAATGTTGAAAGTTTCAGGGAAGCTGGAAAAGTGTAGGAGTAAGTCCACCACTTGTTATTATAGCATTTCTTTCCGGATCAACCGCTATAGATAATACTGCCTGGGTGAATCTTTTGTATGTTTTTATCAACTTCCCTTCAAAATTGAAAATTTTTAACGTGTTGTCCACACTTGCTGTGATTATCCCATTTTGAAATATTTTAACTGTAAATACAGTTGCCTTATGAGCGTTTATGACAAGTATCCTTTTAAAGTCGTTCACACTATAAACAAACACTTTACCCTTTTCATCACCAAAAACGATGAAATTTTTGTAAATATCTATATCCCATATAGTACTTGAAGAGACGTTTGATACTGATACTTCACCTGTTGTTATATTTACGCGCGCAATATCGCCATTCACTTCTGAAGCAAAAAGAAAGTTTTTCCAGATTACTATATCAGTAACAGCTGAATTCGTTTTAACCTCAAATAAGATCTGACCACTCTCAAAGTTTCGAGCTATAATTTTGTTATCCCAGCCTCCGCTGTAAAGAATACCGTTTTTGTGCGCCAGAGCCCAGACATAGCCATTATGTTCTGACAAAGTCTTTACCAATCTACCAGAATTTTTATCCCAGATTTTTATAGTGTTATCAGCAGAGCCAGAAACTATATATTTATCTTTTACAAATATAACCGAACGAACCCAGTCATCATGACCTGCCATGGTTTTTTCAAGTTTAAACTTGTTTCCTTCTATTCTCCATAGCTTAACCTTGTTGTCAGCTCCACCAGTTACAACGTATTCTCCCTTTGATGACACATCAACAGCAAGTATTTTATTTTCTCCTTCACGTAAAATTTGAGAAAGATTATAATTTATATCGTAAACACCCACTGTTCCATTGGCAAGTCCCACAAAAAGTTTTTTGTCTCCATGTGACAGCGCAACCACCATAGCTTCTGTTTTTATAAACTTATATGTTTCATTTTCCAAAATATAAAATCCTCTTTTAGTACCTAAAACAATTTTTCCATCAAAAAAGGTTTCACATAAAACATTTTCATCAAATGATTTTGTTATTTTAAATAATCTTTGCGAAAAATTCATTTCAAATATTTTTCCCTCAAAAGTTATTACAAACAACTCGTTATATCCCGTAAAACCCACAATTAAAGAGTTCGAAATTTTTTCAGTCCATATCAGATCAAAGTTTTCAGACAATACGAAGATTTCTCCAGCTGTTGTCCCAAAGAAAAAATATTTTCCATTGTAATAAAAAGAATTAAACCAGCTACCTTCACTTTCAAAATAATTTTCTATTTCACTACTTTCTTCGTTAATAATGAAAAGATATTTATAAGTCCCTACTATCAATTTACCTTTGACTGATTTTAAAAGTGTTACTTCATTTTCTGTTTGAAAAATCTCAATGTTTCTATCTCCAAATTTGTAAACTCTGCCGTTTATGTCTGAATAAAATACACTATCAGATATATCTAAATTTGAAACTTCATCAAAACCTGCTCTCTTTAAAATCAGCCCATTTAAAACATTGTATACGATAAGCTTTCCTGAAGACATCACAACATATAATAAATTTTCTTTATAAAACATCCTTTTTATTTGAAACGTTCCTGTAAGCAGCGAGTTTATTCCGTTTGTCTTTAAGTTATACATCTTTATTTTTCCATCAGAACCACCAACATAAATTATTTCTTTAAAACCAGAAATACTTGTAATACTTGCTCTTAATATTTTTAATCTTTCTAATAGCCTAAAATCTGTACTTAAAATGTAAAGCATTCCCGTATTATCTCCTAAATAAATCAGCCTATTTGATGAATTAATAAAAGCTGCTGTAATATTTTCCTGAAAATATACTTTTTTTAATCTGGGAGAGATTTCATATACAAAACCTTTTGCTGTAACAGCATATACTACATCGCTTACAGTTAAAATTTTAATAACTTTTTCTGATAATTCAATTACTTTATCAATTTTCAAAGTGTTTAAATCAAAAAATATAATTTTTCCATCATCACCACCGCTTATTAGATAATTTTTATAAAATTTAAGGTCTCGAACCCATCTGGAATGAGCGTGATACTTTGCCACTATACCATTTGTTGATAAATTTCTTATAACTACCGTGTTATCTGAACCACCAGATGCAAGTAATAATCCATCTGTTGCAAGTGTAAAAATAGAGCCTTTATGATCCGAAAATGTATTAACCAGTTTCCCTTCCTTTTTTGAAAATATTTTTACACTATTATCCGGTTTATAACCCCCGGTTATAATATAGTCATTGGTTATTTCAACAGCACGTGTCCAGGAGCTATTTGAATATATTGTTCGCAATAAAATATCAGAACCAAATTTCCATATATTTACAGCACCATCTGCCCCCGCTGTAAAAACCTCACCATTATAAATTTTTATATCCCATATAGCCCCTGAATGACCGGCAAAGTTAAAAGAAAAAGACGCATAAAAATTAGAAATAATCAGAAAAAGAAAAAATATTACACAAAGTTTTTTCATACTATCCCTTCTTTGATAAATTCTCCATCCACTTTAAATATAGCATAAAAAAGAAGAAATTAGTTAGAAAACATTCACGACAACTAAATAGGAATCAACTCCTATTATGTTCGAAAATAGCATTTGTTCAAATTGATAAATAATGTTACATTTGATATGAAAAACTAAAAAACTGTTAGGAGGTTGAGACATGGATCCAAAAGAAATTGTGAAATTGGTAGAAAGTGAAAAAATTAACTTCATAGACTTAAAAGTAGTTGATATCTGGGGACGATGGCGACATGTAACCCTTGCCCGAACAAATTTTTCAGAAAAAACATTTCATGAAGGAGTTGGGTTTGACGCCTCTAACCTTGGGTACGCAAACGTAACCAATAGTGATATGATACTCATTCCTGATCCAGAAACATTTTTCATTGAAGAATATGATAATGAAAAGGTTCTTTCAATCATTTGTGATGTTTACGATGCTCAAACAAAATTACCATGTCCATATGACCCTCGAACTATACTTAAAAGTACTTTAAAGCTCATCGACAATGTAGCAGATAAAGTCTTTATGGGACCGGAATACGAATTCCATATACTGGAAGATGTTAAGTACAATGTTTCCACTAACGAGATCTCTTTATATGTAGATAGTTCTGAAGGTTTCTGGAATGCAGGAAAGAGCGGAGAATACTTTATAGGGAAAAAGAGAGGTTACCATAGAATTCCCCCATTTGACACCCTCATGGAAATTAGAAACAAAATAGTGGAAAAACTATTAGAATATGGAATACCTGTAAAATATCATCATCATGAAGTGGGAAGTTGTCAGGTAGAAATAGAATTGAACTTTGTAGACGCTTTGAAAGCAGCTGATTATACTTTGTTAGTAAAACATGTCGCAAGAAATATCGCTCATAAATTAGGTTACATAGTAACGTTTATGCCAAAACCACTTTACGATGAAGCTGGAAACGGCATGCATGTTCACCAATTTCTTGTAAAAAATGGCAAAAATATTTTTGATGGAAACGAAGTGTATAATTTATCAAAAACAGCTCTCAATTACATTGCTGGTCTTTTAAAACACGCAAATTCCGTAATGGCTTTTAGCAATCCTTCAACAAATTCTTACAGACGACTTGTACCGGGATTTGAAGCCCCCACTAACGCAGTGTTTGCGCTTGCCAATAGAACAGCAGCTATTAGGATTCCCGCATATGTAAAAGATCCTGCAAAACGTAGAATAGAATTTAGAACAATTGATGCCACGTGTAATCCATACCTTGCTTTTTCAGCCATGATTCTTGCAGGAATAGACGGGATTAAAAAGAATTTAGATCCAACTGTTGAAGGATTTGGACCATTTGAAGGCGATGCGTATAATCAAACAATTATGCCTCTTGCAGCAAATCTTGAAGAGGCCTGTAAGGCCCTTTTAGATGACAATTCCTACTTGACAACTTTTCCTGAGGAACTATTAACACACTGGGCAAATGCAAAAATAAAGGAAGCTCGCTCAATTAACTCTATTCCCCATCCAGCAGAATTTGAATATTACTTTGATGCTTGAGATATGGCACTAAAAACCATACCGCACAATAACATGCGGTGTGGTTTTTAGTTTTTGTTATATAATATTTATTAGAAGACATTTGTAAAATCCAGGAGGAAATTTATGGATATTATTACAGTTATTAAAAAGATACCGTATTTCGACAACATCGACGAAGTTGTTCTTAAAAATAAATCTGGATTTAAACTTTTAAAGTTTAAAAACGGCGAGCTTATAAAAGCCCAGGGTGAGGAAATCGATGAAGTGTTTATAATAGTCGATGGAAAAGTAGTTGCAGAATACGTATCTGAAAGTGGTAAAAGTCTCGAACTGGATATTTTGGAACCTTACGATATTGTCGCTCCAGGATTTATATATACATCAGAACCGTTTTACCCGGTGAATATAATATCCGAAGGAAATGCCAGAATACTTGCAATTGAAAAAGACACTTTCTTAGAGATTTTACAGCAAAATAAAAAATTGTTTTTGAAGTTTCTCAATGAAATAGGCGATAAATTTCATATCTTATCTCAAAAACTTTTTTTACTTTCAACCAAAACATTAAAAGAAAAAGTAGCTTATGTTTTATTAAAAAAGGCAACTTCAAGCAAAGACATTTATTTGAAAATAAACAAAGAAAAGCTTTCAAGATTTCTTGGCTGTGCCCGGCCCGCTCTTTCGCGGGTTTTTGCGGAATTTGAAAAGGAAGGAATCATAGAACGTGAAGGTCGAAATATCAGAATATTGAAGATCGAAAAACTCAAGCAACTTATAAATGAACTTTAATAGTTAAAAAGCGCGGGAATTTCCCGCGCTTTTTGATTATGCTAACATAGTTTTGATATCATTTTCAACATCTGAAATAGTTGAAATATTGAACTTTTCTGCTACCACTTTTAATACATTTGGTGACAAGAAAGCTGGTAAAGTTGGACCAAGTTTTATTTTTCTTACACCAAGATATAAGAGTGCAAGAAGTACCGCTACAGCTTTCTGTTCATACCATGCGATGTTGTATTCAATAGGAAGTTCATTGATATCATCTAAACCGAGAATCTCTTTTAATTTAAGCGCTGTAACTGCAAGAGAGTATGAATCATTACATTGACCAGCATCAAGTACTCTTGGGATTCCATCAATATCACCAAGATCAAGTTTATTGTACCTGTATTTAGCACAACCAGCTGTGAGAATAACTGTATCATTTGGAAGTTTCTTAGCAAATTCTGTGTAATATTCACGGGAACTGTGCCTTCCATCACATCCAGCCATAACAAAGAATTTTTTAATCTTACCGGCTTTTACTGCTTCCAGAACACTATCCAAAACTTTTGAAACCTGATCATGTGCAAATCCTATTGTTAGTTCTTTACCAGGTCTTTCTGGAATTGGTCCAAGCTCAAGCGCCTTTTGTATAACAGGTGAAAAATCTTTTGGTTTGCCATCTACACGATTCGGTATGTGTGTAACCCCATCAAATCCAACTAAACCTGTAGTAAATACTCTGTCTTTATAAGTTTCTTTCGGGGGAACAAGACAATTTGTTGTCATCAAAATTGCTCCGCCAAATTCCTCAAATTCTTTATCCTGTTTCCACCATGAATTTCCAAAATTACCCGCTAAATGCTTATACTTTTTCAATTCAGGATATGCGTGAGCCGGCAACATTTCTCCGTGGGTGTACACCTTTATGCCTGTACCTTCTGTTTGTTTGAGAAGCTCTTCAAGATCCAGCAAGTCGTGTCCACTTACAAGTATCGCTGGAGTGTTGTAAGTACCGGTGTAAACTTTTGTAATTTCTGGATGACCGTATGTAGATGTGTTAGCTTTGTCAAGAAGAGCCATTACTTCGACTGCATATTTGCCCGTTTCAAGAATAAGTCCCACCAATTCATCTGCCGTTATATCATTTCTCAATGTTTCTACCAGACCTTTCTGAATAAAGTAAAGTATTTCATCATTAGTATGTTTTAATATATAGGCATGGTCTGCATAGGCTGCTACTCCTTTTAACCCGTAAATGAGAAATTGCTTCAATGATCTTATGTCTTCATTTTTGTCAAGCAATACTCCAACTTCTGCACCTTTTAATTCGTAAACACTCATTCCACCAGGAGTACTCCAATCAGCTGGTTCCGGCACTTTTTCATTAAATTTTTTGCCATGTTTCTTTTCGTAAGCTTTCAGAAATTCTTCTTTTATTCTATCCCTTAACTCAATCGCTTTGTCAATCATCTGAGAAATTCTTTTGGCTGAGAAGTTAACATTTGTGATGGTTGCAAACAATGCTTCAGCTACAAATAAGTTCACTTCATCATCTTTGATACCGTACTCTTTTGCTTTAAGATTCCAATAGGAAAGACCTTTAGTCACCCAGATAAGCATATCCTGTAAATCTGAAACTTCAGGCTCTTTTCCACAAATACCTCTAATATCACACGCTATCCCTCTTGCAGCTTCCTGACACTGGTAACAAAACATACTTTCCACCTCCTACTTTTCATCATATATTCTTTTTTCACCTTGAATTTTTTGGAGAGGGGCAATATCCTGAGTAACTTCTAAAGTACCAAGATATTCCCCGTTTTTATCTCTAACAGCAAAATATTGAATATACACATATTTTTCTCCGAGCTTTATCCAGAAATCTGCTTTGTCTCTTTTGCCGCTTTTAAAGTCATTAAGAATTTTATTAACTATATCAATGCTTTTTTCCGGGTGGCAATTTTGCACTTTCCTCCCAATAATAGCCCGGCTTCTAACAAAGATCCTATCCTCAGTTTCGTTGAAATATTTCACTTCGTCGTTCTTATCCACAAAAGATATATCAACTGGCAGAACATTTAAGACAGCATTCAACTCTTCAAGAGTCAACTCTCCGCTTGGAAATTTAATTCTATTTTCTATAAGAATTTTTTCCTCAGAAATTTTACGTCCAAATGGTTTTGGTTTATAACAACAATAACCGATTTTATCAAATTCTTCTCTTATTAAATACCATTCGTTTTCAGATATCAAATTTAAAGCTGTTGGAAATAATATAGAATGCTCCTTATGTACATGACTCACAAAAAGCTCAGAAAGTTCTATAGCAATTTGCGATAATTCTTTTTTTACAGTTTCTAAATTTCTTTCGTCTTTTAGCTTTTTCAATCTTTTTCTCAGCTCTCTTACTATATCGTGTTCTTTCCACATAATCGCAGGAGGTTTAACCACTCCATGTTTTTCAATATACGGGAATAACGCGTTCTCTTCTTTTAAAAAATACTTTTCAGCTGCGTGCAACTCTTCTATAGTTTGCGATAATTTTAAAAGTTTTGGTAAAGCTTCATCAATACCTTGTATTTTACTGAGCTCTTTAGAAATGTTCCTTAACCCTTCCAGCGTATGAAGTATATGTTCGTGCTCTTTCATAAGAATGAAGATTGGATGCCACTCTGGAACATCAAGTTTCTCTTTTTCTACATACTCCTCAAACATTTGTAAATGTACATCACATACGTTTCTAATATCCTCAATTGATAAATTTTCTTCTTCCATAAGCTCTTGTTCAACTTTCGCTATCTCTTCTGGAGAAAGCTGGCTTATAATTTTTCTTAACTCCTGTTTTAACTGCTCAGTATCTTCATGTTTTGATCTTTTTATAAGATTTTTTAAATACTCCTTTTTACTAAAAATTTCACTCATAATCTCAACTCCTTATACTTAGCATATTCTAAGTTAATTATACGATACCTTTATAGCTAAGTCTGTAATAATTGTTACGAATAGGAAGGATTTCACAAGTTAAAGCCTGCCGTCTTTTATCGTAACTGAAATTTACTATTGACAAATTCTTGATATTTTCGGATAATTAGTATAGCGAACATAATCACTTAAATAAATTATATATGCCTGGAGGAATAATATGTACAAAGTAATTATTGCTGGAATTTCTATGTCTTTTATCTTTGGATTTTCATTTTTATTTACAAAAAATGCTCTGGATTACACTACTCCTCTGAATTTTATTGCGTTGAGATTTACTTTCGCTGCTATTGCAATGATTTTTTTGAGTTTAATAAAAGTCGTTAATCTCAAAAAGAAACGGTACCTTAAGCTTTTAATTTTAACATTTTTTCAACCAATTTCCTATTTTCTATTTGAAACATTTGGACTTAAAAAAGTTCCCTCATCGGAAGCTGGAATCCTTATAGCAAGTATTCCGATATTTATAACATTCTTAACTCCCCTAATATTAAAAGAAAAGGTCCCTCGTATCAACTATTTGTTTGTATTTTTAAGCTTTACCGGAGTATTTACTATTGTGGGATTTAACAGTTTTCGGGGAAATCTGGTTGGTGATCTTTTGATACTGGGTGCTATATTATCAGCAGTAGGATATAATTTTACATCGAGAATTCTCTCTAAAGAATTTACACCAAAAGAAATTACCTTTTTTATGATGATAATAGGAGCTATATTTTTCAACCTTATTGCTTTAATAAATAACGAGTTAAACTATAAAATTTTACTCAATTCTAATGTATTACTTTCTGCTTTATACCTTGGAATTTTGTCTTCCTCTGTTGCATTTTTTCTGGTCAATTACATGCTTTCTAAAGTATCGCCTGCTCAATCTTCAATTTTTGCAAATCTTGCCACGGTTATTTCGGTTATAGCGGGGGCAATTTTCAGGAACGAGACTATTGGCTTTTCACATATTTTTGGAATGAGTTTAATCATATCCGGAGTCTGGGGAGTCAATTATTTCTCCTATCGTTTTCGAAGGGAAAAATAAATATGTTCGGCTTTATAAATGGTATTTTGCGACAATGATATTTCTGATGCCAGGTCACTACAATATCCAACTCCTCGTATCTCATGCAAAACAAAACCATATTTTTCCAGCGCTTTTATATCTTCACATGTAAAACACCTCGATAAAAACAAACCATATTGGGAGCCTACTGTTGTAATATGAGTTTTTAGAAATGATTCTTTTTCTTTTGATGTTCCGTATTTAAACACAAGTTTCGACATATAATAGAAACTATCTACTGTGGCAAATAAGTAACCCCCAGGCTTTAGAATATCAGAAAGTTTTTTCATTGCTTTTTCAAGATTTTCCACATAACTCAAAACATCTCCCTGCAAGTTCGCCACATCGTATTTTTCTTCAACGTTGAGCTCTTCTACAGTAGAATTTATATAATAAACATTATCTCCCAATTTTTCTTTTGCTTTCTCCAGCATATTTTTAGATGGTTCTACAATCGTTACGTTATTTCCAAGTTTCAAGAAATATTCTGCCCAGTAACCTGTTCCACTACCTATATCTACTACATCTAAATTATGTGGTGAAATTGTATTCTCTATATAACTTTTAACAGCTTTTCTCACTATATCCCACTCTTTGTTATCATACATAGAATCATACAAATCTGCTATTTTGTTATAATACTCATAAGATTTCAAACAAATCACCTCAGGTTAAATTAAACCTTTTCTTATTACCAACTTTCAACAATACTTGTAAGATTTTTCGTCATTTTACTCCTCAGAACAGGTCTTGCCAACCTCGCTAATTATAAGATTCCTCGTCGTATGTGCTCCTCGGAATGACAACCTCTTTTCCTGTCATCCTGAGCGTAGCGAAGGGGATGTCCTCCTGAGGAGCGCCAGCGACGAAGGAGCTTTTTCACTTGTCATTCCGAACGAATGTGAAGAATCTTGTTTTTTACCAATCTTGCTAACTCTCGCCAACCTCGCTAACCCTCGCTAAATCACGATATTCTTTTATACTGATCATAACCCTTAACCACTTTATTTGAAACTTTCAAAACTTTAAATGATTTAGCTGCTAGTTTAACCTTCAATACTCCTCCAACTATGTAGCTTTCTTCTTGAGTAAATACATCTACAAACGGTGTACCACTCAATAATCTATGATCTGGAACAGAGAATGCTATCTCCTTTTCTTCGTTAATATTCACAATTACTATAATATCATCAAGTACCATAGGAGCTTTTCTCAGAAATACTAAAGGTTCATTTGACATAAGCTCAAAACTTCCAAATCTCAAAGCTGATTCAGTTTTTCTTAATTTTATCAACATTTTATAAAAATCTCTTAATTCTCTGTCCCATTTGTTTTCGTTCCATTCCATGGTAGCACGACATTCAGGATCTTTACCACCCTCAATTCCTATTTCTGTACCATAGTAAACAACAGGAACTCCAGGATAGGTAAACTGCAAAAGAATCGCTACTTTTCTCAAAAATTTATCCTTTATTACTGTTGCAAGTCGCTCAGTGTCATGACTATCGAGCATGTTCCAGCATCCATGAATGTTTGGTGTTTCTTTATATGCCTTTTCAAGTTCAACCCCTGCATTTTTCAACTTTCCAGTTAAATAATTTATAACAGTATTTCCAAAATGATAGTTCATAATTCCATCCACCATATCCCATCCCGATGGATAAGTCCATATTTCACTCACAAGATATTTCTCTGATGAAAATCGTTTCACTGTAGCATTTATATATCTGTTTATCATAGGTCCAAGATCATGTCCACAGTCCAATCGCCATCCATCTATACCAAGCTCAAGATACTTTTTTAAAATTTGTGATATATAATCTTTTACTTCAACCTCTTCTAAATGGAGTTCTGGTAATGAATGAGCTCCCCACCATGCTCTATAGTGAGTTTCATAAAATATAAAGCGATTCATATACTTCTTATTACCTTTTACAGCTTTTTCAAACCATACGTGTTTTTTTCCAACGTGGTTAAAAACTCCATCCAGTATTATTCTAATATCGTTCTTATGCGCACTTTTAATAAGCTTTTTCAAAGCAAGTATACCACCAAACTGGGGATCCACTTTAAAATAATCAATGGTATCATATTTGTGATTTGATTCTGCCAGAAAAATTGGTGTTAAATATATAGTGTTTATACCTAAATCTTTTAAATACTCTATCTTTTCTTCAATTCCCCAGAGATCTCCTCCGTAAAATACACGAACATGATCGTGATTTTTAGTCGCTTTTGGTGGAACACCCCAATTCTCGATTTTTCCACCCCTTGATTCATACAATTTTCTTTTATCTTCTATAGTTTTCCCTTTTCCAATAGCAAACCTTTCTGGAAATATTTCATAAACCACAGAATCATAAACCCACGAAGGAATTGGATATTTTGGAATAGACATTTATCATCAACCCTCCCAAACCTTTTTCTTTACCCATTATACCATTAAAAAAGGGAGCATTAAAGCTCCCTTCCCCTTTTCATTCCATAAAAACTATTACAACTTAAATTTTTTAACCTGTTCTCTCATTGTTTCAACAAGATGGTTAAGTTCTTCGCTAAGCGCTGCAACCTGCTGAACTCCCTGTTCAAGCTGAATGAGCATCTCTTTACTCTTCTCAATTTCAGTTACTTCCTCTGTAAGGGTTCTCGTAGTTGCATCCACAGCGCTCGACATTTCTTCCGCTGCAGCGCTTTGCTCCTGCGCAGAAGCTGCTGCGTTATCAACCATATGCGCCATATTAATTATTTCTTTTTCAATGTTTTTAAGCTGTTCATTAACTTTCCTTGAAAACTCTGATGCTTCCTTAATACTTTTCACCGTTTTTCTTGTGTTTTCGTCTACTTTAATTGCATCGTTTTTAATTTCTCCAAGTATCTGGGCAATTTCAGCAGTTGCATTCTTACTTTCTTCCGCTAATTTTCTAATTTCATCTGCAACAACTGCAAATCCCCTTCCAGCTTCACCGGCTCTTGCAGCTTCTATAGCCGCGTTAAGCGCTAAAAGATTGGTCTGCTCTGAGATTTGATTGATTGTCTCAACAATTTCACCTATATTTTGTGCGCTCTTTGCGAGTTCCTGAACTGTTTGAGCTGTTTCAAGTATTTCCTGATAACTCCTCTCAACTATATTTGTAACTTCTTCCACAGAATGCGTGCCTGAACGCACTGAATCTGTTATCTCACCTGATCTTTCAGATAATTCCTGCGCCGCTTTTGAAACAGCCTGGGCGCTCGCTGCAACTTCCTCGATACTTGAATTTATTTCCTGAAGAGAAGCAGAAATGTTTTGAGAGTTTGTAACTATTTTTTCAAATGTTGAATTTACTTCCTCAACTGATGCCTCCTGTTCTTCAGCAACTGCTGCAAGATTTTGCGAAGATTCTTCTACCTGAATTGATGCCTCATTTATCTGGGTCATAGTTGCCTTTAAATTTTCAACCATCTTATTTACAGAATCAGCTATAATGCCAAGCTCATCTTTCCTTGAAATATCAATTTCTTTCGAAAGGTCTCCTGATGCTACTGCATCAGTGATTGTCGCAACTTTATTTGCGCTTTTTCCAATACTTTTACCAATAAACAAAATTATAACAATAATTCCCGCAATTACAGCTATTGCTATATAAATAATTGGCATAATAATACTTCTAATTATGACACTAACATCATCTATATAAACACCTGCACCAATCATCCACTTGTACGGTTCAAACCACCTTGCATATGAAATTTTAGGAGTTTCTACATTTTTTGGCGGCTTTACCCAGATATAATCATACACAAACTCTCCGTTTTTTCGCGCGCCTTCAACAAGATCCACAAGAACAAGCTTACCATCTGGATCTTTAATCTTTGAGCCGTCTTTCCCCTCAAGAGTAGGATGAACAATTCCTATGTATCTATCGTTAAAGACAAACACATAATTGGAACCTTCAAATTTCATGCTACTGACTGCGGTCTTTATTCTTTTTATAGCCTCATCCCGAGAAATTTGACCGCTTTTCTCAAGACTATAAATTTTCTCAATAACACCATATGCAGCATCAACAATGTTTTTCACAGCGTCGAGTTTTAAATCCGTAGCATCTTTTTTTACCATAACATATGTTGAAATCAATGACACACTTACTGCAATAACAACAGCAACAACTGCTATGAAAAGAATCAATGTGGAAAGTTTCTTAAATAACATAATCCTACCTCCTAACCTTTCTACATACAAACCGGACATTTCATGTCCCTTAATTTAAAATTATACAACTCAAATCAAATGTTTTATAGATAAATTTTATAACTTTTTAATGTATATATATCACATATTTTGTTAATAAAATTTAAAACCATGTTATAAATTAAATTAAAAAATAAGGAATAGACTGAATTTGCAAAAAATTTCGTGTTTAGTTGCTTTTATTTTTTACCATTTCTCTGTGTGAATTTTTCTAAAATCAATTTCTTCAGAAGAATGTTCGGGTTTTTCTTCAGCTGGATAACCTATTCCTATGACACACAACACGCGGTATTCTTCTGGAATATTCAACAATTCTTTTATATTGTTTTCAACACTTTCATCATTATAAAATCTCTCATGCGCGTGTCCCCAGCATGATCCAAGCCCAAAATTTACCGCAGCAAGTTGAATGTAAATTGCAACAATAGATGCATCGTTTATCCAGGTGGTACTGTTCTTGTTTGCAACAACTACAATAGCAAGTGGAGCCGTTTCCAGAAAACCGTAAGCACTTTTTCTGAAATCTTTGACTTTTCTTATTTTGTCTCTCTCTGTTATCACTATTAAATCCACAGGTTTTGAATTTCTTCCGCTTGGTGCATACATTGCAATTTCAACTATTTTATCTATAATTTTTTCTGGTATAGGAATGTTTTTAAACTTTCTTATACTCCTTCTTTTCCTTACAACATCTAAAAAATCCATAAAATCCCCCCATGGTAAAAAAATTATTTATATATAAAACATATTATTTTTCTTTTTTTCAGAATTTCGCATGTTGAAAGTTTCACCAAGAGCCAGTATGATTGCGAGTTCTTCTGGAAGACCCGCCTTAATAATTTTTTCAATAGTAGTTTTCACATCATATTTTACAATTTCAAAAGAATACGAATATACACCTCTGTCAAATTCAACTATAAGATAAGATGCGCCACCTGAAAAACCATCCTTTGTTCTACCAACGCTTCCTGGATTTAACAAACTTTTTCCAGAAAGATGTTTTGCCAGCATGTGATGGGTATGGCCACAAATAATTATTTCCGCATCAGTACTTTCAACTACTTTTTTTAATCTATCTGAAGAAGTTCTGGAATGCAAATACTCAAAAAGTGGATTTAAAGGGCTTCCGTGGACTAATAGAACTTTTATACCTTCTATTTCGAAGTTATATGTTTCTGGCAAACTATTTAAAAATTCCTTATTTTCATTGGTAACATTTTTGATAGTCCAGTTCAAAGATTCATTACCTATTTCTGTTTCACGCCCCGGCGAGTATGAGCAACCACAATCCGACTTTTCGTTACCAACTGCATCGTCATAGTTTCCTTTAACACTGATTATATTTTTTTCTCTTATCTTTTTTATAACTTCATCTGGTTCCGGACCATATCCTACTAAATCTCCAAGACAATAAATTTCCTCTATGTTTTTCTTTTCGATATCATTTAGCACTGCTTCCAAAGCTTCAATGTTCCCATGTATATCAGATATGAAAGCTATTCTTTTCATATTACCCAGCTCCTTTTTTTACTAACTCTCGCAAGATCCTTCGCACTCCATGCTCAGGATAGAGCTTGCAAATCTCGCTAATTATAAGATTCCTCGTCGCATGCGCTCCTCGGAATGACAAAAAGGAACTACTAACCCTCGCTAACCTCGCCAATCTCGCCAACACTCGCTAATTATAAGATTCCTCACCCTTCGGGTTCGAAATGACATGAGTGGGGAAGCTAACCTCGCTAAATTTACATCCCCTTACTCCAGTAATTTGGTGGCTCTTTTGTTATAATTACATCGTGAGGATGGCTTTCTTTGATTGAAGCTGCTGTTATTTTAACAAACTCGGCTTTTTCATACAATTCTTTCAAATTCTTCGCTCCTATATAGCCCATACCAGATTTAAGGCCCCCTATAAGTTGATAAACAACATCTTTTACACTACCTTTATATGGAACCATCCCTTCTATACCTTCAGGTATAAATTTTTGATTTGAAGCCTGGAAATATCTGTCAGCACTTCCGCGACTCATTGCACCAAGAGATCCCATTCCTCTATAGGATTTATACTTTCTTCCCTGGTAAAGTATAGTTTCTCCCGGTGCTTCTTCTGTACCGGCAAATATACTACCAAGCATTACTGTTTCTGCACCTGCTGCAAGAGCTTTCACAATGTCACCAGAAAACCTTATTCCGCCATCAGCAATTACAGGAATATCAAACTCTCTGGCAATCCTTACAACATCGACTATTGCGGTTAACTGCGGCACACCAATTCCAGCTACTATTCTCGTGGTACATATTGAGCCAGGTCCTATTCCCACTTTTAGCGCATCAACTCCTGCGTTTATTAAAGCCTCTGCTCCTTCTTCTGTAGCAATATTTCCCGCTATTAATTGTATATCTGGAAAAACACTTTTTATCTTTTGAACAGTTTCAATGACTTTTTTAGAATGACCATGCGCTGTATCAACAACTATTACATCAACTCCCGCGTCTATTAACGCCTGAACTCTTTCCAGTGTGTCAGGTGAAGTCCCTACAGCCGCACCAACAAGTAGACGCCCCTTTTTATCTCTTGATGCATTTGGATGTTCCACAACGCTTTTAATGTCTTTTATTGTTATCAATCCACTCAACGTGCCATCTTTCTTTATAATGGGTAATTTTTCTATTTTATTTTCATGCAATATCTCTCGAGCCTCATCAAGGGAAATTCCTTCTTCTGCGTAAATTAATTTTTCAAATGGGGTCATTAATTCTTTGACAGGACGCTGAGGATTTCTTTCGAATCTTATGTCTCTGTTTGTTACAAGACCAATAAGCTTTCTCGAATCATCCACCACAGGTAATCCACCTATCTTGTATTCGGCCATAAGTCTTTCCGCATCTAAAACACTAACATCTGGAGAAATTGTGATTGGATCATCAATAATTCCATTTTCCGTTCTTTTTACTATATTTACCTGATGAGCCTGCTCTTCAATAGAAAGATTTTTGTGAATTATACCAATTCCACCTTCACGAGCCAGAGCTTTTGCAAGTTCTGCTTCTGTAACAGTATCCATGGCAGCGCTCAGTAATGGAATGTTCAACTTTATCTTTCTTGTAAGCCTTGTTGACACATCTACCTCATTTGGCAATATTTCACTGTATTTAGGTACCAGCAAAACATCATCAAAAGTTAGGGCCTCTTTCATAAATTTTTACCTCCTACTTATTTTCTCTGGAATACGTATAAAATATACGTAATGTAAATACTCAAAAGCAGTATTCCTTCTACACGTGTGAGTTTTCTCCTGGTAAAAGAAAATATTAATAGTAAAAGCGCAATCCCTATCATTACAAACAAATCTATATAATAACCACGCACATCGACAGTAAGGTTGCCAATAAGAGAGCTAATACCAAGGATAAGAAGAATATTGAATATGTTACTTCCTACTATATTACCCACTAAAATATCGCCTTCTCCCTTTACAATGGAAGTTATGCTTACAACTAATTCAGGAAGCGAAGTTCCAATGGCAACTATTGTTAAACCAACAAATGTTTCACTGAGTCCAAACATTTTTGCAATTTCCACAACATTTCTAATGGTTAATTCCCCTCCTAACGAAACACCAGCAATTCCAATAAGAACTAACATTACTGAAGTTAATGTTTTATACTTACCCCTTATTTCACTTTCGAGCTCTTCTTCTATAACATCCCGAGCAGACGTAACTATGTAATATATATAAACTATCATAAGCGATAGAAAAACAATTCCATCATTCCATTGTAATAAATAAGCACCGTTTCTTATAAGGAGCGAAAAGAATACAAATGTTGAGATTATCATAAAAGGCACCTCTATCCTCATTGTTTGCTTTCTTATATTAACAGAGGAAAAAAGTACACCTACAGCCAGACAAAGCCCAATATTCGCCACATTGCTTCCCACAACATTAGAAATAGAAACACTTGAGTGACCTTTTAATACAGAAACTACAGAAGCAACAAGCTCGGGAATTGATGTCCCAAAAGCTACAACTGAAAGCCCTACTATTAGCTTGGAAACTCCTAAATTTAAAGCTATAGAAACGGCTCCTTCAACAAGCCAATCTGCACCTTTGATCAATAAAATCATTCCCAGGACCAACCACAAAAAAACCATTCACCTTCCCCCTTAAAAATACCTAAGTTCAACGTATACTATGGAAATTACCAGCGATATAAGTGATGGTATTATCGCCAATTTCATATAATCTTTAAATGTAATTTTAGAATTTGAATATTTTGAAACCATGGTTATTGCAACAATATTAGCAGATGCTCCTATGGGTGTCAAATTTCCTCCAAAACAAACCCCCAAAGATAATCCCCACCAGAAAGGTGTTAAATTTGTAAGATTCACATTAATTTCTGGAAGCATTTTTATCACAGGCAGCATCGTTGCAGTAAATGGAATATTATCAAAGAATCCACTTATGAAAAACGAAGCTATCATTAAAACTATTCCAAACATTCTTGGAGAATCTCCAAGATTATTACTTAAAATATTTGCAACTGTTGAAAGTATTCCCGTATCTTCAAGAGCACCTGTTATGATAAAAAGTCCTATAAAGAAAAATATGGTCCCCCACTCAATTTCCATGAAATGTTTTTCAAGGTTTTTGGGATCCAGAATCAACACTGAAATAAATCCCATTCCAAAGGCAATTACAGAACTGTGTATTCCAAGAAATTCCTGGAAAACAAATAATAATAACGTAATTAAAAGGATCGCATAAGATTTTAAAAGATTTGACCTGGAAATATTCACAAAATTTATTTCAAACTTTACATGTTTTTTTAGTTTCGAAAACTGAATTAAAAGCAAAAATATAAGAACGACAAATAATGTTACAAGAGCAGCTGGACCTGTGTTTACAAGAAAATCATTAAAACTAAATCGTGCAGCATTACCAATAAGAATATTAGGAGGGTCTCCTATGAGGGTAGCTGTCCCCCCAATATTAGAACTTAAAACTTCAGCTATAATAAAAGGAACTGGATTTGTTCCTGCAATATCCGTAATTGCAAGCGTTATTGGAATAAAAATCATAATAGTTGTTACATTATCAACAAATGCTGAAAAGACTGCCACAGAAATAATCAAAAGCATGTAAGTACTTATCAAAGATCCTCTTGAAAGTTTAATTACTTTTGCAGCGATATATTCAAAAAAACCAACACTTTTAATTGTGGAAACAAGCAACATCATTCCTATTAATAAAAATATAGTATCAAAATCCACATAATTTTTAAACAAATACTCTGGATCTTCAAAGACTCCAAAAAAAGTTAATGTAAAAGCTCCCAGCACCACAGCAATTGATCTATGAATCTTTTCAGAAATAATAAGATAATAAACTACAACAAAAACAAATAAAGCTATTATTGCATCAACCGACATTTAATCCGCCTCCTAATTATAATAAAAATTATAATAAAAAAAGGGCTATAAAGCCCTTTACTGGAGCGGGCGACGGGACTCGAACCCGCGACCCTCAGCTTGGGAAGCTGATGCTCTACCAACTGAGCTACACCCGCACCTATCTATCTCGTCTAATATTGTATCAAAATTAAAAAGGATTTTCAAGTATTCCATTCACGCTCAGGATTGGCAAGTACTGGCAAGGGTAGTAATATAAGATCCCTCGCGTACGCTCGGAATGACACTCTCTTTTTATGTCATTGATTTCTTTATAATTTCTCACCAAAAACCTGCTTTCCTCCTACAAAAACTGCTTTAGGAGTACTATAAAATTGCTTTTCATAAACTACAAAATCTGCATAATAACCAGGTGAAATTTTTCCAATAGGTTTATCGATAATTTTTCCACCGTGCTCGGTATAAAGTTTTATAGAATCTTCTAATGAAAATCCCATTTTCACCGCCGACTGAATAACATACCAGGGATTTTCTGGTGAAACAGGTGAATCTGTTGAAAAAGCTATATCTATATTTTTTCTATACATTTCGAAAAAAGGGTATAACAAATACTCACCATCCTGGATATTCTCAAGCAACGGTAAATCTTCAAAATAAAAATGAGGCTGAATAGAAAATACAAAGTTTTTTAATCTTTCAAAGTCGGCTTTCTTTATTATTTGCGCGTGTATTATTCTATGACCATAACTTCTTCCAAAAGCGTTAAGAACTTCTGTTACTGCCTGATCTCCAATCGCATGAACACAAACCTGTAACCCATTTCTATCAGCAAAATCTATTATTTTACTAAAATTATGTGGTAAAGTATTGACCCCACTATTTTCAGAACCTTTATATGGTTTTGAAAGGAAAGCAGTTTTTCCACCCAATGAACCATCTGCAAATATTTTTATTCCAAATATCTCAGAAATTCCATAATTTCCATATTCATAATCCCAGGGTCTGTCTGTGTACAATTTCTCATAAATTCTTATTTCACTACGTGATAACAACTTTTTTAAAGTTTCAAAAGATATTCCATGAAAATCGTCTGAATGAACACATGTAACCCCACTCTTTAAAAATTGTTTCTCTCCAAGTTTAAAAGCATACTCATAGAAATCCTCCGGTAATAAACTCCATATTTTTTCTAACTCATTTTCAAAAATCATGTTTTCTTTCAACTTTAGAAGATTTTTTGCCTTATTATTAATCCACGCAACATGTCCGCATCTTCTTATAAGAATAACTGGTCTATCAAAATCCAATAACTTATTAATATTATCTGGTAATTTTGACCATCCACGACCCACTATTATTGATTCTTCTGTTTTTAAAATTTCATTTACAAAATCCCCTTCCAGATTTTTTATAAGTTTTTTTATCCCCACACCCAAAACATGTGCATGAGAATCTACAAACCCTGGAAAAACATAAAAACTTTCCAGATCAATACTTTTCCTGATTTCTTCTTCTTTCAGGAAACTTACAAAAATCCCTTCAGAATTTATATATAAATCTTTTTTCTCAAAATTTCTTCCGTTCCAAACTTTTGCGTTCTTTATTCTGATACTCATGACAATAGAGCCGCAAGTTCTACAAGCTCCATGTTTAAACCTTTTTTCTGTTTCAACACTTCATCAAGTTTTACCGGGACTATTTTTCCTCCCTGCAAAGCCATCATAACAAAACTTTGTCCTCGAGTTAAATTTTCAACAGCAGCGACTCCCATTCGAGAAGCAAGTAGTCTATCAAAGGCTGTAGGCGAACCTCCTCTTTGAATGTGACCAAGAATGGTTATACGTGTTTCGTAACCTATTCTGTGTTCAAGATGTCTTGCAACCGTATATGCACTTGCTGCGCCTTCTGCAACAACGACTATACAATTTATTTTCCCTCTTTCTCTCTCTCTTAAAATTTTATTAGCAAGTGCCTCGTAATTAACTGGAACTTCTGGGATTACAACAGCTTCCGCGCCAGTTACAAGCCCCGATACAGTTGCAATGTATCCTGATGTTCTTCCCATTACCTCAACAATAAAAGCCCTTTCATGTGAAGATGCTGTATCTTTTAGTTTCTGAATAGCATCAACTACTGTATTTAAACACGTATCTACACCTATACTCATATCTGTCATTGCTATGTCATTATCAATAGTACCCGGAATACCAACAACGGGAACTTTCTGCTCTTCTTCTAAAAACATTGCTCCATGTAAACTACCTTCTCCCCCAATGACTATCAATCCCTCTATATTATGCTTCTTTAATATGCTTGCAGCCTCGGCTCTTGTCTCTTTTCTAACAAATTCAGGACATCTACTACTCCTTAAAACTGTTCCTCCTTTTTCCATTATTCCCCCAACAGACGCAAAATTCAATGGAATAAAATCCTCGTCAAGCAATCCCGCGTACCCTCTTCTAATTCCATAAATCTCCAGTCCTTTGTTAACAGCGTATCTTACAACTGCCCTTACTGCTGCATTCATACCAGGGGCATCTCCACCACTTGTCATAACCGCTATTCTTTTCATATAATTCCTCCTTTTCAAATATACTTTTCAAAATAATAATATCACAATTATAGTCAATTTCAACAGATTAAAAATTGTCAAATTGAAATACTGGCAAGATTCTTACCAATTCTCAACATCTTTTGTCGAGCTCATTAATTATAAGATTATCTATCTTTTCGCTTCTTAAAATGATAATCTCTTTCCCTGTCATTTCGAACAAATGAAAGAGAGATGTCATTCCGAGGAGCGCCAGCGACGAAGGATCTTTTTCCTTATTGTCATCCCGAACGCATGTGAGGGGGATGTCATCCTGAGGAACGAAGTGACGAAGGATCTTATTCTTTTTACTAACCTCGCCAATCTCGCTAACCTCGCTAATCTCGCCATTTTTTCGGCGCATTTTCTGGCCCTGTTTCAAAAATCGTATAAGAATAAGAAAAATGAACTTGAAATATACAATTTTTTTATGAATTTCATGTGAATTTATGTAATTTTATCTAATTTTATCTAATTTTACATGGAATTATATAAAATTTGTATATTTTTATATGATTTTCTATGAAATTTGTAATATCAATACATAGCTTTGTAAAAAGAAAAATATATGCCACATACAGGTTGTACAATAAAAACTTTATTAGTGCCTGTATCCTTGCCATGTCATCTCTGTAGGCGTATACATATCCCCCAAGTTTTGTTTTTATGTTTCCAAATAGTCCTTCTATTTCGTTCCTTTCTTTGTATTCTTCATAATCTACTTCTTTCCTGCCTATTGCTCCTTTTCTTATTTTTATTACCTCTTTTATTCCTCTTTTTTTCAGATACTCCCTCAACCATTTAACATCGTACAACTTGTCTGCTATGAATTTCTTTCCCTTGAGTTCTATCTTTTTCAATAGTTTTTTTAGAAGTTTTATTTCACTTGAATAAGCTTTTCCCACTTCCACATACTGAAAAAGTTTGTATTTTCCTTTTGTTAACACTACTTCACATCTAACGTGGTTCTTTATCTGTCGTACATATGTACCTCTCATCCAGTTCAAGGTAGTATGTTTCTTAAACCCTATTCCTGTACCGTCTACTATAATACTCTCTATCTCACACTGAAGTGTGTTGTGTATGAAGTTTATAAGATGTTTTATAATCTCTTCTAATTGAAGAACCCTGTAATGAAAGTCCCTGAGTGATGGAACTTTGTTAAAGTACATTGTACCTATTTCTAATGTCTCTCTGAATGAAAGTCCCAACAGTTCTTTAAGAACTGCTAATGAAAGTATTAATACATCTGAATATTTCCTAGGCCTCCCCCTATTGGTAGATTTTTGGGGAAGTTGTGGTAAAATATTTTTGTAGAATTTTTGGATAAGTTTGAATATCTTCTTTATGTTTCTTCTTCTCATAGCAAGGGAGATTATAACATCTCCCTTGCTTTTTTTCTATACCTTTCCTTCCTATTTTTGAAACAGACCCCGCATTTTCTTGACAAAGACTATTTCTATGGTATATTGAATATGACATAAGATTATGCTATACTTTAAAAGTGATAAATGGTCTTTAATCACCTTATAATAAATAACTTCTTGACGTTTAAAGCATTGTATGGTATAATATATATTGGTGTCGCCGAGGTGGTGGAATTGGCAGACACGCATGGTTGAGGGCCATGTGAGCGTATAGCTCGTGCGGGTTCAAGTCCCGCCCTCGGCACCAGGGTCCCAGGAAGGGACCTTTAATTTTGTGAACACATTTTCTCTTTGAAATGTCTAATATTATAGAGCTGTGAAACGGGGGCGAAATGGTCTCGACGGGGGCAGGAGCCTCCGGGAAGCGAGCCGGGGTTCGCCGGACTCCTCGTAAAAAAGTCCGGACAAAAGATAAGTGCCAACGAAGAACTTGCTCTCGCTGCTTAATTAGAATAAGCAGCCGTCCTTCCTAATCCTGGCTGGGGATTAGAGAAGGGCGTGATATAACCAGCCTACTGGTCCCGGAAGTGCCTTCCGTCCTGGGCCGGGAATCTTTAGGAAGGCTAAGGTTTGAAGAGCCTGTCCGTGGGCGCTTCGAACCTGAATTTTAAAACACGGACTGCGCTCGGAGAAACCCGGAGGACCCTGTCTTCGGACGCGGGTTCGATTCCCGCCGCCTCCACCAGAATTCTATTTTTGAAAAACAAAATTTAAAATAAATCTATCTACTTTTGTTCTTGCTACTCTTTTTATTTTTTGAATAGTATTATCTATCTTCTTAAAATTTACTCCTAATTCCTTTTCTATCTCCTTGTATGAATATCCCAATAACCACATTTCAAAAATATCTATTTCAATATCTTTCAAATGGTTTATTATAGTTTCTTTAACAATTTCCAGAAACGCTGTGTGAACAACATTTACGTTGGTATCTGGAAGTAAATATTCTGATTGTTCAGAACTGTCTTCCTGAAAATTATCTATACTTGCAGAGTCTGAAAGTATTTTATTCTTTTTTCTATTAAGATATGTAATAAAAGTTTGCACTTCGCTTTCAATACTTCTCCATGCAAATGAATTAAATGAGCTTTTTTCAAAATCAAAGTAAAAAACAGCTTTTATAAGTCCTATTAGACCATTTTGAACTATGTCCTCAAACTCTGCCCATGGGGCATAATAATTGGAAGATATTTTCAAAACCATAGGATAATATCTTTCTATTATTAAATCAAGAGCCTCTTTTAATCCACTCTGGGCAAGTTCAATCAGCTTCTCGGTCCTTTTTCCTCTTAAATTATATTTTATCATTCACTATCACCCAAAAAATCTGCTATTTCACCTATATCGTTAGCAATTATGTCCGGCGTTATCCCCAATCTATGAACATCCTCTTCTTTAGCTTCGCCTGTAAGTACCAAAATTGTTAGAACTTCTGCACGAATACCAAGAAGAATATCAGTGTATAACCTATCGCCCACTACGCATGTTTTATGCTTTTGCACATTGAACTTTTTCATAACCATCTCAAGTATAAGCGGTTCAGGTTTTCCGAAAACAATATCTGGTTTTCTACCAGTTGTTTGCACAATAACACTTGCTATAGCCCCTGTATCAGGCACGGGACCATCTCTGGATGGACAATTTAAATCTGGATTCGTAATTACAAAAAGCTTTCCCTGTGAGACAAATGTAGAAGCTTTTGCAAGTTTCTCGTAATTTAACGATTTATCGAAAGTAACAACTACTATTTCTGGATCGTGTTCTACTACTTTATGTCCCGCTCTTTCAAATATATCTTTGATAGCAGATGTGCCAACAATATAAATTTTTTTACTTCCAAATTTTTCGTACAAATATTCAGCCGTCTCAATTCCTGCAGTAAACACCTGTTCAGAATCAAGAAATAGTCCGTTTTTCTCAAACTCTTCGAGATACTCTTCCAGCGATTTATTGGAATTATTTGTCAAAAAAACAAACTTTTTACTTTTTCTCTCTACATTAACAGCAAATTTTAAAGAACCTTCAAAAAATTTTCCACTTATAGAAAAGGTTCCATCTATATCAAGTACAAATAATTCTATATCCTTTAATTTTCTTCTAGCGTCTTTTGAAAGGAATTTCAACCTTTCCCACCTCTTTTTAAAAGGATAAACATTAATGGTGCTCCAACAAAGGATGTAATAACACCCACCGGTATTTCTATTGGCGCAACCACCGTTCTTGAAATGGTATCTGCAAATGATAAAAATATGCCACCTATTATAGCACTACCTATTAAATTGTATTTATGCCTTGAACCAACCACAAGTCGCGAAGCATGTGGGATAATAAGCCCCACAAATCCTATTATACCAGTTTTCGAAACTATTACAGAGATTGTAAATGATCCGAATATGTATAAAATCCATTTTAGTTTTTCAACTTCAACACCTAAAATTTTAGCTTCATCCTCTCCCAATGCCATGGCATCCAGCTCGCCATTCTTAATATATGCAAAAAGTAAAAATAATATTGTCACTAAAAACGGAAAAAGCAAATCCTCATAAGTAATTCCTGAGAGACTTCCAAAAAGCCATACATAAACATTTGTTAACGATCTATGAGAAAAATTTATCAACAAAATAGTTCCAGAAGAAAAGACTGTACTAATTAATACCCCAGACAAAATCAAATGTGTTATAGGTATTACATCTTTTTTTCTGGCCAGAGCTATTGTTAAAAGAGATGCTAAAAGGGCAAAAACAAAACTGAAAATAGGCACACTTACAGAAACATTCAAACTTGAAATAAGATATAATGCCATAACTGCACCAAATCCAGCTCCTGCGGATGTTCCAATTAAATATGGATCAACCAGGGGATTTTTCATAATACTCTGAAATACACTTCCAACAATAGCAAGAGCACTTCCAGTAATTATTGACATTAATACCCTGGGAAATCTTAATCTCCATATTAAGAAATGAATATTAGAGTCTTCAAATATTGAAGTAAAAATATCTTTAAATTCTATTCTCACACTTCCAAGAGAAATATTAATCAAAATTGTTAATACGAACAAAACTGGGAGGATAATCCTCCCAGTTTTGTTAAAAATTATACGCTTCATTCTTAATTGCCCCCATAAAAGAAGTTGTAGAATTTTTTAAGATATTTGACTGTTTCAGGACTTATCTGACTTATTTCATTTCCATTCACTATGTAAACTTTCCCTTTCCTCACAGCTTTGAGCGAACCAAAAATCTTGCTGTTTTTTATATTATTCAAAGTTTTTTGCGGATCTCCGTATGAAGCAATAATTATTATATCTGGATTTTTATAAACAAGAAATTCCCAATCTACTGGAAGCCATCCATTATTTCCCGTATACGGAGCCACAATGTTTACCCCACCAGCTATTGTTATTAATTCGTTTATGTACGAACCCATACCAGCTGTCCATAATTCTTTAACGTTATCATCTGGAGGAGTTACTGTGAAGAAAACAGTTGGTCTTTTTTCCAGGGGTATTTTAGAAGTTTTTATTCCCATATTTACAATTTCATTTCTTACATTATCTGCGAGTCTGGACGCTTTATCACTTATTCCAAATATTCCTCCTAATAGAGTTATGTCTTTTACTATATCATTGAGCGTTACCGGATTCAAAACAACAACCTTTAATCCCGCTTTTTCAAGTTTCTTAACCTCTGGAAGTTGAAATCCACCAAAAGTAATCACCAGATCAGGATTTAAAGAATAAATCTTTTCTATATTCAAAGGTACCAGATTCCCTATCTTCTCCGATTGAAACATATCCCAGTCTGTTACGCCCACAATTTTATTTTCCAATCCAAGAGATAAAAGGAATCTCGTAGCACTTGGAGCAGCACTAACTACTTTACCTGGAACCGATGGAATTTCCACCAATCTTCCAGCATCGTCAATGATAGTAACACCAAAACTAAGAGTTGCTACAATCAACAGAATCAATAGAAACATTTGAACAGACCTTTTCATAAAACCACACCTCCTTAAAAATTTGAAATTAAAACAGTAATAACCACCTTTAGGGACCGTAAAGGTGGGTTCCTTCCTTTTCACGACAGGTCTCCCGGCTTCCGGATCATCCTACTCACCACGCCTTCCCAGGCACCTTTGCCCAGTGGCATTCATGTGGCTTTCGTCCCCGGTCACGGTGGCGTCCCCGCGCCGGATTCTCACCGGCTTCCCATAATCGTGAAAAGGGAGGTATGGACTTTTCAATCCACAAAAATTATAACATACAAACTCTTAGCAAAACAAGGATTACAACTTACAAATTCATCTTGTTATAAGCAATTTCTCGAGCTAACCTGTCTATCTCAAAAACATCTTCTATGCTTTTTACTTTTTCATTTATTGATTCGCACACACTTTCTATTAATCCTGGAATTTTTGTGAATTTTATTTCCCCGTTTACAAACTTATGGACAGCCACTTCGTCCGCCGCATTAAAAGCTATACGTCTGGCAAGGTCTTTAGCTATCGCCCTACCATAAAAATATGCTGGATATTTTCTTTTATCAACTTCATAAAATTCAAAAAACTTATTTTCAAATGGTGGCCAATTATAATTTTCATAGCATCTTTCTGGATAAGTTAAAGCAAATGCTATAGGAATTTTCATGTCAGGGTATCCATAATGAATCTTTACAGTTCCATCTTTTAAAAGAACAGCACCGTGTACAGTACCAGTAGGATGAATATAAACTTCTATATCTTCTATTGGAGTTCCAAACAATTCATACGCTTCTATTATTTCAAACGCTTTGTTAACCATAGTTGCTGAATCTATTGTTATCCTTTTTCCCATATTCCAGACAGGGTGTTTTAAAATTTTTTCTGGAGTTAAAAACTCAAATTCATTAATATCTATATCTCTAACAGCTCCACCTGATGCGGTTATCATTATTTTTTTTATTTCAGATTCCATTAACTGAAAAATAGCTGAATGCTCACTATCAATTGGTATGAGCTCTGTATCATAATCTTTACATAGTTTTTTAACAAAAGGTCCGCTGCACACCAATGCTTCTTTGGTTGCAAGAGCCAATCTTTTAGTAAACGGTATAGAATCCAGAGCGGCTCTAACTCCTGCAAAACCAGGAATAGCTGAAACAACTATATCAGGCCTCAATAATTCAAGTAATTCTTTTATATTTTCGTATCGCGTGCCTTCATTCAACTGAACTTCAGCTACATAATGTTTTATCTTAAATTTTTTCATAATTCGCGTCCCAGTTTTTTTATTTTTACCAAAAGCTATGCCTATTACACGAAAATTATTAAGCGTTTCAATTACCTGAAATGTTTGAAGTCCAATGGAACCTGTCGCTCCAAGCACTACAACGGTCTTTTCTTCCACCTAAAATACACCACCTTACCTGAAACTATTTCTATCTTTACATTTTGAACAACGGCTTCATTACTAATTCCTATTGGATATTCTATACTCATTTCGCCGTCATAATTATATTTAAACCCTTCCAATTTCACATTCGATTTACAAAGTGGTAAGAACGACCAGAGTTCTCCAGGAAAAGTTTCAAATTCGCCTGTTGATTTCAAAACTCCTATCTCAAGCTTTTCAGATTTGGCAACAATTGGTATATCGTACCTCCCCATTAAACCAAACAACGCAAAAATCATATCCAGTCTTTCCCCCTGAAAGTTTAAAAGCTCAATGAAACGTGCTCCTTTCTTTAAGGCGTATTCAATTGCCAGCTCACAATCTGTCTCATCTTTCTCAGCAGGATATTGTATGATTTCAACACCTTTCATTTTAAAATATTCTAAAGTTTCTCCGCTGAGCGAATCCATGTCACCTATAACCACATGAGGTATTACACCACGCTTTTTCAAATAATCCGCTCCGCCATCAACACCTATTATAATGTCACCTGATAGAAATAATGTTTCATCAGCGCTGCCATTCAGAACAATTGATGCCTTCATATTCTCCTCCTCCAGTGATATAATAGCCTATGAAAAGATTATATCATAGGCTGGAGTGTGATACTAATGGAATTAATAGCTAAGGCAAAGAGTTTAAGAAAAGTTTACGGATCAAAAAATAGTGTAGAAGCTCTAAAAAATATTGACATAGAAATAGTTAAAGGGGAAATCTTAGCGATTTTAGGACCATCCGGGTGCGGAAAAACCACTTTATTAAATTGTCTTTCAGGTCTGGATAATCCGACAAGTGGAGAAGTGATTGTTTTAAATAAAAACCTAAATAAAATGTCTGAAGAGGAAAAAACAAGATTTCGATCTGAAAATATGGGATTTATTTTCCAGTTCTTTAATCTTATTCCTGTGCTTACAGCACTTGAAAACGTCGAACTTCCATTACTGATCTCTAAAAAATACCATAATTTGCCTCCTTCAGAAATAAGAAAAACTGCTATGGAGTGGTTAAAAAAACTTCACATTCATCACAGAGCAGGTGCTTACCCTTCAGAAATGTCTGGTGGAGAACAACAACGTGTGGCAATCGCAAGAGCGTTAATAACAAATCCAAAAGTAGTATGGGCTGATGAACCTACAGGTGCATTAGATACGAAAAATAGTGAAGAACTGATGGAAATAATCTCAACCATGAACAAAGAACTTGGAACTACGTTTGTAATAGTGACTCACGATGCAAATGTTGCAAAAAAAGCCCATAGAATAATAAGGATGGATAGTGGGTTAATAATTGGAGAAGAAACCAAAAAAATCTGAGGAGGAATATATGCACCTTCCATTACTTATAGAGGATTTATTAGATGAGTGTGAAATCCTGGCCCTGAATAAAGACTATAATGCATTAATAGAATACGTGGAGGAAAATTACAAAAGACTTGATGATCCTCTTTTAAATAATCCGGAGGTACATCAAAAACTACAAGCTCTTTATAGTTACATTGTTCAGATGAAAAAAATTCCCGAAACAAGGATTATAAAGAGGCTTGAAAATATTCCTGGAATGATAAACAGATTTCGAAAACAACATCTTGTATGGAAAGTATCAAAAAATGAGCTTTCAAAACCTTTAAACACTCCCATAAAGTATATCAAAGGTGTTGGTCCAAAAAGGGCAGTAAAACTGCAAAAACTCAACATAGAAATACTGGAAAATCTTATAAATTTTTTTCCAAGAGATTTCGAAGATCGTAGAAAAGTGATTCCCATTCCTTTATTAAGAGAGAACGAAAAAGTTACCACCGTTGGAAAGGTAATAAGTATTGAAAAGGTAAAAAAATCTGGCTTTTCAATAATAAGCGCAGTAATTTCTGATGGATTATACCAGATTCTTTTGAAATGGTTTAATCAGGATTATATGGAAAATCTCCTAAAGGTTCTTAAAAATAAAGAAGTATATGCCACTGGTCTGGTAAAAAAAGGATATTACGGTGCTCTTGAAATTCACAATCCTGATATAGAAGTAAATGATAATACAAAAAGAGAAATATTACCACTTTACCCTTTGACAGAAGGATTAAACCAAAAAACATTGAGAAATATTATAAGAGAAAATTTACCGTCCATATATTATTACGATGAAATACTTCCAGAAGAAATTAAAGAAAAACGCAAGTTAATAAGTATTTATGAAGCGTACACCGGTATGCATTTTCCAAAAAGTATGTACCATTTCAAACAATCGAGATTTAGATTAGCATACGAAGAAATTCTCACCTTACAAATAGCCTTTTTGCTCACAAAATTAAAAACAAAAGAGATTGGTGGAATTCCAAAAAGATTCGATGGAAAACTTTCAAAAAAATTTCTTCAATCACTTCCTTTCAAATTAACCTCAGCACAACAAAGAGTGTATAACGAAATAAAAAATGATTTAAAATCAGATAAACCTATGAATAGATTACTTCAAGGAGATGTGGGTTCTGGAAAAACAATAGTTGCAGAATTAGCTATTTTAGATAATTTTGAAGCAGGTTATCAGGCTGCTATAATGGCTCCTACGTCTATTTTAGCAATACAGCATTATAAAAAAATGTTTGAAGATCTATCAGCACTGGGACTAAGAATAGCTTTATTAATAGGTGCAACTTCCAGGCAGGAAAAAGAAAGAATAAAGAGTGGATTAAAGGATGGAACAATAAATGTAGTAATTGGAACTCACGCGCTTATACAGGAAGACGTTCATTTCAAAAATCTGGGGTTGGTTATAATAGATGAACAACACAGATTTGGAGTAAAACAAAGAGAAGAATTGATGAGTAAAGGTCATCTTGTTGATACTTTAGTAATGACTGCTACTCCCATTCCAAGGACTCTGTCTCTTGCACTTTATGGAGATTTAGACGTATCTATAATTGATGAAATGCCTCCAGGTAGAAAAACCATAAAAACTTTCCTGGTTCACCAGTCAAAACTCGACGAAGTTTACAATTTCGTCAAATCTGAAATAGAAAACGGGGGGCAGGCGTACATTGTCTACCCATTAATAGATGAATCTGATAAATTATCAGTTAAAGCTGCGACAACCATGTACGAACATCTATCAAAAAACATCTTTAATGGAATACCAATAGGACTTATTCATGGAAAATTAAGTGACTCTGAAAAAGATGAAATAATGTATCAATTCGCCAAAGGAAAACTCAAAATTCTTGTGTCTACAACTGTAATCGAAGTCGGAATTGATGTTCCAAATGCTACAATTATGGTGATAGAAAATGCCGAACGTTTTGGTCTTGCACAGTTACATCAGCTTAGAGGAAGAGTTGGTAGAGGTGAAAAACAATCGTATTGTTATTTAACTGTAGGAGATATTCCCAGAGAAACATGGGATAGGCTGAGTTTTTTCGCATCTACAAACGATGGTTTCAAAATTTCCGAGTATGATTTAAAATTAAGAGGTCCTGGAGAATTTCTCGGAATAAGGCAACATGGGCTTCCCGAATTTAGAGTGGCTGACATAATAAGAGATACTGATATAATGTTAATTGCAAGAGAAGACGCTGAAAAAATAGTCGAAACCCCTGAAAAGTATAAGCATATAATAGAAAAAGTAAGACAGCTTCACAAAGATCGTTTAAAGCTATTAGAAGTAGGATAACGAGGTGATAAATTGATTTTAAGAGCATCGTATGCAACTCTCGGATTAATGGGACTCTCTAAAAGCAAATTAAAAATGGAGACTGCATATCTTTTACTTGACGGAAAATGTGTTTACGATTGCCATTTTTGTACACATGCCAGAAATTCAAACTCGAAAAACAAATTTTTATCAAGAGTAACCTGGGGAGAGATCTCTTTTGATGATTTAAAATTACTACCAGAAAGTGTTAAACGTGTATGTATACAGGTTGTCAGTTACCCTGGATACAAAAATGATTTAAAGGAATTGCTTAATTTTTTAAGGAGCTATACAGTGTCACTTTCTGTTAGAACAACCACACTTCAGGAAATAAAAGAGTATTTTAATCTGGGGGTTGACAGTATAGGAATTTCTGTTGATGTTGTTAGTCCAGAACTTTTCAAAATAATAAGAGGTGGGGATCTAAAAAAAGTTATAAATTTATTGGAAGAAGCCGCTCAGCTCTATCCTGAAAAAATAACTACTCATGTTATAGTTGGATTGGGAGAAACTGATAAACAATTAATTGATTTTTTCTATTTTATGAAAAAACTGAATATAAATGTAGCATTATTTGCTTTTACTCCAATAAAAGGTACAAAACTTGAAAATTTAACCCCCCCTACAATGGAACGTTACAGAAAAATCCAACTTGCAAGATATCTAATTTATCATACTAAGACCAAAGAAAATACTTTCGAATTTGACAAAGAAGGAAATCTACACAAAATTCACGTAAAGCCATCAAAAGAATTATCAAAAGCATTTATGACTTCGGGATGCAGGCATTGTACACGACCATACTACAACGAAAGACCTGGAACAAATCTTTATAACTACCATATTTATAATGAGCATCTTGTTGAAGAATTAAAAAAAGTGTTAAGTGGGTGATTTTATGTTTTATTTTAAAGAAAGAAAAAAACACCCTCTTATTTTAAAAAATCCCGCTCTGTTAATAATCGATATGCAAAATTATTTTTTAGATCCTCATTCTCCTGCATATTTACATGGCGCAGAAAGAATTATTCCCAACATAAAAAAAATAGTATCACAAGCATTTGCTAAAGAAATTCCTGTGGTAATGACTGTTCACATTGGTGGAAATGAAAATATGAAAAACTGGTGGGGAAATATCGTTCAGGAAAATTGGGCAAATCCTTTTTTCAAAGAAAATAAAATAGAGTTGATTAAAAAAGATACTTACGACGCTTTTTGGCAGACAGATTTAGACCAAAAACTCAAGTCAAACAACATAAAAGATATTATAATAACCGGTGTAATGACTCATTTATGCTGTGAAACGACTGCAAGAAGTGCTTTTGTGCGTGGGTATAATGTTATTATGGTAGAAGATGCTTTGTGGGATAAAGATGAGTTTTACCATTTTTCATCACTTAAAAATCTTGCACACGGCTTTGCTACAATTTCGAAAACGGAGGAAGTTGTATGGCACATTTCACAGCTCCCAGGATAGGAATAGTAGGAGCCGGACCAGCTGGAATATCCGCTGGAATATTTTTAAAAAGGTACAATTTTAACGTTACTATTTTTGAAAAAAAAGCAATTGGAGGATTAATTTCAAACGCGTGGAGAGTTGAAAATATTCCAATTATGGAACCAGCAAGCGGAGAAACAATAGTAAATATGTTTAAAAAATACATAAGTCTTTACAATGTTCCTATAATTTTCGAAGAAGTTTTAAAAGTCACTGAAACCACAATAACAACAAATAAAAGCTCATATAAATTTGACGAAATAATAATTGCAAGCGGAACGAACCCCAAACGGATTCAGGAATTTGAGTTATGCGATAAAAAAATAGTGTATGAATTCAGAGATTTACCCGATAGTTTTGACAGCCTTGCAATATATGGAGCCGGGGATGTTGCGTTTGACGGGGCAATAAAAGCAAAACTTTCAGGAATAAGAGTACATATATTTAACAGAAGCAAGAAAATAAGAGCGCTTGAAAGGCTTGTGAGTCTTGCTTTGAAACTCGGTGTTGTGTATCATGAAGAAGAACCTATAATAGAAGTAACACGGGAAAATAATAACGTTATTTTAAAAACATCTAAAAATACTTACAAATTTAATTCTATGCTTATTGCAATAGGAAGAACTGGTAATACGGATTTTGTAAAAACTAAAAGCGTCTATGTCGTTGGTGATGCGGCACATCCAGAAATTCGTCAGGCTTCAATAGCAATCGGAGATGGCATTAAAATTGCTATGAAAATAATTCAAAAATATAAAAATATGAGTACATAGGAGGGTTTAAACAATGGAAATTCTAAAAAGATTCGGAAAAGATGAGATAGCGTACGTTTATCTTGGTAAAACTTCAAAGGGAAATATTATAGAGTTCGTTGAATCAATACAACCTCCCATTCCTCGAGAAGAAAAGTGGGTTCTGATTATATCTACGTTAAATGGATGTCCTATAGGTTGCCTAATGTGTGATGCCGGTGGTTTTTACAAAGGGAAATTAACAAAAGATGAAATAATGGAACAAATCCTGTTTCTAATTTCCAAAAGATACCCCACGTATAATGTCCCCGCAAAAAAGTTCAAAATACAATTTGCAAGAATGGGTGAACCGGCACTAAACATGGCAGTAATTGACGTTCTAAATGAATTACCTCATATTGTTAACGCTCCTGGGTTAATGCCTTCAATATCGACAATAGCTCCCATAGGAAGTGAAATGTTTTTTGAAATGTTGCTGGATATAAAAGAGAAGTATTACAGAGGAAAGTTTCAGCTTCAATTTTCAATACATTCCACAGACAATGAACAACGAGACAAAATAATTCCGGTAAAAAAATGGAATTTCAAACAAATAGCAAATTATGGTGAAAAATTTGTAAAAGATGGCGATAGAAAAGTTACTCTCAATTTTGCCCTGGCAAAAGAAAATATAGTTGAGCCTGAAATAATTTTTAAATATTTTGATCCAGATAAATTTTTAATCAAAATTACACCAATAAATCCTACCTACAGCTCTACTGAAAACGGTTTACACTCAGATATTGATATTACATCTAACAGCCCTATAATTCACAAAACTTTTGTTGAGAAATTACAATTAAAAAATTACGATGTGATTATAAGCATAGGTGAGCTTGAAGAAAATAAGATAGGTAGTAATTGCGGGCAATATGTTCAAAAGCACATTATGAAATCAGAAAAGTTAGTAGAAGGTTATCAACTGGTAACAAATTCGCTTAAAACATACCAGTGAAATTTATAGTGTAAAAAAATAATACTATTATGTTATAATCGTTAGCGGGAGGTGAGATAATGGGTGAAAACACACTTCTATGGATAGGGGTAGCAGTGGTTGCCGCGGCTCTTGTGGTAGGTGCTATTTTCTTTTTGATGCCACATGATAAGTTCATTACAGCACAGGGATACAGGATATGGAAAATCCCAAAAGAAGCAGAAAATGTAACCATCAATTATTCTCTTGAAACAAAAGTTGCACAACTTTACAAAGAGGGACGACTTTTCCTTTTTGAAGGCGTAAACGTCGGCGGTGGCGTGAATATGTCAATTGCAGAAAACGCTGCAAGAACGCAAGCTTTAGGAAAAATCGCAGAATTTTTAAATGCAAAAGTTGAAACTTTCAGAAAGGTTGTTGAAGGTCAACTTCAAAGTGTTCAAACAAACACATCCGATGAAGAAAAACAGCAAATTATTGAAACGGCAGTATCAGCTTACAAGGGTGTTACTCAGGTCACAGCAGAAGCTATAGTTAGTGGAGCGATGAAATACGCAAGCTGGGAAGTAAGAAAAGGAAATATTGTGGAATTTCATGTTCTATTCTTCTATGATCCTTCTAATCTACTCGCTATACTTGAATCTCAGGCAATGGTAAGCGATACAGTCAAAAAATTAGGCCAGCAAGGCGTAGACTTTTTCAAAGCACTTAATTCTGTTCTTGAAGAAGGTTCTAAAGGCACTCCTATGGAAAAATAGCTATTGATTGATCAATTAGAAAAAGTCGGGGATTTTCCCCGGCTTTATTTTCGTCTTTCTACAACCATTTTTTTCTTTTAAACCATATAAGAGTCAGGATAATGGTTCCCACAGACCATGTTATTATATGAAGATAGGCAAGAGGATTGTTCTGTAATGGCAAACCTACATTCATTCCGTAAAAACTCGTAATTATAGTTGGAATCTGCATAAGTATAGTAACAACTGTTAAAATTTTCATTACTATATTTAGATTGTTAGAGATTACAGAAGCGTAAGAATCCATCATACCAGCCAGAATATCACTGTATATATTTGAAACTTCTATTGCCTGCCTGTTTTCTATAATAGCATCTTCAAGCACATCTTTATCCTCTTCATATATTTGTAGTATGTTACCTCTCAACAATTTTTCCATCATTATCTCGTTCGAACGCAAAGAAGTTGTGAAATAAACGAGACTTTTTTCCAGATACATCATCTCTTCAAGTTCTTTATTTTTCATTGACCTATGCAATTCTTCTTCTATCATACCTATGGTTTTGTTTACCTCTTTAAGGTATCCAAGAAAAACCTTAGCATTGGTATAAAAAAGTTGAAAAATCATCCGGCTTCTCTTATTCAAGTCAAATTTGCTGGCGTCTATCATATGCTGAATAAACTCAATTTCATTTCGCATGGAAAATACTGTATAATTTGGACCAATGACTATTCCAAGAGAAACAGTTTTGTACGGAATTTTCGAGTCACCATTAAGTTTTCTTGGAATTTTTAAAATTAATAAAACGGTATCATCATCTATCTCTATACGAGCCCTTTCATCTTCATCCAATGAGTCATAAATGAAATCAGAGTCAAATTGTAAAAGGCTGGATAACATGTGGACCTCGTCTGCGGAAGGATCTACTACTTTAATCAACGCCCCTGGAACAAATTGTTTAACCTCAACAATTTTGTTCTCTTTCATTGTGTAAAATTTTACCATGTCTACTACCTCCTTTTTTAAATTTCACTATGGTGGTCTTGGTAAAGGATCATCGCTGTAACTACTAAAACTCTCACTGTTCATTACAATCTCACCTCCACAACAAAATTTATACACATCAAATTATTTCATCGAAAACAATTTTTCCCCTTTCAAATATTATAAGCTCTCCTTTTTTCATAGGAATGAAAAAATCATTAAGTTTCTCAGAAGAAACTACGCCTTTCTCAGAAAACCACATAGTATAATACACAGGATCCTCTTTGTAATCGCAGTATGCAAATAACTTTTTATCAAATGTCATCAAAAAGTTTATCCCGGTGTATTTATGACCTGCTCTGAATTTTTGAATATTTTGAATTAATTCTTTGATTGTTTCAAAATCTTTTATACTTACAAAGTAGTCAAAACTGTCACTTTTAAAAATATTCTGGCGATTTGCTGTGTATATTGTGCCATTATGACAGAAAGCCTTTCCTTTTTCATCAATAAATGGATGGAGTTGCAAATAAGTTATAGGAAAATTTGGAGAAGCTTTTCTTGCATGCATTATTCCTATTTCAAATTCAGGAAGACAAATCTTTAAATCAAAAATTGGTTTTTCCCATTTATGGTATAATATTTCATTTCCATTTACTGCAAATATTCCAGCTCCATGCGGATGTGGACTTTTTATTCCAAATTGAGCCATATCCTGAAGATTTTTGAATAAATCATTTACATTTTGTTTGTCCTTGAATGAAAAACCCAACATTCTACACATAGCATTCACTCTTATATTAAATTTTAATTATTTTAGCCTTCTTTTCTAAAGGCTCAATCAAAGCCACTGTTGAAACTCCTGTGAGCCATCCCGAAGATTCTCCAGGATTCACAATAAGAGCATCTCCTTCTTTTCTTTCAACAATTTCATGTGTATGACCAAAAAAGACAAAATCATAGATATTACTCTTTTCAATAGATTTTAAAGCGTATGGTTCATGCATCATCATTATTTTATAGTCTCCTATGGTTATTTCAAGTGGACCTGGTCTGATTCTTCCATTTGATTTTTGAAATAACAGTAGTTTCTCACCATCGTTATTTCCAAAAACACCGAAAAAATTCACACCATCTTTTACCAAATATGGCAAAACAAATGGAGCAACAAAATCTCCACAATGAAAAACTGTAGTTATTTTTTCTTTTTCAATAATCTTCTCTATCTCTTTCATTTTTAAGATATTATCATGGGAATCGGAAACAACAAGCCACATGATCCCCCTCCTGATATTATATTTTCCATTCTCCTTTTAAAAGTCCGTATATTATAATATTATAATATTTACCTTCGTGGTATTTACCTTCTCTGACAACACCCTCAACTACGAATCCAAGTTTTTCAAGAACTTTCTTAGAAGATACATTATAGTCATAAACTTCTGCAGTAAGTCGTCGCAAATTTAATTCTTTGAAAGCAAACTCTATCGCCTTTCTCAACATTTCTTTTCCTTTACCCATTCCTCTTTTCTCAGGTAAAAGATAGTAGGTAATGTAGGCATTTTTATTAAAATATCTCATATCAAAAGTTACAAATCCAATAACCTTTTCACTTTCAATAAAATTCAAAACAATTCTCCTCTGAGTTTTTAGGTACCTTGTCTCAGAAAAATATATCAAATCACTGGGTGCAATTTCCACTTTTTCATTTTCAGAAATTTCAAACAGCAAAATTGTCACCCCTTTCATTTTAATGTGTAAAACAGCTGTATTCCAACAGTGCTTTTTCCCATGCTTAACGTGAAAATTTCTTTTTCCATACAATAATACATATTAAACGCTGTAACAACATTAATCATCGTGTCAGCGACCAGCCCAAGTTTTATGGCACCTGACACCTGAACACCAAGAATATTAAAGTCGTTTGTTTTTATATAACGAAATCCTCCAGAAAAACCTATACCGGAGAAAGAAGCAAGGTTAAAAATATTGATTCTGTTTTCAAGTGGAAACATGGAAGCAAAACCTAAAAATGCATCTACTACACTATAAGTTGAAAAATCTACGTTAAAAAACGGATCCTCACTTTTTTTTCTGTACAAAAGCGATACATCGTATTCAAATGGTTTAAAAATCTTTTTTCCTTCAAAATTATAATCCACAACCAGAGAAAAATTAGGCTTTACCAAAGATTCTACATCGAAAAAATACGTAAAAAAAACTTCCAGTGAGTTTAGTACCTCATAAGAGTCCAAATTAAATGAATATCCAATCCCTGTAAAATATCCATACTTCAGTAAATTATTAAATTGATAACCAGTAATACCAGCTATTTCATCCTGTAAAAAGTTATAGTAAAATTTTCCGGCAAAAGAATGTTTAATCTCACGAATAGGCGAATAATTACCAACATTTATATCTTCGGCTATACCTATGGAAAAACTTGCTTCTAAAATTCCAAACTCGTATTTTCCTTCAAAAGTAGTAAACGAATCCGGAGAATATTTAAAATACGCTCCATAATCATACAAAGAAATATTATCTATTACCACATTGTTGGAAATTAACCCTACTTCAAAAACTGGATAATCTTTGAAATACAATGAATATTTCAGATTATAGGCGTTAATAGTATTAGTGGAACTAAGAGTTTCAAATTCGAAGTTTACGGAAAGCAAATAGTTATCAAACAAATCAGGATTTAAATCAAAAGGTAAAGCAAACTTTACAGGATAATAGTTGTTATGTCTTTCAATATCAAATGTTTTTTTATCCGGGTCAACACTTACCTGTAAAATATTCCTGTAATCTAAATACATGCTTTGGGTGGCAACAAAAGTTTCAGTTCCATCAGTCGTTTCAACAACAACTTTGACAGGGATATTTAGCCCGCCTAAATCTATATAAATTCCATTTTCAGTGTTATAAGCCTTAGCGTCAAACGGTTTTTGCGAATAAAAAAGCGAGTTAATCACGGCATCATCGACATCGGAAAAATAGGAAAGAAACTTTTTACTATTGCTAACACTGCCAACGTTTTCTAAATAATACCTCCGTAGTCTTTTAATCAAATTTTCTTTTCCTAAAAGCGTCTCAAGAGAGAACAAAGCTCTTTTGCCTTTTTGATAATCAAACGTTGCTCTAAAATTTGAAGGCGCTTTGTAACTTTCAGCAACAGAAATGTTTACGTTAGAACGATACGTGTTTAAAAGAACCAATTGATCATAATCGGAAAATGTTTTTGGTAGTAGACCATAAATATAATCTACAAAAACATCTGGAACATCCTGATTATAAAATGGATCTTCGTTATACATGTCAAACATACTAATATGTGCGATATAATCTGCTAAGCTTTCACTTAAATAATTGTCTTTTATAAAATCAACTGAAACTCCTACACCATACCAAAAATGGGCACTTTCATGGGCAATAACATAATACGAAGCAGGGTCAAGAACGCCTGGAATCCATAGATCTGACGTTGTAAAAAAACCATCTCCCAAAAGGAAAATTCCATCTGCTGCCATTCCCCATAAACCGGGATAATTACTCTGAATGACGTTTATCTCTTTATATCTCAATTTGCCTAAAAGTTTTTCGTGATGCGCAAGCACATTATTTAAAAATGCAGCGACTTTTGCCGCGTGTCCCTGTTGACCCTTTTTATAATAAACTATCAGATTATTCTCTTTGCTTTCCAATTTAAATATTTTAAACTTATCTTTTTTTAAAAATACTATAGGACAGGATGCATAAAAGCCATTAGAATAGTAATTTTCACCATTTTTCACTCCACCACCAACAAACATCCACTCATCCGGGTATCTGATACTTAATTTCCATTTATGCGGATAAAGAACTATACTATCTAATTTTTTAACGAGAAACGGGTACCATCCGAAACGCCAGACAAATATTTCATCATTCCCCGAGTTATCCGGCAAAAATTCATCTGAAAAATATGTATTAAATCGTATTACAACACCTTCTCCTCTGGAAGTTACCTTCAAAAGAGTATCTTTTTTATAATCTTTCGAACCAAGCCATGTTGATTCAGGTGTCTCTATTGAAAATTCCAGACTGTTGCCTGATTTATCTTTCACAGAAATTATTTCTATACGAGTCCCCTTATTTTTAAATAAACTATGAATATAAGGATTGTTTGAAGAATAGTTTGGCAGAAGGAAAAAATTGTAATCCCCTTCTGGAAGATTCATAGTTAAAGTTGCAGTAATTTCATAATTTTCTGGAACAAAAATAGCATCAAGAGAATATTCAAAGGAAAACAATAACACAGTTATCAATAAAAAAGCAATTAAAATTAACCTTTTCATTTTTATCTACTCCTTGCCTTCTGAACCAGATCATTTACGAGTTTGCTAATAGCATAAATTACTACCAAAAATTCTAATCTTCCCGTAAACATAGCAATAGTTAGAACCCACATTGCTCCAATAGGCATTGTAGGTGAAGTAATGCCTACAGATAATCCTACACCATTCATAGCAGAAGAAAACTCAAACATCGCTCCTGTAAGATTATAACCATAAGATGCAAGAATTATACTTCCAACAAAAAACGTAAAGAAATACATAGAAAAAACTAACAGAATTTCCTTTAAATCTCTATTATTAATATAATTTTTGTTTTGACCCTTCCATACGACCAATTTTGTTACAGTTCTTGAAGGAAGTAAAAATTCTTTTATTGAATGCAAAAAGGCTTTTATTGTAACCCAAATACGATACTGTTTAAGACCTCCAGCGGTAGAATCCATTCCACCCCCTGCGAGCATTAACGAGGTTAATATAAACATAGCAACTCCAAAATTCAACCACATGGGATTTGAAAGATCTACAGTTGAAAAACCTGTTCCTGTAAGTGCAGAAGTCGTCTGGAACACAGCTTCTCGAATTCCTTCAGAAAAGCTATCAAAAATCCTGCCCAAACCATTTAAAGCTATTACAATTGTGGTGATAAATATTGTAGAAAGCATTAACCACGGTTCTCCATTTTTAACAAGCGATTTAAAGTTACCACGCCACAGAGTATAATGAACCCCAAAACCTGTACCACCAAGAAACATAAGTATCATAGTTACTATTTCAACAGATAGATTTTTGTAATCGCCTATACTTCCATTCCGCACAGAAAAACCGCCTGTAGCTAATGCCGTTAAAGCATGATTAAAGGCATCAAATAGTGGCATACCAGCTATATCAAGGGCTATTATTCCAAATACCGCATACACTACATATATTAAAGCTATTATTTGAGCAGATCTTTTTATGTTAGGCGCAATATTATCGACACGACCTTCCGCATGATATAAACCGAATCCCTTAGGACCTATAACCGAACCCATCATAATTAACGCAAAACCCGCGCCACCTATGAATTGCATAATACTTCTCCAAAACAAAATAAGCCTGGAAACTTTTTCTACATCAGTAAACATCGTCAATCCAGTAGTAGTAAAACCACTTGTTGCTTCAAATATTGCCTGAGAAAAGGTAAGACCTTCTATAAAAATAAAAGGAAATGCTCCAAATAATATAACAAACAACCACGTAAAAAATACAATAACTGCACCTTCACGTACAGTAACAGTTGGAGAAGATTTCAGTTTCGACGCCTTCCATAAAAGAAATCCCATCACAAATGAAAAAACAGCCGGAAGTATAAAACCAAAAATATTTTTCATTTCTTCAGGATAAAAGGAGACAAAAAAAATTGGAGAAAGAAGAATTATGGGATAGAGCATCAATAGCAGTCCTAAGTTGTTCGATATTATACGGTATTGGACACTTAATTTCGGCATATCATTCCCCCGTAAGAATCCTTGCAATCTCAGTTTGAACAGTGGGTAAAGCCACTATAAACAATCGATCTCCTACATTTAATCTGGTATCACCTCTTGGAACTATTACTTCTCCCTTTCTGAGAATACCTCCTACCACACAATCGTGGGGTAATCCTATATCTTTTAACTCTTTACCGATTACCTTTGAATATTCAGGAATTTCTATCCTTAAAAACGCTAATTTTCCACCTTCGATAGACAAAAATTCTTCCAGTTCTTTACCAAACAACAGATTTTCTACTGCTTTTTGTAACATGGTTGTTGTACTAACAACAGAGGTAATACCAAGTTTTTGAAAAAGTTCAATATTATCTGGATTATTAACAAGTGTAACTATATTTTTCACGCCGAATATTTGCTTAGCAAGCTGTGTGATTATTAAATTTTCTTTATCTTTGTTAGTAAGAACAACTATTATATCATCTTCTTCTATATCGAGTTGCTCAAGTACTACCTTTTTACTCGCATCACCATTAACTACTACCGCTTTCAAATCACGAGCAAAATCCTCACATAAAACCGGGTCTTTATTTATAACATAAACTTTATATCCCTTACTGGAAAAGGATTTCGCCAAAAAATATGCTACTCTTTCGCCGCCTATAATAACCACTTTCATATTTTATCACCTGCTACTATATGAGTGAGTTCTCCTATTACAAGCAACGTAGGAGACACAACCTTAATACCTGATTCCTGGAATAACATTACATTATCAGGTTCATAAACCCTGGATATAACATTTTGAACAGCAAAATAATATTTGCATGCCATAGAAACAAGATAATTAGTATTATCATCGTCTGTGAGAACAAGCACAAGATCTGCTTTATCCACTTTCGCCTGGGCCAGAACATCTCGCTCAGTAGCATCTCCTAAGATTGTAAACCCGGTATATTCAACAGACAGATTCTCAAACGCATTTTCCACCTTATCAATTACCACTACGTTGTGTCCAGCAGTAGATGCCATACTTGCAATGTTAGCTCCAACACGTCCGCAACCAACTATAACTATATATAAAGATTGTATAGTTTTACCTATACCTATCATTGTTGCTTACCTTCTTTCTTATCGGCATACTTTGGGTCAAGAGCTTTAGCAGCGTTTAAGTGTTTCTGAGCGAGTTCATTGTTGCCTCGTTTTTTTAACAATTCGCACATTAAATAATGAGGAATTGGAGAGGAAGGCATGTATAAGAACATTTGCTTTATAAGTTTCTCCGCCCTATTCAAGTCATTATTTTTCAAACTTTCGTTTGCTTCTCTAAGAAATCTGTCAAAACTTTCTTTTGGTTTTTCCAGCAGTTCCTGAATTTTAGCAAAAAGTTCTTCTTTGGTGAAAGGTTTAGATAAAAAGTCAACATTTCCATATTTAAATGCCTCTGAAAGCACTTCAGGCTTTGCATAAGCGGAGATTATAAGAATTGGTACTGTTTCGCCAGAATTTCTCAACTCTCTTATAAGCTCTATTCCTGATTTTCCAGGAAGTTTAATATCAGTAGCAACCAGGTCATACTCGTTAGTTCTGAGAAGTTCAAAAGCCTCTTCGGCACTTACTATCGCTTCTACTTCAAAATTCTTTTCTTCAAGAAACTTCTCAACCAGCATTCTGATATTTCTCTCATCATCTACCACAAGAATCTTAGGCATGATAATCTCCTCCAAAATAAAACTCAAGGGGGAAATTCCCCCTTGGTTTATTATACCACTCTTGAAAGAATCTTGCCAAGTTCTATAAAACTTTCTTTTAAACTGGCGCCACCAACCAGGCCACCATCAATATCAGGTTGAATGATCAAACCAAAGAAATTTTCAGGTTTTATGCTGCCTCCATATAATATCCTTAGCTGTTCTGCAACTTCTTTAGAATACATATCAGATATTAAATTCCTTATGAAATGATGAACCTCCTGTGCCTGTTGCGGAGTAGCCACTTTTCCAGTACCTATCGCCCAGACAGGTTCATACGCTATCAAAACATTTTTCATACCTTCTGATGGAACATTTTTTAATCCTTTTTTTATTTGCATTTCAATTACTGCAAAAGTCAAATCTTGCTCTCTTTCCTCAAGTCTTTCTCCAACGCATAAAATAGGTGACATCTTATTTTCGATTGCCTTTAAAACCTTTTTGTTAATTACTTCATCAGTTTCACCAAATATATGTCTTCTTTCACTATGACCAATTATCACATATTCTATCTCCAACTCTTTTAACATTTTCCATGATATCTCTCCTGTGAACGCCCCAGAATCCTCATAATACATATTTTGTGCAGCGATTTTTATATTTGAATCCCTCAATATTTCGTAAACACCAGGTATAGACACAAATGGTGGCGCAACTATTACCTCATAATCGCTTACCCCTACAAACCCATTTAAAAGAACTCCTGCAAATTGCACAGCCTCGCTTAAAGTTTTATTCATTTTCCAATTACCCGCTAAAACCGGCTTTCTCATTTTTTTTTACTTGCTATTGAAACAATTCCAGGCAATTCTTTTCCTTCAAGAAATTCTAAAGAAGCTCCTCCACCGGTAGATACATGTGAAAACTCCCCTTTTATACCAAACTTTGCTACAGCAGCAGCGCTGTCTCCTCCACCAACTACTGTTATAGCTCCATTTTTCGTTTGATTTGCTATGGCAAGTGCTACTTCTTTAGTACCCACCGCAAAATCCTCTATTTCAAATACTCCCATAGGTCCGTTCCAGGCTATAGTTTTCGCTCCTGATAATTTCTCCTTGAAAATTTTTATAGATTCTGGACCTATATCAAGACCCATCCAACTTTCGGGTATACCATCATCAACTGAAAATACTTTTTTCTCTACACCTGCTTCAATTTTTTGTGCACATACCGCGTCTACTGGAAGTACAAGTTCTACACCTTCATTCTTAGCCATAGTGATAAGTTCGTTTGCAAGTTCAAGCTTATCTTCTTCCACTAAAGAAGATCCTACGTTTTTACCCATAGCTTTCAAAAATGTAAACATCATAGCTCCACCAATAAGTATTTTGTCTGCTTTTTTTATCAGATTTTTTATAACACCTATTTTGTCAGAAACTTTAACCCCGCCTAAAACAACAACATACGGTTTATCTGGATTCAACGCTGCTTTTGAAAGGAATTTTATTTCTTTTTCCATCAAAAAGCCCGCTACACTTGGTATATATTGGGCAATCCCAACGTTACTCGCATGTGCCCTGTGAGCTGTACCGAATGCATCATTGACATGTATATCAGCAAGTTCTGCCCATTTTCTGGCAAGCTCCGGATCGTTTTTTGTTTCGCCTTTATCAAATCTTGTGTTTTCAAGTAATATTACATCGCCATCATTTGCTTCCTGAATTATTTTTTTGACTTCCTCGCCATAAAGTGCGGGAACAAATTTAACTTCTTTCCCAAGTAGTTCCGACAGTTTCTCAGAAACAGGTTTCAGAGAGAATTCCGGTTTAGGCTCACCCTTAGGTCTACCAAGGTGGGATAATAAAATAACTTTTGCACCCTGCTCTACAGCGTATTTTATAGTTGGAAGTGCTTCAACAATCCTTGTAGTATCAGTAATAACCCCATCCTTAATTGGCACGTTAAAATCTACTCGCATAATAATTCTTTTCCCTTTAATATCAACATCTCTTATTGTAAGTTTGTCCATAACATTACACCTCCCCAAATTCGAAGAATGGGGGCAGCCTGCCCCCTTTCACTTTAAATCTTAAAAAAATCATAATTATAACAATTTTCTTACCATCTCAATTGTATCCACTACTCTACATGTATATCCGTACTCGTTATCATACCAGGAAAATACGTTGACAAGCTTTCCATCCATAACTTTTGTAAGTGTGGAATCAAAAATACCTGCATATGTAGTTCCAACAATATCACCGCTTACTATTGGAGCCTCGTTGTATCCTATTATACCTTTAAGTCTGCCTTCTGTTGCGTCTCTAACTACTTTATTAACTTCTTCTACTGTTGTTTCTTTTTCGACTATAACACTAAGAGCAGTTAATGAACCGTCTGGTGTTGGAACTCTCATTGCCATTCCGTCTAACTTACCCTTAAGCTCTGGTACTACCAAGGCTACTGCTTTTGCAGCACCGGTAGTAGTTGGAATAATGTTTATAGCAGCTGCCCTGGCTCTTCTTAAGTCTTTGTGAGGCAAATCCAGAATTCTCTGGTCATTTGTATAAGAATGCACTGTTATAAGATGCCCTGTAACTATACCAAATTCATCGTTAATAACCTTAGCTATAGCAGCAATTGAATTTGTGGTACAGGAAGCACATGAAATAATATTGTGTTCCGCTGTCAACTTTTCATCATTGCATCCAATAACAACCGTTATGTCTTCACCTTTTGCTGGTGCAGTGATGATAACCTTTTTAGCGCCAGCTTTTAAGTGTTTTTCCGCTCCTGCTCTATCTCTAAATTTACCAGTGGATTCTATAACAACATCCACACCCAAATCTTTCCAGGGAAGATTTTCTGGATCCTTTTCAGCAAAAACTTTTATTTCTTTGCCATCAATGACTATCCCGTTTTCAGTTGCCTTAACATCGTTTGGGAGAACCTTATGAACTGAATCATATTTGAAAAGATGTGCAAGAGTAGTAGAATCAGTTAAATCGTTAATAGCAACAACTTCAATGTCACTTTTGCGGCGTATAAGTTCCCTTAGTACAAGCCTTCCTATGCGTCCAAAACCGTTAATAGCTATTTTCATGCTTATCCCTCCTTTTAGAGTGTTCGTGAAAAATTTTACTATCTTTTTTTGACAACTACTAATTAAATTCCTTGAAATTTTGGTTACATATCACTATTCCTAAAACTTTACAAAATCAATTTCTTTTACAGGAAGAAACATAACCCCAACAGCTGTTTCTATAAGAAAATTACCAGACTCATATTTTAATATCTTTCCATAAATTTTTGCGCCATCTTTCATGTTAAAAACAACATTATATTTACTGTTTACTGGATAAATTATTGTTTCTATGAACTGTGTGGGAATTGAAATTATGCCTCTTTTAACAACAAAAGTAATAACATCTCCCAGACGAGAAGAAAAAGTCGCGTGAAAAATATTGTTATTTTTCAATTTTATCTCCAACTTAGTGACATTTCCAGGAAGAACAGAAGTATGCGTAGAAGAAGATATTTCAAATTCCGGTGACTCATAATTGGCATACTTTACAGCTGCTTTTTCAGAAAAAACAAAAGTTCCATTTGAAGAAAACAATATTGTCCCGCTTCTTCCATCAAACTTTGATAATACCCCTGGAACGTTGATCCATTCACCTTCATTGGGTTCTATCCACACTCCTGACACAGGAGTTGCAGAATCATCAAAATATATCTCCGAAACATAGTCCACATAAGATACTATTTGGCCAACAATTGATTTTACACTAACAATTTGAGAGCTTATTGTTAAAACATCTCCTTTTATCCTGCTCCCATCCCTTAAAACCACAGTCTCAGAAAAAATTACCGTCGAAAACATCAATATAAACCAAAAAACTAATGTTTTTTTCACAACAACTCCTCCTTGCCTTGCTTTTCAGGCTTTATTCTATCATACTGAGTCCTATTAAATCAAATCCAAATTTTAAGAAAACGTGTCAATAGATTAAAATCCCATATCCAATAATAGTTGATATAAATATCCGGATAATATACCACCAAGATATATAAAGCCTAAATAGAAAAGAATCGCTCTTTTTTTTAGTATTATTGACATACCCATTATAACCGGTATTCCCGTTGCTTTACCAGTTATCAGAAATGCCATTATCGCTCCCTCTCCAGCACCGGAATTCATAAATGATCTCATTAAAGGCAAAGATGCAGAGCCTGAAATATATAAAGGCAATCCAATTGTAGCTCCCAGAATTATAGAATAAGCTTTCTCTGCACTGAACAATGTCATAATCCATTCCTGAGGCACAATCATTTCAACAACCCTTCCTATAGCAATGAATAATATGAACAACAACAATATCTTTTTTATTCCAACAGTAATAAACCTTTCGACAAATTCGTCAATTTTATATTTTTTTATAAATGACCTGGATTTTGGCAAAATAATTTTTGTACAGCATAAACTATTCTGCTGACTATTTGTTGAAATTTCACCACAACAACTATTTTCCCCCCTTATTTTTGTGCGAAACTGTTCTTTAAAAAAAGTAGTTTTTCTATCGAGTATATGAGCTATAAATCCTGATGACAATCCTAAGAAAATTGATGATATAAGTACTGCAACCGCAAATTTAGTTCCAAAAAAAGCGGTCTGGAACATAAACTCTGAAGGACTCGTCAAAGGAGATGATACTAAAAATGCCATCACAGGTCCCCATGGCATGGCGGACGCAAACATAGCTAATATTACTGCCATCGTTCCACAAGCGCAAAGAGGTGTAAATGCACCAACCCCCACAGAACCTGGAATAGATAGTCTTGAATTTTTCGCCAAATATCCCCTTACTTTTTCTGGATCAAGATATACAACAATACCAACAGCTAATAATATACCTATCAATAGAATATACCAATCAGCCTTCAAGTAATAAAGAATTGTCATCAAAATATCATTAAAAAAAAGCATTTACCATTCCTCCTTTTTTACTGGTTTATGTTTAATATCAATCATTTATACAAATGATAAAAACTCAACAATAAAAACCGTAAACGTTAATATTTACATGTATATCACAAGACTATATATCGTGCATTTGCATATTACATAATTTGTATTATACAAATTTATTTCTAAAAAAATTAACAGCAATTTGGATTAGCTTTTTCAAAGGCATTCAATAACAAAGATACTGAACTTAAAACTTCTGTAACACGACCTTCCGGGAGATTTTTAATAATCTTTTTATAGAACTGATTGATACTATCTCTTAATTGTATAGCAGAAGATTTGCCTTTTTCTGTTAATTTGACTATAACAATTCTTCTGTCTTTTTCAGATCTTTCTCTCAATAAAAATTTATCTCTCACTAATTTATCCACAATTCTTGTCATGGTACTTGTATCCAGCTTCATTTTTTCACTAAGAGCATTCATAGTAAGACCAGAAGGATCAGATTTTAATAGTTCCAGCAAACAATAACACTGCGAAGTAGTAAATCCAAAAACCTTTATCTGATCTCTTTCAAATAACTGAAAAACTCTTACCAGTTTTTGTACCAACTCACCTATTTCATCAATACAGCAATTATCATCTATAACCTTTTCTTGATTTAATTGGCAACGTTTATCAGTAATTAACTCCTTTTTTTTATACAATCAATATCACCTCTTGCCTTAATTGTATTATACAATTATTGTATTGTCAAGCATTATAGTGAAAATTGAAATTTAAAAAACAATGACAAATCAAATATTTGCTCTGTTTTATTAGAAGGGGAAAAATAGGGTTTCTTTGTACTATCGTTGGCTTCAACCAATTCTAATTTGTTCCAGATTATTCCCGAAACAAAGTTTACACCTACTGAAACGAAATCAAAATATTTTTCCAGTTTCGTCCTGAAAAACAGACTTTTTTCGAGAAGTGGATCATTTAGTAAATTAAATCCCGGAGTATATGTATCACTTTCCGTCCAGGGATTAACAGGAGATTTTGTTCCAGAAATTACGTACTCTACATCTGAATAAAGATTTAAAAAAGGAAAATTCATTGAAAATTGACCTAAAAATGCCAGATTATTCTCTCCATATTTGTACCCAATATAGTTATCGAGATAATCTATTATGTACTCTTGCCCGTACTTTGTATACAATGTTTCTGTATAATAAGTGTACCCGTAATACAATGGCTCATTTTTTGTGTCAGATGGTTGAAACACATACTTGGTTGCCCCGGCATGGTATACACCAACAGAAAAAATTCCAAAGTCAAACTTCCCTCCCAGCGACCAGGCTATCTTATCGACAGTTGGATTGTCTGGATTAAAAAATCTATTTGCATTGAAATCATCCACAAGCATCTGAGCATATAAATATTTATCAAGAGTTTCGTATTTTATGAAAAAACCCATCATGGAATTATCATTCCAGCCTTCTGAAAATGGCCCCCATTCTCTTATATATTGTACAAAGAAGCTTGGCAGGGGATTAATAAAATAATCTACATCGAAAATTCTATTTACATATACAGAAGCTTCTTCATAACCAACAACAACATTCCCCAGCTTCATCGCATAATATTTAAAATTCATTCCTTTATCTAATAATGGCGAACTTTCATAAGACACAAGAATCCAGCGTGTTTCATATATAAACTTATCGTCCTGATACTTAAAAGAAACAGTTGGGGCACTATGTCCAAGAGAGGAAAGATAAAGTGAATACGGTGAATTAATTACATCATAATTTGAAAAGTTCCCTATTTTTATATTCATATTATTGTTTAAAGAAAATTCCACACCTGAATCTTTCATAATAAAATAGTAATTACCGTAATATCCTGGATAAAAAGGAGGATATTTATTATCGTTTGATAAATACATAGTCGCCCAGAACTGGAAATCTCTTGCAGAATACTCTATACCCACCTGAAACGCATTTGAAAATACTGTATCTGTTGAGAGAGTAAGCACATTTTGAGTATATTCCAGCGAAAAGTTCACCGCAAAAATGACAAAGAAATTCATAAACAGTATAACTATCGAAATGTTTTTTTTGTTCATTTTATCCCTCCCCCAATTTTTCTAAATGTTTGAGGTTTAAAAGCTTTTTTAAATAAATTCCCGTTATTTTTTTTATCTCACCCGGTTTTGGCACAAGTGAAATATGTATTGGTCCATGAGAAACTCTTTTCAACTCTAACACTTCACACCCGATACTTTTGAAAAGTCTTTTAACTTCGTGCTTTTTTCCTTCTGTCATAATAACTTTAACAATTGAATGATTTTTCCCGAGTTTTTTTATAAATGCTTTTTTACATTTTAAAAATTCACCTTCATTGTAAACACCTTTTTCAATTTTAAAAATAGAACTTTTTGATAATCTTTTTGAAACTTTTGCTATATAAACTTTCTCTACACCATATCTTGCATGAGTTAATATGTTTATTAAATCACCATCATTTGTAAGAATCAAGACACCACTGACATCTTTATCAAGTCGCCCCGCAGGTTTTACAGGTTCCTTGATTTTTGAAATAAGTTTAGATATTGTCATTTTTTCTTTTGGATCTTTTAGACTCGTTACATAACCAACAGGCTTGTGCAAAACATAGTACACATAGTTCTTTCTGTATTTTACTTTATGTGCTTTGCCTTCGATAAAAATTTCGTCATTTTCTTCCACATCATGCCAGGGAACCGTCACAGTTTTTCCATTCACTTTAACCTTTCCATTGAATATTTGTTTGTCAGCCGCCCTGCGAGAATATCCCAATTGCTGAAGAAATTTCTGAAGTTTAATAAAAATCACTCCCGGTGTTTAAAACATTATAAACGATATTTTTTATTTTAATTGTATCACAAACAAACATGATATAATTGGCTGAACTTGTTTTGAGCACGAGAAACAAAAATTTCTATGAACTTACCAAAATTTGTATCGAAAAGCTCGATACAGTATATTTTAGTTCATTTTACTATAGAGAGGAGAATATATATGGCGAAATTACTTTTTTCTTTTCTTCTTGTTTTTCATGGATTGATCCATTTAATAGGCTTTGCTAAAGCCTTTCAAATTGCAAAAATTTCTGAAATTACTCAAAATATTTCCAGACCTGTTGGTGTTTTGTGGTTAATATCTTTTTTACTCTTTATTACTACGGCAACACTGTTCTTGTTTAAAAATAACTTGTGGTGGCTATTAGCAATTCTTGCTGTTATACTTTCACAGACACTTGTTATTATGTACTGGCAAGACACTAAATATGGATCAATACCAAATATTATAATACTTGTTATTGCTATTATTGGATATGGAATCTGGAATTTTAACTCAACAACACAAAATGAATTAAAATCACTATTACCCTCTACAAACTATAAAACATTGTACATAACAAAAGAAACAATTAGCAAATTACCTCCAATAGTTCAAAAATGGCTGGAACGTTCTAACATAGTTGGTAAAAACTATATTAAATCTATTTACTTAGAACAGAAAGGCAAAATGCGAATCACTCCTGAGGGTAATTGGATGGATGTTACTGCAAAACAATGGTTCAATACAGAAAATCCTGGATTTATCTGGATAGCAAAGGTTAAAATGTTTCCAGGAGCATACTTTGCTGGTAGAGACAAATATGAGAATGGAAAAGGACACATGCTTATCAAATTACTTTACCTCATCCCTGTTGTAGATGAAAAAGGAAGAGAAATAGACCAGGGCACACTATTGAGGTATCTTGGAGAAATTGTGTGGTTTCCAACAGCTGCTTTAAGCAAATACATTAAATGGGAACAAATAGATAAGAAAATAGCAAAAGCTACTATAAGTCATGGTAAGATTACTGCTACGGGAATTTTTGAATTTAACGAAAATGGTGATTTAATTAGTTTCCAGGCCAGACGGTATTATAACAGAAAAGGAAAAAATACTTTAGAAAACTGGTACGTACGAATTGAGCCAGATAGTTATAAAGAGTTCGAAAATGTAAGAATTCCTACAGTATTTAGCGTCACATGGAAATTAAAAGAGGGCGATTTCACATGGTATAAATTTGAAGTTACAAACGTTAAATACAATTTGCCTCCCAAATAAACTTATCGAGGGTTAGCGAGGTTGGCGAAAAAGATCCCTCGTCACTTTGTTCCTCGGGATGACAAGAAGAAGGGTGTCATTCCGAACCCGAAGGGTGAGGAATCTTAATTAGCGAGGGTTAGCGAGATTGGCAATGCTTGTCCTGAGCATAGAATACGAAGGATCTTGCAAGAGTTAACAAGTGTTAGTAAAAAAAGATCCTTCGCCTTCCCGCTCCTCAGGATGACACCCCCCTCACATTCGCTCGGAATGACAGAAAAGGTATAGCCATTCCAAGGAGCACAGAGGGCAAGGAAGCTTATAATTGGCAATGTTAGCTTAAAAACTTTAAGAAGTTAGAAATAATTTTTTCGCTGATAAAAATCAACCCTTCAAATTGTATATGGTTAAAAAGACATCCACTCACAGAGCCTGGACAGTACCAATTTCATTCTGTGTTACTTAATAAAATCTTTTTATTTGCTTGCAATAACGCTACAAATAAAGCTTAGCTTGACTTAAAAAAGTTAAATTGATATAATTCTTGCAGAAATGCAAAGGAGGTGTATATATGAGACGAGTAGTGGTAACCGGCATCGGAACAATAAATCCTATAGCAAAAAATGTAAGCGAATTTGAAAAATCTTTAAAAGAATGTCTTATTGGCATCGAGCCTATTTCGGCTTTTGATCCTTCAAATATTCCCATAAAAATCGCTGGAGAAGTAAAAGATTTTGTACCAGAAAATTACATCGACAGAAAACTTTCAAAACGCCTGGATCGTTATGCACAGTTTGCATTAGTTGCAGCAAAAGAGGCTATTGAGTCATCTGGAATCGATTTTTCAGGAATGGAAAACAAAGTAGCAGTAATATTTGCTTCTGGAATGGGCGGCTTTTTAACCCTTGATCAACAAAATGAGATTTTTAAAAATCGTGGTGCTGAAAGAGTTAGTCCTTTTATGATTCCCATGATTCTTGCAAATATGGCAAGTGGAGTAATTTCAATGGTTTACAAATTAAAAGGACCTAATTTTACACCAGTAAGTGCATGTGCAAGCTCTATTCATTCAATAGCAATTGGAGCAATGCTTATAAGACACGGATACGCAGATGTGGCTGTGGTAGGTGGAAGTGAAGCAACAATTGCACCGTTAGCTATTTCAGGTTTTGCTTCAATGAAGGCTTTATCAAAGAGAAACGATGAGCCTAAAAAAGCCTCGAGACCTTTTGATAAAGAACGAGATGGATTTGTAATGGCAGAAGGTGCAGGCGCATTGATATTAGAAGCTGAAGAAATCGCAATTTCCAGGGGCGCAAAAATTATAGCAGAAATAAAAGGATTTGCCATGAACGATGACGCACATCATTTTAGCGCGCCTGATCCTGAAGCTCGAGGTTCTACAGCGGTTATGTCGCAGGCAATAAAAGACGCGGGGCTCTCGTTTGAAGACATAGATTTTGTAAGTTGCCATGCTACAAGTACTCCTATGGGAGATGAACTGGAAGCAAAGGCAATCCTAAACGTGTTTAAAGATAGAGCAAAAGAAATTTTTGTTAATTCCACAAAGGCACTAACAGGACATTTGCTGGGAGCTGCAGGAGCTGTTGAAACAATATCTGCAATTTTACAAATGAATAACGGTTTTGTTCATGGAATGCCGAATTTAGAAGAACCAGACGAAATATCATCTCAGGTTGGACTTGTAAAAGAAACTAAAAACGCAAAAATAAGAAACTTTTTGAAAAATTCTTTCGGGTTTGGTGGACATAATGCCTGTATAGTAGTGGGGAGGTACGAGAAATGACAAAAGAGGATATTATGAAGATACTTCCGCATCGACCTCCTATACTGCTTGTGGATAGGGTGATTGAGAAAGGCGACAATTACATAATTGCCGAAAAAGACGTTTCTGAAGATGAACCGGTCTTTAAAGGACATTTTCCAGATTATCCTATATATCCTGGTGTGTACATTATAGAAGGCCTTGCTCAAACTGCTGGAATTTTACTTTTAACTGGAAAAGAAATTCCTCTATTTCTTGGAATAGATAATGCTCGATTTAAAGCAGAAGTTAGACCAAATTGCGTTTTAAAATACGAAATAAAAGTCAAAGAAAAAAAGGGAAATATTGTATTTGTAACAGGAAAAGCTTCTGTTGAAGACAAAATAGTTGCTAAAGCACAACTAATGCTTGGAATGAAGGGGTGAGTCTTTTGAATAAAATATGTGAGCTTTTTGGTATAAAGTATCCAATTATAATGGGTGGAATGTCATGGGCTGGAACTCCTAAACTCGCCGCTGCTGTTTCAGAAGCTGGCGGTCTTGGAATCATTGGAGCAGGGCCAATGCGCACAGCGGATCTTGAAAATGCCATAAACGAACTAAAAACACTTACAGATAAACCCTTTGGTGTGAATATAATACTTGTATCCCCATATGCTGAAGAGCTCATTGAAGTCGTAAAAGAACATAAAGTTCCTGTAGTAACTTTTGGTGCTGGAAACCCTGCGAAGTACATTAAACAATTAAAAGAAAATGGGATAAAGGTTGTTCCTGTGGTAGCTTCGGATAATCTCGCAAGAATGGTAGAAAGGTCAGGAGCTGATGCGGTGATAGCAGAAGGAATGGAATCTGGAGGACATATTGGGGAAATCACCACATTTGTATTGGTCAATGCTGTTTCAAAAAGTGTCAACATACCTGTTATAGCAGCAGGCGGAATAGCAGACGGGCACGGTATGGCAGCAGCTTTTGCGCTTGGCGCCGAAGGTATTCAAATGGGAACTCGTTTTATAGCAAGCGTAGAAGCCGACACACATGAAAATTTTAAAAATATGATAGTTAAATCTGGGATACGTGATACCGTTGTTACAGGAGCTTCTTTAGGCCACGCAGCTCGTGTTATTAAAACAAGATTTGCTAAAAAAGTTAAAGAATTAGAAGTTTCAAGTCCCCTCGAAGCGGAAAATATACTAATCGGCAGTCTCAGGAAAGCTGTCAGAAACGGAGATATTAATGAAGGTTCATTTATGGCAGGACAATCTATTGGATTAATAAAAGAAATCAAGCCTGTGAAAGAAATCATAGAAGAGATTATAAACGAGTTCAACGCTACTATTAAAAAACTGGAGGAATTTCCTTTATGAGAAAAAGAGCCAAAGAAATTTCTTTAGTTGCACTTTTTATAAGCTTGATGGTTGTAGGAGCTCAGATTTCAATACCAATTGGTCCAGTACCAATAACTTTGCAGGTGCTAATGCTTTTTTTGACAGGTTATATTTTAAATCCTAAACTTTCATTTCTAACTGAGCTAATTTACTTAGCAATGGGGGCCGTAGGTCTTCCTGTTTTTGCAAACTTCACAGGTGGTATAGTTCACTTACTGGGCCCTACAGGAGGGTATTTAATTAGCTTTCCATTAGTTGCATATATTGTATCACTCTCGAAAAATCGTTTATCATCTCGTATAGTCTTTGGCTTTTTAGCTCTTGTTTTACTTTATGGTCTTGGAGTTGTTGTTTTATCGTTTCACATCAAAAGCATAGTAAAAGCATTTACTGTAGGAGTATTTCCTTTCATTCCCATTGATATTGGAAAAATGTTCCTGGCAATTTTCATAACAACAAAGCTTAAAAAAATCATCCCGGAGGTGGGTAAAGCATGAAAGCTTTCGTCTTTCCAGGCCAGGGTTCCCAGTATTCAGGTATGGCAGACGATTTTTCCATATACCCGGAATGGAATTATTACAGCGAGTTAGCAAATAAGACACTTGAAATTGATTTAATTTCTATTATGAACGGTGATGAAAATATATTAAAGATTACCGAAAATGCGCAACCAGCCATTTTCCTGGCAAGCTATGTTGCGTACAAATTTCTTGAAAAACACAATAAAACCCCGGACATAATAGCCGGGCATAGTCTTGGTGAATACACAGCATTTGCAGTAGCGGGAGTCTACGATTTCGAAACGGGCATTTATCTGGTAAGAAAAAGAGGAGAATACATATCCATGGCTATAAAACCTGGTGAAGGAAGCATGGCAGCAGTACTTGGAGTATCTCCAGAAGAAGTAGAAAATCTTGTGAAAAACTACGAAGGGTTATATGTTGCCAATTACAATACATCATCGCAAACTGTTATAAGCGGGCTGAAATCCTCTATTGACAAATTTATAGCTGATGCAAAGAAAAATGGAATACGTGCCAGAGAACTTGTCGTCTCAGGACCGTTTCACACACCTTTCCTTGAAATGGCTAAAGAAAAAATGGCCAGGGAGGTAGAACATATAAAATTTAAACCTCCAAAATTCCCTATAGTCATGAACAGTACAGCAAAAGAAACAAGTGACCCAGAAGAATTGAAACATTACCTTTTGGAACAAATTTCAGGCCCCGTTTACTGGTATCAGTCCGTAAAAAGGATGATAGAACTTGGAGCATCCGAATTTGTTGAAGTTGGACCAAAAAAAGTTTTAACAAATATGCTCAAACGTGAAAAAGTAAAAGCGCTTCATTTTCAGGAACTTGGAATAAACATTTAAAATACGTTAAAAAGCGCTCCTCTGGAGCGCTTTTTTATCATGTGGTATTCAAACTTATCCCCCTTCACAGATTTTTCGTTTTTTCAAACAACATTATTAAGACAAAAGAAAACACAAACACAATCATGAGACCATAGATGTTAAATTTTTCTATTGATTTAATCCAATATACAAAAAATGTCACAAGTAAGACACACAATGCCGCTTTTACCGATTTCTCCTTATTTTTGAAACAGGCCCTATAAACTGTTGGTTAACACATATATTTATGGTATTATAAATTATAGTACAAAACAAAATTTAGCCACTTTGGAGGTGCTATCATTTCCGAGAGAATATTTGATCCTGAACGTACCCCAGCTGACCTGATAACATTAAGGCCACAATATCTTTCCGAATATATCGGTCAGAATACTATTAAAAAAAGATTAAATCTGGCAATAAGTGCTGCTAAAATCAGAGGAGAAGCACTGGATCATGTGTTGCTGGTTGGGCCTCCGGGGTTAGGAAAAACTACTCTTGCCCATATTATAGCCAATGAAATGAATACAAATATACATGTTACAAGTGGGCCTGTTCTCGAAAAACAGGGGGATGTTGCCGCGATACTTACAAATTTAGAGCGCGGCGATGTACTTTTTATCGACGAAATTCATAGAATGAACAAGACAGTAGAGGAAATTTTATACACTGCAATGGAAGACTTTCAAATTGATATTATGATTGGAAAAGGTCCTTCTGCACGTTCTATAAGAATAGATTTACAACCATTCACCCTGGTCGGAGCGACAACGAGAAGTGGCCTGTTAAGTTCTCCTTTGAGAAATAGATTCGGCCTCATAATGGAAATAGACTTTTACTCTGAAAGTGAACTGGCAGATATTATTAACAGAGCTGCCAGTTTCCTCGATGTAGAAATGACAAAAGATGCTGCTCTGTTGCTTTCTAAACGTTCTCGAGGTACTCCACGTATTGCATTAAGACTTTTAAGAAGGGTAAGAGATATGAGTACAGTGAAAGATCAGAGGGTAATTGATATTGCAATGGTCAACGAAATAATGCAACTTCTTGGAATAGACGAAGAAGGATTGGATGATATGGACAGAAAAATATTAAAAGTAATAATCGAAGTATATTCAGGGGGACCAGTTGGTATAAAATCTTTAGCAGCTTCCGTTGGAATAACTGAAGACACTATTTCAGAAGTTTACGAACCATACCTCCTTCAAAGTGGATTTATTGCACGCACTCCCAGGGGAAGAATTGCCACACAAAAGGCATACAAACATCTGGGCTATAGCTATGGAGGTGGGCTTTTCGAATGATTTCTATAAAAGAAAACTATGAAGCTGTTCTGGAAAAAATTAAAGAAACCTGTGAAAACAGCAATAGAAGTTTCGAAGAGGTTAAAGTTGTAGCTGTAAGCAAAACATTCCCTTCAGAAACAATTGCACAAGCTTATGATGTGGGAATAAGAACTTTTGGTGAAAATTATGCCCAAGAATTAAGAGATAAAGTTAGAGAATTAGAAAAATATAAAGACATTGAGTGGCATTTTATAGGAAGAATTCAGTTAAATAAATTGAAATACATAGTTCCAAATGTTTACCTCATACATTCAGTTACAAGATTGGAAGAAATTGAAAAAATTAATACAATTGCCAGAAGATTCGAAAAAATTCAAAAAGTGCTAATTCAGGTAAACGTATCCGGGGAAGAAACCAAAGCAGGTATTGCCCCTGACGAAATCAAAGATATTTTGTACAAATCTCTGGAATATGATTCTGTAAAAATTGTAGGACTAATGACTATGGCTCCTTTTGTTGATGATCCCGAAAAAGTGCGATGGGTATTTTCAAAACTTAAAGAAATTCAAAAAGAACTTAGTAAAGAATTCCCGGAGATAAAAGATTTATCAATGGGCATGTCCGGTGATTTTACAGTAGCAATTGAAGAGGGAGCTACAATTGTAAGAATTGGAAGTGCAATATTCGGTAAAAGACAATATAAAAAATAAGAAAAAAGAAAAGGAGGGAGCAAATGTTTATACTTGGCAATTTTGTAATAGGAATTGGCGTGGCTTTAAGAGTTTTTTTGAATATAGAAATTGTATTTATAATAATATCTGCATTACTCAGCTGGATACCTGAAGCACACTACCATAGAGTGTATCACTTTTTTCAGGGAGTTGCTGATATAGTAGAAAACCCTATTAGAAGAATAATTCCAAGAATAGGCCCCATTGACATAACCCCAATTCTGGCAATTATTTTAATAATTTTTCTTGATAGATTTATAGCTCAGAGTCTAATAGAGCTGGGGTATCTGTTAAAATGAAAACCATCGGCATAATATACAAACCCAATCTGGAAAAAATTGCGAAAATTTTTGAAGAACGACTTAAAAAAGAAAGATTTCTCGTAAAGTTTGTAACCTCCACCATCTCATCAACATTCAATGGTGTGGATGTGTCTTTGATTATCGGTGGAGATGGTACTATATTAAAAACTGTCAAAAAGTTAAACTCCCCTATTATAGGGTTTAAAGGCGGGAGATTGGGTTTTTTATCAAGTTACACCACAAAAGACTTAGATAAATTTATTAAAGATTTGAAAGAAAATTCATTTGTTGAAGACAGAAGAAGTCTTTTAAAAGTATACAATAAGCACATTGAAAAGTATTGTTTAAATGATGCTGTTGCAATGAAAGAACCAGCGCAGAAAATGGTTGATATAAGTGTTTCATTTAAGGACGGAGAATTTTATTTTCACGCAGACGGAGTAATAGTCAGCACTCCTACAGGTTCAACAGCTTACGCGCTTTCTCTTGGTGGTTCTATTTTATTACCAAACGTAAATGCGTTTGAAATAACCCCAATAGCTCCGCAATTTCTTGCAACACGTAGTGTGATTGTTCCTGATACAGAAGAAATTTCCGTAAAAACAAACTATAAAATTCTTTTGATTCTCGATGGTGAAATTGTGGGAAACTTTGATTTTTTCAAAATCAAAAAGTCTGATAAACAGATAGTATTATTAAGACCAAAGGATTACGATTTTTCAAAATCTATTAAAGAAAAAATGGGATATGGAAAGAATTTCTTTACACAAGTCAGGTGATTAAAATGGACTGGATTCTTAAAGAAAACATTGAAGAATTAAAAAAGATGGTATTGAAAGAGGGATGGTTCACAGAAGGTATTTTTAATCAGACGATAAACGCTTTAAAAGAAAGAGACGAAAAATCAGCTAAAGCGGTGTTAAGCACTGGAGCAAAAGTTAACTTAATGGATATGAAAATAAGAGAAAAAGCAGTGATTATTCTGGGAACCATGATGCCAATGTCCACAGATTTAAGAATTGTCACTGGAAGTTTCGTAATATCGAGTTATTTTCAAAATATCACAGAACGCGCTCAGGAAATTGCAAGAAAAATTTTAGAATTAATTAGAGAACCGCAGTTAAAACCTCTTGTAATAATCCCGGAAATGGCAAAATTGGCTATTTCCATGCTTCGAGATAGCATGAGAATGTACGTTGATCAAAATATCACCGGTGCAGAAGCAATTTGCGAAAAAGACGCTGAAATGGATAATTTTTACGAGGAAATAAGAGAAGAATTAATGGTATATATGATGGAAAATGCCCGGTATGTAAAAAGAGCTCTTTTGCTGTTGGAAATAGCTCAAAAAATTGAAGAAACCGCAGACTTTGCCACCAAAATTGTTGAAACTACAAGTTATATTATTACTGGAAAACAATACAAATGTTATAGGGACAAACTTTATACAACAGAAACTCTGGATTCCTCGAAGGGTGAAACCTCTTGAAAACGTTAACAAAATACATTTTAAAACTTTCTATAACTCCCTTTCTTATGGGGCTTGTTGGTTTTGTAGTATTTGCAAGTGTAGAGCTTTTATACCAGCTTTCAGATATAATAGTACGACATAGGGTCGGAATAATAAAGTTATTTGAACTTATATACTATAATCTGCCATATTTTGTTTCTCTTGGGATACCTGTTGGCATCCTTTTTTCTATATTCTGGGTTCTCTCTCAGTTATACAGCACCAAAGAAATTACCGCTCTTCTTGTTCACGGTATTCCTTCCAAAACTCTTGTAATACCATTTTTTGTTTTTGCCATTATTTTAGGAGCCAGCGCTTTTTACTTAAATGACCAAATAGTTCCTAAATACAATCAAAAAGCTGTTAACGCTATCTCAAAATATGTTTATAAAAAGCCTGAAATCACTATAAGAGAAAACGTACTAACAAAAATCGACGAAAACCAATACTTTTTTGCAAGAAAGTACGATCAGGAAAATGGAATATTGTACAATGTGGTACTATTTAGAAACGAATATAACGAAGAAAGAATCGTAACAGCCAGAAAAGTTGTTAAACAAAACAATTCATGGTATTTATTAAATGGGCGCATGTACATAACTGATATATCTGGATTTTTAAAGCTTGACATGAAATTTTCAAAAGTAAAACTTAACTTAAAAGATGATCTTGAAAATCTGATGAGGTTCGGAAAATCTCCAAGAGACATGACTGGAAAAGAGTTGAAAGAAAAAATACAAACTTTTAAGAAGTTAGGAATTGATCCTGCTCCATGGACTGTGGAATTACATGGAAGATATGCAAACTCCGTCGGGCCAATAATCATTGTAATATTAGGAGTTCCTCTGTCACTTTTGTTTGGTTTAAAAAGTAAATCCTGGAGTGTTATATTAACGTTTATAATAGTAGTTCTGTACCAGGGCTCTGGAGCCTGGTTATCTGCTATGGGAAAAGAATCTTTACTTGATCCAATATTTTCTGCGTGGCTTCCAAATTTAATTTTCGGTGTTTTAGGACTTGTTTTATTTTTGTTTCTCGATACACCTATTGCCTATAAAATTAGAGAATTACTATCCAAAATTATGCTCTTTGTAATCGCCATAGCCATCCTGTCAACAACAGGCTTCTCTAAAACTCTAACTATTGCCGCTTCCGAAGTAACGTATAGTGAAAACCTTGTAATTGCTTATGGAAATGTACATATCCTGTGGGAAAGCAATGAATTATTTTCAAATAACGCTACAATAACCACCTTGGATGGAAAAGCTCAAAAAATTGTCGCCTCAGGTAATATAATTTACAAAAAAAAAGAAAAAATATACCATGCAAGTTATATTGAATACACGTTTGATAAAAACCTGGCATATGCTGTAGATGTTAAAGGAACTGCTGACTACCAAAACAAAAAGAAAAAAGTTAAACTCTATGTTGGTGGTAAATATGTACATACCTTTTCTGCAACCTCAGTTTTTCATAACGCTTATGTAACCACATGTGATTTAGAAGAACCTCATTACAAAGTAGAAGCTCTAAACGTTTATGTATATGAAAATAAATATATAGTTGCAGAAAATTCGGTGTTGCTTATTTTGGGAATTCCTTTTTTTCCTTACCCTATATACTTTACTTCTCTAAAAGGAGATCCACCTTTTTCCTTTTCATTTTCCTGGTCACCTGAAAGTGGATTTACAACTCGTCAGATCTATGTTACTCATTATAATGACCTCACGTTAAAAAGTGTATTTATAAACGACGAATCTAAAAGTTCCTCCAGTTTTACAATAACGAAGGGTACCGGAAAAAACTCAACAAAATTTTCGTTAGATTTTGATAAATCAGAATTGAAACTATTACTCGAAAATTTTACATACAAAACAAACTGGGACAGTAAAGAAACTTATTACAAATTACTGTTAACGCCAATTTATTATGAAGGAAAATATATTAATGATGACAATTGGTGGAAAAAATTAGGAGTGAACCTATCTAATAAAGACAAAACTATCAAATCACTCGTTAACTCTTACATCAAATACGACAAAATGAAAGATAAAACATATTTTGTAAACTCCTTCAGAGTCGAAAACATAAAATTTTCCCTTCCATTCCAGACCAATTTAAAAATTTCAAACATAAGGTATAACACAACATTCTCAACAAACGGACTTATCACTAAACCTGGAACAAAAACATGGCAATCAAATATCAACGGCTCTTATCAGTTTAGCCTCTACGACAAAAAATTCTTTAAAACAAAATTCACTGGAAATTTTAAAAATGATTCTTTCACAACAAAAATTACGCACGAATTTAAATTACCACTCGTGTACAAATTTGAACCTTTTGAAATATCTACAAATTACACATTTGGAATGAGTTTTCTAAACTCAATAACCGATAGTTACATTCTCCAGCTGGGAATGCATGATATGTATTCTGTCGGATTTAAGTATGAATTTTCTCCATTAAAGTTAGAGCTGAAATATAATTATAGAAAAAATTTTCGTGATGAAGCTACTGATACAGAATATAATAAGTTAATGAGTATATATGAAATAAACACAAAATATTCCATTTTTAGTGTAACCCGTGGCTGGGATTTTATTAATAATAAAGTATTAAATGATATTATAAAAACCAACACCCAGATTCCTTTCAATAATTACAATTTCACACTTAAAACGGAAACCTCATACGATAATGAAAACAAGAAACTCAATCCATCGAAAGTAAGTTTTTCTATTACAAATAAAAAAGACAGAATTTTTTATAATGCAAAATTTGATTATTTTCACAACTCACCCACTCCAATAAAAGAAATAATACACTCTTTAACATTTCAAAAACTTAAAGGAAATGTTGTACAATCAATTGAAAATGGTTTTATAAAGAGAGCCAACTTCAAAGGGTATTTTAACACATTTGGTTATAAAAACACGTTAGAGCTTAATTATTACCAGACGTTAAAAACAGCAACACCAAACTGGAATATGAAATACACCATAGCAAAAAGCAAAAATAGTTTCTCATTGAGCTACAACAAAGATAGAAAAAAATCCTGGATTTATGAAATGAAAATAGGGAATACAGACCCATCTTTTAGTTTATATACTAAATATAATCCTCTTGAAAATAGAATAACAAATTTGAAAATATCAGTTTCAAAAAAATTACACTGCTGGGCAATGAATATTTCCGGAGAATTTTCATTTAATAACGATGGAAAATTCGACATGCAAGATATAACAAAACTCTCTGTATTATTCTACGTAATCGAATTTGATGAGAAATTTTTTGGATGGGATTTCAAAGAAAACAAACCTGATATAGGACTGTTCTAATCTCAACAAACTTCTTATACAACGATACCAACAATGTTCTGTGCTATAATTTTAAAGTATTTAATAAAAAGGGGTGTAAGAATATGATAAATAACAAAGAGAAGATAGAAACTGTCTATATAGAAAAAATAGCTCATGGCGGACAGGGTCTGGGAAAGCTTCCAGGAGGAAAAATAATATTCGTTGATAGAGGATACCCAGGCGAACTTGTAGAGGTCAAAATAGTAAGAGAAAAAAAAGATTACGCTATAGGTTATGCTCACAACATTTTAGAAAAAATAAATGAAAGACGTTCTCCCGCATGTCCTTATTTTGGTAAATGCGGTGGTTGTCAGTGGATGGACATAAATTATGAAAAACAAATTGAATTCAAAGAAAGCATAGTAAAAGATCAACTTAATAGAATCGCTAAAATTCCTCCCGAATTTGTAGAATCAATAGAAAAAAGTTCGCATGAGTTTGAATACAGATTGAAAATGGAGTATGCTTTTGATTATAAAAACGAAGTATTTTTGGGTTTGAAAGAAAAAAATTCCAACAAAGTCATTCCTTTAAAAAATTGTCCTATTTCTCCAAAGGTTTTCAATAGAGCACTGACAGTTGTACCAAAAATTGTGGAAGAATTAAAAATACCTGTTTATAAAAACAAAAGAGGGATATTAAAACATCTTGTGATGAGGTATTCTCCTTCTGAAGGAACTGTTATGGCAATTTTCGTAACAAAAACTGAAAACCTACCTTTCGACAAATTGATAGCGACACAGTTAATTAAACACATACCAGGAATATCATCTGTTATACATGTTATGAACAGTGTTGATAAAATAGTCCTTCGAGGCCCATACAAGGTTTTAAAGGGCGAAGGAGTACTTTCTATAGAATTTGACTGGGAAAAATTTCAAATCCCTCCAACAGCCTTCTTTCAGAATAACTATTATATAACATCAAAACTTATTGAAACAATAACTAAACGACTTGAATTAACTGGTAAAGAAATTGTTTTAGATCTTTATAGCGGAATTGGAACATTTACAATGCGACTTGCAGCTTTAAGTAAACACGTCACAGCAGTAGAAAATAACAGAATAGCTATAAAAGCAGGAAGAGCCAACGCCAATATAAACAATTTAAGGAATATAAATTTTGTAATCGGGGATGCTGAAAAATTTCTGGAAAATAATCCAGAAAAATACGATGTTATAGTACTTGATCCCCCACGAACCGGTGCAGGGAAAAATGTTATAAATAAAATACTACAATCCTCTCCACAAAAGATAGCCTATGTTTCGTGTGATCCCTCAACTTTAGCGCGAGATCTAAAAATTCTGTTAGATTCACAAAAATATAAACTACTTTTTGTAAAACCATTTGATATGTTTCCTCAAACCTATCACGTGGAATCTTTAGCACTATTAAAAAAGAAATAATTCATTTTTATCAAAAACATTTTGTCTATTGCCAAAATTTTTTTGTATATGATAAAATATTTTTTGCATAGAATCAGATGTCTTTGTTTATAATTTCTGGAGGTGAAATTTATGTTGCATTTTCTCGCCACATTAGGGGTAATATTTCTTATAATTCTTGGTATTATTTTCTTCCCATTTCTTTCACCAATTCTTGTAGTAGTTCTTGGAATTGCTTTAATAGTACTGATTTTCGTTGGTCTTGTTACAATAGTATTCCCGGTTGTTTTGATCCTGATAGCTATCTGGTTAATAGCAAAAGGTATTGAATATATAAAAAACAAAGTTAGATAATCAGCAAATTATTTTTAACTATCTCAAATAAACACAGCCTTCTAAATGTATGAAGGCTGTGTTTGTTTATTGTAAATCAATACCTATTCTTCTACTATTTCAAAATCTATTTGCATACGCGTTTTATCTGCATTTACAACTTTTGCTTTTAATTTATCTCCTATTTTGTATATCTTTCCACTTTTTGAACCTATAAGCACGCTTCTATCCTGATCGTAGATATAATAATCATCCATTGTAGAAATATGAACAAGCCCGGAAATATATTTATCTATTATTTCTACAAAAAGTCCAAATTTTGTAACAGAGGTTACAACAACATCAAAGACATCTCCAATGTGTCTGGAAATATAATCTATTTTTTTAAGTGCAATATAATCCCATTCTGCCTCATCTGCTACTCTTTCCCGTTTGCTGCTTTGTACAGCTATCTTTGTAAGCTTTTTATTCAGCACTTTTATCTCTTTTTTAGAAAACTTCCCTTTGCTTTTTAGAAAGTTCCTTAATAATCTGTGAACAACAAGATCAGGATACCTTCTTATAGGAGAAGTAAAATGTGTATAAGCAAACGAAGCCAAACCAAAATGCCCTATGTTTACCGGTGAATATACTGCTCTTTTCATAGATCTTACGAGAAGTCTCTCTATACTACTTCTGAGGGGATGACCTTCTGTTCTTTCGAGTAAATCCTGTAAGATTTTTGGCTGAATTTTTTTTGGAAGTTTCAAATTAACTCCTATGGCAGACAGATAATTCTTTAATTGTAATATTGTGTCTGGATCAGGCTGCTCGTGAACTCTATAAACAAACGGTATGTCCATATGATGAAAAATTTCCGCTATTGTTTCATTAGCTTTTATCATAAACTCTTCTATAATAATCTCTGCCTCTCCTCTTGCCCGAGGAATAATATCAACAGTACGTCCTTTCTCATCAAGAACTATTTTAACTTCTCCTCCTTCAATATCAAGTATGGCTCCCCTTTTTCGTCTTGCATTTCTTAAGATGTCTTTTAACTCTCTCATCAATTCAAGGAAATTGCGTAATTCACCTATTTTTTCCTGGGCAATTTTATCCCCCTTGAATAATGCATTGACATCATCGTAAATTAATCTTCTATAACTTCTTATTACTCCAGGTGTTACCTCAAAATCCACAACTTCACCGTTTTTATCTATTTCCATAATAAGCGACATTACCAGACGATCTTCCCCCTGTACAAGACTACACACACCATGAGACAGTTTAAAAGGGAGCATCGGTAAAACACGGTCTATCAAATAAACACTGGTACCTCGTTTGAAAGCCTCTTTATCAAGCTCAGAATTTTCTTTCACATAATATGAAACATCTGCAATATGAACACCAAGTTCATAATTTCCATTAGAAAGTTTTTTAACACTAACTGCATCATCAAAATCTCTGGCATCAGGACCATCTATTGTGACGATAATCTCATCTCTAAAATCTTTTCTTTCCTTCAGATCAGAAGGTGTTACCTTTTCAGGAATTTTTGCAGCTTCCTTTAACACTGTTTCTGGAAATTCCACTGGTAAATCGTGTTTTACAACAACTGTCGGAAAATCTGTGCTCGGATCGTCAGCAAAGCCCAACACTTCCACAACTCTGGCCACCGGGTTCCGTGTAGCAGAAGGATACCTTAAAATCTGCGCAACTACTTTTTCTCCAGGCTTTGCATGCCCAAAATACTCCACAGGAACATAAAAATCGTATTGAATTTTTGGGTCGTCTGGTATTATATATGCAAACCTTCCACGTGGTTGAAAAGTACCAACTATTTTATTTAAACCACGCTCTAAAACCCTTAAAACCCGACCTTCTGGAAGTTCATACCATTTTCCAATAATCTCAACAACAACTTTATCTTTATGCATAGCATTACCTGCTTTTTCCACAGGAACGGCTATTTCATCCCCAGCCTCAGTCCATACAAACGCCAGAGTTCCGCTCCTCGTAAATTCTATATTCCCAACAACGAGATTTTCTTTAACTGTTCTAAATCTTCCTCTACTATCCCTGAAAATTTTTCCTTCACTCATAAGTTCATTAAGTATCTGACGCAATTTTGATTTTTCATCTTTTTTTCGCAGGTTGAATTTCTTGTAAAGCTCTTTTAGAATTTTAGGAGTATAGATTTTTGAAAATAAATATTTCTCTACTATTTTTCTCGTTATCATAAAATACCTCCTTCAAATTACTTCTTAAAAACAGACACGTAAAATGGTGTAAGTACTTCTTCAGGATAAAACAACGCTCCAAATCCATCCCATAAATATCTTACTCCATAATTGTCCAATTTTTTTCTAATATCAACAACCTCTGCTTTTTTCTCCTTGAAAAGCCACGAAGCCACTTCAGTATTTTCCTCTTTTGTTATAGTACAGGTAGCGTAAATTAGTTCCCCACCTTCTTTCAACAGACTCCAGGTAGCATCCAGTATTTCTTTCTGGAGTATAGATAATTTTTTGATGCTGGCATAATTTTGTCGTCTCACAACTTCCGGATTTTTACGAATAGTTCCAAACCCACTACACGGAGCATCAACTAAAATTTTATCAAAAATCTTTCCATATTTTTCTTTTATCTTTCTCGCGTCGCTAACTGTATATTTAGCCTTAAATCCCAACCTCTCCATTTGTTTTCTAACAATTTCTATTTTTTGAAAACTTATGTCATTAACGAAAAGATTAACATCAGCAAGCTCTAAAATATGCGTTGCCTTTCCCCCTGGAGCAGCGCATGTATCTAAAATATTTTCCCCTTTATTAAATTCAATAATCAACGGAATAATTTGCGAAGCTTCGCTTTGAAAAGTAATTATACCATTTTTATATTCTTCAAGTTCCCACGGTGATCTATCAAAAGAATTAAATATTATGCCATAAGGTGAATGCTTTGTAAAAGAAATATCAGAGATTTTTATGTTCTCCCTTACTATTTTTCGACTGTTTACACGCGCTACTACCTTTGCAGGTGTTAAATTGTACCTAAGCAAATCTTTAAGATAATCCTCTGGTAAAAACGAACTCCAATAATCCACAAGCCATTCAGGATGAGAATATTTAATATATAATTCTTTCGGTTCAATATACCCATGTTCAGATACTCTCCTCAATATTGCATTTACAAGTCCACGAAATCCTCTGTGCTCAACCATATTGACTGTTTCATTAATAACAGCATAGGCTGGAATGGATGTAAAAAATAACTGATAAACTCCCATCCTGAGGAGAACCCTTATAGAAGGTGGAATATCTTTCTTCTTTAAAAACTTATCTATAATCCAATCAAGATATTCCTGGCGTCTTAAAACACCGTATACAAGCTCTTTAAAAAAGGCTTTCTCCTCTACATAGGAGAAAGCCTCGCGAAAATCTTTACCGTATAATCCCCCTCTAAAGTTCTTTCTTAATAATCTATACGCTATATACCTATCACTCAATCTCTATTTCCTCCCATTAGACCAGCAAGAAACAACATTCTCAGAAGTTGCAAAATTGCCATCAATGTTCCAGCAACATAAGTAAGAGCCGCGGCACTTAACACCTGTTTCACTCCCTTTAACTCTTTTTCCGGCATCATGAGGTTTGTTCGAAGTATTTTAATCGCTCTATTACTGGCATCAAATTCCACAGGTAAGGTGATCAATGAAAAAATTATAGCAAACGCGAACAAAAAAATCCCTATTCTAATAAGCGCTATGTTAAAAAACAAGAAACCTGCTATAAACAATATCCAGGAAAGATTAGAAGTAAGACTCACCACAGGAGCAAGACCGTTTCGAACAACTAAAGGAGCGTAATTTCTCGCATGCTGAATTGCGTGACCTATCTCATGAGCCACTACTCCAAGAGCTGCAACAGAAGCTTTATTGTAAGTGGCACTTGAAAGCCTCACCACCTTACTTCTTGGATCGTAATGATCATTCAACTTACCGGGTATCATTTCAACTTTTACATCATATAGTCCCGCGGATTCTAACATAAACTTTGCCAGCTCAGCTCCTGTCATTCCAAGTGTAGAAATCACCCGCGAATACTTATTAAATCTCTCCTGAACGTATGCCTGGGCCATTAACGCTAAAATAATTCCGGGAATTAATATAATAAAACTCGGATCAAAAAAGAACACCATATCACCTCCAAAAAAATCTATTTATTAATTACATATCCTACTCCACGCACAGTTTTTATTATCTCTGAATCTATCTTTTTTCTTAAATAATTAATATACACTTCAACAACATTTGGAGAACCATAATAATCCATTCCCCAAACGGCATCTAAAATTTCCTCTTTCGAAACTACTCTACCAACATTTTTCACAAGATATGCAAGAAGATCAAATTCTGTCTTACTTAACTGTATTTCTTTTCCTTTATATTTGACTATCCTTGCACTTAAATCGATCGAAAGTTCACCAATTGTTACTTCATGTTCAAATTCAATTTTCTTTCTTCGAAGCAGTGCTTTAACTCGAGCAAGAAGTTCCTCAAAATCAAAAGGTTTTACCACATAATCATCTGCTCCACTTTCAAATCCTTCTACCTTATGTCTTGTCTCACCCAGTGCCGTTAACATAATAATTCCCGCATCTGGATCCAATTTTTTTATACGCTTTGCAACTTCTGTGCCATCTATATCAGGCAACATAACATCGAGTATCACAATATCAGGTTTAAATTCCTCATACGCTATAATGGCATCTTCGCCATACTCTACAGTTTGCACTTTAAACTTTTCATGTAAAAATTCCAATTCCAGCAGTCTTTTCATTTTTTGATCATCTTCAACTATCAATATTTTCATTTTGTCTCGCCACCTCAAATAAAATTATTCCTGCACTAACTGAAACATTCAAAGAATCAATAGAATTCTTCATTGGAATAGAAACTACCCCATCACATTTTTGTTTTACACCTCTTCTTATTCCCTCACCTTCACTACCAAAAACTATAGCTACAGGCCTTTTTAAATTCGCTCTATAATACGCTACTCCCTGCATATCCGCTGCATAAACCCAGAACCCTACCTTTTTTATTTTCTCAATAAATCTCGAAATATTTACAACTTCCACTATTGGTATTCTGAATATTGTCCCCACAGAAACTTTCACAACAGTCGGAGTTACTTTTACAGAATTATTTTTAGGGATGACAATGGCATTTGCTCCAGCTCCAACTGCGCTTCTTATAATAGCTCCAAAATTGTGAGGATCCTGAAGCTGATCAAGTATAACAAAAAAACCTTTTCCATTTTCTGTTTCTATTATACTACTCTCATCTTTGTATGGAAACTCCCCTATATCCACAACCACCCCTTGATGTTTGTCAAAGTTACAAAGCCTTGTTAAAATTTTTTTTGGTGATATTGTGTAAGGCAGTTTTCTGGATTTTGCCTGTTCTATTAACATTACTAACTCTTTATCACCATTCTCAGAAAAATACACCATTCTTACAGGGAAATTTGAATACAATATCTCGCGAAAGACATTTCTACCGTAAACTCTCACCTTTTACTGCCTCCCAGTATCTTTCAAGTTCATTTAAACTCATTTTTTCAAAATCTTTTCCATCGTTTTCTATAAGTTTTTCCATCGCCCTGAATCTTTTAACAAATTTTTCTGTAGCCTTTCTAAGAGAAATCTCTGGATCTATATTCAAAAATCGCGAAAAATTAACCAATGCAAAGAGTAAATCTCCAAACTCCTCTTCTCTTTCTTCATCATTCTTTGTGTTAAGAAGTTCATTCACCTCTTCCCTTACCTTTTCAGCTACATTTGTTACATCTGTCCAATCAAAACCCACATCAGCCGCATTTTCCTGGACTCTTCTTGCAAGTGAAAGTGCAGGTAATGCTTTGTTAATTTTACCAATTCTACTGTACCTTTCTTCTCCTTTCTCTTTCGCTTTTATTTCTTCCCATCGAGCATAAGAATATCCCTGCTTATCTCCAAAAACATGTGGATGCCTTCTAACTAGTTTATCTGTTAAATCGTCTATAATATTTTTTATTGAAAAATTGTTATTTTCGCTGGCTATTTGAGCATGAAAAATTATCTGAAGAAGAATATCTCCCAATTCCTCCTTCATATGTTCATAATCTTTTTCATTAACTGCTTCTATAAATTCATACGTTTCTTCGATAAGATATGGTAAAAGTGACTCATGGGTTTGAGATTTGTCCCAATCACATCCTTCTGGTCCTCGTAATTGTTTCATTACATTTACAAGCTTCTCAAAACTGATTCCCAGGTCCATTCTTTGCCCTCCATTTCTTAATTATTATGCAATCTATATTGAAGAGCTTCACTTAAATGTGAAAATTTAACATTTTCACTTTCTGATAGGTCAGCTATCGTTCTACTAACTTTCAGAACCTTGTCTATAGCCCTTCCAGAAAGCTTGTACCTTTTTACAAACATTTTCAACAATTCTTCTGATTTATCATCCAATTTTACAAACTTTTCTATCATTTTATGGGACATCCTGGAATTTAACAACGGACTTTCATAACGTTTTCTCTGAATTTCTCTTGCTTTTATTACCCTTTTTTTTATTTCCTTACTTGATTCCCCTGGCACGTAATTTCGAATCTCTTCATATTTTAATCTTGGCACGTCTATTTGAACATCTATTCTATCCAATATGGGACCAGAAACTTTTTTTCTGTACCTTTCTATTTCATATGCGTTGCATTTGCACTGTATCTCTTTATCACCGTAATATCCACAAGGGCATGGATTCATGGCTGCAACAAGTATAAATTCAGCTGGATAAGTTATTGAAAATTGTGATCTTGTAATATGAGCTACACCTTCTTCTAATGGTTGCCTTAAAGCTTCTAAAACGTCTCTTCTAAATTCTGGAAATTCGTCTAAAAATAAGACTCCTTTGTGAGCCAGAGTAATTTCACCAGGTTTTGGCCTCACTCCACCGCCTATTATTGATACTGCACTTGCTGTATGGTGAGGAGACCTAAAAGGCCTTTTCGAAACTATAGTATTTTCCAGAAGACCAGCGGCGCTGTATATTTTTGTTACCTCCAAAGTTTCATCAATTGACAAGGGCGGAAGTATCGTGGGAAGCCTTCTTGCAAGCATCGTTTTACCTGAACCAGGTGGTCCAACCATTAGTAAATTATGTCCTCCTGCAGCAACAATCTCCATCGCTCTTTTTACAATAGCGTGACCTTTAACATCTGAAAAATCTTCTTTGAAAGTCTCAGAAAAATCCTTAAACTCATCAATCTTATACAAATTATAATCCAATTCCATATCACTTGTAAGAAAGTTATAGACTTCATACAAATTATCAACTGGATAAAATTTTTTACCACTTAATCTTGCTTCTTTTTCATTATCTTTTGGTACTACAAATAAGAAATCATCAGAAAACCCACTCATAATTGGCAATATTCCCCTGACCTTCCTGATTTTTCCATCCAGAGACAGCTCCCCAAGTGCAATTACTTTTTCTTTCAAAAAGTCGATCTCTAACCCAAGTATTGAGAGTGCTACACTTAAATCAAGTAAAGAACCTTCCTTCTTTAAATCAGCTGGAGCTAAGTTAACTGTAATATAACCCTGTGGTACAGGAATTCCACTATTTCTAATTGCACTTATAACCCTTTTTTTACTCTCTTTTACGGCGGTATCGCCTAACCCCACAATATCTATATCTCTAACAACTTTTCTTTTGTTTATATCCGCTTCAACAGTTATAAGTATTGGGTTTAACCCACTGAGGATAGCAGAAAAAATTTTTGAAATCCCCATCGCCCCTTTAACCCCCCATACATTATTTATTAAACATATATGTATTCCAGTATTCCCTGACAAACAGAAGTGTTGGAATAGCTATTAAAATGCCAGCTAATCCAAAAATATCGTTGAATATTAAAAGCACTATTATTAAAACAAACCAATGAATCTTTAAATTGGCACTCTGAATCTTAGGAGCAAGGATCCAGGCTTCTACCTGGTTTACACCTATTAATATAATAGCAGCAAGAATCAGACCAAATAACCCTTTAGTGGAAAAACCAAGCATAAGCATTGGAACTGCCGTTATTATAACACCAAGAAAAGGAATAAAATCAGTTATAAACGATAAAACCCCTAAGAAAAAAGCTCCTTTTATCCCGAGAATAACACATGATGCTCCAACCAAAATGCCTACAATAGCCGCAACAACAACCTGTCCCTGTACAAACTTTTCAAACTCTTTATAAAATTTCTTCAAAAAACTTTTTCCTTTTTTCGGGTTTTCCAGAAAAAGTTTTTCAGCATTAATACCTATATATCCTTTAAGATTTCCAACTGCAACTGTGGTAACAACTATAAGAACAGCCATAGTTATAAACGAAGGTGCATATGAAATAACTTTATTCAATACTTCTAAAGCAAAACCTGAAACTTGTCTGTTTAAATCATTCAAAAAGTCAAGTACCCAGGAAGGCAGCACAGTATTCGAATTGATTTTTAAACCGCTAAGAGTATCAAAAATTATTCGTCCCTGTGCTATGACTATAGGCACAAAATTAACAAAAGCATAAGTAACAAGTCCAAGAATAACGATATATGATAATACTTTCGAAAAAGCTTTGTTCATTTTTTTTGAAAGGAACCCCGCAGGAACTTCGATGATTATTGAAAAATAAAAGCCTATAATCACAGCACTAATTATAAATGGAGATAACTTTACCAGAATAAGAAAAAACACCAGATAAATAAATATCAAAAGTGAGTCACCAATCTTCATTTTTTCACCTTTTCACCTTTCTATAATTAAACCAGATTTTTCGATCACTTAATTCAAAATAATTAACCAGATTTAGTTTTTTTCTATCCTGTATATTTTACCATATACCTATTTCTATTCATCAAATAAAAAGGCATCCCACCGGGATGCCTTTTTACTATTTTTTATTATCATTTTTTAGAAGATTTTGTTGCAATACCAAGAGCCCAGAAAAGTCCTCCAAACAACACCGCACCAGCCAGGATCAAAAATACAATAGCACCCGCTGTCACAATTACATTCCTCCTTCCTCTAAATCAATCTTTGCCTTTTTATAATAATTATTATCTTTAGGAGGAATCTTTGCAAATATAATTGCAAGAATCGGCGTTGCAATTAAAACGAAAAATCCTGTCCAGAGAGCCCACGATGGGTAACCACCATAAGGTTCCTTTAGCTCATCTGAAAAAGTCAAAACCAATACAATTAAGAGAACAACAGGAATTAAATATTTGATTGAAAAGTTAAACCATTTCCCGATTTTTACTTCTGAAACCTGATTTATATATTTTCTCAATTCTTCTGCCCCAAATATCCAGCCAATAACAATCGCCTCTAAAATCCCTACTATTAAGAGTGCATAGGTACCAAGAAAATGGTCAATAATGTCGAGCCAGTATAATCCACCCTGTGTAGAGTACAAAAGTCCTGCAGCAAAACCAAAAATCGAAAAACCTATCAAAAATGCCTTTTTATTTATCTTAAATTTGTCTTCAGCTGCCGCTTCTACAGCTTCCACCAATGAAAAAGCAGAATCAATTCCAAGTGTGAGAAGCATCACAAAAAACGAAAGTCCTATGATAGATTGAACTATTACACCACCCGGGAAAAGGGAAATTGCTTTTGGATAAACTACAAATGCAAGTCCAATGCCACCTTTTACAACTTCATTCACAGGTACACTCAACTGTGTTGCCATATAACCCAGAACTGAAAACACAGCAATTCCTGCAAGATAAGATGTTGCTGAATTTCCAAGAGCAGTTATAATAGCATTATTTGCCACATCTTCATTCTTTTTATTGTAACTTCCATATGCTATCATAATTCCAAAAGCAAGACTAAGAGTAAAAAAGATTTGACCAAACGCATTTGCCCAGACTCTCGGTTCAACGAGTTTTTCAAAATTTGGTTGGAATAGAAAATTCAAACCTTCTGCAGCACCTTCAAGCGTAATTCCTCTAATTCCAAGAATAATCAAAAGTATCACCGGCAGAGGGACAGTCCACATAACTGTTTTCCCTACCGATGAAGTTCCTTTCCTTAAAATAAAGTAAATCCAGAGCCAGGTAACAGCAAGGCCTATCACTATAGGCCATCGGAGCCCTCCCAATTCACCAGGACCACTTGAAACCTGTAAAAATTTTCCAAAAAAGAAGTTGTTAGGATCATCTTTCCACGAAACACCAAATGAATAATAAAGATAGTTAAATATATAAGCCATTATCACGTTGTAGTAAAAAGTAATTAATGCTCCTGTAATAACCGCCCACCAACCTATTATTTCTGCTCCCTTTTTGATCTTTCCCATGGATTTTGGAGCACTGCTTTGCAATCCCTGTCCAATAGCAAATTCAGCCATTAGCAATGGAATCCCTGCTAAAAACAGCGCTATAAAATAAGGTACATAGAACGCACCTCCTCCATTCGAATATGCCATATAAGGAAATCTCCACGCATTACCAAGTCCAGCAGCTGACCCTACAGCTGCTAAAATAAATGCCCATCTGGATCCCCACTTTTCTCTAGCCATCGTCTACCTCCTTTTTAACAAAGATGTTAGACATTTAAAATTATAGCAAAAATAGTAACCCCAAGTCAAATTATACTGCATCCTAACTTTATAACTTTATACACCTGACACTTTAAACTACTTAATAACTGTATAAATCGAAATATCAATTTCCAAAGTTTTGCTTTTTTACATAAATAGGCTTTTTTAAAAGCAAGTCCATTAATAATTGTTACCATATATTAAGTTTATCTTTGTGAATAATGTAGTATACTATAAACGGTCTAAAAAATTAACATAAAAATATTAACACTTTTAAACATGTATGCAACGCGTTATATCATATAATAGTAACTTTGTGGTTACGAAATGTGTTTTATTCGTAATCAGAGTGCAAATATTCGCGAATAAAATATTACTGAATATTAAGTTTTAATTGTTAAATATTCTGATATTAACGTTTCTGAAATCATAATGTGTTTATTATTAACCATTAGTAATTTCTTAGAAATAATCGTGAACACAAAAAACTTCAGGAAAGGGATCTTTATGAAAAACATAAAAAAATGGGCTGTGTTTTTTTCGTTTTTACTTTTATTAACAACAAACTATATATTTAGTAGAGATATAACAGTTGGTTTATATGACAATAAACCATTGACTTATTATGAAAATAATAAATTCAAAGGCTTCATTGTTGACATTTTAAATGAAATAGCCAGAAAAGAAAACTGGCATGTAAAATACAAATATGGAGAATTTGGTACTCTATATAATGAACTAAAAGAAGGAAAAATAGACATACTTCTGGATATAGCTTACTCTGAGAAAAGAACAGAATTTATCTTGTTTAATAAAGAACCTGTATTTATAAACTGGGCTGTTGTTTATTCTTTTGATAAAAAATTAAATTCCCTCCTGGATTTATCCAGAAAAACTGTTGCTGTAATAAAAAGCGATATATATTATACTGGAAAAGAGGGAATTAAGGTTCTTGCTGAACAGTTCCATTTAAGCATCAACTTTCTTGAAGTTGACTCGTATGATGATGCTCTAAAAGCGGTGAGAGAAAAAAAGGCTTACGCTGCCATTTTAAGTAGAATATATGCTGGAGATACATATGGTCTGTTCAAAACTCCCATAATATTTTCTCCTGTTGAAATTCATTTTGGTTTTTCAAAAGACATTGATAAAGGCATTATCGAAAAAATAGATTATTATTTGGGTAAATGGAAGGCTGATAATAACTCCATATATTATAATTTACTTGATAGATATTTGTTAATTGGAAAAAAGGAAATACCATACTGGATAAAACTGATTATAATCTTAAGTTTAGTTGTGATTGCTACAGTTTCGATGTCGCTTTATGTACACAAAAAGGCCCTTAAAAAAGCCACTGAGGAACTTAGAGAAAAAAATAAAAAACTCAGAGAAAATAACGAGCAGCTTTTGTTGATAAGTAAAGAGCTTGAAGAATTATATAAAGAAAATGAAGAGTTCTCAACCAACCTGTATAGAATGATAAACATACTTTCCAGTATGACTCCTGGAAAAAATTTAGACGAATTTTACCAGAATATCCTTGAAACCGCCATCCATATCATTCCTGAAGCAGATTATGGAAGTATCCTGCTTATAGATACAGAAAAAATGAAAACAAAGTTTATAGCTGCGTATGGTCATGATCTGAAAAAACTTCAACAAATTAACTCGATTGTGGGAACAATTCCCGACAAAGAAGATATTAGAATAGTAAAAGATATAATTAATTCAGAAAAAAGAAATGATTTCCCCGAAAAAGACTATAAAATACTGATAAGCGCATCAAGGCCTATTAAAGAAAGTCTTGTTAATGAAATAAAAATAAAGTCTGATACATGGATAAAGATCTTGTTAGATATTGATGCAAATAGTGATAAGAATTTCTCTGAACAATCCAAAAAATTAGTCAACGGATTCGGGAATTTAGTAAGGGCTTTTTGGCTTGAAAAGTTATCATCACAGGAGATTAAAAACGCATATTTGAAATTTGCCGAAAAGCTCTCTATAATTGCTGAGGCTCATGATGATATAACTGGAGCTCATATATACAGAGTTGGACAATTATCGAGGTTCATCGCGGAAAAATTGAAACTTCCAGTTGAAAAGATTAAGGAAATCGAAGCTTTCGCCCCTCTTCACGACATAGGAAAAATTTTCATCGATAGGGAGTTACTAAGAAAAAATGGTAGGTTAACTAAAGAAGAATTTGAGGAAATTAAAAAGCATACAGTTTATGGTGCACGTCTCTTAGAAGAACCTTATTTCAAAACCGCTAAAAATATCGCTTTGTACCATCATGAAAAGTATAATGGTAAAGGCTATCCACATGGTCTTTACAGAGATGAAATTCCAATCGAGGCTCAAATAGTAGCTCTCGCAGATGTTTACGATGCACTAAGATCGCCTCGTCCGTATAAAGAAAAATATTCTCATGAAAAAGCTTTGAAAATAATTCTCAAAGGTGATAATAGAACTTCACCAGATGATTTCAACCCTGAAATTTTGAAAATTCTTGAAAGGTTTCATCTAGAATTTCAAAAAATATACGATAAATTTTCTTAATAGTTTGGCAGGACGAATAATATGAATTTCAAGGATTTATTGAAATTTTCAAAAGGAAAAAAGATTTTACATACAACTCATACGTTCTCAGATTGTGACGGAATAGCCTCAGTTTTCTGGGGGTTAAAGGTGTTTGGTGGTGATTATTATATCCCGGCGTTAGAATTAAGAAGTGCTTATGGACTTGTTAAGAAACTCAATCTTACTCCTGAAAAAAAGTTAAATTACAAAGAATACGACTTATTTTTCATATATGACACCGAAAAACAAGAAAATGTTGATTTCCTCCCCCTTGAAAAGAATAAGTACGTCATTTTTGACCATCACCATGGAAGGGATAGTGCTTTCCTGAAAAATGCCATGTATGTTTATTCACAACCGTCAAGTGCCAACGTTGTAAACCTGTATGAACTTTCCATTGTCAATGAAATAGAACTTTCAGAAGATATTCTTCTTGCTTTTGCAGTTGGACTTTACACAGACACCGCGGCTCTGAGAACTGCTAGAAGTAACGAATTTTATTATATGTCAAAGTTCTTACTCGAAAAAAGATTGGAAGACATTTTAGATATCATCTACCTTGAACCAATTGATAAAGATAACTTTTTGAAACTCTTAGAAAACATAAAGTTTTTTTATATAAAAACTCTTTCGATAGCGGTATCTAAATTCAATAATCAAAATGAATACTTTGGTTTCATTGATGGATTATTTAACATTTTAAATTTAGATATATTGATAGGTATTTTACCAGAAGGAATAAAAATTCACATGAAAAAGAAGCACATTCAAAAAGTTTATCATAGATTGTTGATTCCTTTACAAAAAGAACTTAGAATCAATAGAGATCATGGTATATGGTATAACTTCTATGATTATAAAAGCATATTAAAAACCCTTGAAAATTATCAATGACATTTTCTGTACATCCCCGACAGTACTATCACCGTTGATAGCACCCTCATATAAACGTTTTATTTAAACAACTCCCTTAAAAAATAGTATACTCCCCTTTCTTTCCATACTATTTCATCAAAACGTGGAATTTCTTTTTTTGTTAATTATGCTGTCATTATCGGATAAAAAAATGATAAAATATTAATGGTATACACGTAATAAGGAGAGATAAATTATGACAGAAATTGTAAAAGCTCTCCCTTCTCAAAAATATGATTTTTCAAACTTAATGCTTTTAAGTGCCCCGGAATTTTTTCCACAATTTCTTGGAAAGAGATGCCAGCAACTTTTTGAAAAACTCTTTGTAAAAACCAAAAATTTGTTTAGTTATAAACATACCCTTTTTGCAATGGATAAGACAAAAGTTGCTGGAATGATCTTATCGTATGGGTGGAAAGAGAAAAATCATGAGAACTTAAAAACAGGTATTTACATGCTTTTACATCTAAACATTCTATTTTTAAAAAACATAAAAGCTTTTCTAAAAATGAATAGAATAAATAATTTTAAACAGGATGAGTACTACATAAGTAATATAGCTGTTTATCCAGAGTATAGAGGAAAAGGAATCGGCAAGCAACTTTTAAAAGCAGCAGAAAATGAAGTTTTGTCACACGATTACAATTATCTGGTCCTTGATGTTGAAAGTGATAACGACGTTGCTGTCAAACTATACAAAAAATTTGGGTTCAAAATTGTGAAAAAATATCAAGTTAAGCTGAAAAATACCTTCTGCTTTTACAGAATGCGTAAATTAATAAACATAAATCAGAAAATTTAACTCTTTTATTTGCAAACTACCATAATTCATTTTGTATTTATACAAACCGCTAATAATAAAATAGTGTTTGACACTCCCCTTCCAGTTATATCGTAAAATTTTCAAAAAACAACCATTATTACCTTTTAATAGTCATCTCAAATAAAAATTACAAATTTTTGTACAACATTTACATTTGACATTACACTTATTATTTTGATAGCATTTGTTTGAAAACGTTTTCGAAAACGTTTTCAACAGGAGGTGAAAGTTTGAAAAAAGATGGGATATTTAATTCTAAATTGGCACAGGTAATAGCCTCAATGGGACATCTTGATAAATTAGCAATTGTGGATTTAGGTTTTCCAGTACCAAAGAATGTAGAAAGAATAGATTTAGTTATTGACAAAGAAAAGCCTTGTTTTGAAGAAGTCTTAAAAGTTATATTAAAAGAGTTATACGTTGAAAAAGTAATTGTGGCAGAAGAATCCAATGAAAAATTTGTTGCAATGATTGTTAAATATTTGCCAAATGCTGAGATACTAAAAGTTTCTCATACCGAATTGAAAAAGATTTCCGAAGATACAGTGGCGGTGGTTAGAACAGGCGAAATAATTCCCTATTCAAATGCTATTTTAGTTTCCGGGGTGATCTTTTGATGCAAATTTTGAAAATGAAGAAGATCATAAAACAATTTCCCGGAGTTCTTGCTCTGGATAAAGTGGATTTTGATTTAAACAAAGGAGAAGTTCATGCACTTTTAGGAGAGAACGGTGCAGGAAAAAGTACTTTGATAAAGATAATAAGTGGTGTTCACAAGCCTGATAGTGGAAGGATGATTTATTTTGATAAAGAACTATTTTTTTCAAGTCCAACCGAGGCAATTAATGCAGGAATAGCAACAATACACCAGGAAGTCAATTTGTTTGAAGATTTAACAGTCGCAGAAAGCATTTTTGTGGGAAATGTTAAATCTTTTATTTTTTCAAAAAAGAAAATGTTTTCATTAACTAAAAAATTATTGGATGCTCTTGATTTCCCGTTAAAAGCAGCGGCAAAAATTCGGGAATTAAACACGTCTGAAAAGCAGCTTGTATCAATAGCAAAAGCTCTTTCTTTGAAGGCAAAGGTAATAATCATGGATGAACCAACTGCAACCATCACTGACCATGAAACAAAGCGATTATTTGAAATTATCAGGAATTTAAAGCAGAGAGGAATATCAGTAATTTTCATCTCTCATAGACTGGAAGAGATTTTTGAGATAGCTGACAGAGTTACAGTATTAAGAGATGGAAAACTTATTGGTGCAGGAAAAATCTCTGATTTTACACGCGAGAATCTGATTAAAATGATGGTAGGTAGGGAGATAGACGAAATGTATCCAAAATTTAACAAGGTGTCTGACAAAGTAATTTTTGAAGTTAAGAAGTTATCTGTTGAAAATTTTGTTAAAGACATTTCTTTTACTTTAAAAAAAGGAGAGATTTTTGGCCTGGCAGGGTTGGTAGGAGCTGGTAAATCTGAAATTGCACTTGGATTGTATGGATATTTACCATCAAAGTGGGAAAGTTTGAAATTACATGGAAAAGAAATTAAGAAGATCAACAGTCCTGTTAATGCTTTAAAAAATGGAATAGCACTTGTTCCAGAAGATAGAAAAAAAATGGGATTGATTCTCGAGTTAGATGTAGTAAAAAACATATCCATTCAGAATGCTGAACAAATTTCTAGTTTTGGTGTATTGTCCTGGAAAAAGGCCAAAAAAATTGCTCTTGAGGAAATTAAAAAATACGCAATAAAAGTGTCTTCACAAAAACAAAAAGTGAAAACCTTATCTGGTGGAAATCAACAAAAAGTTATACTTTCAAAGGTTCTTAGAAAAAAACCAAAGGTACTTTTTCTAGTAGAACCTACTCGTGGAATCGATGTAGGAGCAAAGGTAGAAGTTTACAATATAATCAACAAACTAGCCAATAATGGCGTAGGAATTGTTTTTATTTCTTCCGAACTACCAGAAATTGTAAGTCTTTGTGATAGGGTAATGGTAATGCATAGAGGAAGATCAATGGGAATTCTAGAAAAAGAAGATATTAATCAGGAAAATATTTTAAAACTTGCAACAGGAGTTGATGTTAAATGAAGTGGAAAAATATTCTGAAAAAGATGAAAGAGTACCCAGCAATTGTAGGTTTTTTTGGAATCGTCCTTTTCTTTTCATTGTTAAGTGATAGATTTTTAACGGTGTCAAATTTTGTTAACGTTTTTAGACAGGTTTCAATCCAGGCAGTAATTGCTTTTGGAATGACTCTTGTCATTATTTCAGGCGGAATAGATTTATCAGTAGGCTCAATATTTGCTCTTTCTGCGGTCGTAATGGCCTCAATTTTAAAAGGAGGCTCCGTATTTTTAGGTATAGTTGTCGCACTTTTAGTGGGGGCAGTAATGGGCGCTGCCAATGGAATAATAATTGCTAAAGGTAGAATTCAACCATTTATAGTTACTCTTGCGACTATGGCAATAGGAAGGAGCTTAACACTTGTATATACGCAAGGAATGCCTATAACTGGATTCCCTCAGTCATTTAGAGTAATTGGAAGAGGAGAAATGTTAGGTATTCCAGTACCTGTCATTATTATGTTTGGACTTTTTATGCTTATCTGGTTTATTTCAACCTATACAAAATTGGGGTTATACACTTATGCAATTGGTGGAAATGAAACTGCTGCAAAATTAAGCGGTGTAAAAGTTGATAGATATAAAATAATTATTTACGTACTCAGCGGAGTACTTTCAGCTGTTAGTGCGATTATTCTTACATCACGCTTGAATAGTGCGCAACCAACTTTTGGAACAGGATATGAACTTGATGCAATAGCAGCAGTCGTTTTGGGTGGTGCCAGTCTTGCAGGTGGTAAAGGTACAGTTATAGGAACATTATTTGGAGCATTGATTATGGGAATTTTGAATAACGGTTTAAATTTACTAAATGTATCACCGTTTTACCAGCAATCAGTAAAAGGAATTGTTATCTTGATAGCCGTCTTATTGGAAAGAGAAACTTAAATGTTGGATTCAATAAAATCCACGTTACTCAAAAGGAGGTGTGTGGTATGAAAAAAGCGATTTTGGTAATTTTTGTGTTGGTTTTATTAGTTGCTACAGTACTGGGTGCAAAGTATAAGATAGGGTTATCACTTTCTACTCTCAACAATCCATTTTTTGTAACTTTAAGGGATGGGGCAATTGACAAAGCAAAAGAATTGGGGATCGATTTAATCGTTGTCGATGCTCAGGACAAACCATCTAAACAGTTAAACGACATCGAAGATTTAATTCAACAGAGAGTAGATTTGATAATTATCAATCCAACAGACAGTGATGCAATTGTTACAGCTGTTGAGGAAGCAAACAAAGCAAATATTCCAGTAATTACTGTTGACAGAGCGTCAAACGGTGGAAAAGTTATAGTTCATATTGCATCCGATAACGTTTTAGGTGGAATGATGGCTGCAAAATTTATTGCCGAAAAGTTAAACGGGAAAGGTAAAGTAGTTGAATTAGTAGGGATTCCTGGAACTTCTGCTGCAAGAGATAGGGGACTTGGTTTTGAAACTGAACTTAAAAAATATCCAGGACTGACTCTTGTTGCGAGACAAACAGCGAACTTTAATAGGGCTGAAGGTCTTGTTGTTATGGAAAACTTGTTAGAAGCTTATCCAGATATTGATGCAGTTTTTGCACAAAATGATGAAATGGCATTGGGGGCTATAGAAGCAATTAAAGCTGCGGGAAAACTTGATAAAATAATGGTAGTTGGATTTGATGCAATTCCCGATGCAATTGATTCTGTAAAAAAAGGTGAAATGGCAGCAACTATCGCACAGCAGCCATACTTAATGGGACAAAAAGCTGTGGAAAAAGCCTTTGAATATCTTAAAACTCAAAGCATTTATATTCCTGTTGAACTTAAACTTGTGATTAAGTAATATAATAAATATTAATAAGAACAAAGTTTTTATGGGGGGAATTTCTCCCCCCCATATTTAGGAGGAATTATATGAAAAGAGTAAGCATAAAGGATGTAGCAAGGGAAGCTGGAGTTTCTATTTCAACAGTTTCGAGAGTTTTAAATAACTCAGCTCCAGTTTCAGATGATTTGAAGGAAAAAGTAGAAAATGCCATAAAAAAGTTGGATTATATGCCAAGTAATATAGCAAAAAGTTTAAGAAAAGGTAAGACAGGAACAATTGGTTTTATAATTCCAGATATTACCAATCCTTTTTTTGCAAACATTGTGAGAGGTGCGGAGGATTACTTAAGACAAAGGGATTATACATTAATTTTATGTAATTCAGATCAAGATGAAAAACAGGAAGTAAAACTTTTGGAAACTCTTATCTCCAAGCATATTGACGGTTTACTCTTTACTGGTACAGGTAATTTTAACCCAGTACTTGCAGAGAAAATTGAACGTGGATTTAATGTCGTCTTTCTTGATAGAATCATACAGGGTATTAGCGCTTCTTATGTAATTGTGAATAATAGCAAAGGGATGTATGAACTTTTAGATTATCTAACAGTCACTGGCCATAAAGAATTTGTTTTTATCAATGGAAATAAAGAAACTTTTAGCGCAAAGATCAGATATGAAACATTTAAAAAAGTCATGGGAGAAAAAAAACTTAAATTCACACATTTTTATACGAACTTTTCGTATGAAGCTGGTTATAATTTTGGAAAAAAGATGAAAAAAATGCCCGATGCAATTGTTTGTGGAAATGATTTGATCGCATATGGCGTGATAGATGCCCTGGAAGATAGAGGATTTAAAATACCAGAAGATGTAAGTGTTACAGGATTTGATGACATACCTTTTAGTAAACACTATAAACCTCCTTTGACAACTGTCAGACAACCAATGTATGAAATGGGAATGAAAGCCGCTGAATTGTTGGTCAAAATCATAGAAGAAAAACAGATAAATACGGAAGGAATAATTCTGGAACCTCAACTTGTAATAAGAGGATCAACAAGGAGAGGATAAAAAATGATTTCAATCGTTGGAAGTTCAAATATGGATATTGTTTTAAATGTAAAAAAGTTTACACTTCCCGGGGAAACTCAAAAAGCTATGAACCTACATTATTTTCCTGGTGGAAAAGGTGCCAATCAAGCGGTAACAGTTGCCAGACTTACAAATTTCCCGGTATTGTTTCTGACCTGTCTTGGAAACGATTCTTATGGAGCAAAACTTAGGGAAAGTTATAACCTGTTGAAAATTAGAGGATATGAAATTGTAAATGATTATAATGGACTTGCTTTTATTGAAGTTACAGAGCAAGGGGAAAATAGAATAATAATTTACCCTGGAGCAAACAGGAAACTCAGTATTGATTTAGTATTGAAGAAAAAAGAAATGTTATTAAAAAACGATATTGTGCTTTTACAAAACGAAATACCATTTAAAACCAGTCTGGAGGTTGCAAAACTTTTTAAAGAAAACGGAAAGCTTGTTATTTTTGATCCTGCTCCTGTTGAAGGTATCGAAAAAGAAATTTTCAGGTACGTCGATTTTTTAACACCTAACGAGGAAGAAACAAAATTACTATCTAATAAATTTTTCGGAAAATTTATTTCTTTTGATGAAAGTTTTAAAAATTTCCAGGAGTTTGGTTTAAAAAGAATGATAATAAAGCTCGGAGAAGCAGGCGTCTTATATTTCGATGGTTCCAGAAAAGTAAAAATTCCTGCATTCAAAGTTAAAGCAAAAGATACCACAGCAGCCGGAGATGTGTTCAACGGAGCTTTTGCTGTTGCACTATTTGAGACAAAGAATATAGAATACAGTTTAATTTTCGCATGCGCCGCATCAGCAATATCTGTTACAAGAAGTGGTGCTCAAACTTCTATTCCAGAAAGAAAAGAAGTCGAAAGATTTTTAGAAAAGAATCTGAAGGAGAAACAAATTCTAAGATAATTTAGTATTTATATTTTCGCCTACTCAATCTCTTTTTCCATTTTTTTATTTAATCTATACAACAACCATATAACTAAAGGAACCAATAAAATTGGTAGCAAAAATACGGCAGGTACATACCATGAAGGTAATTCCTGAGTTTTAATGCCAACAAGTGTTCCATATTCAAGGGCTAAAAGCAAATAAGTGACCGCATTACCTATAATTAAAACAATTTCAAACGCTTTATTTAACCATATTGATTGTTGTTCAAGAGGCATCTTATTCAAATTTGTATAAAAAGCTGGTAAATTCATTATGTAAGGAGCTTTGTTAAAAATAGAAAATCTAAATATGGACAGAAAAAATATAAGCAAAGGTGTTATAGAAAAACTTACAGGAAAAAACCAGAGAGATATTTTACTTCCATAGTTAAGTGGCTCTCCTTTAAAACTAAATTTTGTGATTATCTGTTCAGGTAAAGAATAATAAAAATAAACAAATGTTATCCACATAAGTGTTGCCCCAATAACCAACATTGTTAACAAAAACTTCCCCATAGCAGAAAAAGGTTTCATCGGTACTTTCATTACCTCACCTCCGTCTATTGCTAAACTGTTCTTTTTCACTATTCTATCAAACTTACATTATTTTGTAAAACTGAGAGTTTTAAGTAGTTATCTTGAAAAATTCTACATTATGTACTATTTCATATATTAGGTATACCTTATTATATATTGACTAACTAAGTTTTCTGAAATATAATATAATCAGGAAAGAGCATTATTTGCTTGAAAAGGAGGGGGAAAAATGAAAATTATTGTTATTGGATGTACACACGCGGGCACCGCATTTATAACCACAGCAAAGAAGCTTTATCCAGATATTGAAATCACCGTGTATGAGAGAAATGACAACATATCTTTTCTTTCTTGCGGAATCGCTCTTCACGTTGGCGGAGTAATAAAAGATCCACAAAAACTTTTTTATTCATCTCCAGAAAAGCTTAAAGAAATGAAAGTAGCGACGAAAATGTTACACAATGTAAAAAAGATTGACTTCGAAAATAAAAAAGTGATAGTTGAAAACCTTAAAAGTGGAGAGATATTCGAAGATAATTATGACAAACTTATTATAACTACAGGTTCATGGCCAATTATTCCGGATATTCCAGGTATAAATCTTCCAGGAGTAAAATTGTCAAAAAATTTTAACCATGCGCAGGATATAATAAATTCTTCTAAAAATGCCAGAAACATTGTTGTAATTGGGGCAGGTTATATAGGAGTGGAACTTGCAGAAGCGTTTCAATTAAACGGTAAGAATGTGACACTAATCGATATTGAAAAAAGAATACTTTCAAAGTATCTTGATAAAGAATTTACAGATGTTTTAGAAAAAAGGATGAAAGAAGCAGGAATAAATTTTGCACTGGGTGAAAGAGTCATCGAAATAATTGGAAATGGGAAAGTTGAAAAATTAAGGACCGACAAAAACGAATATAAAGCAGATCTTGTCATTCTTTGTGTAGGATTCAAACCAAATACTGAACTTTTCAGAGAAAATTTGAAGATGCTTCCCAATGGCGCAATAATAACAGATGATTATTTGCAGACAAATATTAAAGACGTGTATGCTGCCGGTGATTGTTGTGCAGTCAAATTTACACCTACAAATTCTTACGAATATATTCCCCTCGCAACAAATGCTGTTAGAATGGGAACAATTATCGCATACAACTTATTTGATGAAAAAGTCAAATACCAGGGAACGCAAGGAACATCCGGAGTAAAAATATATGAGTATAATGTTGCATCCACAGGTTTAAGCGAAACATTAGCAAATAGTAAAAATATAGATGTTGAATCAGTTGTTATAAAAGAAAACAACAAACCTGAATTCATGCCAGATTACAGGGAAGTTATTGTGAAACTTGTTTATAGAAAAGATAATAAGGTAATAGTTGGAGCACAAATTATATCAAGAGCAAATATCACAGAGGCGATAAACACTATGTCACTTGCTATTAAAACTAAAATGAAAATAGAGGATCTGGCTTTTGCAGACTTTTTCTTTCAGCCGCACTTTAATAAACCCTGGAATTTTTTGAACACAGTTGCATTGCAAGCGCTTAAATAAGTAAAGATTACTGGATTACCACATTTAAAACTCTATCCGGGGCTTCTAAAATCGGACTATGTCCAATCCCGGATAGAGTTATCAATTTACCATTTTTAAAAGCTTTTGAAGTCTTTTCCATTTGTTCTTTTGAAAGAATTATATCTTTATCTCCCCATATAACAGTAACCGGTGTATTTATTTTTTTAACTTCTTTTGTATAATTTATTTTTTCTAATGCTCTTGCATTTTCTGTAAAGCACTTTGGATTCATTCTCAAAGCATCTGAAACTGCTTCATCAAAAAAATTATCGTTAGTGTATGTCGGTGCTATAGCTTTAATAGCTTTTTTAAGAAGCTCAGGATTATTTCTGTACAACTCGAGTATTGGGTAGCTTTCTTCAGGTGTTTTTAAACCGTCAATTGGAGCTGGATCGACAAGAATCAACTTTTCCACTTTTTCACTGTAATTTATCAAATAATCAATTACTACAGCACCACCAAGTGAATGACCAACAAGGATAAATTTATCAAGATTAACTGCTTCTACAAAGGCATTTAGAGCTTCGGCATAAGAATGAATACTAATATTATCAATTGGATCAGAATACCCAAAATTTGGAAGATCAAGAGCAAATGCTTTATAATTTTCAGGGAGTAGATTCATAAGTTCTTTGTACCACAGAGAACTTGCAAAATTTCCATGAACAAAAAGGATATTGTTTTCACCCTGTCCCGATTCAAGATAATGAATATTTCCTATACGAGTTTTAATTAACTTTCCGCGCATTTTTCTCCCCCTTCTAATCCATGCAGAGATCTTAGACAAATATTTTAGTTCAAGAAGATATACGTAGTACCCTATACCCCTTGGCATAAATAAAACAACTACTATCAATAATGAACCAAACACTATTGAAAGTGAAATTTCTGTTCTGCTGAGAAAAAATGGTAATCCTGTGTAAATAATTGAGCCAAAAAATGGACCAAAATTTAATCCAAGACCTCCTATTACGACTATCGTGAGAAGATCCAGAGATTTTGCAAGTCCAAAATCTGCAGGTGAAATATAACCAACCACATGTGCATAAAGTGCACCCGCAAGTCCAGAAAACGCTGAACCTATTGCAAACCCCAGAACCTTGTATTTTGAAAGATTTATTCCCATTGCAACAGCTGCTTTCTCATTTTCTCGAATTGTTTTCCATGCTCTTCCATATTTCCCATTTATCAGCGAATCAAATATATAATAGGAAATAAAAAGAATTGCAAAAACAAAATAATATTTTAAAAGATCATTATTAGCAAAATCGTAAAACGGAATATTTCTAATCCCTATATGTCCACCTGTAACATTTTCCCAGGCTCCCATTATTTGCTCAACAGCTATTCCAAACCCCATTGTTGCAATTGCAAGATAAAAACCGGAAAGTCTTAAAGCGGGAAATCCAAGAATTATACCAAATATAAAAGAAAGCAATGTTCCTAAAATAACCCCTACCAGGATCGGAACATCGAATCTTAAAACAAAAATCGCCGATGTATATGCGCCAATACTCATAAATGCTGCGTGACCTATAGAAATTTGTCCTACATAACCCATTATTAAATTCAAACCAATGGCAGCAATAGAGTATATCATCACCAGCGTTATTATTGTAAGAACAAACGTTAATTTTAAAAGCAAAACAGGAAGAATCAACAATATCAAAATCCATACAATCTTCTTCATACTCTTTCCCTCTTTTTCATTCCAAATATTCCGTTAGGAAATAAAAGTAAAACAACAATAATGAGTAATAAAGAAAACGTCGATTTCAAATCATTTGATATGTACTTTCCAACGAGATTTTCTAAAACTCCAAGTAATAAGCCACCAAATATAGCCCCTGTAAAGCTTTCAAATCCCCCGAGAACAGCAGCAGTAAACCCTTCAAGCTGGTAGAACAGGAGCATGGAAGGTGAAACAAAAGTTTTCGGCGCAACAAGAATACCAACTCCCGTGGCAACAACTGTTCCAAATATCCACGAAAATGAAAAGATTTTCCCCACATTAATCCCCATATAACTTGATATTTCTTCATTTTCCGATACTGCTCTAATTGCGATTCCAAACTTTGTGTATTTCATCAGAAAAAATATCAAAATAGAAACCATTATCAACAGTGCAAATATTAACACATCCTGTTTTCTTAAAACCAGAATTCCAAAATCTCCTCTAAACACATATGGCCTTCCTTTTATAATTTCTGGAAAAGTTTTATAATCAGTACCCCAGATCTGCACAGCAAGTCCTTCAAGAACCATCAGTACACCAAAGGTGACTATCAGCATAGAACCATGTGACAGATGTCTAATCGACCTAAGCCCAAATTTTTCCAGAAAATATCCCATAACACCTGCCAGAATAAGCGAAAAAATAATTCCTATCCAGAAATTAACATTCATGGAAATAAACCAGTAAGCTATATATACAAAAAACATCCCCATGTTTCCAAATGCAAAGTTCACCACACCTGTTATTTTATAAATCATCACAAGTCCAAGAGCCACTAAAGAATAAATAGCGCCAGTGGAAAGCCCCAATAATATCTGATTTATCATTTCTTTACCCCCAAATATTTATTCTTGACTTCTTCACTATTTAATAACTCCTCTGAATTCCCCTGCAGCATTAACCTGCCAGTTTCAAGCACATAACCATATGTGGATATCTTCAAAGCAAGCGAGGCATTTTGTTCTACAAGTAACACTGAAATCCCTTTTTTATTAATATCTCTTATAATTTTAGCTATTTCAGAAACAATTATAGGAGCAAGTCCCAAGGAAGGCTCATCAAGCAAAAGTAATTTTGGTGAAGCCATCAAAGCTCGCGCTATTGCAAGCATTTGCTGTTCTCCACCTGACAATGTTCCTGCTACTTGCTTTTTTCTTTCTTTTAGTCTTGGGAAAAGTGAGTAAACGTATTCCAAATTTTCCTTTATTTTTGATTTATTAACAAGATAAGCTCCAGCTATAAGATTCTCATATACAGTCAATCCCATAAAAATACCTCTGCCTTCAGGGCACAGAACAATTCCTTTTCTTACCCTTTCATGCGTTTTAATGCCAGATATATCTTCTTTTTCAAATATTATTTCCCCTTTCGATTTTACCGTTCCCATTATTGCTTTTAAAGTTGAACTTTTACCTGCACCATTCGGCCCCAAAAGGCATACAATCTCGCCTTTTTTAACTTCTAAAGATATACTTTTCACAGCCTGTATGGGTCCATAATTTACTTTCAAATTAGTTATTTTAAGCACTAATTTCATCTCCTAAATATGCTTTTATAACCTCTGGATTATTTGCTATTTCCGCTGGAACACCTTCAGCTATCTTTTTTCCAAAGTTTAAAACCGTTATCTTATCCGAAATATCCATTACAAGATTCATATCATGTTCAACCAGCAAAACAGTTATCCCTTTATTCTTGATTCTATAAAGAGCTTCTTTGAATTTTTCAGTTTCCGCTTCCGTGAGTCCTGCAGCAGGTTCATCAAGAAGTAGCAACTTTGGTTTCAACATCAATGCCCTTCCAACATCGATTAATTTTTGTATTCCATAAGGCAAATTCCCTGCAAAAAGTCCCAATTTGTTTTTTAATCCCACAATATCGGCAACCTCAACAGACAAATCCCAGGCTTCTTTTTCCAGGGCATTCACTCTTTTTGTTTTGAAAATTTGATCCCAGGAAGAATAATTCAAATGAGGGTGATACCCTACAAGTAGATTTTCCAACACTGTCATGTATTTAAAAATTATTATATTTTGAAAACTTCTTCCAAGTCCAAACAAAGCCCTTTTATATGCTGGAACCTTACTTATATCATGATTGTCCAGTATTATTTTTCCATAACTTTTAACAAGTCCTGATATAGCATTAAAAACAGTGGTTTTCCCCGCACCATTTGGACCAATCAAAGAATGTATAACTCCCTTGTTCACTTCCATATTAAAATTGTCAACTGCTACTAACCCTCCAAACCGGACTGTCAACCTTTCAATCTCTAATAACACCAGATTCACCTCACAAAAAGGGAGGCAAAAGCCTCCCAGCTATTCTCTTATTTACCATCCCAGGTTATTAGTTCTGTCAAAGGTGTAAATGTTCCATCTTTTACTATTAATAAATACATAGAATCTTTTCCACGTCTTCTATTTTGATTCCATGTGATATCTTTTGCAAGAATTCCACTCCAGTGGTCAAAACTTTCAAGCGCTTTCACAAGTGTCTCCCTTGTAAGATTTTCTCCTGCTCTCAACAAACCTTCTACAAAGACTTCCGCTGCAATAAAACCAGCCGCTGCATAAGAAGAAGGCACCTGGTCTGGATATGTCTCCTGAAAAATTCTCACATATCTTTCAAAATCTTTAACATATTCAGGTTTATCTGGGGTTGGTAATGGTACCCAACCAGTGAATATTATTCCTTCAGCATAGTCTCCGGCAAGACGTATGAAATTTGGATCAGCATTTGGATATATTGTTATTATCCTGCTTTCTAATCCATAATCTCTTATTGTTTTAATCCATCTAATAGTATCTGTAATCAATCCATATATAACGATAAATTCTGGATTCACATCAAGTAAGTTTAAGACCTGTGCGCTGTAATCAGTTTCAAGAGGATTGTAAGAAACTTCAAAAGCAGGTTCTATGCCATACTTTGAAAGTTGATCCTTTACAGCATTGTAACCTTCTATTCCTATATCATTGTTCATGTACAAAATAGCAATCTTTTTTGCATCTTGTGCTTCTATAAGATATTTGCCTATGATATGACCCTCCAATGTATAGTCTGGCTGTACCCCAAATATATATTTTTTTGGTGGAACAACTAACTTTGATGTTCCGGCTCCTTGATAGACAAAAGGCACACCTTTTTCATTTAAGTAATCCATTACTGCCAAGCAACCGTAAGTTCCAAGTCCTCCAACAATAGCAAAAACTTTATCCTGCTCAACTAAACGTTTAACCTCAACAACTGTCTTTGAAGGATTCAATTGATCATCTGCGACAATAAGTTCTATTTTTCTGCCGTATAATCCTCCCCTGTTGTTAATCCAGTTGAAATAAGCTTTCATTCCTTTTGTCATTTCCTGGCCAATTATTGCGTAAGGACCGGATAGTGCCTGAAAACTACCTATAACCACTTTTTCAGGATAAACTCCTATTTCGGCAACAATTAAAACCGCTATCATCAAAACAAAAATCGCAAAAAATTTACGCATGAGCAGCCACCTCCCCTAAAATTTTGACTTTCTCCTTACACTTAAATAGTCAATCCCCCATCAACTCCTATAACCTGACCTGTTACATATGATGATTCATCGGAGGCGAGAAATAGGTATACATAAGCAACCTCTTCAGGTAACCCCATTCTTTTCAATGGTGTTTTTTCTTCCATAGCCTCAACTATTTTTTCTGGAACTTTATCCGTCATCGGTGTTTTTATAAATCCAGGAGCTACAGCATTAACTCTTATTTGAGCACCTTTTCTTGATAATTCTTTTGCCCACGTTTTCGTCATACCAATAACTCCCGCTTTTGTAGCAGCATAATTGGTTTGACCAATGTTCCCATAAACTCCCACAACAGAGGAAGTATTAATTATGCTGCCTTTACCTGCTCTAAGCATGTGAGGTGCCACAGCCTGAGTCATATTGAAAACTCCTTTTAAATTTACATTTATCACTGCATCCCAGGCTTCCTCAGACATTCGTTGTAAAAGAGAATCTCTTGTTATACCCGCGTTATTTACAAGAACGTCTATTTTCCCAAATTTTTCGATAACTTCACTGACCACTTCTTTTATTCGTTCTCTGTCTGTAACATTTAAAACATAAGTTTCAATGACACCCGGTCCCGGGTTATCCCCTTTCAACTTTTCAAGGAGTTCAGAAGACAAATCACATGCTACTACAATTGCCCCTTCTTTTGAAAATAACAGACTCGCCGCGCGACCAATACCACTTGCTGCTCCTGTTATAAGACAGACTTTATCTTTTAACCTCACAAAAATCCCTCCTTTTAAATATTTAAATTTTCAATTATAACCGCCGTTCCCATTCCTCCACCTATACAAAGTGTTGCAAGGCCATATTTTACATTTTTCTTCATCATTTCATATAAAAGTGTCACGATTATCCTGTTACCACTTGCACCTATTGGATGACCGAGAGCTATTGCCCCGCCATTTACATTGGTTCTTTCCAGAATCCATTCCGTTGCTACTCCGAATTTTTCACTTAAAAGTTTTATAACAGCAAGACTTTGTGCGGCAAAAGCTTCGTTTAATTCTATAAGTCCTATATCGTCTATCTTTAATCCTGCTTTCTTTAAAACCTTCTCAGTAGCTGGAACAGGGCCCAACCCCATTTCCATAGGATCAACACCTGCTTGAGCCCATGCAACCACTTTAGCAAGTGGTTTTAAATTATTCTTTTCAACATACTTTTCACCTGCAAGAACTATCGCACTTCCTCCATCGTTTATACCACTTGCGTTACCTGCTGTTATCGTCCCGTCTTTTTTGAAAGCCGGTCTTAATTTAGCAAGTTTTTCCAGTGTTATATCGAATCGTGGATGCTCATCTGTGTCAAAAATCTTTGTTTCTTTCCTGGTGACAATTTCAACAGGTACAATTTCATCTTTGAATCTTCCAGCTTCTATAGCCTTTTTTGCTTTCAGCTGACTATCAAAAGCAAACCTGTCCTGCTCTTCTCTGGTAATATTATATTTCTCTGCAAGATTTTCAGCTGTTATACCCATATGAACGTTATTGAATACATCTGTTAGACCATCTAACACCATATGATCAATAACCTCAAAATTTCCAAATTTTAATCCATATCTTGCGGAAGGTGGTATCAAATATGGCGCCAAAGACATATTTTCAATTCCACCAGTCAAAACAAGGTCAGCTTCCCCTGAGACAATATCTACAGCTCCTATCATTACTGCTTTCATACCGCTTCCACAAAGCATATTAACCGTATATCCCGGCTTTTCTTCAGGAATTCCTGCGTAAATTCCAACCTGTCTGCCAGGTCCCATCCCCTGGCCTGCAGTAAGTATTGAACCTATAATAGTTTCATCAAAATCCCGGGCCGGAACTCCTGCTTGTTCAATAGCAGCTTTTGCTGCTATAGCTCCCAATTTTGGAGCAGGAATGCTTTTCAATGATCCTGCAAACGTTCCTATAGCTGTTCTTTTAGCACCTAAAATGTAAACCATCTTATCCCTCCCTCAAATTAATCCAAGCTTTTGTGCTTCTTTTTTTAAATACTTTCTAAATTCTGGATGAGCAATTGATATTAAAGCCTCTGCTCTTGCTTTAACAGATTTACCTCTCAACTGTACTACTCCCCACTCAGTTACCACATAATCAAGTTCCTGTCTTGGAATAGTAACAGGAGAGCCTTCTGGCAACAACGGAACTATAGTAGAAATAGTCCCATTTTTTGCTGTTGATCTTATGGCTATTATTCCTTTTCCATCCCTACTTTTTACAGCTCCACGATGTGTGTCAAGCTGACCTCCTGTTCCACTATAATGATTGGTACCAATCGCCTCAGAACATACATTTCCCGTTAAATCCACCATCAACGCTGTATTAATACTTACCATTTTTTCATTTTGACTGATCACATAAGGATCATTAACATACCTTCCTCTCAAGAAAAAAACAGCTGGATTATCGTCTATAAATTGATACATTCGTTCGGTCCCATATGCAAATGTACAAACAAATTTCCCGGGCCATAATGTTTTTCTTTTGTTGTTAATAACTCCTGCCTCAAAAAGATCTACCATACTTTCTGTAAACATTTCTGTATGAACACCTAAATCTCTCTTTTCAACTAAAAATTTTGCTACAGCATTTGGTATTCCACCTATTCCTAATTGAATAGTTGAACCATCCTGAATTAAATCTACTATATTAAAAGCTATCCTTTTCTCAAGTTCAGAAGGTTCTAAAAGCTCCACTTCCGGAAGTTTGTAGTTTACCTCCACAATATAATCCACATCAGAAATATGAACTTGAGTATCTCCGTGCGTTCTCGGTGCATTCGGATTGACCTCAAGAACAACCTTTTTTGCTTTTTCAACAACGTCTTTTTCATATACCACACTGGCAGACAATGTCAAAAAACCTTTCGAATCCATAGGAGAAGCAACGCCTATGTATAGATCTACATCACGCGTTTCAAGTAAATTCGTTCCCGCTTGATGTAGATTGTTTGGAACATAAAATACCGTCTTATATTTTTCTTTCCAGGCTTTCCTATTAGACGCTCCGAAAAACCATGAATTGTTTCTAAAAAGGCCACCAAATTTTTCATCCATAAAAAAATCATACTCTTCCGTATTTAAACATGTGAAAACATCCACATTCGATGCTTCTGCTTTATGGAGGTTTCGTAAAAATACTTTCGGTTCCATGGGTGTCATACCAACGACTATTACAGAGTTAGAATGAACTAACTTTATAATATTTTCAATATCAGCTTTTTTTCTATTATACACTTCTTTCCAATCCATGACTACACCTCCAGACCACCTGTTATATATTTTGAAAGTTTTATTAAAAAACGAATCATATCTGCATCATTTGCCTTTCTCTTTAATAGTAGTTCAATTCCTAAAAAATGTCCTATACCCATCAAAAAAACTGCTAAATTATGAGCATCGTATTTCACAATTTCTTGTTTTTCCATTGCCCGCTCTAATGGCAAAAGATAAGAAGTTTTTATTTTTTCATAATACTCCAGAACCTTTTCTTGAATCACAAATTCACTTTCTCTAACAATCTTGTACATGTTAATATGGTGACTGAAAAACTTTAAAAAAGCATAAAAACCGGCTATTTCTGCGTCAATTCTATTCTCAAATTTCTGAACGGCCAGCTTTACAGAAAGTCTTAAATTTCTATTTGTTTTCATTACAAGCTCCTCTAAAATTTCTTTCTTTCTTTTGTAATATATATAAAACGTTCCTTGAGCTACTCCAGCGTTTTGAGTAATTTCGGAAATTTGAGTCTTTGAATAACCTTTTCTGCCAAACAATTCTTCCGCGCTTATCAAGAGCTTTAATTTCGTATTCTCCAGATCAATTGCCACAGGTGTATATTTATAGTCATAAACTTCCGGTGAAACCGAATAATCTGGCTTCCCAAAACCTACTTTCAAAAAAGTAACAAGATCTTTATTATCAACACTCTGTTCTTTCCACAAAATGTTATAAATAACATAAAACCTTAAAGATCCCCAAAAAAATACATAACCTGCATCATCTGAAACAAACTTCTCTGTTACGTTTCTCAAAATCATCTCATAGCTTTCACTAACCCAATTATGAATAAATTCAGCTTCATGAAGTACTTTCACTTTCTTCTTGTTTTTTAAAGCATAATTTATGTAAGTTTCTACTACATTCTCTACTGTGTCTTTCTTTAAAAATTCAGCCATATCTTTTAATATTTTCTGAACTATTGTTTTGAACAATGATTCTTTATTGGAAAAGTACTGATAAAACGCTCCTGTACTTATCCCTGCTTTTTTTACTATTTTTGAAACAGAAACATCGTTGTAATTTAACGAAGAAAAAAGTTCATAAGAAGCTTTTATTATTTTATCCTTTGTGAGCTTTCCATCTATTCTTACCGGATTTCGTCTCATTCTCTATAATCACCCCATTTTATTACTCCTGCATTCCACGTCCAGCCAACACCTGCACCTACCATTACTATAAGAGTTCCATTTTTTATTTTTCCAGAGCTTAAACCTTCCACAATGGAAATTATTTGATCATTTTGCCCAATGTGACCGTAGTTTTCCAGGTAAGTTGTTTGGTTTTCTGACAGCTTAAGCGTTTTCAAAACTTCTATATGTGCAGACCTTTTAATATGCAAAATAGCAAGATATCCTATGTCTTTACGTGTAAAACCACTTTTTTCAAGAGCTTTATCAATCACATCATAAAAATTACTAAGAGTCACTTTCGAAAGTTTTTCTTTAAAAACATCGGGCTGGTAAATGTGAAAATAAAAGTTTTCAACATCTTCACGTTTTGGAGGCCACTTTTTAGAACCAAACACCGGTACAATAACATCTTCTGAAAAGCTACCATCAACAATTGAATGAGTTGAAAAAACTACATTCTTTCTGGCATTTTTTTTCAAGATAACAGCAGAACCCCCGGCTCCCACATCAAACATAAAAGAAGTTGGTTTATGATTATAATTGATCATATCAACGTTTCTATATCCGCTAACCAGTAAAACTGTATTTATATCAGAATTAGCCATCATTAAAGATTTCGCCACTTCCATTCCCACAATCATAGAACCACACATCGCTTCCATATCAAAACTCCACGAATTAAATGCGCCTATCTCGTAAGCAACTTTAACTCCTGCAAGCCAGTTAGGATAATCTTTGTGTTGCGCCCCATTCCATATAACAACATCTATCTCTCCAGGGGAAATCCCTGCATTTTCAATAGCTTCTTTTGCAGCCATTATTCCCATAAAGCTTGTGGTATCTTTTTGCGAAGGAATCGGCTTTTTTACAATTCCCATTTTATCTCTGACAACATTTTCTGGTATACCTGTTATCTGCGATATATCTTTATATGTCATGTAATTCTCCGGAACGTATACGCCCAATCCTATTATTCCAATGTGCATGTTTCCGTCCCCTTTCATCTTAATGAATCACTTCTCACATTAAAAAACCTTTAATTAAATTAACCCATAATTCTTTTTTCTCCAGGAAAAGGCCATGTCCGGCTCCATGAACTGTCACAACCTCAGAATTTTTAATATTTTTTGACATTTCCAGCATATCCTGATACGGGGTAATAAAATCTTCATCAGAACAAATCAATAAAGTTGGAACTTTAATACTCTTCAGCTTAGAAGTTACGTTAAAATCTTCATTTGATTTAATTAATCGTCTAACACCTTCAAACCACTCTTTTGTTAAATATTCTTTGAATAATTCTTTCCTCTGAAGCAAGAATTCAATATTGTCATTGTAAAATGATTTTCCGTAGATAAAAGGAAGTGCAAGGTTATAAAATATTTCGCCTTCATTCAACTTACATGCAAAATCCCATACATTTCCAACACACAATAAAAAATTATCAACTTTAGCAGTTACATTAGAAAGTACTAATTTTTTTACAATATCAGGGAAATCTATAACCAATTTTAACGCCACCTGACCTCCATAGCTTAACCCCACAATGTTGTACGCTTTCATATTCAAAAAATATAAAAGTTCTTTCAGTACTTTTACTTGCAAATCTATTTTATATGACCTTTCCATTTTCTTGCTTTTTCCTTGATCAATAAAATCAAAGACTATAACCGTAAAGTATTTCGACAATTTTTCAATATGCCATTTCCAGCTATCTGTACTCATCATTATCCCGTTCGTTAGTACAACTGGTTCACCTTTCCCATAAACTTCATAATATATTCCTTTATAAACAGGCATTCTCTTCACCTCGATAATATATATGATTCACCTATCATATTAGCGATTAAATTGTAATACTTTTCGCTTTCAAAAAACTAAGCTTAAAAATTAGCATTAAACGAAATTATATTTATTTACAGAAAAAATGCGCTGTCTTTTGACAGCGCATGGATTTTTTGAATTTTAACATTTTGAATAAATTTTCAATTCAGCTCATAAATTTCTATTTTTGATAATAATTCTTCAACATCCCTTTTTCTACAAAGTTGTGTTCCAGGCGTCATGACAGCAGCATTCCCCGCCGCATTTGCCCATTTGAACGCTTCTTTACGTCCAAAACCTTCCGCAATTTTCAACACATACGCAGCAAGAAACGAGTCCCCCGCCCCAACTGCGCTCTTCACCGGTAATTTTAACGGTGGTGAAAAATATACTTTATCATATGAAATAAGCAATGAACCTTTTGCTCCAAGGGTTAATAATATTTCACTTAACTCATACTTTTCTAAAAAGATTCTCGCCTCTTTTATTAAGGTTCTTTTATCTTCTATTGAGAATTTTTCTCCTGCTATTCTTGAAAATTCGTGAATATTAGGTTTAATCACATCTGGTGAAGCTATTAACCCTGCTTTGAGTTTCTCACCATCTGCGTCAAAGAAAACTTTCGCTCCCCACTGTTTTAAAGCAAAAATTATACCTGTATAAAAGTCAGGTGAGATTCCTTTGGGTAAACTGCCTGAAACAACAACAATATCATTTTCTCTAACAAGAGCATTTAACACTTCCAGAACTGTCTGTAATTTTTTCTTGCTAATTCTTTTGCCAGGCATGCTGATTCTATACTGACCATTTTTTGATTCAAGAATAACGTTCATCCTTGTTTCTTCATTTACTCGAATAGAACTGTATATAACACCTTCCTTATCAAGCATTTCTTCTAACTTGCGACCAGTATCACCACCAACTAAAGCAACCGCTATGGAAACACCTCCAAGTTCCTTTATAACGCGTGAAACATCTATTCCTTTACCCGCAGGGTAATCAACCACTTTTCTTGCCCTTATTGTATCATCAACTACCAGTTTATCCAGATATATATATCTATCAAGACAGGGATTCATTGTAAGTGTAAAGATCATTAAATCACCCCCAAAAAATTACAAACATAAGCCCTGAAATTGATATTATTATAAATATAGTATCTTTAACGTTCCACTGAAGTTCATAATAACTTGTCCTTGGACCTACCCCATATTTTCTTGCTTGAAGGGCTATTGAAAGCTCCTCTGCTTTTCGAATAGCTGAAATAAGAAGAGGAATCACTATCACTATAAGTGCTTTAATTTTATGTTTTATTCCTGGTTGATCAAATCTTGCACCTCTTGCTATTTGAGCTTTTATTATTCTGTCTGCCTCATCGAAAAGAATAGGAATAAACCGCATGGAAATAGTCATTATCATACTGAAATCTTCCCTATGCCTTTCTTTTATCCCGAACCATTTCATGATATCAGAAAGCCCTTTCGCAATAAGAAGCGGCGAAGTTGTATACGTTAAAACAGACGCAAAAATAATCACGAAAACTAATCTTAATGTAATATATACTGCCATAGTAATGTTTGTAGAAATATATTGAATAATGAATGCAAAAGTAATGAGAACCCACATATTTTTGACACTTCTTAAATAAAGTATCAAATTCACCTTCGAAAGAAAAGAAATTAATATAAACAAAAAACCGGGGATAAGATATCCCCGTATATTCTGTACTAAAAGAACCATAGTAACAAGAATAAAAGTCGCCAATATTTTAGACCTTGGATCAAGCCTGTGTACATACGAATCTACTGGAACAAATTTACCTACAGCAAATCTCAATTTAGTAATATTCCTCCCAATAAATCAATTTTAGTTAATAGTGAAACGATTTTAGAACAAATGATAAACCATAAATAGTGGAGCCATTATCAACGAAACAACAGACATGATTTTTATAAGAATATCAAGACTTGGTCCCACTGTATCTTTCAAAGGATCACCAACTGTATCCCCTATAACAAGAGCACTGTGCTCAGGTGTTCCTTTTCCCAAACCTTCAAGTCTTCCCTGCTCGAGATGCTTTTTAGCATTATCCCATGCTCCACCAGAATTTGCAGAAAACAAGGCAAGCATTATTCCACTTAATGTAGTTCCAACAAGCACACCACCAACAAATTCTGTGCCAAACAAAAATCCGGAAATTAATGGTGTTGTAACTGCTATAAGCGTAGGTGTAACCATCTGTTTTAACGCCCCAGATGCGCTTATAGTGATACACCTTTCATAATCTGGTTTTGCTTTTCCCTCTAAAATACCTGGTATTTCCCTAAACTGTCTTCTAATTTCATCCACCATAATAGCTGCAGATTTCACTACAGATTCTATAAGTATACCACTGAACATGTATGGAAGAGCAGCACCAACAATGGCTCCAGAAAGAGTTCGTGCATTTATCATGTTCAATTTCAAAAGACCAAGAACATCAGCAGCTACCTGGCCGGGAGAAGCTTGAGAAAAGATGTACGATGAAAATAAAGACAAAGCTGCAAGTGCGGCTGAACCTATGGCAAATCCTTTTCCTATGGCTGCGGTGGTGTTCCCGACCATGTCCAGTTTATCTGTTATTTCTCTGACCTGAGGCTCAAGCTCGGCCATTTCACTTATACCACCAGCATTATCAGCTATAGGACCGTACGAATCCACTGAAACTGATGTCGCAACAAATGAAAGCATACCTACAGAGGCCATGGCCACTCCGTAAATCCCTGAAAAGTAGTCCGCAAGTAAAATTGCAAAGAATAAGAAAAGGGATGGCAAAAACACACTTCTCATGCCCAGGGCCATTCCACCACTTATAACAATTGCTGTACCCTGTTTCGATTTTTCACTAAGTATTCTGGTAGGTTTAAAATCATCAGATGTGTAATACTCAGCTAAAAGTCCTATTATTATACCTGAGAATACACCAAGGACAGAAGCCGCATAAGGTGAAAGTGCTCCAAATTTAAAACCAAATACCTCAAGATTTTTCACATCTTTAAAGAACAGGATGGTAAAAATTAAATTCCCCAATAAACTTAAAGCAGCTGAAGTAAAAAGGGCAACGTTCAGATCCCTGTGGGGTTTTTTGGTACCCTTTTTCAAAATAACGTAATAAATTCCAATTATGCTCGCTAAAAGTCCTATCATTGTATAACTGAGTGGATAATAAATTAATTTTTTCGCCGTATCGTAAAATTTAGAACCAGAAAGAGCATAAATATAAGACGCAAGAACAATCGCTGAAAGAATTGAACCAACATAACTCTCCAATAAATCTGCTCCTAATCCGGCAACATCACCTACATTATCACCGACGTTATCAGCAATGGTGGCAGGATTTCTCGGGTCATCTTCTGGAAGCTTGAGTTCTGTTTTTCCAACCAGATCAGCTGCCATATCTGCTGCTTTTGTATAAACACCTCCACCAACCCTATCAAACATGGCAATTATAGAGCATCCAAGAGCATAACCTGATACAGTCATGGCAAATGGAATGAAATTAACTCCCAGAAAATTTTTTACTATTACAAGCTGATCAGGTTCTAACTGGTGTCTGAAGAGATAAAACACAATAACTAATCCCAGCAAGGCAAATCCACCAACTGAAAGTCCCATTACTGAACCACCCTGGAAAGCTAATTTAAGAGTGGGAGATATATCTTTCGTAGTCCGTGCTTTATTAGCAACCCTGACATTTGCACGAGTTGCTATTTTCATTCCAATAAATCCTGCCAGAGAGCTCATAATTGCCCCTATTAAAAATGAAACTCCCACATACCATGCTGTTAGTATTCCTATAACAATAGCAATTGGAACTGCCAATTTAAAAACAACAGAGTACTCATGAGAAATAAAGGCGTCAGCACCTTTACGTATAGCTTGTGAAATTTCTTTCATTTTATCGGTACCTTCTGAATGTTTCACCACAAGAGAATAGTTTAACAAAGCAAAGAAAATAGCTAAAACTGGTGGTATAAAATATATCATACATTTTCCCTCCTTTGTAAGAAATTGTAGAGATAAATTGTGAAACCGTATCTTAATTTGATTTTAGCATAAATTTTGTTCCAAAATTCAGTAAAAGTATTTCCGTTTTGTTAAAAAGTATGATATAATGTTTCACAGATATATCAGTTAACATTTAATTATTAGAACGAGGGGAGGTTTTTTTATGGGAAAGCGAAGAATTATGGTAATTGACGATCAGCCTGAAATTCTTGAGCTTGTAAGTTTTAGTTTAGAAAAAGAAGGCTATGAAGTAATACCAGTTGAAGATGCTGAAAAAGCATTGGAAGAATTGAAAGATAAAGAAGTAGACATGTTTTTGGTTGATATAATGCTTCCAGGGATGGATGGTTTTGACTTTGTTAGAAACATCAGGAGTCAGGAAAAGTACAAATTAACACCTGTAATCTTTTTAAGTGCAAAAGGAGAAGAGTTCGATAAAGTTTTGGGTCTTGAACTTGGCGCAGACGATTATATTACAAAACCGTTCAGTATAAGGGAATTGCTTGCAAGAATCAAAGCTGTGTTTAGAAGAATGCAAATGTCTGCTCAGGTTAAAGAAGAAAAACCGAAAAAGATAACCGCGAAAGATTTAGAAATAGACGTTGACAAATACGAAGTTAAAATCAAAGGTAAAAAGGTAAATTTAACCCCATTAGAATTTGACCTGTTAAGATTTCTTGCAGAAAATGAAGGTAAAGTATTTTCCAGAAATGTTCTTCTCGACAAACTATGGGGATACGATTATTTTGGGGACACACGAACAGTTGATGTTCACATAAGAAGGTTGAGAACAAAAATAGAAGAGGACCCATCAAACCCAAAATACATTGTTACCGTACGTGGAAAGGGGTACAAATTCAGAGACCCTGGAAAGGAAGATTAATGAATGAAGCTGTATTTCTGGCTAATTTTTCTTGGAACAATTTCTTTTACACTCTTTACATTTTATCGAAAAGCGCTTAAAGAATTAAAAGAGTACAAAAATAGTTTTAGAAAAGTGGCAGAGGTAATTGGGGAGGATGTAGATTCTCCCCACCTTTATATTGCTGAAAAAGTAAAGAAAAGAATCAAGGAACTCGAAGAAAAAAATTATGAACTCGACATTTCAAGAAGAAATCAATTAACAATTCTTAACAATATAATTGATCCTATTATAATAGCCAAAAGTGATGGTACAATAACATTTGCAAACATAGCTGGAAGAGATATCACAAGACCTGGAGTAGAAGGAAGGAAAATCTACGAGGTTTTCGAAGAGTATTTTGTTAATCAAATGTTTGATGAAGCTGTCAAGACCAAGCAATTACAATCGGGTGAAATTACACTTTATGTTGATGGTGAAAAAAGATATTACGTTGTTAAAATTGTTCCTGTTCAACTTGAAGGGAACAACGATAGATACATTATAGTGCTGTATGATATTACAAAAGAACGTACCCTCGAAAAGATAAGGCACGAATTTATTTCCAATGTATCACATGAACTGAGAACACCTCTTACCTCTATACACGGTTATGCAGAGGCTTTAATTGATGATGATTTAAGTAATAAAAAACTTGTTAAAAGGTTTTTGAGAATAATTGAATCAGAAGCAGCACGAATGACTCGACTGATAAACGATCTTCTTGATCTGGAAAAACTTGAATCTGGAGAAACGAGCTTTGAATTTGAAAAATTGAATTTTGCTGATGTTCTCGAGCATGTAAGACATATTATAGAACCATTGGCTGAAGATTACGGAGTAGAAGTGGAATTCGAATATCCTGACGAGTTGGATTTAGTAGGTGATCATGATAGACTTATACAGATGATATTAAATCTTGTGGATAACGCTGTTAAATATACTTCTTTGAAAGAAAAAGGAGAAAAGAAAGTAACAGTGCGTAGTTATAACGACAATGGAAACGTCATCTTCATAGTAAAAGACACAGGTGTGGGTATTCCAGAAGAAGCTCAAAAAAGACTTTTTGAAAGATTTTATAGAGTTGATAAGGCAAGAAGCAGGAAAATGGGCGGAACAGGGCTTGGCCTTTCTATTGTAAAAACTATTGTGGAAAGGCATAATGGAACTATAGAATTTTCAAGTAAACCTGGAGTTGGAACAATGTTCAAAGTAATTTTACCAAAAGATTATGTAAAACAGGAGGATGTAAAAAATGAGAGCGTATGACATTATACTTAAAAAAAGAAATGGAAATGCTCTTTCAAAAGAAGAAATGGAATACATGGTTTTAGGATTTGTTAAGGGCGAGATCCCTGATTACCAGATGTCTGCTTTTTTAATGGCTGTATATTTTCAACATATGAACAAAGAAGAAAGAGCAATGTTTACAGAAATAATGGCGCATTCTGGTGATATGATAGACCTCAGTCCAATAAAAGGTAAAAAAGTCGATAAACATTCAACAGGTGGGGTCGGTGATAAAACGACTCTGGTGGTGGCACCTATAGTTGCTTCATTAGGTGTTCCTGTTGCAAAAATGTCTGGAAGAGCCCTTGGGCATACTGGTGGAACCATAGATAAACTCGAGTCGATTCCTGGCTTTCAAACAAGTTTAAGTCTGGAAAGGTTTTTTGAAAATGTTAACAAATATGGAATAGCAGTTGTTGGTCAGACAGCGAATCTTGCCCCTGCTGATAAAAAAATATACGCATTAAGAGATGCCACAGCAACTGTAGATGAAATATCCCTGATAGCATCAAGTATCATGAGTAAAAAACTTGCTGGAGGAGCAGATGCTTTTGTTCTCGATGTAAAAGTCGGAAGTGGCGCATTTATGAAAGATTTAAAAAGCGCAAAAGAACTTGCAGAAGCTATGGTTGGAATTGCAAAGTCTCACAACAAAGAGGCAGTTGCTGTTTTAACTAACATGAACCAGCCTCTTGGAAGATTTGTGGGCAATTCATTAGAAGTTCTGGAAGCTATTTACACTTTAAAAGGAAAGGGCGAAGAAGATTTTGTGGAATTGTGCATCACGTTAGCTGCATGGATGTGCTATCTTGCTGAAAAGGGTTCGTTTGAGAAGTGTCTGGAAATGGCAAAAGATTCTTTAATTAGTGGAAAAGCGTTAGAAAAGTTTAGAGATTTTGTGACAGCTCAGGAAGGAGAAGGTGAAGTTATAGAAAGACCTGAAGAAATTCTTCCAATTTCCGGTAAGATTGTCGAATTCAAGGCAAAACAAGAAGGTTATATATCAACTATAGACACTGAAAAAGTAGGAATCGCCTGTAACTATTTAGGAGCGGGAAGAAGCAAGAAAGAAGATAAAATAGATCACAGTGTTGGAATAGAAATATTGAAAAAAATAGGAGATCCTGTGCATAAGGATGATATTATTGCAAAACTATACATAAGTGAAAAAAGTGATCTTGAAACTTCTTTAAAACTTTTAAACGATGCTTACACTATAACCAATCATCCAGGAGAAAAATGGAATACTATATTAGAAGTTGTAAAATAAACCTATGAAGGGGTGCAAAGCTTTTGAAAAAAATTATAGTAATTTTTTTGAGTTTTTCTTTAATATCCATATTATTCTCAACTACCATATTGATCAACGGCCAGGCTTTCCAAACAACCACTGAATGGCTGCCAAGTAAATTAATAAATACACTCGGTTTTCGTTATGTACTTAACGAAAAGGTATACATGGTATATAAAAACGATCTGTTTATCGGCAAAGAAGGTACTTTTACTTTGAACTTTGAACAAAAATTCGAAAATGCATTTAAAATAGAAAATGACAAACTTTATATAAATGTACTTTTTTTAAAAAATTATTTTGGATTATACGAATATAGGCTCGAAAATGGTACAAAAATCTTTTACGATCATCTCCCGGAGCTTAAAAATATTCAGTTTAAAGACAACACTTTAAATCTGGTTTTTAGCAAAGAAATTACAAAAGAAATAGTCAATGTCGAAATAATTGACAGAGATCTGTATATAAATATAGAACCTTGTATAGGGAACCCTACTGTCAATGGTAATGTAAGTGTTCAAAAACAAGCCAAAGGATTTCTCATATCCATTACAAATAATAGGTTAAAGCCTATTCCAATAATAACTATCCAAAAAAATGTTATGAGAATTACTTTAAATTTTACCGAAGAAGAGTCAAAAAAAATTAAAGAAGGCATTCTATGGGAAAGAAAAATCGAGACGTTTAATAACAATAAATACCTTGTTAACTACCTTCACATCGATCCAAAAAAGGTTGAAATAACACCAATAATAAGCTCAAAAGGAATAGGCACACGCGACGATTTGCGAAATATATTAAAAGATAACAACTGCATTGCCGGTATAAATGGAAACTACTTTGATCCTGCAACAAATCTTCCTATAGATCTGGTAATAATTAATGGGAAAATACTTTCGGACAAATTCAGCTTAAGACCTGTTTTTATTATCACCTACTCTAACGATGTTTTCATAAAAAGGATTACCTTAGAGTTAAATGTTTATATAGGAGATCTACTTTTCCTGGTAAAAGGAGTTAACACCACAGCAAAAGGAGAAGTATTAGTGTATACCAGTGAGTTTTCATTGAAAATTCCATTATCTGAAGATAAAATATATTACGTTGTCAAAAATGGAAAAATTATTTCAGAAAATTATGTGGAAAAAGTTCCAGAAAATTCAGTAGTAATTTCTATAGATAAAAAGTATGAAAAATATTTAACCAATATAAAAATCGGTACGAAAGTTGATTTTGTGAGCAACACAGATTTTCCACTTCCTATAAAACACGCTATAGGCGGAGGTCCCCTATTAATTGAAAATGGCAAAGAGATAATTGATAGCGAAGAAGAAAAGATGAGATACGGAAATGGCCTTGCACTATCAAAAACATCACGAACTATATTGGCAATCACAAAAGATGGAAAAGTCGATTTTATAGTAATAGAAGGGTACAACAATAAATCTGGAATGGATTATGATATTGCTACAAAATTTTTGCTTGAAAAAGGTTACTATTCTGCTATGATGTTAGATGGTGGCGGTTCAAGTGCTATGGTAATAAACAACGAGGTTGTTAATCAGGATGGTGAAATTCAGCGGGGAATACCTGTGGGGCTTGGTGTGAAATAGAAAAATTAAAAAAATTTATTTGGAGGTGCTGATAAAAATGGATTTAAAAAAATTTATAAGGGATATTCCAGATTTTCCAGAAAAAGGGATCATATTCAGAGATATAACACCTTTATTAAAAGATAAAAATGCCTTCCAATATGCAATCAATGAAATGACAACAGCTTTAAAAAGTATCGACTTTGATGTTATAGCTGCTCCAGAAGCGAGAGGATTCATATTCGGTGGAGCTCTGGCATACAATCTTGGAAAGTCTTTCGTTCCCATAAGAAAGCCAGGGAAATTGCCATATAAAACATTATCAGAAAAGTATCAGCTTGAATATGGTACAGCAGAGTTAGAAATACACGAGGATGCTATTAATGAAGGGGAAAAAGTACTTATCTTTGATGACGTACTTGCAACAGGTGGTACTGCAAAAACTTTGAAAAGTCTGATAGAAAAGACCGGGGGAATAGTAGCAGGGATGGCATTTCTCATAGAACTGACTTATTTAAATCCAAGAAAATTATTAAAAGATGAAAAAGTCATTTCTCTTATAACCTATTAATTAAAAAAAAGCACATTAAGGGGTGTTTAAAATGCTAAAATTTGATTTCTCAAATACTTTAAAAGAAAATGTCACCGGGGGTATAAAAAGAGAAGAAATAAACTCTTATGAAAACAAAATTAATGACATATTGAGTTTAATAGATAAAGAAAGGCCTGGTTTTGTAAACATTGTTTTTAATAGAAAGTGGATTGATTCTGTTCTGGATATTAAAGATTTTGTTCACTCTTTTGAAAATTTAGTTGTAGTAGGCATTGGTGGATCAGCGCTTGGAAACATTGCTTTACAAAATACTCTCCGCCCAAGTGATTGGAATTATAGATCGAAAGAGGAACGAAATGGATTTTTAAGAGTTTTTGTTATAGATAATGTCGATCCAGATTTTGTCGCATCAGTTTTAGATCGTATTGACATTAGAAAAACACTTTTTAATGTAATTTCAAAATCTGGTTCCACAGCAGAAGCTATGGCAAACTACCTCATAATAAGAGGATTGCTTGAAAGTTATGGCTTAAAACCAAACAAACACATAATATTCACAACTGATCCAGAAAAAGGTGTATTGCGAAAAATCGCTACTTCAGAAAATATAAGAACTCTTGACATACCTCCTGAAGTTGGGGGAAGATTCAGTGTTCTGACCTGCGTAGGACTGGTTTCCGCCATGGCTGCAGGCATAGATATAGAAGAACTCTACGATGGAGCGCGTACAGCTTATAATCGAACCATAAAGGAATCTCTGTGGAATAATCCAGGCGCTCTCATTGCTCTAATACATTATTTACATTACCTAAATGGAAGAAATATTTCCGTTATGATGGCATATTCCAATAAACTCTACTATCTTGCAGATTGGTATAGACAATTGTGGGCTGAAAGCTTAGGAAAGGCGTATTCAAAAGATGGAAAACTTATAAATGTTGGCCAAACCCCTGTAAAAGCTCTTGGAGCTGTAGATCAACACTCACAAATCCAGCTGTATAACGAAGGACCAGATGACAAAATAATAACATTCCTAAAAACAGAAAAATTTGAGAGAGATATAAAAATTCCTCATGTTCATAACGAAGAATCCCTTAATTACCTTCAGGGTAAATACCTATCACAATTACTAAATAGCGAATTATCAGGAACAGAATCAGCTCTGGCAAAAAATGGTCGACCATCTTTAAAGGTCATTTTTCCAGAAATAAATGAATTTCACGTAGGTGAGTTTTTCATGTATTACGAGCTTGCAACGGCAATTGCGGGCGAGTTATTCAACGTAAATCCATACGATCAACCTGGAGTTGAACTTGGAAAAAAGATTACTTATGCTCTTATGGGGAGACCTGGTTTTGAAAAATTCAATATGAAACAAGATAATCAAAATGGTTGAAAGGACTGATATTTGATGAAAACCATAAAAGATTACATCAAAGAAATCTTCAATCCTCTTGAAATTTACTTCAAAGAAAATAGATATACTATTATAGTTGAAGATGATAAAGGAATTAGAGAAAAACTTGGATTTTTTGCAGAAACAATATCCGGATTGGAAGAAAATTTAAGTATTGCCGTTATGACTAAAAAAGAGTATGAACACATTAAAAAAGGAGAGCTGGGGGAAAAAATACTTTGAAATTTGTAGTTTGTATAACAGGAAAAATTGGGACGGGAAAAAGCACCGTCTCATCTTTTTTTGAAAAAAAGGGATTTGAATACTTAAACATGGATGAAATTGGTCATCATGTATTTAGTCAACTAAAAGAAACTATAAAAAAAGAATTTGGAACTCTCGAAAGAAAAGAAATTTCAAATATTGTGTTCAACGATCCAGAAAAACTAAAGAAATTAGAAGAGATTCTACATCCGAAAATGCTGCAAATACTAAATATCAAAACAAAAGAAGAAAAATTGTACATAGTTGAAGCTGCGATAAAAAGGCGTCTTAAAATTCAATGTGATTTAACTATAACAGTAATTGCAAAAAAAGAGGTCATAATCGAAAGATTAAAAAGAAAAGGACTTACCGTATCAACTATTGAAAAAATATTATCTGCTCAACGTGATATTCTCCCCGAAGGCCTTATTATAGACAATTCTTCCTCCTTAGAAAAACTTACTGAAAAATTAGAGTGTATCTATCATTTCATCAAAAAATCTATGAATTTTTAATTACTCTTTTTAAACTTTTTCATAAACTTTTGCTGATACATCAACTTGTCTGCTCTATCAATTGCCTGCTTTACACTCTCAAAACCATCTGGAATGTTTACCACACCGTATGAAAAACTCATACTTACAACTGCTTTAATTCTCTCAATAACTTCCTTTCCTCGAGAGGTATTGAGAAATAATACAAATTCATCTCCACCCCATCTTATAACGAAGTCACCTTTTCTGATAAATTCTTTGCATACAAATACAAACTCCTGTAGCTTTTTATCTCCTGCCAGATGACCTTCCTTATCATTGATCATTTTTAAACCGTCTAAATCTACAAAAACTAATGATGCAACTTGAGAGTATCTTTTTAAATCGCTAAATCTTTTTTCAAGAAATTCTATACCAACCTGGCGGGACAATGCTCCAGTTAACTCGTCATGAGAAGCCCTCTCTTTTAAAGATTGATATTTATACACGTTCCTCACATGAAGTTCTGCGACACCAAAAATAAATTTCAAAAGAGTTTTTTCAAAGTCACTTAAAGAAGCTGCATATATTAATATTTTAATTCTTTCCATTTCATAAATTTCCCATACATTATTTAAAGCACCGTATTTTAAATTCTTATCAACACTCTTAACTTCAACCCCTTCCACAGAAGGAACGATATTATAAATGGTACGTACCAATTTATCTAAAAACTCCTCTACTTCCAATACACCTATAAGATCTACAACCGACATAGAAAACAACGACAATAGTGCTTTATCTTTCAACTTTTCAGAAGCCTGTAATATTATTTCTCCTATTTTCTCCATATTAATCACCTGATTTCTTTAACAAATTTCTTTGCAAAGCTTTCCTTAATTATTTATCGACTATTACGCAATATTTTTAATTTTTCACGCACTTCAAATAACTCGTCACGTAACCTTGCAGCATCTTCATATCTCAAATCCGCAGCTGCTCTGTACATTTCTTCCTCAAGAACAGCAGCATATTCTTCGAGAGACAAAGATTCCTTAAGTGACAGCACCTGTTTCATTTCTTCTTTATATTGCTCTTCTTCCTCCATAAATGGTTTAAATATCTCAGTTGAAAGTGCCTTCACTATACTTCTTGGAATTACTCCATGTTTTTTATTGTATTCCAGTTGAAGCTTTCGTCTTCTATTAGTTTCATCTATAGCTCTTTTCATAGAAGGTGTTATTCTATCAGCATACATCAGAACTTTCCCATTTTCATTTCTTGCAACTCTTCCTATGATTTGAATAAGAGTTGTTTCACTTCGTAAAAAACCCTCCACATCAGAATCAAGAATTGCTACAAGCGAAACTTCCGGTAAATCGAGCCCTTCTCTTAAAAGATTCACACCCACTACCACATCTACATCTCCTCTTCTAAGTTTTTTCAGCACTTCTACTCTTTCTATCGTATCCAGCTCAGAATGAATATAAAGTGCATTTACTCCTATTTCAATAAGATGTTCCGCCAAACGTTCTGCCATCTTTTTCGTAAGCACTGTTACAATAGCTCTTTCATCATTTCTTTTCAATTTTACAATTTCATTAATTAGATCATCTATTTGATTTTTTGTAGGGCGTACTTCAACTTCAGGATCAACAAGTCCTGTAGGCCTTATAATTTGCTCAACAATTTGCTGGGAATTTTTTATTTCAAAATCTCCAGGAGTAGCAGAAACAAATATAATTTTATTAACCTTTCTCCAAAATTCTTCAAATTTTAGTGGTCGATTATCAAAAGCACATGGTAACCTGAATCCATACTCTACCAAGTTCTTCTTTCGTGAATAATCACCATTATACATGGCACGCAACTGAGGGACGGTAATATGTGATTCATCTATGAAAACTAAAAAATCTTCTCCAAAATAATCCAGGAGAGTATACGGAGCTTCACCTGGACGTCTTCCATCAAAATGTCGCGAATAATTTTCTATACCATTACAATAACCTATAGCTGATAGTAATTCTAAATCATTTAACGTCCTTTGTTTTAATCTTTCTGCTTCAAGATTTTTTCCAAGTTTTCTAAAATGCTCCAGTTGATTGTTTAATTCCTCTTTTATGTTTTCTATAGCTTTTCTTATTTTTTCCTCAGTAGTGATAAATTCTTTAGCTGGATATATGATAACTCTATCAAGTTTTTCTAAAACATGTCTGTCTATAGGATCAAAATGATAAATAGTTTCTATTTCATCGCCAAAAAGTTCTATCCTTATACCTTCATCCTGATATGTAGGAAATATCTCGATAACATCTCCACGAACTCTAAAACTTCCTGTCAAAGAAGCATCTTCTTTTCTTTCATAACCTATTTTAGCTAAATGCCTGGTAAATTTACCTATGTCTAAAACATCACCAATCTTTATTGTGTAATTTAAATCACTAAAATCACGAGGATCCCCACAATTATAAATAGCTGAAACGCTTGCAACAACTATTACATCTTTTCGAGTGATTATAGATTTTATAGCACTCATTCTCATCCTCGCTATTACTTCGTTTATATCTGCATTTTTTTCTATGTACAAATCCTTTGTAGGAATGTATGCTTCCGGTTGATAATAGTCATAATAACTAATGAAAAATTCTACTCTGTTTTCCGGGAAAAAAGACTTAAATTCTGAATAAAGCTGCGCAGCAAGCGTTTTATTAGGAGAAATAATAAGAGTTGGTTGCTCAACCTGAGCAATAACATTAGCCATTGTAAATGTTTTCCCGCTTCCTGTAACTCCGAGCAATGTTTGCACACGATAATTATTCTTCAAACCATTAACCAGTTTTTTTATAGCTTCAGGCTGATCGCCTGAGGGTTCAAAGTCAGAAACTAACTTAAATAACATGTTAAAGCCTCCTTGGGCTTACCATTAAAGTTTTGTAATTTTCGTAAAACACCATACCAGGTTTAAGCCCTTTTATTTTCTTCACATACTTTGCTTTTGTATAATCCACTGGAACTTTTGCCGAATCTTTTCCTTTACTATAACCCGCTGCAAGCGAAGCGGCAAATAGCAGTGTATCATCATCAAGTTTCTGGCCACCTGTTTTAATCAAAACGTGTGCTCCCGGTATCTCATGAGCGTGGAGCCATATGTCATTATCTGAAGATAATTTTACAATTTTATCATTTTGTTTGTTGTTTTTTCCTATTAGTATTTTAAAACCATTATGTATAATTTCCCTCGGTTTAGAAATTGCATCTTTTTGTTTTCTGTGCTTTGCTGATTTTAAAATTCCTGAACTTATCATTTCACCCCTAATTTCCTCCATTTCCTGCTCTGTTTCCGCTTCCAAAATCGTATACCAGAGCTGGTATAAATATTCCAGTTCTTTTTCAATCTCTTCAAGTCTTTTTGTGATCCCTGATCTTTTAGTCTTAAATTTATTGTATTTTCTAAAATAATGCTGTAAGTTCTCTATAATCGTAAGATTTCTTTCCAGAGGAACTTTCACATAATCTTCAGTTTCCCAATCATAAAGCGTTACCATATTTTGATTTTCTTTTATTTGATAAAAATACGCTTTCAATAGTTCTCCCCATTTTTTGTATTTTTCCATATTTTCAGTTTCAGACAATTCTTTTAAAAGTTTATCCTTTACATTTTCCAATTTATCGATGTTTTTTATAACTGCTTTCTCAAGCTGGAGTTGTTTTTGAATAAAAATACTCTTTCTTTCTTTCCATTGAAAAAATACATTAATTCCTTCAAAAACGTCTGAAAAAATTTCATAATCCAGATTCAGTGCTTTTAAAGGAAAGGCCGATATTTCATATGGCTTATCATCAGCATAGTACAAATACAACTTTCCCTTCTTAAACTCATCAATTAATTGTTTTATTACATGTATAATTATTTCCTTTTCTTTTTCGTTAAGTTGGGAAACGGGCTTGTTTTCCAGACCTGCCCTATGGAGCACTTCCATAGATGTTAATTTTGAAAATCCCTGAATATTCTCATAAATAAAATTCAAAAGAGCTTTGTTGTTATTATCCGAATTTTCAAACAACTTATGTGTTATATTTTCAGGATTGAGCTTTTGAAGAGGAAATACCAGAAACGGCTCTCCAGGGTAAATATTTCTGTATTTTGTTCTTACTTTTTTATAAGCTTCAAGGATTATACCATTTTCAACTAATATAATGTTTGAATGTTTTCCCATTATATCTATGTAAAGTTCATATCGATGACTTTCACCTATTTCATCTAATTTTGTCAAAACCATTTTCCACGTCCTTTCATATCCATATTGAAGCAATTTTTCCACTCGAGCATTTTTCAATCTACTTCTCAAAAAACTTACAAACGAAGTGAGTTTAAGATTATCGGGGATATTTCTTTTTTCAACAGTAATATATGAATAATTAGGATTCAATGATACTTTTAAATCCATATTCTGAAAACTAAAATAAACTATATTCTTAACAGCGAATACATTTCTTAACGGAAACCGCATAATCCTGTGAATTTCTTCCTGTACCCTTTTCATAACAAAACCATCGTATGCCATACCACTTTTCACCCTCCTGATAAAAAAGTATACCATATAAAAAAAGCGGCCCACAACCGGGCCGCCTTCCAAACACAATTATAATAATTATCATTTACCTTCGAAATAATATGCGTAGTAGTCATCACCTGGTCTCATCGGATTATGATACCAACCTTTGAGCCATTTTCTGTGTACACGAACTGCAATTGGCTGGTAAAGTGGTACACTTATAGCATTTTCAACAACAAACTTTTGGACCTTTGCGTACAATTCTGCCCTCTTTGCAGAATCAATTTCTGCAGAAGCAGTTTCGATAAGTTCGTCGAGACTTTTACCGCCAAGTTCCGGTCTTGGAGTACTTACAAATTCTCTAAATTTTGCACCCTGTCTTCCGCTGTAGTCACCTTTTGAATCATAGTATGTGAAAATGAAGTTATCTGGGTCTGGGAAGTCTGCAAGCCAGCCGAGAATGAATATTGGAAGTTCCCCACGTTTTGTAGCATCAAGGAATGTTGGCCACTGTAATCCAACAACGTCTATCTTAATTTTTGGTGAAAGCATTTCAAGATACATCTTAACCATTTCTGCTGCTCTCTGACGTGCTTCGTTTCCAAGGTTGTACGCTACTCCAAACTTGAATCCTTTTTTCCATGCCTCTCCATTCCACGCCTGCATAAGTTCCTGCCTTGCCTTAACCAGATTGAAATTGTAAAGTGGAAGTGTAGGATCATATCCGAGTAATCCTTCTGGAAGTGCCGTTGGAACTCTCTTACCAAAACCTTTAAGCACATCACTTATAATGGCATCATAATTTATAACGTATGCAATGGCCTTTCTTGCGTGAACATCGTTGAAGAAATCAAGTGGTATACCATTTCCATCGAGTTTTCCACTGCCTACATACTTACTTCCTTCTCTTATAGTCCAATTAAACGCAAGAACCGTTACGGAAAGTGTTGGAAGTCCTTCAATTATTTCAATGTCTGGATTTCCTCTTACCTGATCAAGATACTGTGTTGGAATGTATGCTATATCAGCATCGCCTTTTTCAAGCATGGCTTTTCTTGTTGAGAACTCGTCGATACCCCAGATTATAACCTTTTTAATCTTTGCAGGCTCTCTCCAGTAATTTTCATTTGCTTCAAGAACAACTTTTTGTTGTGTTCTATCCCATTCCACGAATTTGTATGGTCCAGTTCCCATTGCCTTGTCGTAAATTGGTGATTCTTCTTTTCTCTGATCATACCATTTCCACCATGTGTCTGCCTTACCATCCCATAATCCAACTTCTATACTCCATTCTTTGTCAAGAATTGCACTCCAGCTTGAACCCTGTGCAAGAATATTAAGGAATGGAGAGTATGGCCTCACAAGATGGAACACAACGTTATCTCCATCAACTTCTATAGCAGGGTCTATATAGTCAGTATAAACTTTAACAAACACATCTTTGTATTCTGGAAGAGGCTCTCCATTTTCATCTACAAGTTCATCGTAAGGTTTGCCTGCTACTTCTTCTACTAAATCAGCCACACTGTATTTTCCAAATATAGCATACCAGAGCATCCACATTGGACCACCTGCAGGACTGTAGAGAAGACCTCTTTCGAAACTGTACTCAACATCTTCCGGTGTAAGATCGTTACCATTGTGGAACTTAACGCCTTTTCTTATTGGGAAAATGTAAGTTTTGCCACCATCGGTGATAAGGCCGTTTTCAACACTTGGTACCTCTGTAGCAAGCCTTGGCAAAAATTCACTGAGGCTTGAACCTTTGTACTGGATTAGGTTTTCATACACCTGATAAATAACCTCTCCGCTTGCTGTGTCATATGCAAGATGAGGATCAAGTGTGTCTGGTTCACCTATGGTAGCATCAACAAGCACGTTTGGGTCTGCTGCAAACAATACAACTGCTACCAATACCGCTAAAAACACCAATACCTTCTTCACAAAAATCCCCCCTCTTCTGGAGTAGTTAAAGCCACACATTGGTTATTATACCACACGTTTTACAATAAAATCAACCATTTTACAAATACATCAACTTTGCTACAGGCAAATTATCCACACGAAAATCACGTGTAGTCACAAATAATTGGTATTTTCTTGATATTTTGATTATTTAGCTTCTCTAAAAATTACCAAATTGTAAATAGGATTTATTAAAGTATACATTTATATAAGATTTGCAAAACTTCAACTTAACAAAAAACTTATATCCACGTCTCAAATGTCCGATAAAATTTCTGGAGGTGATAGTATGAACATGTTAATTAGTAAAGAAATACTTAACATGTTTTACCAGACAAAAGTTCATTTTACAAATGTCATTTCTCCAGAAAAAAACAGAAGAAACTTCTCTTTAAAAGGTAACAAGTTCTCAAAAAAGCTTAAAATTGAGATGATTTTAAAAAATGAACAGAAAATTAACTCCGAAAACAATGCAGAATTACAGTTTTTGAAACTAATTTTAGAAATGTTTTTCAATATCAAAGATGAAAATTCTCAACGGCTCTTTAACAAACCAGGTAATAGTAAGACTTATAATTCTTTTGCACTCATAGAAGCAAAATTTTTAAAAACAAGAAGTTCATTTACACTTTCAAAACCAGGTATTATCCGCGAAAAATTATCACAGCAAATTTTAAATTTCAATTTAGAGATTGTTTTAAAAAACAAAAGAGGAAAAGATTTTTCCTTATTCTATAACCTTTTTGTCACCAGAACGATATATAGCAGATTTAAAATAGAAAAATACACTGAAAACACCATGAAATTTAAAATTCCAGAAGATATTTTAAAAAATCTAAAACTCTTTAATTTTAATAATTTAAAACACAAACACAGTATTTATACAAAGAAAGACATATTACTATTAGATTCCCTGGAAATGTTTTTTAAATTAATCAAAAATCTGGAACCCATTTATCAATACCCAAAAGTAAATTTAAAAGAGGTTTCACCAACCGCGTACAACTTGTTAAGTAAAAAATCTACAGTTATTTTCGTCCTAAATATTGATTACAATGTAAACTGACAAATTTCAAACTTTCCAGGTTGTACCTTCTGCCTATTGCAATTTTAAAAGTTCTATGTTAAAATATTAGACGGTTTTAAAATGGAGAGGTGGCCGAGGGGTCGAAGGCGCACGCCTGGAGAGCGTGTGACGTCCGAAAGACGTCCGTGGGTTCAAATCCCACCCTCTCCGCCAAAACGGAGAATGGTACCGGGACTTGGGTCCCGGTTTAATATTTATCGTAAAAAGAGGTGAATATTATGAATATAGCTCATATAAAAAAACAGGTAACAAAAATTGCAGACAAAATTGTCAAAGAGGTTGGATTGGAACTATTTGATGTAAGATTCTATAATAAATCAGGAAGATGGATCCTTGAAGTAATAATAGATAATCCTTCTGGATATATAAATCACTTAGATTGTGAAAAAGTGTCCAGAGCTTTAGAAGTAGAACTCGACAATCTGGATCTTATTACCAAACGATATTACCTCGAAGTATCTTCGCCTGGTCTTGATAGACCCTTGAGAAATAAAAAAGATTTTGAGCGTTTTAAAAATCATCTTGCTAAAATAAAGACTAATGAAAAAACATATATCGGAAAAATAGTTGACGTAAATGATGAAAGAGTTGTATTAAAAAACCAGAAACAAGGAGAAATTGTAGTGGAATTTAAAAATATAAAAAAAGCAAATTTAGAGATAGAATTTTAATTTTAATAATACGTGGAAATATAGGAGGTGAAGTAATGAATTTAGGGTTACTGGAAGCATTAGAACAACTTGAAGAAGAAAAAGGTATAAAAGTAGACGAAATAATTCCAATATTAGAAAAAGCCCTCATAAGTGCATATAGAAAAGACTATGGCGGGGAAAAAAACGTGGAAATAATAATTAATAGACAAACAGGAGAAATAGAAGCATACCAGCTTCTTGAAGTTGTTGATAATGTTGAAGATGAGAAAAAACAAATTTCACTCGAGGAAGCCTTGAAAATAAAATCAGATGTAAATATCGGAGACATAGTAAAAAAAAGATTAAATGTAAAAAAGTTTGGACGAATAGCTGCACAAACAGCCAAACAGGTTTTAATTCAAAAAATTAGAGAAATAGAAAAAGAAAAACAATATGAAAAATATTCAGAACTTGTCGGAAAAATAACCACTGCTGAAGTTGTAAGAGTCACTCCAGACTGGGCTGATATAAGAATAGGAAAACTTGAGACTCGACTTCCGAAAAAGGAATGGATTCCTGGCGAAGAAATTGAACATGGTTCTCTAATAAAGGTCTATATAAAAGAAGTCAAAAAAGATAAAAAAGGACCAAAAATTATGGTAAGTAGAACATGTGAAGAATTTGTAGCTGGGTTGTTAGAACTTGAAGTTCCCGAAATAGAAAATGGTGTTGTAGAAATTGTAAAAATTGTTAGAGAACCTGGAATCAGAACAAAAGTAGCTGTGCGTTCAAACAATCCAAAAGTTGATCCAGTGGGTGCATGTATAGGTGAAGAAGGTATACGTATATCTGCCATATTAAAAGAATTGAAAGGTGAAAAACTTGATATAGTAAAATGGTCAGATGATCCTAAAGAACTCATCGCAAGTGCGTTACAGCCCGCTTCTGTAATAGAAGTTGACATTTTAGATGCAGAAAATCAAGCCTCCCGTGTGATAGTTCCGCCAAATCAGTTATCACTTGCTATAGGAAAAGGCGGCCAAAATGCAAGACTTGCGGCAAAACTCACAGGATGGAAAATAGATATAAAGCCAATAATGAATATATAAACAAAGTTATAACTTAAGGAGGAAGAAAAATGTACATAGAAACACTTAAAAAAGAGCTCAAAGAAAGAAAATATAGAATGACACCACAAAGAGAATTAGTATTAAAAGTTTTCATGGAACACGATGCAGAGCATCTTGGAGCCGATGATGTTTACAGAATTTTATTTTCAAAAAAGCATTCTGTAAGTAAAGCAACCGTTTATAGAACCATTGATCTCCTGGTTGAATTTGGTTTTCTAAGAAGACTCGAGTTTGGTGAAGGTATATATAGGTACGAGCTTGCCAAAAAAGATAAATTACATCATCACTTTGTCTGCAAAATATGTGGAAAAATATACGAAATAAAGGAAAGTTACCTTGAAAATCTTAAAAACTCACTTGAAAATCAGGGGTTCGTTTTCGAAAATTTTGATTTAAAAATATATGGAATTTGTCCAAAATGTGCGAGAAAAAGCAAAAAGAATCCACTCAGGAGAAAATAAGTAAAAATATTTCCAGGAATTTTTGGAAACTTTGACAATATGTAAGAAACACCCTCAAGAAATATCACAAATGGTTCACCAGCTTTTAAAATAAGCAACGACATTGCATTTAAACCTAATTGATAAAAAATAAAAGCAAAAGTAAGAACGTAAAGAGTTATTTGAACTGGTATCATTACAATTAACGTGCCAAGGATTGAAAAAGGATTCACATTTGAAAATAGTGCTAAATATGGAGCACTACCTAAAAAACCACCTAAGGGTGAAAGATATTTGTTTTGTACACTCAATACACCAAATGTTGCAAAAAAGGTCATATAGAAAGAAAGAGAGTATACAATGTCTGGTTCAAAAAATATAAGGACAATTCCGACAAAAGAAAGGATTTCCAGAACGTCAAATTTAAATTCCAAAATTTCTATAAAAATAGCAAAATAAAGAAAAATAAGTGCTCTGATAGAAGGTAAATTTAATCCTGTTCCTATGACAAAAAAAGTTGGCAATATTAAAGCAAGCAGTTTTTTTAATCTTTTATGATACAAAATAGAAGATACAAAAAACAAAGAAAAACTGTACATGATACTTACATGAGCGCCTGAAATACTGAAATAATGATACAACCCACTTTCAGAAAATATTTCAGAAGCTATCTTACCACCGTACAATCCTGGATAAACGGGATTTATCGTGGATGAATAATTACGGAATTTTTCTGCTCTTTCATAAATTTTTGAAAACAAAGATACTGGATAAGGAGAAGTAAGAATTTTTTCCTTATCCAGTATTATTTTTGGATAGCCATTTCCTTTCAGAAACTTTCCGTTATAATATACAATCCATCCCAAAGGTATTTTTTTATATATTCCAACCGCTTTTCTTAACTTTTGCCATTTTCTCAAATAAACTTTTCCGTATACAACTGACAAATTTCCCTTAGCTTGGACAACCCTACCAACAAACTCATATTGCCCATCTGTTATTTGTGGACCTGAAACAATATTAACAACTAAATAAAAAGTTAGTGCCAGGGCTATCTTAGGATGTCTGTACAAAAAAAGTGGAACGATCAAAAAAATTTTTGGCATTATAAAAAGGGCGCTTGAAAGCGCCCCTAAAATAGAAATCAAAAAATAAATTACGAGCATATCGCCTTTATGCCCCAAATTTCTTGAGTCTACCAGCGTAAGCAAGAGCAAGCGTCATAATATCCACCGCTTTAATAGTACCAAGTGTTCCTCTTGCACATTCGTATTCATTAAATCTATCTGAAAGGCCTCTGCGTACAAATTTTGCTTTTATCATAACAGGAACTGGGTGGAAAGAATGAGATTTCATAAGACATGGTGTAGAATGATCACCTGTAACTATTAATACATCAGGTTTAAGGCTCAAAAGTTTTGGAAGTACACTATCAACTTCTTCTATAACTTTTACTTTCGAGTCATAATTTCCATCCTCACCATAAGAATCTGTCTTTTTTACATGTATATAAAAGAAATCGTATTCTTTCCACAATTTTGCTACAGTATCAAATTCCTCTTCCACAGTTTGCCCGGTTGAAACTACATCCATTCCAACAAGTTTGGCTATTCCTTTATACATAGGGTACACAGCAACAGCGGCAGCTTTTAATTTAAATACTTCTCCGAACTGAGGAAGATGAGGATGCTTTGAAAAACCTCTAACAAGAGCGAAATTCATTCTTGACTCTTCTTTTAATACTTCTTTTATTTTATCCAGTAATATATTTATTATTTTAGCCGTTTTTTCAGAATCAGAAGAAAGAGCTGAAGTGTACTTAATAGGCTTTCCTTCTTTTTGAGGATCTGCATCTTCCAGATTATCTCCCAATCCCTCTCCTGTCAATTTTAATACAAATCTATGTTCCTTTCCCGGAAAAAACCTTATTTCCACATCTTCTATTTTTGTTATTTTTTCATTTAAAAGCTCAACAATTTTGGCACTCTCTTCTGAACTTGGTCTCCCGGCTCTTCGATCTATTACTATACCATCTTTAATTGTAGCAAAGTTTCCACGCGCAACTACATCTTTTGGTCCCACTTCCACATTACTACCAAGAGCTTCTAATATACCTCTTCCTATCTGGTACTTTATTGGGTCATAACCAAAAATCCCCAGATGTCCTGGTCCACTCCCAGGAGTTATTCCAGGAAGTACAGGAATAGATTGACCCAGTTCGCTTTCTCTTGCTATAGCGTCAAGATTCGGTGTATTAGCTCTCTGAAGAGGAGTTAAACCAGATTCATCAGGGATATCCCCTATACCATCCATAACAAGTAAAACAATTTTCGAGTTATTTGGCGATATCAGACTCTTTATAAACTCATGCCTATCTACCATAAGTTCACCTCCTAAAAAAATCATTTATCTATCGCAGCTTTTTTGTTTTTTCGCAAATAAAGAAACATAATTAATCCTAAAACAATAAGAACAATACTCACAAGTTGCGCAATTCTCATGTTGCCAAGATATAAACTGTCAGTTCGCAATCCTTCTATCCAGAATCTATTTGCTGAATACAGTATAAAATACAGAGCTGTTGTTTCACCATTGCTTTTTTTTCTTAAATCATAATTATAAAGCACTAAAAAGATAATAAAATTTCCAACACTTTCATATAAAAAAGTAGGATGAAACTTAGAAAAGTTTTCCAACCCAAGAGGTCGATTTGCAGGTGGAATATACATACCCCACGGTAAATCTGTTGGAGATCCAAAAGCTTCGTAATTAAAAAAGTTACCCCATCTTCCAATAGCCTGACCTAAGGGTAGTACACTTGTAAACAAATCGAGACCCTGTAAAAAAGTAAATGTACAATTTTTCTTTAATCTTGTATATAAAAACGTAGATAAAATAGCTCCTATAATGGCTCCGTGAATAGCAAGTCCTCCATGCCATATCTTAAATATCTCTCCGGGATATTTTGAATAGAAATCACCCCACATAAATATGACATAGTAAGTTCTTGCACCTATTATGGCAGCTATAATTCCCCAGAATATTGCCTCGTCGACATGGTCAGGATTTATTTTGTAACGCTCAAGTCTTCTCCTCACAAGCGCATATCCCAATAAAATCCCACTGACTATCAATAAACTGTACCATCTTAGTTCAAACCAGCCCAACTTGAATATATACCTTTTTAAAAGAATTTGCCCTGAAAACACCTTGCCAAGAAAAATATATAATCCAATTAGTGCAACAATCCCCACAACTAAAACAAATAATCTCATTAACCTTTTCAAACAAATCCCTCCTATTTTCTCCGTCTCTTATCTTTTTCATAAAGAATGGAATATACATAACTCACTTTAGAAAGTTTTGTCTTGAGTTCTTCGGGAAATTCTATATACCTCCAGAATATTTCTCTAATCTCTTTTTCAAGTTTTTGAACACCTTTTGCCTCTTTTGCCAACCACAAAATATAATTCTTTATGAAATAATCATCAGGCCGTTCTTTTATCTTATTATTAACAAGGTAGTTATATATTTCACCAGTTAATCCTTCTTCCATCCAATGTCCAAAAGCTAATTCTTTTGATGCTTTCCATCTATAATCACCTAACGCCTGAACCACAGAAACCCATAAATTTTTGCCAAACATAGGAATAACAACACGGCCTCTTCCAGTACTAAAATTCATACCCTCAAAAGGTTCCCAGCAAAAACCAATATCACCATACCCAGGAATCAAAATAAAATATGGCGGAAATCTCACAGGAACTCTATCCAATTTTCGCATAAATATAGTATAATCGATGGACTCAATCTCAGATACAACACGTCTAACTTCTGCCTTCGTTCCCCACTTTTGAACATTCCTTAAATACAGAGTAGCAAGCGCCGGAAAATTATTCCCAAGTCTTCCTATAGATTTCTTTACCATTTGCTTTATAACAAGTGGTTCAGTAAAAACTTCCTCTTTATTCTGTGAATGAAATTCTCTTGAGCCAAGTTTATTTTCAGCATCTTTCAATTTATTGAAAATAATATGTATCTCTTTATCAATTTGCCTTAAAGCATTACACGTATCAGTAACCTGCTGAATAATCATCAATATTCCACTATGATACGGACCATCACTTTCGATACCTTTCACAAGCTCTTTTAACTTTTCTTCCAGAGTTTGTCTTTCTTGTAATTTCTCTTCATAAACTTTTTTTATCTGGGTTATATTTAACGGTGCAACGACTCTCTTTGTTTCTCTAAGTTCTTCAAAACTACTCGGAGTTACTTTTCCAGACTTAACTGCTATCAACCATTCATCAACATAAAAAAAATCTTCTTCTTGCTCTGAAAATGGAATGTTTTTTAACTTTTCAAGATCAGCTTTTAATAAATATTTGGTATCCACAAGCCCGTATCTCAGAAATAACCTCTTTTCTATCTCTGAATCCTCAGAAATATTATCAGCTATAAAATCGTAAAGCTGCCAGAACACTTCCACAAACTCTCTTTTCAACTTACTATTTGAAAATTCTTTTTCGAACTTCATTTTTATTTCAAGAAAACGCATTGCAAGTTCTTTATCGACACCTTTTAAAAGTTTTTCGACAAACTCTATACGAATCATCTCCTTTCGTCTTCATATTATTCCTCTATGTTTTATAAAACTATAAAGAATTATCCAGGTACCCAACATAACTTTAAAGTAAATTAACAAATTCAAAAGAACTATATGATAATTTTCCAGAAAAGTCAAAAGTGAAATTACAAAAATTATTATTAAAAACACTTTCTCAACTGTTCTAATTTTTAAACTAACAAACATATGTTCAAATTCCTGAAATGTTGTACTCAGCGCAAATAAAAGAAGTCCAGTTCCACCTGCAACTCCCGCTGAAAATCCACCACCAGGTGATTTGTGTCCAAACATCGCAAGGTAAAAGGAAGCGAGAAGAGTTAAATAACTGGAAAATCTCAAAAATAATCTTATGTGCTCATCGTGAACAAAACTCCTTCTTATCTCCATAGAAAAATTGAATATATAAACACCTAAAGCTGCTATTGAAAAAATAATCACCTCAAAAATAGTATCGTAAAGTCTATTTTTCAAATAAATTTCTGTCACCATATTTGGAACACTGCCAAAATAAGAAAAATCCACATAGTAATTGGATTTCTCAAAAATTAACATCATCAAAAAAAAGAAAATCAAAACGAAAGATAATATTTTAAAAACTTTTATCCAACCCATATGAGTTTTATAAAATCCTCCTCTATTTTAAACCTGTAAATATCCCTATAACCTTTTTTCAACGCTTTTTCTACCATTTTCTCGCCATTTTTAAAAGAAGCTATTACCAGGGCTTCTATTTTTGCAAAATCTCCCAATTTAACAACCGGAATTCCGTTGATCCTATTCCCTATTTTTTCGATATCGTCATCGAAAAAGACAGAAACAATATAATTTTTCTGCGATAACAAATCTGCCAATATATTGCCAACCAAACCTGCACCATATATACCGATTAGTTTCTTTCCTTTGAGTTTGAGAAATATATTTTCAAGCTGAGAATTAATCATTCCATAAAGCTTACTTATTTCATCAAAGAAAAGCAACCTCAAATAATTCATTTCCGATAAACCTTCCAGAGTCAGTTCATAAACATAGTGTTTCCCTTCTTTTCGCTTAACCAATAATCTATCTTTCTCAAAGTCTGCTATATACTTGTTAACCAGAGAAGGTACTATCCCAACATATTGAGAGATCTCCATCTGGGATGCTTTTTGATTTTTATTTATATACGAGAGTATTAACAATTTTCTATATACAGTCGATGGAATAAAAAAATGGAGTTCCTTTAATTTTATCAAAACATTGCACCTCCTCCCGCCCCTCCAGTCAAAATTATACCACGAATTACCTTATGATATAATTTAGTTGTAATGTTCCATAAAAATATTACGGAGGCGAAAACAAAATGTATTTAAGGATCACTTTAGCCCAATTAGATGCTGTACTTGGTGACTTTGATCATAATGTAGAGAAAATAAAGAAAGCAATAGATATTGCCGAATTGGAAAGATCAGACATACTCATTTTCCCGGAATTGTTTTTAACTGGATATCCTCCAGAAGACTTGATTCTAAGAACATCTTTCCTAAAAAGAAATATGCAGGCTCTAAACAATGTTATTAATTATACAAAAAATAAAAATACATTAGTTCTATTGGGGTTTATAAACGTAGACACTGATGCACATAACGCCGCTGCCATAATACAAAACGGAAAACTACTCGGAGTTTATCATAAACATTTGCTCCCAAACTACAGTGTATTTGATGAGCGCCGGTATTTTGCACCAGGCGACTCTCCAACAATTATCTCATTAAAAGAGGCAAAGATAGGTATAACAATTTGCGAAGATATATGGAGCCCCATAGGCCCCATGCATGAAGAGGTCCTCGAAGGTGCTCAAATTATAATGAATCTTTCAGCCTCGCCGTATTACTATGGTAAAAGACAGTTAAGGAAAAATTATGTCTCACAAAAAGCTTATGATTATCATTGTCCCATTGTATATTGCAATCTAATAGGAGGACAGGATGAATTAGTATTTGATGGAGGAAGTATAGTTGTTGATTCTAATGGTAATATTGTAGCTGAAGGGAAACCTTTTGAAGAGGATATTATAACAGTTGATCTTGAAATAGAAGAAAACTTGCGCTCCAATTTACACGATCCCAGAAGAAGACATATTGAAAAAGGATATTTTTCTCCTCCAGTGTTTATAAAAGCCGAAGGGAATTTTCAACACAAAAATTTAAAGGTAACAGGTAAAATTAGTTATAACATGACAAAAGAAGAAGAAATTTTCAAAGCACTTGTATTAGGACTAAAAGATTATGTAAGAAAAAACGGATTTATAAAGGTAGTTTTAGGCCTTAGTGGCGGTATGGATTCATCTCTTGTAGCTGTAATAGCTGTAGAAGCTCTTGGAAAAGAAAATGTAGTTGGCATTCTTATGCCATCAATGTACAGCTCTGAACATAGTATAAACGATGCGAAAAAACTTTCAGAAAATCTTGGAATAGAACACCATATAATTTCCATCTCTGAAGTATATCATTCCTATGAAGAAGCTTTGGAAAACATCTTCAAAAATTATCCCAGAGATATAACTGAAGAAAACATTCAGGCAAGAATAAGAGGAAATTATCTAATGGCTCTTTCAAATAAATTTGGATACCTCGTTTTAACAACCGGTAACAAAAGTGAAACAGCAACTGGATATGCTACTTTATATGGCGATATGGCAGGGGGCCTGTCTGTCATAAAGGATGTTTATAAAACTGATATATACAAAATTGCTGCATGGTATAACTCCTGGAAAGGCAGTGAAATAATACCTGAGAATATTTTTATTAAACCTCCAAGTGCTGAATTAAGACCAGACCAAACAGATCAAGACACACTTCCACCATATGAAATTTTAGATGAAATTTTAAGGTTATATATAGAAGAAGAAAGAGCAGTGGAAGAAATAGTCGAACGTGGTTTTGAAAAAGAAACTGTTAAATATGTTGCTCGCCTTGTGGATAAAAACGAGTACAAAAGAAGGCAGGGACCAATAGGAATTAAAATCTCAAAACGAGCTTTTGGAAAAGATAGAAGAATGCCTATAACAAATAAATATAGAGAATGGTAAAATTGGCGAGAGTTAGCGAGAGTTGGCGAGGGTTAGTGAGAGTTGGTTCCTACTCATGTCATTCCGAACCCAAAGGGTGAGGATTTAGCGAGGTTAGCAAGGCCTGTCCTGAGCACGGAGTGCGAAGGATCTTGCGAGAGTTAGCGAGGTTGGTAAAAGATCAAGATTCCTCGCTTTGCTCAGAATGACAGGGGATAAGATCCTTCGTCATTACATTCCTCGGGATGACAGAGGACAGCGAGGTTGGCACGATTGGCGAGTATTAGCGAGAGTTAGCGAGGGTTGGCAAATTTAGAAAATTTCATAAAAACAGAAAAAGGTGGTAGTGATGTCCTCTCAAATACTAACTTTTAAAGGTAGAAATTCTTTAAACTTACTAAAACGATGCTGGGCTATTAGAAAAAAAGTATTTATTGAAGAGCAAAACGTGCCTGAAGAAGAAGAGTTAGATAGTAGAGACAACGAGGCTGTTCATTTTTTATTGACTGCAAACGAAAAAGATATTGGAACATGCAGGGTTCGTCATATAGCACCATTTGTTCTGAAAGTCGAACGCGTCGCCATAATAAAAGAATATCGAGGTCTTGGTTACGGGAAACTTCTAATGAAATATGTAGAAAAATATTCCAGGGAAAATAAAATAAAAAAATTAGTTCTAAATTCGCAGTTACACGTAAAAGATTTTTATGAACAATTGGGATTTATTTCAGATACGAACAATATTGTATTTTACGAAGCAGGAATCCCACACATAAAGATGGAGAAGGTGATAAATCTATGATACTAATAGGTGCTCATATGCCCATTGGTGGGGGATTCAAAAGAGTTCCAAAAGAAACTTACGAAATAGGGGGTAATGCCTTTCAAATCTTTCCTCACAATGCCAGACAATGGAAAGCCAATACTCCAAAAGCAGAAGATGTCCTCGAGTTTAAAAGAAGGGTAAAAAAATACACTTTAAATGAAGAAAGTATGCTTTGTCATAGTGGTTATCTAATAAATATTGCCAGCCCAAGGGATGAAATATGGAAAAAATCCCTTGAGTTATTAAAAACGGAAATGAAAATATGCAGTGAATTAGGTATAAAATATTTAAACATTCACCCGGGAAGTCACCTTGGAACTGGAGAAGAAGGTGGTATAAAAAGAATAGTTCAGGCTCTCAATGAGATTTTCGAAGAAGAAAATAATGTGATAATATTGTTAGAAAACGTAACAAAAAAAGGTGGAAATATAGGATATACCATTGAACAACTTGATAAAATAATTTCGCTGAGTAAATATCCTGAACGTTTAGGAATAACTTTTGACACCTGTCACGGATTTGATGCAGGATATGACATTACAAATTTGAAAGAATTAGACAAACTTTTAAAAAACATAGATTCTCTCATTGGACTTAAAAAATTGAAATTTATCCATTTAAATGATTCAAAATACGGACTTGGATCAAACAAAGATAGACATGAAAATATTGGAAAAGGCGAAATCGGCATAGAGGGATTCACACGCTTCCTAAACCATCCAATTATAAAAAAGATACCGTGGATCTTGGAGACACCTGGTAGCAATCATGCACATGCCGAGGATATCAAATTAGTTAAAAAACTTATAAATGATCTGGAGGATCACAAAAAATGATTAGAGGAGTTGCACTTGCAGCAGGTGGCGTCAAAGGAATAGCTCACATTGCCACATTAAAATACTTAGAAAAGAAAAAATTAGACTTTCAAATAATAACAGGTTCATCTGCTGGAGCTATCGTAGCCGCATTGTATGGGCTCTATGGAAATAGCGATATTGTACGCAAAAAGTTTTTTGATGCTATAGAAGAATTTTTACCAATGTTTAAAGGCCATATGGAAAAAGTTGAAAAATCCGGAGTATGGAGCATTCTTCAAAGATCGTTAGTCACAATTGAAGAATATTACCCGTTTTTCAAATATCTTTTTGGTAAAAAGAAATTCAGCGATTGTATAAAAAATATTGGGATAGTTACTTTCGATACTTTAAATATGGAATCAATCCTTATCACCGAAGGATATCTTGTCGATGCTGTAATGGCAAGCTCTTCAGTTCCAGGTGTTTTTTCGCCACTATGGATTGGCGGCACACAAAATACCGATGGAGGTGTTTTATCACCAACACCAGTCAGTGAAGCCATAAGTATGGGAGCTGAATTCGTTGTCGCAAGCACCTTTCAAAGGACTCCCAGGAAAATTCCAGAAGATCAACTGGAAATTATACTTTGTGTAGATAAATGGAAAGAAATCGAGATCGAAAAAGTTGATTTAAATTATGCTGATGTGGTAATATATTATATGATTTCAGCGCATTGGTTTGAATTTCATAAATATAAACAGATATACGAAGAGGCTTTGCGGTTTATCTTTGAAAGGAGAGAAAATATTGAACCTCTCGCTTGGTGGTGACTCTGCTCTGTATCTTTCTATTCCCGCCTTTTTCAAGGCAGCTTATGAAGAAAACATAAGATTTGAAGAAATACATTGTACAGGTTTCTCATGTATACCCGCTTTTTATATAACTTATTTTAATTCTGTTGATAGAGCATATCTCATTTCAAGAAACATTTTTGATGAATTGAAAAACATTTTTAATTTTTATGAAGGAGTTAATTTATTAGGAATTGTAAGACAATTTAGAATGTTATACAAAGCTTCCAGAAGCATGCATGGTGTAAAAAATCAAAAATTATTAAAAGATTTCATAACCAAAAATTTTCCAGATATAACTACTGAAAAAGTTCCAGCTTTAAAAATTCACGTGTTCAATTTAGAAACAGCTACCGAAGAAATTGTTACAGGAAGATTTCACGAAGCATTAATGAAAACCCTGAGTTTTCCTTTGGATTATTCTCCATATGAAAATTGCATTACAGGTTCATGGGCATACGGGGTTCCCAACGGCGATCTTATAGTACTCCTTGAAAAAAATACTGAAATTGCTCCAAAAAATGCGTTGGATTATATGACTGCCGCTACAATTGCAAGGACGAAAAAAATTATAGAATTACGTTCCAAAAAAGCAAAGCATGTTTTAAAAGCAACTTTCACATCTATTGATCCTATAATAGTAGCACCAAAGCTTTACAAAGAAACAAAAAAATTTTTTCAAGAACATTTTAAAAATAAAGAATAGGAGGTTTTACATGAAAAGATTAATTGCGTTTTTTATGTTATTAATTATCGTTTACGCTTTTCCAAAAACTATTCATATAACTGCCGATTACGTTGAACCAACGGATACTCTCATAACTTACAAGGGAAATATTCAGGTTATAATTGAGGAAGATAATATAGTATTAATATCAGAAAGTATGCTCATAAAAAAGCAGGAAAACAAGTGGAAATTATTAGAAGCGTCCACAAATGTTACATTTACTTTTGAAAACGGGAAGGTTCAGGGAAATGAGTTAGTTTATAATATTGACTCAAAAGCTGGAAATATCAAAAACGCATCTATCACAATTAACGATTCAAAAAGTGAAGACATAATAAAAATTCAATGTCAGGTCTTGAATTTCGACTTAAAGAACGATAAGTTCAGCGGCGAAGATAGCGATGGAGTTCAGATCGAAAAAGGAAAAATTAGGGCAAACGCTAAAAAATTTGTCTACGACAGAAAAAACGGAAAAATTATTCTTGAAGGAAATGTCAAACTAAAAGATCAGGAAAAAGATATTACTCTTACAGCTTCAAAAATTATAATCAATACAGAAAATAACAACATGAAAGGCGAAAATGTAACAGTGGAAATAGTGGTGAAATAACTATGAAATACCTCATAATAAGTGGACCAACTGGGGTAGGGAAAACTGATCTTGTAATAGAATTTTGCCAAACAAAAAATAGTGCAGTAATTTCTGTTGATTCACGGCAAATATACAAATACATGGATATAGGAACAGCAAAACCCACTGTAGAAGAAAGAAAAAAAGTTCCTCACTATTTAATAGATTTCTTAGATCCATCCACTGATTATAACGCTTTTAAGTACAGGCAAGATGCTTTAAAAATAAGAGAAAAGCTGATTAAAAATAGTATTATTCCTGTATTTGTAGGCGGTACAGGACTTTATATTGATGCCCTGATAAAAGGACTGTTTGAAGGTGTACCACGAGATGAGAACTTAAGAAAAGAACTCAGCGAACTGGAAAAAAAGCAACCTGGAATCTTAAGAAACATGCTGGAAAAATTTGATCCCGCATCTGCTATGAAAATACATCCATCAGATTTAAAAAGAACGATTCGTGCGCTTGAAGTTTACATGAAAACCGGGAAAAGGATATCAGAGCTACAAAATCAAAATAAAGTGTCTTCTGAGTATTTTATAGTGATCTTTACAAGAAACCGGGATGAATTGTATGAAAGGATTAATGAACGAGTCGAAAAAATGATAGAAGTTGGTTTATTAAGTGAAGTAAGTTCTCTTATTAAAAAGTATCCAAAAGATATTAATGCGTTTCAAACTATAGGTTATAAAGAACTCATAGAGTATTTTGAAGGAAAATACAATTTAGAGCACGCTATACATCTCATAAAAAGAAATACAAGAAGATATGCAAGACGACAAATAATATGGCTAAAAAGATACAAAGATGCATTATGGTTAAATTTGTCTGAATTGAAACGAAAGGATATTCTTCAAAAATTAAACGAAATTTATGAAAAATATTCCATGCGAGGGTGATACAATGGAAACACTGTATAGAAAATACAGACCAAAAAGATTTTCAGAAGTTGTTGGGCAGACACACGTCAAAACACTTTTTTCACACGCTTTAACTCAAAATAGGTTAGCTCATGCTTATATATTTGCCGGTCCACGAGGAACCGGGAAAACTACAGTGGCAAGAATACTTGCGAAAGCTCTTAACTGTGAAAATAGAAAAGATTACGAACCCTGCAACGAGTGCTTTTCGTGTAAAGCAATTGATAACGGAAATTTTATAGACGTTATAGAAATAGACGCTGCTTCAAATCGTGGAATAGATGAAATTAGAAAAATTAGAGAGGCAGTGGGCTATCACCCGGTTCATGGGAAATACAAAGTATACATAATTGATGAAGTACATATGCTTACAAAGGAAGCCTTTAATGCCCTGTTAAAAACATTGGAAGAACCCCCTGAAAACGTTGTGTTTGTTCTGGCCACCACAAACCCAGAAAAAGTTCCTCTTACAATTTTATCGAGATGCCAGGTTATAGATTTTAGAAACATAGATATAAAAAATATTATAGAAAGGCTGAAGTATGTCTCTGAAATTGAAAACCTTGACATTTCTATAGACGCATTGAATGAAATAGCAAAAAGAGCAAACGGAGGCCTCAGAGATGCTTTAACAATACTTGAACAGGTAGTTAGATTTTCCGAAGGTAGTATTTCCTCTTCCACTGTCAAAGAAGTATTAGGAATGGTTCCAGACGAAATTATTGAAGAATTTATATCTAACATACTTTCTGGAAAAGTTCAGGATTTACTTAAACAAATCGATGATATCTATTCTTCAGGAAAAGACATAGAAGTCTTCTTTCAACAAACTCTAAACTATTTAGTAGAAAACATTGAAAAAGGAGAAATTAAGTACATTCAACTTTTAAAACCGTTATCAGAAATAGCAAAAGATATAAAATATGTTAATGAAAAATTACTCATTGCAAAGATAGGTATTGTAAATGTTTCCCATAAATACATAGAATCTTACAGCAAAAACAACTTTCAAAAAAATCAGACAAAGTCAGAAGAAATGCAATTTACCCATCCAGATAACAATGATGAAAAAGCACAGACAACTTTTGAAACTGAAAAAATAACATCTGAAAGCACAGAGGAACTAACTCAAAAAATGCAATCTGCTTTTTCAGAAATTATGGAAGAACTAAAATTATATGGAGATCTCTCTTTATATGTTGGCCTTTCCCTGGCAGATGTTGTGGAAAAACAAAATGAAATAACTATTTCATTTACACCTGATAAAAAAATTCATTACGAACTGATAAAAAGCAAAAAAGAAGAGCTGGAAAAAATGTACGCCACAAAAAGCGGTATATTAAAACCTATAAGTATCAAAATAGGAAAAGATATTGACACTGACGTGCTGGATAAACTCAAATCCATCTTTGGAGATGACTTTGTGGTAGAGGAGTGACAAATCATGATTGGGTTGAATATAAGAGAAATTATTCTAAAGGCGAAAGAACTAAGGGCATCGGATATCCACCTATCAGTGGGAATGCCACCAATAGCTCGTGTCGATGGTAACCTTACAAAAATTCAAGGTTTTTCAATTATAAGCAGAGAGGAATTAGAGGAAGCTTTAGATGCCATGCTTTCAGAATTGGAAGTGGATAAAGGAGCAAAAGAGATTGATTTTTCGTTCTCAATCGAAGATTTGAGAATAAGAGCAAATCTATACTATGAGCGGAAAAATCCCGCACTTGCTTTAAGGTTAATTACAAAGAGAATACGTTCAATAGAAGAACTAAAACTCCCCTCATTACTGAAAGATTTTGCCGAAAGGGATCATGGGTTAGTATTGGTAGCTGGTCCTACAGGTAGTGGAAAATCTACAACTCTGGCTGCAATGATTGAACACATAAACAATCGCTTTGCAAAACACATAATTACAATTGAAGATCCTATAGAATATGTTTTCGAAAGCAAAAGATGTCTTATTCACCAACGTGAAGTGGGAACCGATACAAACAGCTTTTCAGCGGGGCTAAAATACGCTTTAAGACAGGATCCAGATGTCATTCTCGTCGGTGAAATGCGTGACCTTGAAACAATGGCTTTGGCACTTACTGCAGCAGAAACTGGACATCTTGTATTTGCAACAGTTCATACCAATTCAGCTTCCACTGCTCCTGAAAGAGTCATAGATGTTTTTCCTTCGCATCAACAAAGGCAAATCTCTTTGCAACTTGCCAATACTCTCGTCGCTGTGGTATTTCAAAGGCTTGTCCCTAAAAAAGAATATGGAGTTTATCCTGTAATAGAAATTATGGTAGCTACACCTGCGATAAGAAATCTTATAAGAGAAAACAAGCTACACCAAATTGAAGGAGTAATGCAGGCAAGTCAAAAATACGGTAATGTTTTGTTTGATGAGGCTCTTATTAGCGCCTATTTAGAAGGTATAATTGAACGCGATGTTTTAATTGAAAATGCCAGAAATCCTGAGGAGGTGGCTAAAAAGATAGGATGGAGAATTTAGAAATCGCACGTCTAATTGAAGACTGGAGCAAAAAAGCGCTCAAAAAGCTTGAAAATATTTTATCCACACCTTTGTCTCCAGAAGACCTCAGAAAATTTTCAGAAGAATATTCAAAAATGAAAGAAATTAACGAACTTTCTCACAAGTTTTTAGAAATAGAAGATGAAATTGCCCTCTGGAAAGAAGAAATGCCAGACGGATTTGAGCAGGAAATAGAAAAACTTGAAAAACAAAAAGAAAAAACCATTCAACAACTTATTTCTTTAGTTATTCCTGATGAAGAATTTAGCGGTAAAAACGTGTTTTTAGAAATCCGTGCAGGAACCGGTGGAGAAGAAGCAGCACTTTTTGCCGGTGATTTATTGAGAATGTATTTAAGATATTCTGAAATAAAAGGATGGAAAACAGAAATAGTCGATGAAAGCAAAACAGATCTCGGCGGTTATAAAGAAGTCATAGTTAGAATTCAGGGAAAGAACGTGGGAAATTACCTAAAGTATGAAAGAGGTGTCCACAGAGTTCAAAGGGTCCCAACCACAGAGTCTGGTGGAAGAATCCACACTTCTACAGCCACTGTTGCTGTTTTACCCGAAGTCACAGATGTAGATGTAAAAATAAACCCGGGAGATCTTAGAATTGACACATATCGCGCTTCTGGAGCTGGAGGACAATATGTAAATAAAACAGAATCTGCTGTTAGAATTACTCATATTCCAACAGGCATTGTGGTAACCTGTCAGTCTGAAAGATCTCAACTTCAGAATAAAGAAAGGGCATTGATGGTTTTACGTGCCAGGCTTTATCAATTAAAATTATCCGAACAGGAAAAGACATTAAGTGCTAATAGAAAATCTCAGATAGGAACAGGTGAACGTAGTGAAAAAATTCGAACATACAATTTTCCACAAAATAGAGTCACAGATCATAGAATAAATTATACTTCATACAATCTGCAGGCAATTCTGGATGGTGAATTAGATGAATTCGTATCACGTCTGATGAAAGCTGAAATGATTAAACAGGTTGAAAACATTATAAAAAAGGAGGAGCACAGATGAAAGTAAATGTGGTGGACCATCCTCTGGTAAAACACAAACTAACCATAATGAGGCAAACTGATACTGGCCCAAAGGAATTTAGAGAACTTTTGAAAGAAATAACACTTTTGATAGCTTACGAAGCTACAAGGCATATTGAAATTTTCGAAACCGAAATAGAAACCCCTCTGGAAACCACCAAAGGATATTATATTAACGACAAAGACGTAGTTATAGTACCAATATTAAGAGCTGGTCTGGGAATGGCAGATGGCATCCTGCAACTTCTACCTAACGCTTCTGTTGGTCATATAGGAATTTATAGAGATCCTAAAACACTGGAAGCGATCGAATATTACAGTAAATTACCATCTTTAAAACAAACAAGTCAAATATTTGTACTTGATCCAATGCTTGCAACAGGTGTATCTTCAGTAAAAGCTATAGAAATAGTAAAAGAGCATGGCGGGAAAAAAATCGTGCTCGTTACCCTTATCGCATCACCGGAAGGTGTTAGAGTGGTTAATGAACATTGCCCGGATGTGATAATATATACTGCTTCACTGGACAGAAAGTTAAATGATAAAGGATATATACTACCGGGATTAGGAGACGCAGGAGATAGACTATTTCGAACAAAGTAGGAGGTGAAATTTTTGAACACAGACACATTAAACATCAAAGAGCTCGAACAAATGACAATAAAAGAATTGTACAAATTAGCAAAACAATACGATATTCCAAGATATACCTCTTTAAGAAAACATGACTTAATTTTTGCTATTCTGGAAGCAAAAGCAGAATCTGAGGGCTATTTTTTTGGTGAAGGAGTTTTAGAAGTTCATCCCGATGGCTTTGGTTTTCTCAGAAGTCGGGAAAGTATGCTACCCAGTTCTAAGGACATTTATCTATCAAATTCACAGATAAGAAAATTTAATCTGAATACCGGTGATATTATATCAGGTGTTATACGACCTCCAAAAGAAGGAGAAAGATTTTTTGCCATGATAAAAATAGAAGCAGTAAATTACAAAACCCCAGAATTGGCAAACGAAAGAGTTAACTTTGAGAATTTAACGCCGGATTATCCAAAAGCAAAGTATATTTTAGAAACAGACAAGTACACTTTGTCTACAAGACTTATAGACCTTTTTTCGCCTATAGGAAAAGGTCAGAGGGGAATGATAGTTGCCCCTCCAAAAGCTGGTAAAACAACTATTTTAAAAGAGATTGCTAATGGAATAGCCAAAAATCATCCTGAAACAATTCGAATAGTACTTTTAATAGATGAAAGGCCTGAAGAAGTTACTGACATAAAAGAATCTGTTGATGCTCATGTAATAGCTGCTCCCTTTGATATGCCTCCAGATAAACAAATAAAAATAGCAGAGTTAACCCTGGATATGGCGAAAAGATTAGTAGAATACGGATATGATGTGGTTATTTTGCTCGATAGTTTAACAAGACTCGCGAGAGTGTATAATATTCATGTGCCACCAAGTGGAAAATTATTAAGTGGAGGGGTTGACCCAGCGGCTCTGTACAAACCCAAACACTTTTTCGGAGCGGCCAGAAATACTCGAGAGGGTGGAAGTTTAACTATAATAGCAACTTCTCTTATAGAAACAGGGTCTAAAATGGATGAAGTAATATTTGAAGAATTCAAGGGAACAGGCAACATGGAACTGGTCTTATCACGGCAATTAGCCAATAAAAGAATATTTCCGGCTATCAATCTCTCTTTATCGGGAACAAGGCGCGAGGAACTCTTACTTGATGAACAAACTTTGAAGAAAGTATGGATTTTAAGAAAAATGCTCGCTTCTATGAGTGAAGAAGAAGGATTAAAATTAATTTCCAATAAGTTACGCGAAACTCACAGTAACGAAGAATTTTTAGCCCTTATTGATATGCAAAAAAAGGCTTAGGAGGAAAAATGTTAAGGAAAATTTTTATACTAATGTTAATTGCTTTCACATTGTTAACTTTTGGCTTAAGTCCTAAAGCCTTAGAATTTTATCAGTCTGGATTAAACGCATATCAACAGGAAAATTATAAAGATGCGTTGTATTATTTCGAGCAATCGCTAATAGAAGACCCATCTATAGAAGGATACGATCCAAACATAAAGTTTAAAGCTGGAATATCTGCGTATATGATAGGAGATTATGACAGGGCAAAAGCTTATTTATCTTCTTACAAGGACAACCCTCTTATTTCAAATATTTTCAAAGAATTAGAAAGCAAAGAAAAAAGTGATGAGTGGAAAAACTGGATAGATAAGTACACTCCAACAACCTCTCAAGAAGCCACTCCAACTGAAACCAAAAAAAGTTCCAACAAGTTATTTTTGTTCCTCATAACATTTGCTATTTCATTTGCCGTTCTTGGATTTATGGAATATCGAGTGTATAAGGCGAAAAAACTGTTACCTTCATCTGAGACAGCGCATCCCATGTCTGTTGTTGAAGAACCTTCGCTAATCGTAGAAGAAGGGCAAACAGATTTATTGCAGGAAAGCACAAAAATTGTTAATGTCGAGGAATTGTTAAATTCTGAACTTGACATGATCACCAGCCTTATTGGAGAATCAAACGAAGACACAAAAAAAGTATCGAAAACTTTGGAAGATAAGGAAGAAAAAGAAAATGAGTTTGAAAAAGAGATAACTGAAGAAATAAACGAAGTTCTGGAAGAATTAACCGAAACTATCGAAGAAAATAAAGAAAAAGTTGAAAAAAACCAGAAAGAAGAGGAAGAGGAACCAATTACATCTGAAAAGACGGAAGAAAAGCTGTCAGAAAAAGCGGACCTAAAAGACGAAAAAGAAACTATTGAAAAAGAACTAATAGAAAAACTCAAAACATATATAGAAGTTAATAAAGCCACTGAAAAAGAAATTTCAGATAAAAAAGAACAAGAAGAAATGGAAATTTCCATTGAAGAAGCTGAGGCTCTTGAAAGCGAGACTTCTGAAACAACAGAAGAAGATATTTTAAAAACTCTTGACGAAAAATCTCCAGAAGAAATCACAGAAGATGATATAAAAACAATTTCACATATAATTAAGGAGAGATTGAGTTAAAATGTCCCGTTACATTGTGTTACTTCTCTTCTTCATAGCTTATTATTTTATAATCTTTAAAAAGGATAAGTCTTCCGTCACAACTTTTCTCATAGGTTTAATGGTTGGAATCTTTAAAGTTGGAAATTTGAAAATAGAAAATGCTTCTGAATTTATCGACTTTAACACCATTTCTTTACTTGTAGGTATGATGATAATAATTTCTGTATTAAAAAGTACGGGTTTTTTTCAGTTCATAGCAGTCAAAACTGTTAAAATAAGTGGATCAAATATTTTTAAACTTTTACTACTAATGAATTCTATTATATTTGTGTTTTCTGCGCTACTTGATAATGTAACAACCATTCTTCTCTTTATACCTTTGCTTTTGTTGATATCCGACACTGCAGATATACCACCAAATATACTAATATTCACCGCTATTCTTTCTGCAAACCTTGGAGGTTCGGCTACACTGATTGGTGATCCTCCTAATATAATCATTGGAAGTGCAGCGAAAATCAGCTTTTTAACGTTTCTAAAAAATATGATAATTCCTTCTATAATTGCGTTTATTACCGTATCGTTTTATTTTTTTAAAATCATGAAATTTCCCGGGGATGTAAATCAAAAACTAAAAAATTTTATTCAGGTTGACGCTACCACACTTATTTCAAATTATCCACTTATGATTAAAACTCTGATTATTTTTTTAGGAGTAGTAATAGGTTTCGTTGTTCATGAATACATTGATTATGAAATGTCTCTTATTTCTCTTACAGGTGCAGCTTTAATACTTCTACTATCAGGAAAAAACTTTGAAAATACAAGCAAAGATATAGAGTGGGATACCTTATTCTTTTTTATTGGGCTATTTTCGCTAACTTACGCTTTAGAAGTTAGTGGATTAACAGAACTTATAACACATCAATTTCTTTTATTAGAAATTCATCCAAAATTTCTTACAATCATAATGTTCTGGGCTGTATTTCTTTTTTCAGGAATAGTGGGAGCTGTACCAAGTACAATGATATTTATTCCTATAATAGAGGGTTTAATAAACTCTGGAATGTCTTTCAATCTCTGGTGGTCGTTAGCATTGGGAGCTGGATTTGGAAGCAATTTAACTCCTATAGGTGCCGCATCTAATATTGTAAGTGTTTCATTACTTGAAAAACACACTGAAAAGAGATTATCATTTGGTAAATATATAAAAATCTCAATTGTTCCAACACTTGCCTGTGGAATAATTGCTACGGTTTACCTTTTTATAAAAGAAGCTTTAACTGTATAATGCATTATTCAATTTGCTGGAGGTGAAAAACATAAAAAAGGCAATAAGCTTGGCTATCATTTTATTTTCAACGCTTCTATTTTGTGGTACATCTATTTTTGAATTTGTAGAAAACACAGCTGGTGCAAGAGATTTTAAATTCTCTGCCGATATAGTTTTTGATGTTTACTCTCCCGATAACAATGAATTGATCACAAAATTCACCATTGATGGGACAATAATAAATCTCGAAAAATTTATTATAGAATTTAGAGAGCCGGAATTTTTAAAAGGAATAAAAATAAGTTTAGACACAATAAACAACTTAATAAACTATACATATAGTGATTATACTATAACCGAAATCTCAAACTATGATATGGAAATTGTATACGAGTTTATCAATACAGCTGTAGGTTTTTTGACTTCACCAATATTTCAAGTTCATGAAACTAAAACAGGATTAACATTTATACCTTCTGGATATTCCTTTTTAAAAAGATTAGGCCTTGAACCTACAAAAATCGATATATATTTAAAAGAAAACAAAATAGAAAAAATAACATTTACCACCGAAGAAAGTACAGAAAGTGTAATCATCCTTTTCAAGCAATTTGAAATAATAAGGAGGTAATCACTCTATGAAAAAAACTGCTATTTTATTTTTCGTAACTTTGATACCCGTCATGCTACTTTCTTCCAGCTTTGACATGGGAGCGGGATGGAATTTTGGTTCTGTAAACGCTTTTTCTGTAATTATTGGATACTCAGACGAAACTTTTTCCACAAATTGGATATACAGTTTTCAAGGGTTTGAAAAATATAATCATAGGATAACTTTTTCTTATAGTCTTTATAAAACTTCACAACTTAAAATTGGACCAATGCTGTTCATCGAAAATACTAATTTTTCTTCAGAGACTACTTCTCCCATATATGAACTTGGAATAACTATAAAAATCTCTCTGCAAAACTTGAATTTTTCAATAGGAATGGGATATCCTATTTCTGGCGTATTTAACTTTTCAGAAGCTATTCATATACAGGCAAGATACTTTATACCACCACCAAAAAACATGAAAATGCGAGATAAACTTTATTTAATAACTGACTATAGCAAATCAAAAATTTTTGTAGGAGTCGGCTTGCTCGAACCTATTAATTGAGGTGAAAATTCATGGATGAAATGCACAAAACAATTTTTGATATAAATTACGACCAGCTCATAAAAAATGGAAAGCAATGTTTCATCTACGACTTTGATAATACGTTAAACAGATGGCGTGAATCTCACGTTGATCAACCAATAATAGAACTTTTCAAAAAACTTAACTCAAAAGGTGTAAAAATATTAATAGTTTCTAACGGACATCCAAGAAAGCTTGAGATTGATGTTGAATGCATCTGGCTTGCCAGAAAACCTTTCGCTTTTAAAGTGAGAAAATGGTTAAAAAATAACAATATAGACCCTAAAACTGTTGTGGTCATAGGTGATCAATTATTTACGGATGTTTTATTTGGAAAATTTATAAAAGCATACACAATAAAAGTAGAACCTCTTGATAAAAAACATGAGTTTTGGGGGACTAAAATCCTGCGTTTTTTCGAAAAATTAGTCTTGAAAATGTTAAAAGCTATGGTATAATATTTCACGGAGGCGTGTCCGAATTGGCTAAGGAGCCGGTCTTGAAAACCGGTGGGGGTTACACCCCCGTGTGGGTTCGAGTCCCACCGCCTCCGCCAGTAATAAAAATTAAAAGCGGGACATCTGTCCCGCTTTTTCTATTTATTGTATGATCTCTACTTATTATCCCAGAGCCCTTGGATCCAGCGCATCTCTCAAGCCATCACCAACGAAATTAAATGCTATAACTGTTACAAAAATAAAGATTCCAGGTATAAGCAACCATGGGGCGCTTTGCAAAACGTATATATCCTGAGCTCTTGCCATCATCAATCCCCAGGAAGCGGAAGGTTCTCTTATTCCAAGTCCAAGGAAAGAAAGACCAGCCTCACCGAGAATATACGCAGGTATTGCCAGAGTCGCATTTACAATCATATAAGTCATTGTATTTGGAATCACATGACGCCACAAAATTTTTCTATCAGGGTAACCTAAAGCAATTGCAGCTTCAACAAACTCCATCCTTTTTATAGATAAAACCATACCCCTTATAATTCTTGAACGACCAGCCCAACCTATAAATGAAAGAATAAATACCAAAAGAATGTAAATCTGCGACGATGGTATGTCCATCGGCAACAATGACCTTAGCAATATAAGAAGATAAAAACCTGGTATTGACATTATAATCTCAGCAAATCTCATCATAAATTCATCAATCATGCCACCATAGTATCCTGAAATTCCACCAAATAAAAGTGATAAAGATAAAGTTATAGTTAATCCTATAAAACCTATAGATAGCGATATTCGAGAAGCAAAGATTAATCTACTCCATACATCTCTTCCAAATTCATCTGCTCCCATTATAAAAACTTTTACAAATTTGTTGTTATCATAATTGTCCACACCATAAAGGTGGTATTTCAAAGGAATAACCCAGAGAACATAGCCCACTCTACCATAGTCCTTTGCTTTCGGACCCCAGCTTTTTACAAACCACTTAATAGGATAATACTTATAGTCATATCCAACTACTTTTAAATTTTTCCCCATTAACAAATGAAGTTTCCCGCTTTCATCTCTATATTTGATGTAATTTATTGTATATTTTAGCCCTACCTCTTCAATAGCATCTTCGGAATCTACTTTAAGCTTAAAATTGTACTTCCCAAAAATAACAGACTTTGCCGTATTTGTTTTTGTAGTGACAAATGCTTCTCCTTTAGTAAGAACCTCATCATTATAATTAAAAACAAGATAAGGTGCTTTTTCAGCAGCGCTGGAAACTCGTATCCACTTTCCATTTATCTTTGCATATTCTTCCCTTTTCAGGGAGAATTCCAAACTTTTCGCATTAATAATTTCGCCGCTAAAATCTTTTCGTGGAAAATATTTAGCATCATTTAACACTATAGTCATTAACTTACCATTATATTCAACCGTTAATCTGCTTGGATAAAGCAGCTCTCGAATTTTCCTTGTATAGTCGAGTTTATCAACATAACTTGTACATGGAAGCACATGAGGTTTGACTTTTGTTTCAAAATCCCCTACCTTATACTTTGTTTTAATATCTGTTGGAGGAGCGTACGCATGTTTTAAGCTTTGTTCAAATGGGTTGTAAGGAGCCAAAAAGTCAGCTGCAAACATCATTATATACAATATAATTAGTACCCACATCCCAACAACTGCAAGTCGATTCTTTTTAAAGGCTCGCCACATTAACTGGCCACGTGTCAGGTATACTTCTTCGAAATCTATGTTTTCATTATTCTTTTTTTGCTTTTTTTCTTTTTCTTTAGCCATTCACTACGCCCTCCTTACTCAAGTCTAATTCTTGGATCAACTGCAGCGAGAAGAATATCGCCAACAAGATTTCCAGCAATCAGCATTATAACACTTATTACTATACTCGCCATAACCACATAAATATCCTGCTGTATAAAAGCCTGATAAACGAGTCTCCCAAGTCCTGGCCAGGAGAATATTGTCTCAGTTATAACAGCTCCACCAAGAAGTCCTGACAAACTATATCCAAACATTGTAACCAATGGGTTGATTGCATTTCTCACAGCATGTTTGTATATAACAACTCGTTCTGGCATTCCCTTTGCTCTTGCAAATTCGACATAGTCTTCGTTAAGAACATCTAACAAAGTTCCTCTCATATATCTCATTAACCCAGCGAAAGCTCCAAAACTTAAAGTAAACGCAGGTAATTGCAAATGCCAGAAAATATCTTTAAATCCCTGCCATACAGACATACGTCCATGGTTGACATCGTACATACCCGCTACAGGAAACCATCCAGTTTTGGCTGCAAAATAGAGCAACAACAGCGCAAGGAAAAATCCTGGTACGGCTATTCCACTGAATGCTATCACAGTCAAAAACTTATCCCAGAATGTATATTTTTTGAGCGCAGAAACAACGCCCAATATTATACCCACAATCCATGATATAACAAATGAATACAAAGATAAAATCAACGTAGCAAGAACTCTCTCACCAATAAGACCAGTCACAGGTCTTCTATAATAGAAAGAATAACCAAAATCACCTTTAAGAACCTGTTTTAGCCATAAAAAATATTGAGTTATCATAGGTTTATCAAGACCATATTGCTTTGAAAGATGATCCAAAAATTCCTGGGAAACTGATGGATCGAGTCTATATTGATCTAAAAAATCACCTGGGGCTGCATACATAATTGTAAAAACAATAAATGTTATTATGAAGAGTTCTGGAATCATTATTATCAATCTACGTGCTATATACCTTAGCAACCTATTCACCTCTCTTCAAAAATTTAAATAATGCGGGCGGATACAAATCCACCCGCTTTGCTCTTACATCACAAATTATTGTTCTTTCCATTCTTCGTAGACATTCCACCAGGTTCCACCAAGTGGTCCTATTTTTACATTTCTCAATGACGCGTCATAAGCATAAAGTCTTAAAGTATTAACTGTATAGATAAGTGGTAAATGTTCAGATACCAATTGCTGGAATCTTGCGAAGTAATCTTTTACTATATTTTCATCAAGAATTCTAACATTTTCTTTGAAAATACTATCGATTTCTAATTCCCAATCTGGCAGGTAATAATCGTTTGCATCAACGTATTCTGCAACTTTTGGACTGTAGTTCCAGAAGTGGAGACCTGCTTCAACTTTCCAGACATTTGCACCACTCTGTGGTTCGTCACCACCGGTAAGACCTATTATAACAGCTTCCCAATCGCCTGTATTAAGAAGTTTTTGAACGAGTGTATTGAAATCAATCGGACTGAATGTAACTTCCATTCCAAGCTGTTTAAGAGCATCAGAAATGATATTCGCAATACCTTCTCTAACTCTGTTTCCTGCGTTTGTTGTAAGAAGGAATTTAACAGGATTTCCATCCTCATCAACAAGTTGACCATTTTCATCCCATGTAAAACCACCAAGTTCAAGCATCGCTCTTGCCATATCAAGATCAAATTCATACTTTACTACAACATCTTCGTTATAATATGGAGAATTCATAGAAACTGGAGACCATTGAGGAATGCCAAGTCCGTTATAAAGAGTATCTATTATAGAATTTTTATCTATAGCATATGCAACGGCTTTTCTAAAGTAGTCATTTCTAAACCATTTTCTTTTTACAGGATCCGGGGTGTTCCAGTTAAAGGTAATAAACGCTGTACCATATGCTGGACCTGCCGTTGTTACCACAATATTAAGGTCTTTTTCTTTTTCTTTCAACTCTGCATATTCTGTACCACGTGGTGCATAAACATCTATTTCCTTATTTTCAAATGCTAGTCTCATGGCATCCTGATTGGAAATTATCTTAAATACTACTTCATCAAAGTATGGAAGTTGATTTCCATTTGCATCTTTTTTGTAATAGTATGGATTTTTTGTAAATCTTACATACTGATCCGGAACATATTCTACAGGAATATATGGACCAAGACCAACTATTTCACCATTGTTTATTGCATCAACTGTCCAGAATTCTTCAAAGTTACCTTCTTTTACATATTTTTCAGCTATGTGTTTTGGGAAAATGTACATACCGCCAAGGTATCTGAAAGCAAGCCTGAATGGTTCTGGATAATACATCCTTACTGTGTAATCATCTATTTTTTCCGCTTTTGGAAGATACCCGTTTGTACTCTTCAATACATCCTGCATGGAACTTGGAATATCTGGATTTGTGTAAATTTCATTTAAAGTAAATACCACATCATCTGCTGTAAGAGGTTGCCCATCACTGAATTTAATTCCTTTTCTCAAATGCCAGATAACTTCCATTCCACCATCAGCTGTGAGCCTTGGACCTTCCCAGCTTTCAGCAACTGCTGGATAGAATTCCATATCTACTCCATGGCGCTCAATAAGGGTTCCACCATATCCCATGAACATATCAATGACATCGGTAGAGCTTGTTTCTTTTGCTACAATGTCGTTCACCGTCTTTGGACCGCTAAGCGTTCCTACCACAAACTGTCCTCCAGCTTTACCGTTTGCATCCGCACCAATCCACGGTAGTTTTGGAGCAGCAAAGGCAAATACTACTATCAAAGCCAACAACATCACTGCAAGTTTCTTCATAAACTCACACCCCCTCTTTTTCTACCAGGTAACATGCTACCTGGTGATTTTCAGAAACATTCGACATTTTTGGATATTCTTTATCACATATGTTCATTTTATAAGGACATCGTGGATGGAAGAAGCATCCACTTGGTCTTGCAATAGGACTTGGTACACTTCCTGTTAAAATTATTCTTTTTCTTTGTTTTTCAACTTTTGGATCCGGCACAGGCGAAGCAGATAGTAATGCTTTTGTGTAAGGATGTACGGGATGATCAAATACCTCGTTCACATCCCCCATCTCCACAATTCTCCCCAGATACATTACAGCAACACGGTTGCTTATGAATCGGGCTAAAGAGAGATCGTGGGATATGAATATGTAAGTTAAATTCAATTCTTCCTGAAATCTTTGAAAAAGGTTAACAATTTGCGCCTGCACAGACACATCAAGTGCTGAGGTAGGCTCATCAAGGAATATTATTTCTGGACCAACTGATAACGCGCGAGCTATAGCGATCCTTTGCTTTTGTCCCCCGCTAAATTGGTGTGGATATCTATCCATATGATATGGTTTTAAACCAACCATCCTCAAAAGTTCAACTGCTCTCTCATAAGCCTCTTTATTTGTTTTCACTATATTGTGAAACAACAATGGTTCTGTTAATATTTGACCTATTGTCATCCTCGGATTTAATGAACCTATTGGATTCTGGAAAACTATTTGCATCTTTCTTCTAAAAGGTAACATTTCTTTTCGAGTAAGTTGAGATATGTCTTCCCCAAGAATTTCTACTTTTCCTTCAGTTGGTTCTATTAACTTTAGCATTGTACGAGCTGTCGTTGTTTTCCCACAACCTGATTCACCAACTAAAGCGAACGTTTCTTTTCGTTTTACATCAAAAGAGACATCATCTACTGCTTTAACATCCCCAACACGCTTTTTAACAAGAAAACCTTTCATTATCGGAAAATATTTTTTTAAATTTTGAACGCGAATAATGGTTTCACTCATTGTTCATCGCCTCCAGATTATTTTCTGGTTCAACAGGATTAAAACATCTTACAAAATGGTTTGGTTCCAGTTCTTCTAATTTTGGCAACTCTTTCGTACACTTATCTAATCTCCTTGGACATCTTGGGGCAAACGGACAAACGTCTGGAACATCTATCATTCTTGGAGGTTGTCCAGGAATAGCTTCCAGCTTATCAAGTTTCTTATCCAGCCTTGGGATTGCCCTTAATAACATATGTGTATACGGATGCATTGGCCTATAGAATATATCTTCTGCTGTACCTAATTCCATTTGTCTGCTTCCATACATAACATTTATTCTGTCAGCCATGGATGCAATTACACCCAAATCATGCGTTATAAACAAAAGACCTGTTCTAAATTCTTTTTGAAGATCCTTCATCAGTTCCAGAATCTGAGCCTGAATTGTAACGTCTAAAGCTGTTGTAGGTTCATCAGCAATCAACACTTTCGGATTACATGATAATGCGATAGCTATAACCGCTCTTTGCCTCATACCTCCACTGAACTCAAAAGGATACGCCATCATACGCTTTTCAGGTTCGGGAATCTGAACTTTCCTTAGCATCTCAATGCCTATATCCCAGGCAGTTCTCCTATCCACATTTTGATGCTGAATGATGGTTTCTACCAGCTGGTCCCCTATTGTATAAAGCGGGTTTAATGAAGTCAATGGATCCTGGAAAATCATACCTATTTCTTTCCCTCTAATTTTTGTCATCTCATCTTCCGGTAACTTTAAAATATCTTCCTCTTCTCCGCGACCTCGATAAATTATTTCACCGTTCACAATTTTCCCTGGTTTATGAATGAGCCTCATAACAGATTTCACCGTTACACTTTTACCTGAGCCAGTTTCTCCAACAATTCCAAGAACTTCATTCTCATGTAAATCAAATGACACATCGTTAACTGCCTTTACTACACCTTCCTCCATATAAAACCATGTACTGAGGTTACGCACAGATAATACCGGCTTCAAAAGTTTTCACCTCTCTTAGTAATTTTTTTCAGATTGTACTTCAGTAAACACATCAAGTATTGGATTATAAATACCCACTAATTTGACTTCATCACTTAATTTATAAACATACATATTTGTAACAAGAAAACCATTTTCGAAACTTCCATAATTCCCTGAAATTATATCAGATATTACCCGGAAAATATATAAATCAAGCCTTTCTAAAGGTGCAGGTAATATCATTATATTTATACCACATGAAAGGCTTATTGTAAAGTGTTCGTAAAATTCACTATTCGGCAGGTAATATTTGTTATTTACATTTAAGACTGTACATGTAGATAAATCTAAAGCAGAAAGAATTTTAGTAACAGTATTATTATCCCACTTTAAATTAAAAACCAATCCTTCCCCTGTACTCACTTCAAACTTTTCAAAATTTACAAAATAATTCGCTTCATCTTTATTAACCAATCTATATCTTATTCCCTGCGAACTTAAATAATCAATTAATTTCGCAATTGTTACATTATCAGCATCAATATAAATTTTCCTAGGACTATTAAAGCTGTAGAAAAGACTTACAATGATGATTACCAGTAAAACAAAAAAAAACCAGAGCGACTTCAAAAAATCCCTCCTTTCAGAATACATTATATTATACACTATAAAATATGTTTTTCTATATTTGAAATTTTGAATGGAGAATACTTTTTCATTGAAAATAATGAAATATCACTTTAAACTGCACATTTTCGCTTTATAGAACCTTAAAATTTAAAATTGTATGTAGAAAAAAGACAACACTTATTATCTCGCTAATCTAGTAACCCTTGCAAGATCTTTTGTCACTGCGTTCCTTAGAACAGGTCTTACTAAACTCGCCAATCTCGCTAATCTTGCCAATTATAAGATTCCTCGTCGCGTACGCTCCTCGGAATGACACAGAGGAGGAACTCCTCGCCTTTGCGCTCCTTAGAATGGCATTCTCCTTCTTTTGTCATTCCGAACGAACGTGAGGGGGATGTCATCCTGAGGAGCGCCAGCGACAAAGGATCTTATTTTACCAACTCTCGCTAACTCTCGCAAGATCCTTCGCACTCCGTGCTCAGGACAGGCCTTGCCAACCTCGCTAAATATAAGATTCCTCACCCTTCGGGTTCGGAATGACATAGATGGGTTGGATTCCTTGCCTCCACGCTCCTCGTAATGATATGAGTGGGGGGCTAACCTCGCTAATTTTTGACAAATGTTTTTGTAAGTGATAAAATATGAAATTGGTACCGTGCTAAGCGGGGGGTTGGTGGTCCCCTGAACCCGAAATCCACCAAAGCGGGGCTGAATTCCCTAACAGAGGCCGTTGGGGGTTGAAAACGGCATCTGAAGGGGCGTAGAAGATTGGGTCCCACGCAACAACTACCTGCGAACCGGGTCAGGTCCGGAAGGAAGCAGCCCTAAGCAGGCAAGTGTGTGCCGTGGGGGAGCCCGGTCGGAGCTCTTATTCAGATGCACGCTCAGGTCCCAACAGGTCGAAGTTAGGGGCACGGTACCTTTTTTATTGAGGATATATATTCAATAATTTACTCCGCAAATTGTATTTCGTACAATTTATAATACGTTCCCGATTTTTTCATTAATTCTCCATGAGTTCCTTCTTCTACTATCCTTCCATTGTGAACGACGATTATTCTATCTGCATTTACAACTGTTGCCAACCTATGTGCTATCATTATAACTGTTTTGTCTTTTGAAAGCTCCCTTACCGCTTTTTGAATGCGTTCTTCTGTTTGCACATCAATATTACTGGTTGCCTCGTCAAGAATAAAAATTTTTGCATCAAAAAGCACTGAACGAGCCAGAGCTATAAGTTGTCTTTCCCCGGCAGATATTCCTTTTCCCCTTTCTATTATCTTTGTATAAAGACCATCTGGAAGTCTTTCTATCAAGTCCCAGACATATACTTTGTTCAACGCTTTTATGACTTCTTTTTCAGGAATTTCATCATGAAACAGCCGAACATTATCTAACAGCGTACCACTAAACAGCACCACATCCTGTGGGACAGCTGAGATTTGTTTTCTGAGTTCGTGGATATTATAATCTTCAAGAGCTACTGCATCTATCAAAATCTCCCCTTTTTGCGGCCGGTACATTCCATTTATTAGATTCATTATGGAAGTTTTCCCAGCTCCTGTTTCACCAACAATTGCGATCAGTTCTCCGGGGGTAAACTTAAAATTTATGTCTTTTAAAATCCATCTATCTTCTGTATATCTAAACCATACGTTTTTGAATTCCAAAATTCCTTTTTCCACATGTTTTTTTCCATTAATTTTTCCGAAATATTCTTCGGGCTCATCCATTAAGTTAAATATTTTTTCCGCACTTGCCGTAGTGTTTTGAATGATATCATATTTTTCTGATAGGTCCTCTAAAGGCCTCATAAAAAGTTCAAGATAAGCAACAAACGCATATAAATCTCCAAAGTCAAGGGTTTTATTTATAATATATTTCGCTCCCATCCAGATAATAGCAGCTATCGCAATTCTATATAACGTACTAACTGTGGGTCTAAAAATAGCAAAGACATACATTTGTTGAATTCGGGATTTATACAATTCTTTGTTTACTTTATCAAATTTCTTCTCCTCATAAGCTTCGGCATTGAACAGCTTAATAACTGGCATACCGGATATATGCTCAGCAAGGTATGCGTTTACCCTTGAAATATTTGTTCTAACAGCCCTATAAGCCTTCAAATCAAAGTATCTGAAAAGCAAAACAGCCACAATGAGAATTGGAAAAACGAACGAAATATTTATAAACAAACTTGTACTCACTTTTAACATCATTATTATTACACCAGCAAGTAAAAACACATCATTTATAATGCTTGTTATAACTGAGGTAAAAAATTCCATAATGTTTTGAGTATCGTTGGCTATTCTTGTTGTCACCTGTCCACTTGGATGCTTATCAAAAAAGGACATAGGCAATTTCAAAACATGATCGTAAATGTCTCTTCTAATGTCATAAACGATTCGACCACCTATATACGTTGTTAAATATATGGAAAGATATTCAAGAACGAAAATTCCGGAAGAAACTAACAAAAAATATATTCCCATTTTAAAAATCCCTTGAAATCTCTCATTAATTTCAAGGGCATCGTTATTTATATATTGATTTATAGCAGTTCTAACTATCTGTGGTGGCATTAAAGTTATATAAGTAAGAGACAATACAACAATAATAGCTAATACAAACAATAAAGTATATGGTTTAGCGTATTTTAGTAGTCTAACAATTACCTTCACAAGTCTCTCTCCTTTAAACAGTATTAAACCAGAGTTTTATATATCTCAAAATGTCCCGTCTTTTTCGATTTATACGCAAGTTGATCAGCTATTTCCAGAACTTTTCTTAAATCGTGATTGTTAAACGGATATGGAACTATCCCTGCAGAAAAAGTTATTCCCAACATTTTCTCTGCTTCAGCTGCTATTCTTCGAAGCACGGAAACTCCCGCTTTTTCATCATCGGAAAGTATAACAATAACAAACTCATCACCACCGTATCTAAACGCTCGATCGTGACTTCTAATGTTCTTTTTAACTATATCACCAAACGCTGATAAAATTCTATCCCCTTCTTTATGTCCCCTCTTATCATTTACTTTTTTAAAATCGTTCATATCAATAAAAATTATTAAACTCCTTCTTTTAAAACCTCTTCTAATAAACTCTTCAAGGCTTCTTCGATTCTCGAGTCCAGTTAATCCATCATACATTGCGTATGTTTTAAGTCGTAAAAGAAATTTCTTATTTTCCATTAACATAGCAAGTTGCATACCGAAAAAATTAAGCGCTTCGACCTGAAAATTTTTAATATCTTTTTCATCAAACTTATTATCTGCTATAATAAATCCCAGTACATCGTTACCACTTCGAACAGGCATAAATGCAATATCTGTGGTGATTTCTAAATCGTCTTTTAAACTTGAAGGAATATCAGAAAGAGGGATAATTATTGAAGTTTCTGTTGCTAACAAATCAGTTATTTCATGACTTTCAATAAAAACATTTTTATACTTTAATTCAACTGTTGGTATAAAATCCGAGTTAACTGTTTTCAAGAAGTCCTGAATATCGTATTCTATAGTTTCAATCGCTTCCCAAATTCCATAAGCTTCTTTTCTGTCTCCTGGTCCAAGTGCTTTAAATAACCTGTAATTTGTTTCATCCACCTTATAAAATAAGAAAGCCCGATTAAAAGCACCAGAATATCCTGCGGTGATGCCTGTCAAAATCGAATATATTACAGTATTAAGATCGGCCTGCGGATGAAGAGCGTAATTTAACACAATTGAGGCGTTTTTTAACAAATGTGCAGCTTTTACAGCATTAACGTGAAAGTCAAATATTCTTCTCTTGAAACTTTCAGGCATAGCTAACATCAAATTATACACTATTTCAATAAAATCCCGTTTTAAATTTGTATAGTCTATTTTGTAATCAAATTCGCCTATTTTTAATCTTACCATTTGCTCTTCTACTCTATCAACAAAATGTACATCTTGAGAATTTGAATAGTATCTTGCTACTTTCCAGATTTTATACAAATTATCTGGAACTTTTTCCGGTTTTTTATGAGGAAAAAGTTTTATTTTTATATCTATACCTACCTTTTTTGAAGATTCAAGCAGATAAAGAATATAGCTGTCAAGATACGCTATATTTATTTTCTTTTTATACTCACCATTTATTTCCATAATTTACCAACTACCTCACAAATTGTTTCAAGAAAGAGTTTATCCCGTGCATCAAAAGGTGCTTTATAATGACTATCTATATCTATTTCCCCTATTACCTTTCCATCTTTAAAAATCGGAACAACTATTTCGCTGTTTACTTTTGGACTACAGGAAAGATAATTACTTTCCTGACTAACATCCTGTACCAAAAACACCTGTTTTAAAGCAGCAGCCTGTCCACAGATACCCTTTCCTATAGGAATTTTTACATGTTCTGTGGGTTCTCCAACAAATTCTGTAAGTTCAAGTAAATTTTCATCGTTTACCATATAAAAACCTACCCAATCATAATATGGAATGTTTTTATATAAAATCTCACAAATTCTTTTCATATAGTTTCTCACATTCTCCCTGCTTAAACTCTCAATTTTTTCTGAAATACTTTGAAATAAATTTTCTTTATTATAGTAGTTCCCACCACTTTCACCGTGTCTAAAATGAATAATAGCCTGATATACCGCATCGTGAAGGTTTGTAAGTTCATTTTTTAACCACAAATTATACGCATTTACAAATATAACATTTTCCTTTTTCCCTTCAACGACACACCAATCTTTTCCTCCAGGAAACACTGCTATAAAAATAATAAAATCTTCCCTCGACAACTCCAGTTCCTCGCTATATTTCCTTATTCTTTCGGAAATCTTCCCTTTGTTTGTTTTCTCATATTCTTTAAAATCAAAATAAAATCGATCCAGAGAACGTCTTTCTAATCCAAAAAGTTCACCTTCAACGTTTATGCTAAACTTTTTAACATAATTAGTTAAAATAGGAGAAAAGCGTCTTTCCATTTTTTTCCAGAATTCTCCCCATTGGGATTTATCATATCTAAGCATTTCCATAAATTCATCCACGCGATTCTCTATGATATTCCTCACTTTCAATCCTCCTTTTTACACTCTTTTCAAGTAATATATAATCTTTTTCACCTGTTACTTCAACTTTCAAATACTTATTACCATAATAAATTTCCAGTACATCTCCTACCTTAACGTTACTGGAAGGTTTCAACGAAATATTATTTCTGAGTATCCTACCACCTTTTGCCAGCTGCTGGGCTATTACTCTTCTTTTAATAATTTTGGCTTCTTTTAAGTATTTGTCTAACCTCATTTCCATCACCAGTAAAAATTATAGCATATTTTTAATTTGTTTGACGAATTTTTTACACAAATCCATGTAAAATGAATAAATGGAAACATTACTTTTCTACCAGAGACAATGATATCTGTATGAGTTTAACTGTTCAAAAATGATATAATTTTTCCGGGGTGTGGAGTATGTATAGAACTAAGGGAATTGTAACTACTAAAATTGGTTCTATAGTCATAGCTATTGTTGATGGCAAAGCGGTAGCAATAAATTTTGTAAATAAAAAATTAGAAGAAAGAAACGCCGGAGATTTTACCGAACAAGTAAAAGAATACTTTTCGGGAGAGAGGAAAGTATTGGATTTTCCTGTGAACATAAAAGGTGGATTAATTTTCAGAAAAATCTGGGAAACTGTAAGAAAAATACCCTACGGGGAAATTATGACTTACGGAGAAGTAGCCAAACAATTAAATATTAACCCACGCGTGGTTGGATTTGCAATGGCAAAAAATCCTCTTCCGCTTTATATTCCGTGTCATAGGATCGTAGGAAAAAATGAACTTGGAGGATTTACTCCGGGAATATCGTGGAAAAAATTTCTTTTAAGTCTTGAAAGGAGGTTCAAATAATTTAATGAAAATATATTCTATTATTTTAGCAGCAGGAAAAGGCTCACGATTTTCTAAGGGAGTAAAAATTTTATATAAAATTGAAAAATATCCTATGCTTCAACATGTTGTAAATTTAGTTCATAATCTAAGGTTTGAAAAAAACTTTTTAATAGTAAATCCAATGTGGAAAAAAATAGCCAGTAAATTTCTTCTACCTCAAAATTTTACTGTGATTGAAAATAAAGATTACGTGTCAGGAATTTCTTCTTCTATCAAAATAGCTATTTCACATATAAATGAAATAGAAGTCCCAGACTATGTGACGATTTTTTTAGGAGACATGCCTTTTATAAAAGAGTCGAGTGTGAAAAAAATTTTAGAACATGCAGACGGGAAGAGAAAAATCATTGCCCCTTTTTATAAAGAAAAAAAGGGTTTTCCAACACTTATTCATAAAACAGTTTTTTCAGAAATTTTCTCACTTCAGGGTGATAAAGGCGTGAAACAAATAATAGAAAGACATCCGGAATATTTATTTAAAGTCGAATTTAAAACGACTGATGTTATAAAAGACGTTGATAAATAAACTACAATATCCTGATTGATATGGTAACAAACAGAAACAACCGGGAGTTAATCCTTCTATTTCTATCATTATGAGCATACAGTGCGTGATATAATACTTTCCAGGGTGAGAAAATGAAAAATTTAAAACTTTACGTTAAACGACTGCTATATCTTGCTATATTTTTATCTGCTTTTGTAAACATAGGAATATTTATTTTTATTATAGTTATTCTGAATATCCCGCTAATAAAAAGAACTGTTCTTGGAAAACTCCCCATAAAAGTTCCAAAAAAGTCCTGGGAATTTATTAAGACTGTTCAATATAAAAAAAGACTTTTTATGGATATTTTATATCCTTCCAGCGGCATGCCACCTTTTCCTGTGGTTATATTTGCTCACGGTGGTGGCTGGATAACAGGGTATAGAAGACAACCAAACAATATTTCATGGTATAACTATTTAGTTTTTAACGGTTTGGCTGTTGTCAGTATAGATTACAGATACGGTTATCTTTACGATATAGAAGATCTATTAGATGATTACGAAGATGCTATAAATTATATATACATGAACGCGCCAAATTTGAAATTAGATCCAAAAAATATAAGCCTCATGGGGCTTTCCGCCGGCGGACATCTCGCGTTATGTTACACATTCATTAGAAACAATCAAAAAAGACCTACTATCAAAAATATTGTTGCCTACTATGCGCCTTCCAATTTATTGGATCTCTGGAGCCACGACTCCACTTCTATATTTGCCAAATTTGCTGTTGCTACAACATTAAAAAGAATTCCTGGAAAATCCAGAGAATTATACATGAAATACTCTCCAATAAACTTTGTTCCAAAAAAAAATAGCCCACCTATTTTATTAGTTCACGGAATGAAAGATAATGTAGTACCTGTAAAATCATCAATAAAACTTTATAAAACACTAAAGACCAACGGAACTAACGCAAAAATTCTTCTACACCCTGAAGGCAATCATGGTTTTGAATTTGTATTAAAAGATGAATTAACTAAAAAAATTCTCCAAAAAACGGTTGAATTTTTAAAAGAGGTGATTTAATTGATAAATTTTACATACGTGCACAAACCTATAAATTTCACCTCAGGATATATTCTGAAATCAAAACATTTTAGAGTTTCCATAATAAAGTTTCCCACACAGTACGATAACCCTGAAAAAGGAACAGAGACTGTAGAAATATATCTATTCAATCCAAAAAAAAATGTAGTAGGTACATTAGTAGCATTACATGGCCTTGGCACAAGCAATATTCCATTTTTATTATGGATGGGCACACATCTTGCAAACGCCGGTATTAGAACAGTAGTTCCTATCCTTCCTGGCAACTTCACAAGAACATCTCATAATTCAGTAAGCGGAAAAGACTTTTTTTCACCAGACATTGAAAAAGCAATAAAATACTGGGAGCACGCTATTGTAGACTCTTTAACTACTATTGAGTTTTTAAAATCAACAGATTTATGGAGTGAAAATAATTGTCTTTTTGGTTTTTGCCTTGGTGGCATGATAAGTGTAATTTTAAATGCTATAACAGATGATTTCAAACAAACTATTCTTATGACAACTGGAGGAGATATCTCTACACTAATATGGCACTCTCCAACGCTTGCCTTTATGCGTAAAAACATCAAAAAGCTCCCTAATAAACCAGCTTATTTATATCCTCAGGAAAAATTCATAAACATTTTTAAAAAAGATATTGAAAAACTTAAAACATTCAAAACTGTAGAAGAAATGCAAAAGAGCGATATTCACCCATTTCTTAAAGTCGACCCTATCGCTTATGCAAAATTTGTCAAAACCGATAAAATAACATTTATTGAAGCATTATTCGATAGAGCTTTACCAAAACAAAGCAGAAAATTATTATGGGAAATGCTTGGAAAACCAAAAAAATATGTTATTCCTTCTGGACACGTTACATGGTTACCATTTCAGTTTTTCCTTGCAAAATTCATTCTAAAGAAAATGAACGTAAGAGAATTTAAAAGACAGATCTTGCTTCTAAAAAAAGTAAAATACGATGAAAAATAAACTTCCAGAACACTTTTTTGCAGTCATTCAAAAAGTTTTCATTACTCTGGGTCTGTTTCGAAAATAGGCCCATTGACACCGAAAAACAAGATTTTTCACATTTGTTTGTAATGACAAAGAATAAGGTCCCTCGTCACTCCGTTCCTCGGGATGACAAAAGAGGAGGGGTGGGATGACAAAAACAGGCCCAGCATTACTCTTGACATAAATAGTCAAAAGTTATAAAATATATATGAACAGATATTCATATAAAAGGAGATTGGTAAAATGAACAAAATAAAAAAATCCAAAGACGTTAATATAGAGGTATGTCAAACAATATCAGTTCATGAAGATGTTGTTGATAAGGTACGAAAAAAAATACCGGAAAATGGAAATTTATCAGAGCTTTCAGAATTTTTCAAAATTTTCGGAGACCCCACAAGAATAAAAATATTATACGCATTATCTCAGGTTGATGAGCTATGTGTTTGCGATATCTCAGTTATCTTAAAAAAAACGCACTCAGCTATTTCACATCAACTAAGAATTCTCAGACAGGCAAAATTAGTAAAATATCGAAAAGAAGGAAAAGTAGTATTCTATTCGTTAAATGATGAGCATATTAAAGCTATCCTTGACATGGGTTATATTCATCTTTTTGAAGAAGATGAAAAAACTAAATAAAATGTTTTTTTATTTTAATCAATATATGAAAATATATTCATTTGTTCAACTATAAATTTTCAAGGAAGGTGGTAATAAATGGAAAAGAAAAAATTGGTACTCGAAGGTCTTGACTGTGCAAATTGTGCTGCAAAGATAGAGGAAAAGGTAAAAAAATTGGAAAATATTGAAGATGTTTCTCTGAATTTCCTCACAAAAACCCTGAGCTTCGAGGTTAAAGATGAAAGCAAAGTTGAAGAAATCAAAAAGATAGTAAAAAAACTTGAACCCAACATAAAAATTCGTGAATATGACAAAGAACAAGAAATCAAACAGGAAAAAAATCACCATTCTCACGATCATGGAGGTTCGTTTAACAAAAGAAATGAAATTATAAGGTTAATACTTACTGTAACTTTTTTCATTGCAGCAATATTTGTAAAAGACCCATATTCATTAAAAGTAACTTTATATGTAATTGCCTATTTAATATCAGGCGGAAAAGTTTTACTACGCTCTTTTAAAAATATAATTAGAGGTAACGTTTTTGACGAAAATTTCTTAATGAGTATAGCAACTATTGGTGCATTTGCTATTAAAGAATACCCTGAAGCTGTAGGAGTTATGTTATTTTTCGAAATTGGTGAGTTTTTGCAGGAACTTGCCATTGACAATTCAAAAAGATCCATAAAAGCTCTGTTGGATATTAGACCAGACTATGCAAATCTTTTAAAAGATGGAAATGAGCTGAAAGTCTCTCCAGAAAAAGTTCAAAAAGGCGATCTCATATTGGTCAAACCAGGTGAAAGAGTGCCTCTTGACGGAATAATAGTTAAGGGTTCGACAATGGTGGACACTTCAGCCTTAACAGGAGAATCAGTACCACGCTCACTTAAAGAAGGTGAAGAAGTTTTAAGTGGATTCATAAATATTAACAGTGTTATTACTGTGAAAGTTGAAAAAGAGTACTCAGAATCTACAATTGCAAAAATTCTTGACATGGTAGAGAACGCTGCTTCAAAAAAAGCTCGCACAGAAAAGTTAATTACAAAATTTGCCAGATATTACACACCTGTAGTGGTTTTTATGGCAGTGGCACTGGCAACACTACCACCTTTACTAACAGGGGCCCCATTTGAAACATGGTTGTATAGAGCTCTAATTTTTCTTGTTATATCATGTCCGTGTGGTTTAGTGGTCTCTATTCCTCTGGGATATTTTGCGGGAATTGGAAGTTTATCAAAACATGGGGTACTTGCAAAAGGTGGAAATTATCTCGAAGTGCTTAAGAATCTGGATACTATAATATTTGATAAAACCGGGACGCTTACTGAAGGTGTGTTTGAAGTGGTTAAAGTTCAACCAACTGAAGAATTTTCTCCGGAAGAATTACTTGAAATTGCTGCATACGCCGAAAGCTATTCTAACCATCCCATAGCAGATTCTATAAAGAAAAAATACAACAAAAAAATAGAAAAAGAATTAATAGAAGAATATGAAGAAATCTCGGGACATGGAATTAAAGCAAAAATAAACGGAAAAATCATCTTAGTCGGAAATAAAAAACTGATGAACAAATTCAATATAAAAGCCCCTGACATCGAATTTCACGGTACTATAGTTTTTGTGGCTGTAAATGGAAATTTTGCAGGTTATATAGGGATCTCAGACAAAATTAAAGCTAACGTTGCAGATGCTATAAGAAAACTAAAAGAATTAGGAGTCAAGCACACTATTATGCTTACAGGAGATAGTGAAAAAGTAGCCGAAAGTGTAGCAAAAGAAATAGGAATAGACAAGTATTATGCAGAGTTACTTCCAGAAGATAAGGTTAAATTCTTTGAAAAATTTAATTCAGGGATTTCCACAGCTTTTGTTGGGGATGGGATAAATGATGCGCCAGTTCTTACACGAGCAGACGTAGGCATAGCTATGGGAGGTCTTGGATCAGACGCTGCAATAGAAGCTGCAGATGTAATAATAATGGACGATGATATTTCAAAAATATCCGATGCCATTAAAATATCCAGAAAAACATTAAAAATCACCTGGGAAAATATAATAATGGTATTTAGTATAAAAGTTCTATTCCTTGTACTCGGAGCATTGGGAAGGACAGACATGTGGGGAGCAGTTTTTGCTGATGTTGGCGTTACACTAATTGCTATTTTCAACTCATTAAGAGTGTTCAATAAAAGAAAATAAATAAATTTTTTGTAAAGCATAAAGCCCATCTAAGATGGGCTTTATGTTTGTTGATAAAATTTGTATACTATAAAAAACTAAGTTTGTTCTAAGCTTCTTTTAAGGTTTAAGTATTATAATATAAATTGAAAACTCAATAAAATTACACTGTTCTTTGAAAGAAAAATTTACAAATTCAAAAAATAAAAAATAATTGAAAGGAGTGATTTATATGATGCATTGGTTCTGGTGGGGCTATGGACCTTTTTCAGGATTTGGATTATTCAGCTTTTTACTCTCGCTGGGGTTTATAGTACTTATAGGATTTGTGATATATTTTGTAGTCAAAAGTGCTTATAAAAGCTCTAAAAATTCAAAAAGTTTCAAAAGTGATTCAGAAGAAGCTTTGAGAATTTTAAATGAAAAATTTGCAAAAGGTGAAATAAGCGAAGAAGAATACAAAAGAAAAAAAGAAATAATAATGAAAGACTTTTAAGTTTTAAGGAGGTGACACAATGATGTTTTTTGGATTTCTATTAATATTATTGATTCTATGGCTTATAATTAAAAATCCCGACTTTTTTAAGAATCTTTTTGAAGCTCCGCAAAAAAACGATAATGCAAACAAAGAAGCTTTGAAAATTTTAAACGAAAAATTTGTAAAAGGGGAAATAACAGAAGAGGAATATCTGAGAAAAAAGAAATTACTTGAAGATTAAAAAATAAAAATTAAAAAAACCCATCCCTTTCAGGGATGGGTTTTCTGAAACTATTTTATAACTCCTAATTTTTTTCCAACCTTTTCAAATTTTTCAAGAGCAAAATCAAGATCATCTTTGGTATGAACAGCGCTTATCATAACTCTTATTCTTGCCTTACCTTTTGGAACTGTTGGATAACCAATAGATTGTGCAAAGATTCCTTCTTCAAACAATTCTTTACTGAATTGTGTTGAAAGCTTTGCATCATAAAGCATAACTGGTGTAATTGGTGTTTCACTTTCGCCTGTATCAAATCCAAGTTTATTCATCTCTTCTTTAAAGTATTTTGCATTATCCCATAATCTTCTTACTCGTTCATCAGATTCCTCAAGAATTTTCGTAGCTTCAAGCGCAGCAGCAGTATCTGCAGGAGATAAAGGACTACTGAAAAGAAATGGTCGAGCTTTTTGCTTTAAATAATCTATTAGCTCCTTTTTACCAGCAATATAGCCACCTAAAACGCCAAATGCTTTTGAGAGCGTTCCAATCTCTATGTCCACTCTTCCGTGAAGTTCAAAATGATCTACTATTCCTCTTCCATGACTACCCAAAACTCCTTCTCCGTGAGCGTCATCAACCATAATCATCGCATTATATTTTTCAGCAAGCTCAGCTATTTCTGGAAGAGGTGCCAAATCTCCATCCATACTAAATACACCGTCAGTAATTATAAGTTTTCTTCGCGCCCCATTTTTGTCAGCCTCTTTCAATTTTTCTTCAAGATCATTTATGTCTCTGTGTTTCCAGACATATCTTTTCGCTTTCGAAAGTCTTACTCCATCAATTATACTTGCATGATTAAGCTCATCGGATAATATAGCATCTTCTTCACTCGTTATCGCAGGTATTACAGCTTGATTTGCTACAAATCCAGACTGTAAAAACAGTGTCGCTTCAACTTTCTTAAACTTTGCAAGCTCTCTTTCTAATTCTTCATGGAGTGAAAAAGTTCCTGCTATAGTCCTCACTGCTCCTGGACCTACACCCCATTCTTCAACGGCTCTAAGTGCGGCCTTTTTCAAACGTTCTTCGTTTGCAAATCCAAGATAATTGTTCGAACAAAGATTCAACACTTTTTTTCCATTTATTACCAGCCATGCTCCCTGGGGCGATTCAAGAGTCCTTATATAAGTGTACAAGCCCTGCTCTTTTAAATTTTCAACCTCTTTTGCAAATATACTGTAATCAAACATATAAACAACACCCCCTTATATCATTATTCGTCAAAGTTGAGTACAACTTTTCCACATTTTTTATTAAGCATTAACTCAAAACCACTTTCCCATTTTTCAAATGGTATCACATGAGTTACCACTTTTGAAAGATCTACCTTTTTACTTTTTAAAAGTTCATCTGCTACTTTCCACGTATCAAACATACGTCTTCCGGTAATACCATACATAGTTATACCTTTCATAATAACAAGCGAATCAAGGTTGATATCTATACTTCCACCAAAAATTCCAAGTAATGACACTTCGCCACCCATAGTAACGCATTCTAAACCATCAATTAACGCTTTCCTATTTCCACTCATCTCTAAAAGTATATCTACGCCGTCTTCTGTTATTGAATAAACTGTTTCAATAAGGTTCTGTTTCATAGGGTTTATAACATAATCCGCTCCATTCTCTTCTGCCATTTTTAATCTATCTTCATTTACCTCAGAAGTTATAACCAAACTTGCTCCAGAAGCTCTGGCAACCTGTATTGCCATTAACCCAATAGGCCCGGCACCTGTAATAAGCACCTTTTTTCCTGTTAGATCAGTTACAAGAGAGGTGTGTATAGCATTTCCAAACGGTTCCATGACTGATGCAAAATCTAAAGGAATTTCAGGAGAAAATTTCCATAATACTGTTTCAGGAACAACTGTATATTCTGCAAAGACACCATTTCTATCTACTCCTAAGATTTCAAGATTTTTACATACGTGCATTCGACCAGTTTGACATTGTATACAATGTTCACATGGGATATGAGTTTCTGCAGATACAAGATCACCTATTTTCACCCTTGTAACCGCTTCTCCAACAGCAACAACTTCGCCAGCCATTTCATGCCCTACTATTAAAGGTGGCTTAATTCGAGATTGTGACCATTCGTCCCAGCGATATATATGAATATCTGTTCCACATATAGACGCTCTTCTTACTTTTATGAGTACGTCTCTTGGTCCAAGCTTTTCTGGTTTAGCTATGTCTTTCATAATAAATCCTGGCCCTGCTTTTTCTTTTAAAATGGCTTTCATTTAGCTTCCTCCTTCCGGATGGATTAAACTTCAAACTTTACAATACACACACAGTAACACCACTGATATTATATTACTTTTAGAAAGCTTTTCCAAGAATCGTATTATCTTTAAAACCTCAAATAAAAAAAATTAACTCTTTCAAAATAAATATTACTGACACAATAATAAGAAAGCTTTTATTTACTACTAAAACAGAACCAATGCAAACTAAAAATTCTATAATTTTACATAAAAAAAGCCCAAAAATGGGCTTTTTAAGTTTTTCTATCCCGTACTATTCTCCTTCCCAATAAATACAAAATCCCTCCGTAAATCAACATCACTACAAAAGCATAAACACTATACATTGTATTTCCTGTAGAAATAGATAAAGCTGGTAAATTTAAAACAGCAATCAACGGTATTCCTATAAATATTGAGAATCCACTGCCAAAAACAAGATTTTCTGCTGCACCTGACTCAAACGCGGGATCTACTTCTCTTAACAATGCCATACCTGTAGATATTGTTCCAGTAAGCATTCCATAAAAAGCTATTCTGTTTTCAACTTCATGATGCTTATACATTCGTTTTGTAATTTTCATTATAAAGAGGTATGTAAATACTCCTACAATGAAAGTCATTATAAATATTCCCCAAAATTCTTTTTGAATTCTTTCCAGAGAGACCGCACTAATAGATGCAGCAACCATAAAATCAAAAACCCCGCCTGCAATTCTCTGTAACAAAAAGTTATTAAGGTAATTTTCTTTTGCTATATCTTTACTTTTAAGATAACTGTATATGTTTCTAAAAACTATTCCAAAAATTGCTCCAAAAACAAAGTGAAATCCCCATAAAACTGTTGCAAAAGTATGACCAATATTTCCAAGTGGTTCTAGAACAAAACCAACTGCATTTAAAAACAGATAGGTTATAGCATAAATAACACCTATTATAACCAACTGGATTGTTAATCCATCCATATCAGAAAATTCGTAATCCTGAACTTCTATTGCCTTTTTTTCTATCATCACACGTTCTCTCGATTTTTTCCATTTTGCAAGCAATAGATTCAGTATTATTATCCCTCCAAGCGTTGCCCATCCAAACCCCGCAGCTGCTACCGCAAGACCTATAGCTCCGCCACTGTGAAGTCCCAGGTTTTCCCATTGCATGCCAATAGAATACGCCTGACCAGGCCCCTGCCCAAATCCCAGTGGAATCATAAAACCGATTTCAGGCGAAAAAGACCTATCAATAAAATGCAAGATAAAACCAACAGAAACTCCCAAAATTCCCTGAAAAAGATACGTTCCAACTATAATTAAAGCAGCTCCAAAAAAACGTGGCTTCCCATTAAAACTAACTTTTCTGAGTGATAAAGCAATAAAACCAATAGCCATCAAATGGTAAATAAGTCTCCCAAGACCATCTATATCTAATTTAACAAAGTTTAATAAGTTCGGCCCCAGCAAAAAACCAATGAACCCCGCAAGTATAGAATTAGGTATAACTATTTTTTTCAAAAATGGAATAAAGCGTTTCAATAAAATCGCTATTGCAAAAAATAAGGAAATCACAAAAAAATCATCCACCATACTTAAATACATCAGCATACCTCCTCAATAAGTAGTACAATAACAAACTATCATATTTCAAAAATATTCGAACTACGTATCTATCATCATAAATAAATTCGGTTACATTTTTCAGAAAAGTTGTCACACCTTTTATCCTGGAAAGTTCAAAAACTTCATGTCCAATAGACAAATAAGATTTAGTAACTTTCACCACCCCTCTAATTTTTTTTAAAAGACGAGCTTTTCTTTTTTCTCTCACAATGGCAATTGCTATACCAAGTTCATAAAAATCATCTATAAGCAAATTCAACTGTTCTGAAAGTATATGATCTATTCTTTTGTTAGCAACATATCCAAACTCATCTACAAACAACTTTGCTCCGCATCTCTTACAATACGCTACATTGCTTAAAGAAACAATGCTTCTAAAAGTCCCACACTCCGGACAATACCATATAATTCTTTCTATCCCTTTTGCCCTGTTATTACCTTTAAAAATTACACGCTGTTCTCCCTGCCAATCCCATTCATTGTGGTTTATAAAATCAAGGGCTTCGTCTCCAGAAAATTCTCTAAACTCAAGAGTAACTGTTCCTTTTCTACCGTAATCAGCCCATCTTGGTTTTGTTAAATACCCTCCTTGAATTTTAACAGCTACAATTTTTGCCTTTACCATGTTTAAAAGTTTGTCAGTTCCTTTTGGAACTTCCTGAAAGTTTCCATCCCAGGTCACAGAACCTTCTGGAAAAATTCCAACAATATTGCCTTTTTTTAAATTTCTATAAATATTTCGAATAGTAGAAAAATCAGGTACTCCTTTTTGCTTTGGAATAAAACCCAAACTTTTAAAAAGTCCACCTTTCACTGGATGTTCAAAATTTCCTTTAGCAACAACCCAATATATTGGTTCTTCTATCACAGAGTGAATAAAAAAAGGGTCAAAAAAATGTGTATGGTTAGCTATCAAAAGATACGGTGGAGCCGGAACTTTTCCAACAACTTTAATATTATAAAATTTCTTAATTGCCGGTGACAAAAGAGGTCTTAAAAACCATATAGGATTCATAATTACCTCCTTAAAAAAATTTTACTAAAAAAATTATAACAGAGAAAATTAAAAATTCACAAACCTAATTTTCAGATTTAATATGAAAATGACAAGAATTGGAGAGGCTGGCGAGGCTGGCAATATTAGCAGGGTTGGTTCTCCACCTATGCTGTTCTGAGAAGCGCAAGCGACAAGGAATCAAACCAATCACTCTCATTCCGAACCCGAAGGGCAAAGATAAGATTCCTCACATATGTTCGGAATGACAACAAAAAACTCTCGTGGCTATCGCTCCTTACCAGTGTATAAGATATTCTTATTTGCTCCATCCTGCCTGCTCCTGATCACTTTTTTTCTTTTGTAAACTATCCCCATCGCAGCTGACAAATAAACTCCTATTGTCATCACAACGATCTTTATCCACAAAGGCGCTTCCTCTCAACAAACCAAACTCCGGGTTTGAGAAATGCACTATCTCCCACGCGCATAATCCACCGCCTTCATCATAAAATTCTCTAAACAATCGTCAAGCATTGCACTACCTGCTCCAACAAAAAGCCTGCTATCGGTCCTCCACTAACCGTCCATGTTAAAGCTCCCAATATTCCTGCTCTTATCCAATTCGAGTACTTTGAGGAAACCACTTTCCTATCAGCCTGCCAGGATTTTGTATTAATCTCATCTATTTTTCTTGCAATTCCTTTGTTGTAATATCCATCGTGTACCCTTCCAGTTCCATCGTTTGCTGTTAGCGCATACGCTTTATCCATAATTCCTCACCCCATATGTGTTGTTTACAATCTTAATGTTTTTAGACCATATCTTTTCCCACAACCATAGAGTTTCAGATGTTTCTTTTCTCCCATTCTTTTAAAATAAAATTTTACTTATCTTCTCGATTTTCAAGTATTACGGATCTCGAAATCAGCTATTCATAGCAGTTTAAAGTATGCAATTTTTGTATGTTAAGGTTGTATTGAATACTTTTAATTCCTTTTAAATCTAAAAAACATCTTTCTCTTATTCAATGGATTTATCACTATCACTATACCCATATACACTGCGTACCCCACGATCCTGTACACAATATCTCCTCTTCCACCTATGAGAAAAATGTGAATGTTCATAAAATTCCCAACTTCAAAGTACAGTGACAGAAAAAACAACGAACCTGTCAGTCCTTTTTCTTTGTCCCTGAAATCCTTTTTGTGCATTTCAAATGGAATAACCATGTAAAGTACTATTAATAGAATTACAAACTTAGCTGTGAATGACAATGATGGCTTATCATAATAAAGCGGAACTATCATATCCGCAACTTTGTAAAGGTAGATGGTATCGAAGATAGTCATCAACACATAAGTCCAGACTCCATTTTTTACATCAATGAACGTTTCGTAAAACATATCGGATGGTTTTAATAAAACTTTTAAAAATTTTTGCACTTTTTCACTTCTCATGAGCATAATCTACAACTTTAAGAATAAAATTGTTAATATCATAACTGGTAAATCCCACTCCAAAACCGATTGCAAGAGCAGCTAATGGAGACGTTGTAATTTTATACGTTGCTATTCCAACAAGGCCTCCCAATACTCCCTGAAAAACTCTGCTCTGCACTACTTTTAAACAACCTCACCACTATTTTCATTAAGCTACTTTCCCCGCTTCCGTTTCTGCCTGCTATTGCACCATTTCTCCCTCGTTCACCTTGAAGCTTATCACATCAAGGATTTTCTCTTCGTCGTAGCCAAATGCAAGATCTTTTACTTTTAATTTCCCTGCTTCAATTCTTTCTTCCGTTTAACTTATCATCTGCAAAGAAATTAATTTCCTATATTTTTCAGAAGCATTTATCAATTCGCCATGCGGACCTTCTGCTTCTATTTTTCCATCATCAAGTAAAAACACCTTGTCACTATTTTGTATTGTTGAGAGTCTATGTGCAACAAACAAGATTATTTTTCCTTTTTCTCTTTCATTGTGAAGTATTTTATGAATTTCTTCCTCTGTTTTTGAATCGACGTTTGCAGTAAATTCATCGAGCACTAATACATCCGGAGTCCCTACTAATGCCCTTGCAAGTGCAAGAAGTTGTTTTTGTCCACCTGAGATATTAACTTCCCCGAGAAGTGTATCAATCTTTTGAGGAAAGTTCTCCACAAATCTACTTACACCTGTTTCATTGATAATTTTTTCAAATTCCTCATCTGGAATATCTCTTCCCATTAGTATATTTTCCTTTATAGTACAATACTTGAAAAACACTGGAGACTGCTCCACAAAACCTATCTTTTTTCTAAGAATTGTTAACTTCTCAGTCCAATCCTTATCATTAACAATTATGTTCCCGCTACTTGATCTATATAAACCTGTTAATATATTTAAAGTAGTGGTTTTCCCTACTCCGCTCTTTCCCACAAGAGCATAGCTTTTTCCTTCTTCTAGTTTCATATTTATCCCTTTCAATATTTCTTTTTCTTTATATTTAAACTTAATATTTTTTAATTCTAATTTCCTTATTTTCATATCCGCAATTTCCTCTTTTTCCGTTTTTTCCTCCTCATATTCGAGTATTTCCTTAATCCTTGATATACTTCCATACGAACTTCTATAAGTAACATTTGCTTGCATTAAAAGTTGTATAGGGTTTGCCAGTGCTTGCATATACGCCCAGAATGCTATCAATACACCTAAAGTCATCTTCCCATTTAAAATTTGATACCCACCATACCAAAAAAGTGCTAATGCAATTATTCCGAATATCGTATTTCCCAAAACCGCTGCAAGTTTTATTACCCTTGTAAAAGTTTTCTTAGTTTGAATATAATCCTCTTGAAATTTCTCAAAATGTTTATTTATCCAATTTAATGGATGTATAATTTTCAGTATTTTTATGTTTTCTAGAATATTTAATATCACGTCTGATAAAACTCCAAATTTCTTTCGTTCCTTTTGACTAAGTTTCTCTGCTTTTACGTTTACAATCATAATTCCGAACCATGATATTACCATAAGAGTGATAGGTAACAATGCAAGTTTCCAGTTGAGGAAAAACATTATTGCTAATATTCCGAAAATCTGTGTAAGTGCTAAAAATATTATTGGAAAAAACTGAGAAGCCAAAATACCAACCTGTTCTATATCAGAGATTAACTTTGAAACCTGTTCTCCTACTTTATTTGTCATAAAATATTTAAAAGGAACTCTCATAAACTTATTTATAATTTCTCTTTGCAAATCTTTTTTTACCTTAATAGCTGTAAACTCGAACCAAACTTCTCCCAAATAACTAAAAATTGTGGCAAGAAGCAATAACCCCATTAATCCTAAGATATAATTTAGTAATATTTTATAATCGCCTGACGGAATGGCTTTATCTATGATTTGCTTAAACACAAGGGGTATAAGAATTCCTCCACCGGACTCGATTATAACCAGAATTGATGTGACAACTTGACGTTTCCAATATCTTCTAAAAAATGTCCTTAAAAAGCGTTTTACACTTTTGTTCTCTTCCATCTCAATTCCCCCTTTTACTTCGTTATTTCCAACTAAAAACCTCTCCTTCGTTCCCATATATATTCGAGAACAATAAGGAACAGGTTCATAAAAATCCTTGAAATAACTATATGCGACAGCTCTACAACCACCACCACAAATTGTAAAATCTTCACAAGATTGACATTTTACTATATTTTTATTAGTTCTAAAATTATTTGCTTTTTCAGAAAACCAAATTTCCCTTATACTATTTTCATAAATGTTTCCTATCTTGAAAAGCGAATCATTTTCAAGCCCATATAACATATCACACGGATACACGTCACCATTGGGTGTTATATAAAGAGAAGTTTTTAAACCGCCGCAAAATGCATCGGACACGTACCGATATATTCCAATTTGCACATTGTATATTTGTTCATACTTTTTAATAACATTTAACGCTTCTAACGTTTCAAGTTTGTCCAATGTGTTTTCTACACTTCCTCTGCCAACTGGGATAAGCGAAGAAATTCTAATGGTTTCAGGATTGAAAAAGCGAAGCTCTTTTAAAGTATAATCTAAATCTTCAAAATTATCCTTTGATAGAGTAATTCGTATTCTTATGTTTATATGATACTTTTTTAGCAATAACATAGTTTCAATAACTTCTTTGAATTCACTTACCGACATCCTTGTAATTTTGGCCCATGTATTAGGATTCATTGAATCTAAGCTAATCTGAATCTCTCTCAGTCCCGATTTTTTAAGTTTCTTAATTAGGGTTTCATTTATGAAAACACCTTTTGTAGATATTTCATAGAAAATATTTCTATCTTCTAAGAATTCTATTATTTCTGGCAATTCCTCGTGCATTAATGGTTCGCCACCAGTAATAGAAACGTACCTTATATTACCTAACTTTCCTGCATCTATAATTACACCTTTAACAACTTCTGCTGGGAGAAAATCTCGCTTAATTTTACCGAAATTTCCATAACAATAATTGCAATTAAGTGGACAAAAATTTGTAATTGCAAAAGCAATAGATGTGATTTTCATAGGTATTAATTTTGTTGAATCATTTTCAGGAATAAAAATAAACTCTTCGCAATTCTTTTTAAACGAACTACTTAATCTTTCATGTAAAATGCTTAAAATATTAGCTTCTTTATACTTGTTTACTAAAAACTTTAAATCATCTATCAAACAGTCAAATTCTATTGAATAAAGTTCTGAAAAAATTTCTCCAATCTCTTTCAAAGAGTGAATCCCATCAGATAAAGCTAAAAAAAAGCCTCAGTTTGAGAAACAAATACAATATTGGGCATTCTATCGATTTTTAATATTGCTCCTTTATTTGTTTTGATAATATCTAAATTAGGGGAAACGATAGGGAATATATTTTCATACATATATACTCCTCCTTCCTTTAGATTATTATAAACCCCTTGGGGAAACAACTCCCCAAGGGTATTATGTATCACCAGAATACACCACAAACAAATATAGTTGTTTCACACCACTTGTTTAAAGAAACACTTTTTTTAGAAATTGAATAATATCCTCTTAACATAAAAATCCCTCCTTTTCTAAGGTTTCTCTTGATATCGAGAGATGGAATTCAACGCTGTTTCAAGAACACTATATCATACAAATTTTTGCACATCTCCGATATGTCTAAAACTTCCATACCACGTATAACTCTTTTAGGTGATGTTCATGTTCCGACTGTTAAACGTGTTGCTTTCATTACCACTACTTGACAATTTTAACAAGTTGATTTCGTTAACCAAGAAGCATTGAAATACCATCGAACTCCACAGCATATTTAATAAAATGAGTTTTCACCTCTTTCCCTTCTTTGCACCTTTCCCACCGGTGGAAGTTTTACACTACCCATCAACACGCTGCTCAATCACAGAGGTTTGGCCATGCGTGCTATCGCCCGCATCTGTTTTATCTGCAAAAACAAACGTTGCTAAAAGCAAAAACATCAAAAAAAAAAACACCATCACTGTCTTTCTCATTCCTTCACCCCCGTTTTTACCTATACCATACCCTATATGGTTTTCAATTTTTACAGGCTTTCAAACCCGCTATCCATGCGGGTTTGGTGTATGCAATTTTTGTGGGGTTTCAAACAATTTGATTTTTTATGGTATAACTATAGCAGGAGGAAACAAAAATGAAGAAAATTCCAGAAGGTTTGAAAGCTGTTTTCAAATATGGAGCCTTTTCTCTTCCAGTTGTGAATTATTTTCTTGAAAACCCCAGCTCGAATATCTGGTGCTCTTTCTCTCTTGTGCTCAAATACGTATGGAAAGGTGATTTCAACAAAGCACTCCGTGAAATAGACAGATGTCTGAGAAAGTGCAATTCTAATACGGTCAGGTATCTACTTCTTGCAAATAAGCTGTTTTTTTCGAAAAGTGTCGGAAATGTAGATACACAGCTTTATAGATACCTTAAGAGAGAGCTTCCTAAAATGTCGAAGCGAGCAAGAAACAGTGTAGTTAACATTTTAATAAACATCGAAGCGAGTGGGTTGGAGCCGGCGAGAAACGTTCGGTTGTGGGGGAACAGGTGTGAACTCGACGATGCAACACTTGCGTTTTTACATCTCGCGCAGGCGCGAAAGTATGTAAATCCGGGAAAATTGTCCGCCACAGTACACCATTACATACAAGCGTACAGATTGTCCAGAACCATCCCTCACCCATCTGGAATCGTTAGTTCTCTCAACGATCTTGCATGGGATATAAAAGATGTTGTAAATGGTAAAATACAGATGGACAAAAAGAGGAAAATAAAAATGCACAAAAATGTACATAAATGGTATCCTTCCTTTGGGAGGAGGGATACCAAAGATGGAGAAAATCAAACAACATTTGCAAATGTTAAGGGGGATGAATTTGAAACCTAACTTTTCTGAACTGGCAAGGATATATGGGATAGATAGAAGAACTGTAAAGAAGTATTGGGAAGGTTATCAGGGAAAGCCTAAAACCAGAAACAAACCCAGTAAGCTGGATAAATATTTTGGAAAGATAGCAATGTTAATGTCAATTAAAGGAATTACAATTAGAGCGGCATATGAAAGATTGAGAGATGAAGAAGGAGATGTAATTGGGACATATTCGAACTTTAGGAAATATGTAAAAAGGAAGGGGTTGAGAGCTGAGAAAAAATCTAAAGGATACCCGAGGTTTGAAACTTTACCTGGTATTCAAGCTCAAGTAGATTGGAAAGAAAATATGAGATTACATTCAAAAAGTGGTGAAGAATTTGTAGTAAATGTATTTAATTACAAATTGGGATATTCAAGATACTGTTACTTTGAATACAGACAAAGCAAAACACAACAAGATATTTTTGAATGTTTAATCAACGCATTTAAAGCTACAGGTGGTGTTCCTCAAGAAATACTATTCGACAATATGAAATCTGTTGTAGATATTACCGAAAACGGTAGAAAAATAAACAACAAGATGAAAGCTTTTGCGAAAGATTTTGGGTTTAAAATTAAATTATGTAAGCCAAAGCACTCATATACCAAAGGGAAAGTAGAATCAGCAAATAAATTTTTAAATTGGTTATTAGCATATAATTACGCTTTTGAAAGTGAGGAAGAATTAAAGGATATAATCAGAAGGATAAATAAAAAAGTCAACACACGAATAAATCAAGCAACTAATGTTCCACCACTGTTGTTGTTTCAAAAAGAAAAGGAGTATTTATTCCCACTACCAAAAAGACATATCATTGAATCATATGTAGATTATTCTGTCAAAGTTAAAGTCCAAAAAGATTCATTGATATACTACAAAGGGAATAAATACTCCGTTCCACCAGAATACATAGGAAAAATAGTTAATTTAAAAATCAATGAGAACTACATCTATGTGTATTATATCACAGAGTTAATAGCAGTACACGAAATAACAGGTAAAAAAATTAATTATCTTAATAACCATTATATGGCATTAATGAGAAAGCATATAAAAAGCGGCGAAGAATTAAAAGAAGTATGTGAGAATAATTTAAAAAATCTGGATAAATTCTTGCAGGAGGGAAATGTATGAATGTTTATATAAAATTACAAAACAATCTGGAAGAATTGAATCTGGTAAATATGAAAAATAATCTGGATAAATATATAACCCTTATAAATAATGAAGAAAAAAGCATAGTAGAAGCATTATATGAATTAAGTGAATTAGAGTTAAAAGCAAAGAGAAAAAGAGCTATTGCTTCAATGGTAAAAGTTGCTAATTTTCCTTTTTTGAAAGGAATAGAAGATTTTGACTTTGATTTTCAACCTGGAATAAATAAACAACAAATCTTAGATTTAAAAAGCTTAAGATTTGTGGAAAATAATGAAAATATATTATTTGTAGGTACACCAGGAGTTGGTAAAACGCATCTTGCTGTTTCATTGGGAATTGAATGTGCAAAACATAGATACTCAACATATTTTATACATTTTCAAGAATTAATAGCTCAATTGAAAAAGGCTTTAAAAGAAAATAGATTAGAAGTAAGACTAAAACACTTCGCAAAATACAAAGTATTAATAATAGATGAAATAGGATATTTACCAATAGATAAAGATGGTGCAAATATATTCTTCCAGTTAATCTCAAAAAGATATGAAAAACATTCAACGATAATAACAACCAATACACCGTTTTCAGAGTGGAGTGAAATATTTGGATCCCCTGTCCTGGCTCAAGCAATCCTGGATAGACTACTGCATCATTCCCACGTAATATCAATTAAAGGTGAATCATATAGATTAAAGGAAAAACTCGAATTTTTCTCTAATTCTTCTAAGCAATAATACTTTTTTTGTCCATTATTATTTTCCCTTTTTTATGCATTTTTATCTTGACTTTTACAGATGTCCACCAACTCTGGGCTTATTCCATTTCCCAAAAAGCAGTGTACTGGCTTGGATACTACCGGGAGACACCGGGTAATCTGTTCGGCTCCCTTGATACTCTGTTCGCGATTGAAATAGATCTTCTGTTTCTTTTTTCTATATCACGTACTGCAAAAGTCATCACAACCTTATCTGGACCGGAAAGGTATTTTAAACTTTTTGAAAAAGCCAAAAAAATGATAACAGATTACAGGGTTTCATCATATGAAAACACAGAAGAACTTAGAAAATACCTCAGAAAGGTTTTGAAATCTTACCGAGGAAAAAACGTCAGTATGAAAGGAATATGCGATATACTTACAGGAAAAACCAAGAAAGTGCGAGGAAATACGTTGAAAAAGATAATAATGAAAAAAGTAGTAGACATTGAAGTACCATCCCCAATCTACAACGAGCTGATAAAAACGGAACTTGAAGAAAAATTTGATAAATCAGTAAGAAAGTTAGAAAACCTGCCTCACTTTGAAAGAAAGCTACTTTTTATATCAACGTACATGGCGCAAGTTGGAAGAGAAAAGTTCTATCTGTCAAGAAAGGATAAATTCAAAACAGCGTACGAACTGCTCAAAAATGTTGAAGAATTTGGAAAATACATGTCAAAGAGATATGAAACAAAGGAATTTGTGGTAGAGATGGTTGAGGCTCATCCATACGTGGAAGGGCGGAAGGCGGTGGTGAGAAAAGCGATAGATAGGATGGAAATAAAGAGACTGAGGGAATTTGTCCAGAGATACATAGAACTTGACGAACACGACAGGAATTTAATGGACAGGTTTTTGAGAAATTACGGGCGGTATGATAGTGTAAGGTTTGGTATAAGGGTGAAAGGACCAGAGCCGGTAAGTGTTTTTGCAAAAAAGTACAGACTCAAGATCCAGCCTACGCTTCTGGCATACTGGTGCGAAGACGATAAAAGGGTGAAGCGGAGACTGGAAAGGATTTTAAAGGAACTAAATATTTGATATTTTTTAAAATATTAGATATAATTCTCTTGGAATTTATCTATACCAACAAAACTTTCATCCATAAGATTAATCATTGTAACATTTGAATATTCAAACTCAACAACCAGAATTTTTTGATAATTAAACAATGAATAGTTATTTTTAAATAATAACCCTATTTAAGAAGGAGGAGAATTATGAGAACAAACAAAGAAAAAGTGGTAAAACTATCTATTCTTGTAGAAATTGCCCATCCTTTGGTACGCATACCTTCGCTTAATCATGAAGGAAAGCCTTATTACTTTCCAGGTGTTGGAGGAATAACATATAATTTTGGTCTCGGAGATAATGCCTTTGCAATGCACGGGGATCATATTGAACCAGATGTTTCTACCAAAAACAAAGATGGAAATTTCAATTCAACATGTATGACTTTAGCCTGTATAGGAAACGAAGCAACAGTTATTTCAGGAGAGGCTAAAGGGTTAAAAGGTTTTGTCATAGGAAAACACGGAGGAATCAACCATATTCTTGTCTATTTTCCAGAAAAGGAAAAATTAACAATAGGTGATCGAATTCAAATAAAGGCTTATGGTCAGGGACTTGAACTTCTTGATTACCCACAAGTAAAAGTTTATAATATTGATCCAGAATTATTTGAAAAGCTACCACTTGAAGAAAAAGAAGGAAAAATTCATATTCCAGTTACAGCAATTATCCCAGCACATTTAACAGGCTCTGGAATAGGTTCAACCAATCCTGCTGGAACAGACTATGATATAAATACACATGACATGGAAGAAATTAAGAAACATAATATAGACAAAATTAAAATAGGAGACCTTGTAGCCATTACAGATCATTTTAGCGGTTTTGGAGTGGGAGGATTTAAAAAAGGAGCGGTATCTATTGGTGTAGTAGTTCATTCTAACTGTATAAAAACAGGCCATGGCCCAGGAATAGTGGTAATTATGACTTCTCCAGAAAACACTATTGTACCTGTTTTAAGCGATAATGCAAACATCAAACAGTGGTTGGTAACTAAGTAATTTCTACAATGCAAAAAATGTCTTTCATTCTAACAAAGTGAGAATATTTCTCCTTTGTTGTTTTAGTTTGTGATAAACTTTCCAACTCAAGATTTCTCGTTGCTTGGTTTCTCAAAATAACAACCTCTTTTCCTGGCACGTCAGACAAACGTGGAAGGATATCATCCTGAGAAGTGCCATCGGCGAAAGATTTTTTTCCTTATTGTCATTCCAAGCGAAGCGAGGAATCTTATTTTTTTACTAACCTCGCCAACTCTCGCAAGATCTTTCGCACTTTGTGCTCAGGACAGGCCTTGCTAACCTCGCCAATATCGCCAACCCTCGCTAATTATAAGATTCCCACCTTTTAAGTCCGGAATGACAGGGATGGTTGGATTCCTTGCAAGATCCTCCGTCACTACGTTCCTCAGGACAAGCCTTACTAATCTTGCAAGTTCTGTATCCATTTGCCCGACATAGACCACAATATAATATAAATTGCAAAAACTAACAAAATATGGTATAATTTGCGTGTTAACAAAGTTAACCATGTTTAACCTCCGGAGGTATATTAATGAATAAAGAGGATTTAATGAACATAGTCAAAGAAAGAATTCAAAAGTGCCAGAAATGTATTTTATATCAAAATCGTACAAATACAGTTCCAGGAGAAGGAAACTTAGACACTCCTATTATGTTTGTTGGGGAAGGCCCAGGAGAAGAAGAAGACAACACAGGAAGGCCTTTCGTTGGGAAAGCGGGACAACTTCTTACAAAGATTCTTGAATCAGTTAATATTAAGAGAGAAGATGTTTATATTACTAATGTGGTAAAATGTAGACCGCCGGGAAATCGAACTCCTACAAAGGAAGAACAGAATAGCTGCGCACATTTTTTATACGCTCAAATTGAAATAATTAACCCCCGAATGATTGTAGCCCTCGGGAAAACTGCTGTTGATTTTTTTGCAGGAAAAAGCTTACCAATAACAAAGATAAGAGGAAATGAATTTGACTGGAAGGGTAACATAACAATCTTTCCTATGTTTCACCCCAGCTATTTATTAAGAAATCCTTCAAAAGCTAAAGGATCACCAAAAGATCTTACATGGCAGGACATTAAAAAGGTGAAAAAATATTACGATAGATTTCTTCTGGAAAATAGGGGTTGAGTAAATGCCTGAGAAAAAATTAACTCCAACATTAGAGAATTATCTGGTTGCTATATATGATTTTATTAAAAAAAATGATGTAGCAAGAGTTTCTGAAATAGCCAACAGAAAAAAGGTGAGTTATCCAAGTGTTACAACTGCGATTAAAAGACTCGCTGAGCTTGGATACGTTGAACACCGAAAATATGGCTTTATAAAACTCACGCGAAAAGGCTATAGACTTGCAGCTACAATAAAACGAGCTGAACTAAGAATAAAATATTTTTTCATTTACATAGTAGGTCTTGCAGAGCAAAAAGCTCAAAAAATTGCAGAACTTATGATATACGGCCTTGATCCTGAAACAAGAAAAGCGTTAAGACGTTTCTACGCAATTATGATCGATTTTGACGAATCCAAAGTGAAAAAATTAATGAAGTTTATAGAAGAACAAAGAAAAAAGGCGGGGCTGAAAAATGTCCCAAAAGAAGCATTAGATTTAAAATTAAGAATCTCAGAGGAGGATTGAGCGTAGTGGAAAGAGTCCTTGTAACAGGTGGCGCAGGATTCATAGGGTCACATTTAACAGACAGATTAATTGAACTTGGATACGAAGTTGTTGTGGTAGACAACCTATCTACGGGAAAAAAAGAAAATGTAAATCCAAAGGCACAACTTATAGTTGCAGATATACAAAAGCATGAAGAAATGGAAAAACTTTTTTCAAAAAACACCTTTTCCTATGTATTCCACTTAGCTGCGCAAGCGAGTGTTTCAATCTCAGTAAAAAATCCTGTATTTGATGCTAATGTTAATATAATCGGAAGTTTGAATTTGATTCAAAATTCAATAAAATATGGTGTAAAAAAGTTTATTTTCTCATCAACTGGTGGTGCAATATATGGGGAAAACGTTGAAATATTCCCCACACCAGAATCAGTATCCCCCAAACCAATTTCTCCTTACGGTATAGCCAAACTCTCAGTAGAAAATTATCTTAATTTTGCATCAAAAGAATTTGGATTGAATTTTACGATACTGCGTTACGGAAATGTTTACGGTCCAAGGCAGGATCCTTTCGGAGAAGCCGGAGTAATAGCAATATTTACCAGTAAAATGATTAAAAAAGAGGATGTAACAATAAACGGCGATGGTGAATATGTTAGAGATTACGTTTATGTTGGTGACGTTGTAAATGCTAATATTCGAGCAATAAAAAAGGGAGACAGAATGGTAATTAACATCGGAACATCAATTGGAACCACGGTGAATCAATTGTTTTCATATCTAAAAAAATTAACAAAGTATGAAAAAGAACCTATTTATGGACCTCCAAGAAAGGGAGACATAAGAAAGAGTTTGCTCTGTTATACAAAAGCCAAAGAAGAATTGAGATGGGAACCAAAAACAGATCTTGAAAAGGGGTTGAAGTTAACAGTTGATTGGTTTAAGCGAACGATTAAGGCCTAAGAATTTTGAAGAAATAGTTGGTCAAAAACACCTTTTTGGAAATAAAGCCATTTTAAGAGTGGCTATAGAGTCCGGGGAATTATTCCCCGCTATTTTTTATGGTCCGCCTGGATGTGGGAAAACAACGTCTCTGGAATTGATTAAAAAGTATACCGACTACGAAGTTTATCACCTTAACGGAGCCTTTACCACAGTTTCTGAGGTAAAAAAACTCATTGAATATGCTCGCTCTGTAAAAAATTACAAAAAAATTTTGATTTTCATGGATGAAATACACAGATTTAATAAAAAACAGCAAGATATATTTTTGCCTGGAATTGAAGAAGGAGATTACATTTTAATAGGTGCTACAACAGAAAATCCCTATAAAATGTTAAATGAAGCTCTTTTATCGAGGGCAATGGTGTTAGCATTCAAAAGGCTTTCAAATAGTGATATAAAAAAAATTTTAAACAAAGCAGTTGATTTAGAAAATATAGAATTAAATGAAAATGTAGAAGAATTCATTATAAATGTTTCTCATGGTGATGCTCGTTTTGCCATAAATCTTTACGAAGTTTTAAGCAATATAGCAAGGTCTCAGAATAAACGAAAGATTGATGAAGAAATTCTCCAGTTGTATACCGGAGAAGAAAAATTTTCGTATAAAAAAAGTGATCATTACAACTTAATATCAGCTTTCATAAAAAGTATAAGAGGCAGCGATCCTGATGCAGCACTTTATTATCTTTCAAGGATGCTTGTTGGAGGGGAAGATCCGAGATTTATTGCAAGAAGATTAATTATACTTGCAAGTGAGGATATTGGACTTGCAGATCCAACTGCTTTATTAGTTGCCACTTCCACTGCCTATGCTGTTGATTATGTTGGAATGCCAGAATGCGTTATAAATTTGTCAGAGTGTGTTATTTACTTAGCTCTTGCGCCAAAAAGCAATACATCGTACATAGCTATAAATAAAGCTATGGAAGTTGCCAGAAAAACTACAGATCTTAAAGTCCCACGACATCTATTAAATATTCCAGACAGTGGTTATCAATATCCACATGATTTTGGAGGCTTTGTAAAAACAAGGTACTTACCACCAGAGATTTTAAACGAGAAATTTTATATACCAAAACCCATTGGCAAAGAGAAAAAACTAAAAGAAATTTTAAATAGTTTATGGAAAGGAATCAAAAACTATAATTCTTCTTCTCAAAAAAAGGATGAATAACATTGCATTAAAAACTAAATACGAATCATAAATTATATCAACCCGAGTAAAACTTGACAATCAACTGAATTTATGATAAGTTATGAGCAATGTGCTTCATATAATGTTTGTAGTATTGTAAAAAACTAAAAAAGTTTTGTATATTTTAAAACAGACAAAGGGGGGACAAAATTATGAGCGTTCTTTTCAAAACAAAAATCAGTAACACTTTGATAGAAATAGTTAAAGGTGATATTACTATAGAAAAGACGGATGCTATTGTCAATGCAGCTAACTCACATTTGAAACATGGTGGAGGTGTTGCTGGAGCAATACTAAGAGCAGGCGGAAAATCAATCCAGCATGAAAGCGATGACTACATTAGAAAAAACGGACCTGTCCCACCTGGAAGTATAGTTGTTACAAACGCAGGCAATTTAAAAGCAAAATACATCATCCACGCTGTAGGACCAATATGGCACGGGGGAAACAGCGGAGAAGAGGAAATATTAAAAAAAGCTCTGTTTAATGTATTGAAAAAGGCGGTTGAATTGGAATTAAAGTCTATATCTATTCCTGCGATAAGCAGTGGAATATTCGGATTCCCAAAAGATAGATGCGCTGAAATCTTTGCAGAGGTCACCGAAGTTTTCTTAAATGAGTTTAACTGCTCCTTAGAATTAATAAGATATATCAATATAGATGAAATTACATCTTCTACTTTTAAAAAGGTATTTAGCAATAAATTTCCACCTTTTGAGGATGTGAAATAAATGAAAAGTTTCTTCGAATTAATGATAGCACTTTTTAAACAATCTTTTAGAAATCGTGCCGCATTTTTTATGAATATAATTTTTCCAGCCATATTTTTAATAATGTTTGGACTTGTTTTTAAAGATAACAATGTTGAAAAATATAAATACGCTTATTATTCTCAAAGCAATATACCTTTGAATGTTCAGGGAGAAAAATATGATGATAAAAACCTTTTAACGAAAAACATATCTAAATACGATATAGTAGCATTTATTGAAGACTCATCCATAACATTTTACATAAATTATAGAGATTTCAACACTGAATCCTGGATTAATTCTGTAAAGTTAGACGTAGAAAGATACTTGAATAATCAAAAACAGATTATAAGAATTGTAGATATCAAAAAGACTCTTCCCACTATGCCTTCACAACTTGCATTTATTTTTACTGGAACTCTTGCCATATCTATTCTTTCATCGGGAATGTTCAGTTCAATAACAATTTTTTCTGATTATAAAAGGCATGGATTATTCAAAAGACTTAAAGTTCTTCCGCTCTCGCCACTAAAATTTGTACTGGATTTTTCTTTTTCTCAATTTTTCATCAGTTTTATTTCTGTAATATCTATAAGGTTAATTGCTTTACTAATGTTTTCTGATTTAAACATAAAAATCAATGTCATCTATTTTCTAATAGCAGTTTTTTCTACAACATTTGGAATGATTTCACTTGGAATTGTACTTACATTACTATTTGGAAAAGCCTCAAGTCTTGTTGGACAATTTTTATACACTGTTTTTTTCTTCTTTTCTGGCATTTATTTTCCTATTTCTTTTTTGCCTGACTTTCTTGAGAAATTAAGTTATTTTATGCCTGTTAAATATGTTGTTGAAATGATAAGATTTTCTGCCGGGTTGGGAAGTTTATCATCTAAAATGTTTTTAATATATGCTCTGTTCTTTACAGGAATAGGTCTATTTTTTGTAACCTGGGCTGGTTATTTTGTATTTCACGAAGAATAGGGGGAAAAGTATGATATTAGCTGTTAAAAATCTTAAAAAATATTATGGAGATTTAAAAGCGGTGAATAATATTTCCTTTGAAGTAAAAAGAGGAACTGTTTTCTCTTTACTTGGTCCAAATGGCGCTGGAAAAACAACTACCGTCGAAATTTTAGAAGGGCTAAGAAAAAAAACTGGCGGAGAAATTTACTATTTTGGTGAAAAAGTTAATGACATTACTAAAAGTATAAAAGAAAAGATAGGAGTGGCTTTACAAAAGACAGAACTATTCAAAGAACTAACTGTATTGGAAACCGTAAAACTTTTCAGGAGTTTTTATCAAAAAGGATTCACTCCAAAAGAGATTGTCGATATGGTTGGGCTAAACGAAAAAGCAAAAAGCAGAGTAAAAAACCTATCTGGAGGTCAACTTCAAAGACTTGTTTTAGGTTTAGCGTTTGTAAACGACCCAGAGATAATTTTTCTTGATGAACCCACTACAGGCCTTGATCCACAATCAAGAAGACACATATGGGAAATTATCCAGGCTTTCAAAAAAAGTGGAAAAACAATATTCTTAACCACTCATTACATGGAAGAAGCTGAAAGACTCGCCGATATGGTATGCATAATCGATAATGGAAAAATCGTCGCCTCTGGTTCACCAGATGAATTAATCAAATCTTCAGGTTTGAAATCAATTATAGAATTTCAAGCTGATAACATCAGCACAACACACTTCCCAAATTGTAAGAAACTTGGCGACAAATTTTTCTTTGAAACAACTAATGTTGCAGAGGATATTCAAAAATTGCTTGCCAATGGAATAGAAGATTTCATTGTAAGGCATCCAACTCTTGAAGATGTTTTTCTAAAACTAACAGGAAAAAAATTAAGAGATTGATGGTGATAATATGATAGGTGCCTTAATTAAAGAAGAACTTACAAGATCAAAAGAAGCGTTATTCTGGTTCGTTTTATTTCCGACACTTCTTACTGTAATCCTCTCTTCTATTTTCGGGAACATCGAAAAAAATTTAAATTTTAACGTAGGAATATTCGGAAATAGTAAAATAATAGACAAAATAACAGAAAACTTAAGTGACAGCAATCAATTCAACTTTATTCAACTAAATGAAAATTTCGAAGAAGCATTGTTAAGCGGTAAAGTTGATGTTGTTATAAAAATTCCAGATAATTTTGATTCTCAATTTCAACGTTCTCTTATTCTCTCAAAAACGAATCTTTTTAAACCAATAAGAGTAGAGTTAGTTTATATACCTGAAAAAGACGAATCTAAAATAACAAAAGACGTCATTTCACAAATTTTAACTACTATGGACATAGAATATTTCAAAGTTTCCAGTAGCTGGAAAGAGGCAAAAGTAAGGTATGTTGAAAAAACTTCTACATTTAACTATTATGAATATTTGTTCCCCGCAGTAATAGTTATGTCTATAATGTCTGTCGTATTTTTTGGATATACCCCGGGCATATCTTTCTTGAAAAAAAGGGGAGTGCTTAAAAGATTCGCCGTTACCCCTTACTCCTTAAACAAATTCTATCTCTCATATACCATAATTGCTGTAATTCAGGTATTCTCTGGCTTGATATTGCTGTATATAGTTGAAGCTTCAGTTTACAAAGTAAATGTATTTAACCACTTTCAAAACACAATATTTTATTCTTTATTTGGAATAATCGTATTTTTGGCTTTAGGATATATGATGGCTGTTCTATTTAAAAATCCGGAATCTACTGTCGTTCTTGGAAATATACTTTTTCAAGTTTTTATGTTCATGGGAGGGTTTTATTTCAACGTAAAAAATTCGTCTCCTATTATTTCTTTTATATCCTCTGTTATTCCATCCACTTATATAGTTGATGCACTTAGAATCCCGTATGGATACTCTGTGTACAAAAACCATATTTTAGTTCCTTCACTGTGGTTGTTATTCTCTATATTAATAATATTTCTAAAAAGGAACAAAATAAACGATCTATAAAAACACTAAAACTATTACAATTATTATTCTTATCAAATTTTGCATTTACAAAAAAATCTGCCCCGATAAACGGGGCAGATTTTGTAATTAGAAAATTAAATTACCCATAAACCATTTTCCATTATTACCGTAGGAGCATCATCTTTATAGCCAGTTACTCTCATATTTTCGTTTCCTATCATAAAATCAACATGTGTAATACTAATATTCAGACCTCTTTTTCTTAATTCTTCTTCAGAAAATCTTTCAGAATTTTTTAAACACGTTGGATATGCTCTTCCAAAAGCAAAGTGAGATGCAGCGTTTTCATCAAATAATGTGTTGTAAAAAACTGTGTTCATTTTATATATAGGAGAATTGACAGGAACCAGTGCAACTTCGCCAAGATATGAGGCCCCTTCATCAGTCTCTAAAATCGTTTTTAAAATTTTCTCCCCTTTTTCAGCTTTGAATCTTACAACTTTTCCATCTTTAAATTCAAGTTCAAAGTTATCAATTACATTTCCAGCATACACAAGAGGCTTGCTGTTTTTTACAACACCGTTAATTAAGTCACGATGGGGAGCAGTAAAAACTTCCTCTGTTGGAATGTTGGGTACAAAAACTATACCATCTTTATTTGTTTGAGCACCTGAAATCCACAGATGTTCCTCTGGAAGTCCTACAGTTAAGTCTGTACCTGGTCCCTCATAATGAAGATAATCAAACTGCATTTTATTTAAAAATTCAGTAACATTTTGTAACTTTTCTATATGTTGATACCATTCTTTTATAGGATCATCAATTCCTTCTACTCTCGAAGCTTTTAAAATATATTCCCATAATTTATCCAACGCTTTATTATCACCCGGAAACACTTTCTTCGCCCAGGCTTCTGTAGGATTCGCTATTACACACCAGCTTACCTCATTCGACATCACTCTTCTTGATACTTCTTTCATAGCATTGTTAATCGCTTTTGTTGCTATAGATATCCTTTCAGTTGGAACATCCTTTAATATATCAGGATCTCCTCCTGTAATACTTAAAAAAGCAGCCTTTTTATCAAGCATATCTTTTGCCGCATCGATCTCCCAGCTGTAAACTTCTTTTAAGGCTTCTTCAGGTGCTTTTTTCAAACGCTGCCGGGTAACTTTCTCATCAGACCATTTCACATACACATCATAAGCTCCTAAATCATAAGCCATTTCAACAATTTTTTCCACTAAAACTCTTGCATCAATTGGAGCCCTTACAAAAAGTCTCTGACCTTCCTGGAAATTAAGCCCTATTTTCAACAACAGTTCCACATATCTATCTATGTTGCTTGTGAAGTTTAAATTATCCATTAAAAATCCTCCTTTTACTCAATAAAATAACTAAAATTTCCTCATTCATCTTCCAGAATCTCTTTTATTTCATCAATAACATCCTGAGAAAGCTTTTCTTTTATTTCAATGGCCTTAAGATTTTCATGCAATTGCTCAATACTGGTAACTCCAAGAATTACACTGCTCACATTAGGATTTAATAAACACCAGGCAAGAGCAAGCTGGGAAAGTTTTGCATCAAGCTGATCAGCTATTTTTTGAAGCTTTCTAAGTTTCTCAAACACCTTTTCTCCCAGCATTCCTTTTTCCTCTAAATGTTTTCTCAAATTCGGAAACTTTGCCAGTCTTGAATTTTCCGGTATACCATTGTTATATTTTCCTGTTAAAACACCAGAAGCAAGAGGACTCCATGTAGTAAGCCCCATCCCATACTTTTCATATATTGGGAGGTACTCTTTTTCCACTCGCTCTCTTACAAGCATATTATACTGTGGTTGCTCCACTACAGGATGAATACAGTTAAGCTTTTCACACACCTTATGGGCCTCTTCAAGTTCTTCTGCACTCCATTCTGACGTTCCCCAGTACAGAGCCAATCCATTTCTAACAATGTAATCCATGGCCATAACCGTTTCTTCAATAGGAACTTCTGGATCCGGCCTGTGGCAATAAACAATGTCAACATAATCAAGCTGAAGTCTTTTCAATGAAGCCCATATACCCTCTAACAAATGCTTCCTTGATAATCCTCTATCATTTGGACCGTTGCCACCCCAGAATATTTTTGTAGAAACTACTATGTCACTTCTCTTAAATTCTTTTAATATATCACCAAGCATTGCTTCTGCCATACCATTAGCATACGCTTCTGCTGTATCAAAAAAGTTTATTCCACTTTTGAAAGCTTCTCTTACTATCTCTTTTGCCCCGGCAATATCAAGTTGATTACCAAAGGTAATCCATGAACCAAGTGAAAGCTCGCTGATTTTTAAACCCCATTTACCTACTTTCCTGTAATTCATACTTACCACCTCCAATTTTGAATTATATCATAAAAATGGTAAAATTGTTAGTAATACGAATAAATATCAGTATGTGAAAGTTACCTATATGTAAAAAAATATTCTGAAAAAACAAATATAATTGACAATGAACATCAGAAAATTCATTAACCAAAAAGGAGGACTATTGTTTGGCTAAAGTAAATTCAAACAGAGTTGATATATTCAACCGGACTATTATTTCTTCGTTGTTTTTATTAGGCTGGCCAATGGTTGTATCAAATCTAATGCAAACTTTTTATAACGTAGTTGATGCATACTTTCTTGGAAAATTAGGAAAAATAGAATTTTCTGCCCCTACTGTTGTATGGCCCTTGCTATTTGTGTTTATATCTTTTTCTATAGGTTTTTCAAATGCTGGTGTAGCACTAGTAGCACAGTACACAGGAGCCAGAGATAAAGAAAATGCAAAACGAGCAGCTGGCCAGAGTCTTCTTGTAAGCTTTGTAATAGGGACAGGCATTTCTATTCTTGGAATAATTATCTCGAAACCTGTTATAACAGCCATTGTCGGGCCGAGAAGCTCTCAAATTGTCCCTTATGCTATAAGTTATTTCAGAATAATAATGTTCGGACTTCCTCTTGGATTTATATTTAATACTACAACCTCTATAGTTCGCGGATGGGGCGATTCAAAGTTCACAATGAAAATAATGTTTCTATCAACTGTTATTAATATTATACTTGATCCTATTTTCATATTTGGATTCTGGATTATACCAGGTTTTGGGGTAAGTGGAGCTGCCTGGGCTACAACTTTAGCTCGTGGTATTGCTGGAATTATTTCTGCATATCATCTTTTTGAAGGTACTCGAGGATTTAAAATACATTTTAAAGATTTATACCCAAAATGGTGGCTAATAAAAAAGGTATTAAGAATAGGATTTCCTGGCTCAGCCAGTATGAGTGTTACATCCTTAGGATTTACAATAATTATGCGATTTGTTTCAAGCTTTGGTCCCGCCGTCATTAGCGCTTATGGAGTGGGTAATAGAATAATAAGCATAATAACAATGATTTCATTTGGACTTGGGAGTGCGGTAACTACAATGATAGGTCAATTTTTAGGTGCAAAAGATGTGAAAAATGCTGAAAAAACTGTTAAGGTAGCTTTCCTGGTGAATTTTTCTATAGTCTTTTTTCTTAGTTCTCTAACATTTTTCTTTGGGGGATCGTTAACAAAATTTTTTATAAACGATCCAGAAGTTATAAAAGTTGGAAATATCTTTTTCAAATATGTCTCTTTCTCCCTTCCATTTTTCACTTCAATGACAGTTTTCACTAATACCCTCATAGGAGCTGGAAGAACCGAACAATCTATGATAATAGATATAACACGCTTATGGGGAATTCGTGTTCCATTAATCGGAATTATGTCAGCAAAGTACGGTTTTATTGGATTATTTTATGCAATGATTATTAGCAATATTCTGGCACTCATTCTTGCCTGGTTATTTGTACGTTTTGGAAACTGGAAGACTCCCGTAATTTCAAAATCACAACTCTGATTTTAAAGGAGGGAAATCATGGTATATACAAACGAAACTATCCAGAAAAAGCAAAGAAAGTTTTATCCATACATTAACTCAACTTCCCCGGAAGAGATAATTTCTGAATTAAAAAAACTCCTGGAATCTCCTATTAACTCCCCTGAAGATATAATTGAACTCGTTGAAAAATTTACCGAGATAAACGACATTGTCTCAGAAGAAATGGGATGGCGATATATTAAAATGACCTGCAATGCAGATAATAAAAAGTACATCAATGATTTTAACAACTATTTTGCAAATGTAGTTGCAAAATTAAAACCCTATACATTTAAATTCGAAAAAAAGATTCAAACGTCGGCACAAAAGGATCTTTTACCTGAAAAATATAAATTAATGATAGAGATAATATCTAATAATACAAAACTTTATAGAGAAGAAAATGTAAAATTGCAGGTAGAGGAAAGAAAACTTGCAAACAAATATGGAAGTATTTACGGAAGCATTACCGTTAAATTTAAAGGTGAAGAAAAAACACTGCAGCAACTTACCCCTTATTTAAAGGACCCTGACAGAAATATAAGAGAGGAAGCCTGGAAGAAAAGATACGAAGGTTTACTTTCGAAAAAGAAAGAACTTGATGAACTTTTTGACACTTTGAAAGAAATTCGCATAAAGCAGGCCAAAAATGCTGGATTTGACAATTATAGAGATTATATTCACAAACTAAAAGGTAGATTCGAGTATACCCCAGATGACCTTTTCAAATTCCATGAAGCAGTTGAAAAAAAGGTAGTTCCTTTTTCCATTGAAAGAATGCAAAGCAGAGCCCAAAAATTAAAAATCGATTCTGTAAAACCATGGGATACATCAGTTGATCCTGATGGCAGAGTTTTGAAACCGTTTCATAGTACAGAAGAATTCATAGTTAAAGCAATTAAAACCCTGGGAAAAGTAAATCAAACTTTCGGAAAAAGGCTTGAAATGATGAAAAACTCCGGACTACTTGATTTAGAAAACAGAAAAGGGAAAGCGCCTGGAGGTTACAACTATCCTCTTCCTGAAACAGGTGCTCCATTTATATTTATGAATGCAACCGGTCAAAGCGGCGACGTGAGAACTTTATTACATGAGTCTGGACATGCAATGCATACATTTGAAACAGTCAATATTCCTATCATGTATTACAGACCAATTAGAATGGAAATCGCCGAACTTGCATCAATGACCATGGAGCTTCTTACACTTCATTACTGGAACGAATATTACAATGATAATGAAGACTTCAGAAAAGCTATGATTGAAGAATTGGAAAATGCCTTATTATTTCTTCCATGGTGCATGACAGTTGATGCATTTCAACACTGGATTTATACAAATCCAGACCACACACCCGAAGAACGTGATAACTATTTCGGCACTTTAATGGATAAATTTAACAAAGGTGTTGACTGGAGTGGACTTGATGTTGAAAAGAAAACAAGATGGATGTTTCAGCTTCACATATTCCAGGCACCATTTTATTACATAGAATATGGTATGGCGCAACTCGGAGCTCTTGCTATTTATAAAAATTATGTTAAAGCTCCAGAAGCCACTGTAGAAAATTATATCCAATTTTTAAAATCAGGTTATAAAGTCCCTATTGACAAAATTTATGAAATTGCTGGTATTAAATTAGATTTTTCAGAAGAATATATAAGTGAAATAGTAGATTTTGCAAAAGATAGGCTCTCTGAATTAGAAAAAAGCAAGTGAAATTTTTTTAGAGCCCAACATTTCAAAACATATAAAAAAATATAAATAAAAGGCTCCAGTATCTGACACTGGAGCCTTAACTGTATAAATAGGCAATTTTATCTTCAAATTATTTGTTTTCAGTCGAAGTAGATGAGAGCATGGTATCAAGCTCTGAATAAGCCGAATCATAATCCATGTAATCTGGTGTTGCCTTTTGAAGCTTTTCAAGGTAAACTCTGGCTGTTGTAGCGTCTCCAAGCATTTTGTTTATTTCATAAAGGTTGTATAACACTTCTGCCTTCATGTCAAGAGTTGCGTCTGTAGCATTTGCTATTGTATTAAATCCATTGTAAAGATCTATAAAATCATTAACAACGTTTTGCATCATACCGTATTCAAGATACGGTTTTATACGAGAATAGAGCAATCCATAATAATTGTAAAGCACTTTTGTATTTTCTGGATGAATTTCTTTCATTTTTTTGGCAGCGTTAAATGAACTCGAGTATTCATTATAAACGTTCTCTATTACCTTTTTTGCATCTTTTTCTGCATCAAGCAATACCATATTAAAGTTGGGATCGTCTGTTATCTCAGTAGCAGAACGCATCTTATCCACAAGTGTTATAAATGCCGTCTGGATTTCAAGAGGTGTTTGGGTATTAACGCTTGTTCCATCAAAAACTGTTTCATACAACTGCTTATAAACATCTATTAAATCTTTCCCGGAAGTGTTAAGTACAAGATTCCATGTTTTGTATACTGGATCAGTGATGACAAAATCAATGTTATTTTCATTTCTAAAAGTTTCAATTTTACTATTGAATCTTTCTGTCTTAAGTTTATTCAGAATATCCTGATATCCACTGGAAAGAGAAAATTTTTCGAATGTATCAACAGTTTTAACATCTTTTACATTAAATACAAAAAAACTATTTCCTATAGGAACAGGACCCACCATTGTGTTTGTTCCACTAAATATACTTCTTTCATACTCTTCCGGCACAAATCCTCTCTTAAATTGCGCGATGTTTCTAACATCCACATTCATATTAGTTGCAGCTTGCTGAAATCCTATCATCATTGCATCTTGAATAAATTTTTGAGCACTCGCATCGCTGGTGAAATATACATAATCAACATTGGCGTTGTCATATTTTTGCACCAATGCCTCCTTATTTTCCTCATAGTATTTTTTTATCTCTTCTTCTGAAACACTGCCTATAGTCTCTTTTACCTTATTTACAGTAAGATATTTTTCCACATCAGGTTCGATTTGCTTTTCATAATTGCTAACGCTTCCATATTTCTGCTTTATGTATTCCACCAATTGTTTATTTTGATTAATCTGGTCAACCTGTTTTTTTAATTCTGCGTTAATCTCATCTTTTGAAGGGTGAATTTTGTTTGCTTCGCTATAATACAAAATTAGTTTTGTGTTTAAAAGATCATTTAAAACTGAGGTTTTTAACATAGGTTCTTCAAATATTGGATCAATATTGGAAATTTTATAATAAGATAACGCCTGATTATAAGAAGTTTCAACTTCCCATGGAAAAACCCAATAAGTCGAATTTTCAAGAGCAGTCCCATCTTTTGTTAAATAAGCAACTGCATCGTTGACAGTGTATTTAACATTTCCTTGCTTTCTTCCGTAAAAATAAGAAGTTAATGACCATAAAGCTATTCCCACTACAAACGCTATAGCAATTGCCCAGATAATAACTTCCCTTGTTTTCTCAAACCATCTTCTCATTCTTCTACTCCCCTTTCTACTTCCATTTCTTCCTCTTCAAAAGATACAGGCCTTACAAGTGGAAAAGCAATAACATCACGAATTGTTGGAGAATCTGTGAGCAACATTACAAGTCTATCTATACCTATTCCCAGACCACCAGTAGGTGGCATTCCATACTCAAGAGCCCTTACAAAATCTTTATCCATCATTTGTGCTTCTTCATCTCCTGCTTCACGAAGTTCCATTTGCTTTAAAAATCGCTCGTATTGATCAACAGGATCATTTAGCTCACTGAAAGCGTTGGCCATTTCCCGTCCATAAATGATCAATTCGAATCTTTCAGTTACACGGGGATCTTCTCTGTGTCGCTTTGCAAGTGGTGATATCTCAACAGGATGCTCTAAAAGAAACGTTGGTTGCACTACTTTGTCCTCAACAAGATCCCACAATTTTTCTATCATATGTCCTCTATCGTTAATCTCCACTTCTACCTCATGGAATTTTAGCGTTTCTAAAAGTTTTTCATTAGAATCTTCCAGTATATCAACGTCAAGGTGTTCCTTTATAAAGTCTCGCATTTTTACCCTTCTCCATGGCCTTGTAAAATCGATTTCTATACCCTGATAATTAACTTTTGTCGTTCCAAAAATCTTTTCTACTATAAACGTTATTAATTCTTCAGTAAGTTCCATCATATCGTTATAATCTGCATATGCCTGATACACCTCTATTGATGTAAATTCCGGGTGATGCTTATAAGATAGCCCCTCATTCCTAAAGTTTTTTCCTATCTCGTAAACTTTTTCAAAACCACCAACAATAAATCTTTTCAAATATAATTCAGTTGCTATTCTTAAGTACATCGGAATATCAAACACGTTCAAACGAGTTTCAAACGGTCTGGCAGATGCTCCTCCAGTAACATGCTCAAGGATTGGGGTTTCTACCTCTATAAACCCTTTTGAGTTGAGAAAATCCCTTATAAGTTTGATTACTTCAAACCGTATTTTAAATCGTTTAACTGTCTCATCATTAGCTATCATATCAACGTATCTCTGTCTGTATAGCAATTCTTTGTCTTTTATTCCATGCCATTTTTCTGGCATAGGTCTAAGTGGTTTGTTCAACAGCTCTATTTCTTTCACCAAAACTGTAATTTCACCAGTTTTGCTTTTAAAAACATTCCCCTTTATCCCTACAATATCACCTATGGAAATATATTTTTTGAAAAAGTCAAAAGTTCTTTCCTCTACCATGTCTTTTCTTATATAGGCCTGTATTCTACCTTCAAAATCTTTTAAATGAAAAAACGCGCTCTTTCCATGCTTTCTTAAAGACATAATTCTCCCGGCAATCGCAACAAATGATTTTTCATCTACCTGTCCGTTTTCTAATCGAGAAAAATTTTCTATAATATCTTTACTACTATGTGTTTTATTAAATTTGTAAGGATATGGATTTATCCCTGCTTTTCGAATCTCAGAAATCTCTTTAAGACGTTGTTCTTTAAACTCCTTAAGCAAAACTATCCCTCCTAAACCTGTATACCTATTATTTCATATTTAAAAGCTCCTTTTGGAGCCTTTATCTTAACTACTTCTCCCATTCTTTTTCCTACAAGCGCCCTTCCAAGTGGAGATTCAATACTTATTTTGTTATTAAAAACATCCGCCTCGTGAGGTGTAACCAATTGAATCTTTGTCTGCTCACTTGTATCCAGGTTTTTTATGATTACCCAATTACCTATGTTAACAGTATTTGTATCCAGGTCGGATATAACCTCTGCTTTTGACAACATATTTTCCAGTTCATTAATTCGAGCCGCTATTCTTCCCCGTTCATTTTTGGCTTCCTGATATTCTGAATTTTCAGAAAGATCCCCTAACTCTCTTGCTTCTTTTATTCTTTCAGCTATTTCAAACATAAGCTTTTCCTTTAATGTATCAAGTTCACGTCTTAATTTTTCATATCCTTCTTTAGTAAGAAAAATAGTATCTTTGCTTTTTGCCATATTAGCACCTCCTAAATCTTCTATTTTTGATTTTTTAATTCTTCAACAAGTTCAAGAAACTGATCAATTTCTCTAAAATCTTTATACACCGACGCAAATCTGACATAGGCAACTTCATCAAGAGCCTTAAGCTGTTCCATAACAAGCGTTCCTATTTCAGCAGTAGAAACTTCAAGGTTACCAGATTTCTGCAATTTGCTTATCACAGTATCCACTGCTTTTTCCATATTCTCTAAAGGAACAGGCCTTTTTTCACACGCTTTCATAACACCATTAAGTATTTTTTGCCTATTAAATTTTTCACGTCTTCCATCTTTTTTTACAACAAATACCGGCCCAGATTCGTATCTCTCGTACGTTGTAAACCTCGCTTTGCACTGAAGACACTCTCTTCTTCTTCGAATTGTAAAACCACTTGAATCTACTCGAGAATCTAATACCCTTGTTTCTTCATGTCCACAAAAAGGACATTTCACCATGCCACCTCACTATTCTATTTGTTATTTGTTAATTCTTTATGAATCTTAAAAATTTTTTTCAGCCTATTATACACCATAGTTTTTGTTAAAGGTGGATCAAAAAGCTGACCAAGTTCTGAAAGACTCAAATCTTCGTTATCGAGTCTTGCAAGAGCTATGTTTCTAAGTTCCTCTGGCAAAACTTCTATTCCAAAACGATTTATAATTTCACTAATTACCTCTATCTGCCTGGCATTACTTTCTCCTGTACGTTTCGCATTAGCAGACAAAAAATTTAGTGACCTATTAAAGTCACTCTTTATTTCTCGCGATTGAACTATCCTTTCCATTTTGTCCGCAGCTCTTTGAGCCCCCATAAAATATAACAACTCTATTATATCACGAGCTCGTTTAACATAATACCTGAAATTATAATTTAATTTAACTACCTTCCCAGAAATCCCTAAAAATTCATTAATTTTGATTTTCAATTTATTCAAAAGATCTTCATTATACGAAACTATCTCAAAATGATAACTCTTAGATGGATCAGTCAACGAACCACTCGCAACAAAGACTCCCCTTAAAAAACATGAAAATAAACCTACATCATTAAAAATATATTCTGGGAGATTCATTGGCGATATACGCAATTTTTCAAGAACCGATATGGGAATGAATATTTGAACCCTCTTTCTTTTAAGTTTATTTTTTATCATGGTAAGCTTTTTCTTATCAATTTCTATAATATTCATAAGATTCATGATTCTTCGAGCAGAAGGAATAAAACCTACTTCTATCTTCACAAACATCTCTACTGATGTTTTGGTTATTGTACCTTTTGCTTTTAAATAACCTATTATCTCACTTTTGGCTTCTTCTGTAGTCGAAATATCCAACTGGCAAATTTCTCCTTTAACATCTTCTGAAAAAGTGTACCTCATTTCAATATCTCCTCACATGTTCTAAAATGACCTTCGCAATTTTATCTGGATCGTGTCTCAATTTCAATCGTCCATCTACATCCTTAATTATATCGCACAAATCAGTAGCTATTACCCTTTGATCATTCATATCTATTTTAACCGGGATTGAATTCTCCTTTTCATAACTCTTTAAAATTTCTTCAGGTATTTTCGAAGAGCTAACAATAATAATGTCCATTTCTCTTTTAAGATACTTTTCCACTATTTTAACATGTTCTGAAAGAGTTAAGTTGTATGTTTCACTACTCTGAGTCATTAAATTTGCCACGAACACTATTTTTGCACGTTTGTTCTTTCTTACTGCTTCTCTAAAACCATTAACTATTATATTAGAAACTATACTGGTGTACAAACTTCCTGGACCAAAAACTATCACATCTGCGTTCTCGAGTGCATCTTTTGTATCTGGAAGAATAAAAACATCTGGTTTGTCAATATATATATTTACTATCTTTTTTCTTTTTTGATTCATTATCTCCTTTTCTCCCACAGAAATTGTTCCATCATCATAAACTGCAACTAACCTGATCAAAGATTCTGAAACTGGTAAAACTGTCCCTTCAATTGCTAAAACCTCAGAAGTTAATTCTATAGCCTTTGTAAAGCTACCGGTAATCTTTGACAATGCAGTAAGGATAATATTGCCAACTGTATGCCCAGAAAGGAACCCATTTGAAAATCTATAATTAAACAATTTTCCAAGAATCTCTTCATCTTTTGCCAGTGCGACTAAATTGTTTCTTATATCGCCTGGAGGTGGAACGGAATATTCTTCACGTATTATACCAGAACTTCCCCCTTCATCTGTAACTGTAACAACCGCTGTCAACTCTATCTCGCGAAATTGTTTAAGCCCTTTTAACAATGTAGAAATTCCCGTACCACCACCTACTGTCACTATTCTCATCCTATTTCACATCCCTGTGTTCGACCGTGACATTAAACTTTTCAGAAAATATTTCACCTAATTCTTCAGCAAAAAACACAGATCTATGCTGCCCCCCTGTGCACCCTATACCTACATTTATCTCCATTCTACCTTCGTTTTCATATTTCTGAACTGCAAATTTTACAAGCTCTCCCATCATTCTCAAATATTCTTTCACACCCTCTGTCATATACATAAACTCTTTTACTTCCTTATCTTTACCAGATTTATCTCTAAGACCATTAATATAAAAAGGATTTGGAAAAAAGCGAACATCGAAGATAAAATCAACATCCAGAGGTATTCCATACTTAAACCCAAAACTTACAAACCTAACAGAAAAAACCTGAGAAAATTTTTCCAAAAATGTTTTCAACTTCTCTCTAAGCTCATGTGGATTTAAAAAAGATGTATCTATAATTATGTCCGCCATTTCCTTTAACGGTGAAGTTCTTTCAATCTCATTTTCTACAGCTTTTTCCAGCGAATGGAATTCTTTTAAAAGCGGATGATTTCTTCGAGTATGTGCAAACCTATTCATTAAAACTTCTTTTTTTGCCATCAAAAAAATCACCTGAACTATGTTAGAATATTTCCTTTTCACTGTATTAACAACTTCTACTAATTTCTCTATGTATCCACTTCTTGCATCCATAACAAGCACAAGATTCTCTATATTAATAGACAAAGCCGGTAGTAGTTTATCAACTAATACCGGCGGAAAATTGTCTATACAGTAAAAGCCTAAATCTTCTAACAATCCCATGGCTGTTGATTTACCCGCTCCGGATAACCCGGTTAATATTACCAGCTTTTTCAAAAGTATACACCTTCTTTTCAATTTGTTTTACATCAAGATTATGAACCCTGTATGGTATTCTGAAATTTATACGTCTAAGTTTTCTTTCAAATTCTTTAGAACTTCCTGTAACATAAAAATCTACAAATGCTCTCTTTTCTTTTGACACACTTATATTATGTGAAAGTTCTTCAGCAGGATCTATTATTCTCACGTTGGGCAATACTCTTGAAATAATTCCTTTTAAAAATGGAAAATGTGTACAACCAAGGATCAATTCTTCTATATTCTTTTTCTTTAGCGGAGTTAAATAAAAATTCGCAACAGCTTCCACCATTCTTCCGTAAAAAATGCCTTCTTCTACAAGCGAAACAAAAAGCTGCGTAGCCTTTTGAAAAACCCTTTTTTCCAATTGCTCCAGTCTACTTTTATATGTTGCGCTTTGAACAGTTATATTTGTTCCTATAATTCCAACCATATCCGATTTAACGGCACATACTCCCGCCTCTATTATACTGTGATATTCTATTCCGGGATTTATATTTTTCTCTAAAATTATAGAATCGGTGGTGTTACATGCGGCAAATATTTTCGAAACTCCTTTTTGGTGAAGAAAACTCAATATTTCATATATATATCGTTCCAGAGTTTCTGTAGTTTTAATACCATATGGTGCTCTGTCAGTATCAGCAACATATATATAATGTGCTCCGTTTAAATATGCTAACTTCTTTAATACAGAAACGCCGCCAATGCCAGAATCAAAAAGACCTATCTTCAATAAAGTTTCCCCCTATCTTCTTTGAAACCTTATCACTAATAGACTTTATAATCTTATTGGTTCTCTCAACATATATATAATATTCTTCAGCAATATCACATAACATAGCCAATAATATCTCATCAGTTGACGAGATATCTCTATATTTTTCTTTTAATTCGGACACCTTTTTTTCGATGTAATTCAAAATTTCTTCACCACTGTCACTTTCAATTATAAACCTTTTTGAGCCAATATTAAGCGTTTTCTTCACCATTTATCTCCGATAATGCTCCTAACAGACTTTTCACTTTTCCCAGAAGATTATCCACGCTTTCTTCATTTGTTTTAATAAGCATCTCCAATTCATTTTTTTCCTGCTCAAGCTGATTGGCGCGCTCCAGAGCTGCATTTAATTCTTTCCATAAATCCTCGTTTTCTTTTTTTAATTCATCATATTTCTGAAGAAGCCTATCAACCAACCCCTCAAGTTCCCTTATTTTTTCGTTCATCTTGCTCACCCTCCATATATTATAAAATTTGTTAAGCTTTCAATAACATTTATAAAAGGACTCATAATTAGCGGTAATACCCATAATAATAGCAATCCTAATAAGAATAACACTCCATAAACTTCATACTTGATGTACCAGTCGATATATTTTTCCGGGAGAATTACACCTAAAATTCTCGAACCATCCAGCGGTGGAATAGGAAACAAAGACAACAGCGCATACGTCAAACTCCATTTTGCTGCTCTATAAAACGTAGAAAATAAATAGTAATTTTCCACTCTTTTTGCTATTATACCATAGACAATAAACGTTATTGCACCAAGAATTGGACCAAAAACTGAAATTATTAAAAGAGCCTTCCTTGGATTTTTTAATCGCATTGGAATAACCGGAACTGGCCTCGACCATCCAAAGTTAAACATTATAAACGCTATTGTACCAATAGGATCAAGATGCACCAGAGGGTTTAAAGAAAGCCTTCCTAACTTTTTGGGAGTATCATCTCCAAATCTTGTTATTATGTATGCTTTAAAGTACTCTCGTGGGTAAACTACCAGTATAACAGCTACAAAACCTATAGCCAAGTTTTCAAAAACTTTTCCAACTATGTTCACCATAATCCCCCTTGTATTTATTACTTAACTTTTTAACTCTCTTGCTTTTTGTTTTAAAAACTGTATCTTTTTTTCATCCATTCCATACTTCCACCAAAATGGTAAAACCGTGTTATTCAACAAAACAGGATCTTCATTCCCCCTGAGTGCTCCTTTGTTTACCAGCTCTATCCAATCATCTGTTCCAACGATTGGCGTATATTCATTTAGAGAAAACCCTATCCCTTCTTCCCTGCAAATTTTCATTGCCTGAACAACTTCTTCTTCTTTCTGATCCGGGATATTAATCATTATATACGCAGATACTTCTCTTTCTGTGAAACCGACATCTCTTAACAACCTGGCCGCTTTTATTAAATCCCTATCAACAACTTTACCACCTGTCTTAATTTGCAAATCTCCAGAAGTTTCATATCCCAGTTTTATAGTTTTAAATCCCGCTTCTTTTAAAAGTTCCGCAGTTTCTTTATCCAAAAGTCTGGCATGTATACCATTTGGAAGATGATAATTCACTTTCAAATCTTTTTTTATAAGTTCTTTTAACAACGGTTTAAAATGTTTATGCGAATTTACAAGTATCGCATCATCAAAAAAAACCACATCTTTTACATCGAAATAATTTACATATTTTTCTATTGTTTCAACAGTGCGAAATATCTCTCTAAATTTGATTTTATTCCAGATTCTATGGGCTATACAATAAGTACATCTAAAAGTACAACCAAGTGTAGTAGTAAGAACAAGATATCCTACATTTTCATACAGGTCATACGCTGGTTCCAGCTCTTCAAACCAATCAAACACCTCAACTGAAAGATCCACGTCCAACAAATTACTTAAAACTTTCGGAAGCAAATTTAATTCGCTGCTGGAAAAAATGTAGGCTCCTGATTTTTTAGCGTGGTACGGTAAATTTCTAACGTAAAACCCTCCAAAAACAATAGGTACTTTTCTACCCAAAACCTGTTTAATTGTTTTTATAGTTTCCCAGTATCCCGGATACCAATAAGTTAATGTAGAAGTAACAAAAACTATATCAACTTTTCCTATTTCTCTAAGTTTATCATAAAAATACTCCTTGGGTGCACCATACCTTTTATATGTTCGTGGAACAAATGATAATACAGATGGCTTTTCGATTTTTGTATAAGGAAATTTTCCTGTTTTATAAAATTTGTCTTTTGGAACCTGGACATAATCATGTAATCTTTTATCATGCCGGTTCATAAGATCAATTAAAAATACTTCAAAACCTAATTTTTTTAAATATGAACCAACATAAAGCAAACCTAACGGTTTCAACCAGAAATCGTAAGCTGCGAAATCTTCAATCCATGGATTTATTAATAACGCTTTCATAAAAATAGTATATCCCCCTAAGTGTCAAATCCTGATCGAAAATGTATTGTAACTTGTAATGTTTTCTAAAAAAGTTTTCAACAAGCAAAGCCTGTCCACCAGTTAAAATTATATAAGTGCTTTCTGGAAAATTTAACTCCTTTTTTATTTCATCTATCGCATACCTTATGCCACCTAAAACAGTATTTATAACTCCAATTTTTATGTTGCTTTCTGTATCTTTTCCTACAAATGAACTAAACGGCTTTATCTCTATCATAGGAAGTTTAGCAGTCCCTTTAAAAAGAGCGTTAATCATCATATAAAACCCAGGGATTATAGAACCACCTTCATAAACACCATCGCGAAGTATTTCTATTGTAGTTGCCGTCCCAAAGTCCACTATAATACAGTCTTTTCCATAGTCTTTCCAGCTCGCAATCACATTTGCTACTCTATCTGCACCTATCTCTTCTGGAAATTTAACGTTCCACGTTAGATGTGGAAATCTCCTTGCATCAACAAAAATAGCTTCACTCTTTAAATATTTTTTTGAAAAAAATTCAAAAACATGATTTATTTGTGGAACAACAGATGATATCACTAATCTTTCAATGTGCGCATCAACTTTGATAAGAGATTTTACATAAGCATAGAGTTCATCTTCCGTTTGTATAGATTTCGTAGAAATCCGCCAGGTTGAAAAATTTTTCCCTTCCTCTGTAACCGCTAAAGTAGTATGTGTGTTTCCCACATCAAATAGTAAAACCATTACAGTGACCTCCCCTACCATCTGGTGGTCAATTCAGTCTTTAGTTTTGGAACTATATTATATTTTTCAAGCAAATCCCTTATATCTTTTGTTACATAGACTCTTACTATTTGAATTAAATTACTACTCATAAAATCATATGCAGGGTATTGCCTTACATACTCATCAAAACTTAGAATTTTGTTTTTCCATGAATCATATATATAGATGTTACTCTTCAAAAATTCCTCCGGATGTACCAATGTCAATTTATACGGAGTATCCACTCTGAATATCTCATCAAAATTTGATAAAACCATGGACAATTCCTCTTTATCCTCTTCTTCTGCGATTTCCACTGCCTTCTCAAGTCTCAACCTTATTTTCTGAAGAATATCCATTGCAAGTCCCTGACTTGCAACTGAAGGATCTATTCCTTCAACGGAAAACGGCGCCTCAAGAATCGTTTTCCAGAGTTCTCTGGATTTTAATTTCTGGATAATTTCATACGCCATAACAACATCCAACTCTATTGCCTGCAAATCTATTTCATAGTTCAATATTTTCTCTTTAGTAATCTCAAAAGAATCCACTGTATATTCCCTAACTATGTTCTCAAACATCACTTCTATTTCATTAATTATCCTTTGATCAGTTAATTCCATAAAAGTTTCAAGATTTTTCACCCGGTTTGGAAGGTTAAGGGGTCTATAAGAAAAATCAAGAAGTTCCTGTATCATCAAATCAGCAGCTCTGGATGTTTTATGAAAATAAACATTTTTATACATCATAAACCTTCCAAAAAGGATAGTGTATATTTCATCTATTACTTTTATGTTGTATGTTAATAGTTCTTTGTTCTCCGATTTATATATGGAAGAATTTCTTATCAACCTATCCAATGCACCTGTACCAAAGCCTCTGGTTCCTGCATAATAAGAATCACGGAGGACAAAGTCTAATCTGTCTGCTCCAAGTGGTCCTTGAATTAACCCAAAATCCACAGTGCCCTTTTCTTCCCCTTCAAATACCTCTACTATAGATTCCATAACCATTTTAAAATCCTTTTTTATATCATCTGAACATTTTCCAAGAGTATTTTCAATATCTTCAAGAACAGCCTTTTGAAGTTTCTTATGAGAACGATTATAAATTTTTTCCATAGCACCTGGCATATATTCCAGGAGTATCCTTTTTCTATATTCATCATGTCCCTCATCAAGCTGCATTCTTTTATAAACCACGTCGTCAAATTGATGGCTAAAAGGACCATGACCAATATCATGCAATAACCCTGCAAGTCTTAAAATTCGAACTTTTTCAATTTGATCATAAAGGTGTTCAGCATACATCCCGGCTATATGCATCGTTCCCAGAGAATGTGAAAATCGAGTATGTGTAGCTCCAGGATAAACATATTCAGCACCAACAAGCTGGGAAAGATACCTTAATCTTTGCAAAGCGTTAGTATCAGCTGCAAGAATTTCCAACGGGTACATGAATATTTCGGAGTATACAGGATCACGTGCAACTTTATAATACATTAAAATCACCTCTTTTTTTATTGGCAAATACTTCTTAAACAAGATTTTAACATATTTTCAAGCAAAACACGAAAATACATGCATTACTTCTTCATCACTTTCTTAAAAATAAATTCAACTACAACATTTACCGCTTTTTCATTAAATCCTCCTCTTGGTATTATTAAATCCGCGTATTTTTTAGTAGGTTCCACATATGCATCATGCATTGGTTTTACTAAGCTGAGATATTGATCAATTACAGATTCCATAGTTCTGCCTCTCTCTTTAATATCCCTTTCCAGACGTCTAATAAATCTCACATCATTCTCTGCATCCACAAATATACTGAGATCATAATATCTCCTGAGCTCTTCATAGTAAAGTGCAAATATCCCTTCCACTATAAGCACAGGTTTGGATTCAAGTTCAATATATTTTCCAGTTCTCGTATAAAGAGCAAAGTCATATTCAGGAAGTTTTATTCTTTCGCCTTTAAGCAATTTTTTCAAATGAGCAATCAACAAAGTATGTTCTATCATATCTGGATGATCATAATTATATTTTTTCCTTTCCTCAAATGGAACATGGCCCATATCTTTATAATAGTTATCCATTGGTAAAATTTCACAATTCTCTTTCCCCAGCACTTCATTAATTTTTCGCGCCACAGTAGTTTTTCCTGAACCGGTTCCGCCACCTATTCCTATTACAAACACAGTTAATCTCCCCTTTTTCTAACCTTTAATTCACCATTTCTCTCCATAAATAAAGAATCAAGTACAAGATGTGAAATATAGCCTGTTATAGAAACGGTACCAATAAATACTGTATCAGGAATATTTTTATAGCTCCACCAATAACCCGTAGCCACTATAGTTCCATAAATTAGTCCTGCAAGTACTGTATGTAATGGCCCCCTATGACGAGGTGTCACAATCTCATAAAGAGCTCCTACACATAAGGCAAAAGTAAATGAAATAAAAAAACGAATAGAAAAATAACTAACGTAAAGATGAGAAATTTTAAAAATATTTATAAAAAAAGAGTTAACAAACTCCAGATACGCCGCTGTCCCCATTAAAAGTAATTTTATAAATTTATGTAAAAATGAATGATTATGGTCAATGTCAGGCATATCCGAAGACAAAATGTATATTAAAAAACCTATTGCAATAACCTGGGAAGATGGAGAATCAAATCTGCCGATTCTTATAACAAATTCATATATAACAAGAATTATTGGATAAGAAAATATTCCAAATCGTATATGTGTATGAAAATTTGGCATTATTATTCACCTCTGAATGGCAGAAACAAGTTCTTCAAGAATTTCTCTATATTCATGTTTCATGTTTATATATTTTAAATTTTCAAGTGATACGCCACACAAATAACTGATAACTTCTTTTGCTTTTTGAATTGCCCCACTGTAAATAATTTTTTCTTTCAACAAAGTTACATCTTCATAGGATTTTTGAGGTTTGGACAAAATTTCAAAAAAACTTCTATCAACTTTTTTTATAGCAAGTTCAATGAGTGAGGTGAATTTCCCCTCTAAAAAATCCGTATCAGACGATTTCCCCGAGTTTTCATCAAAGCTACTTATAATGTCATCCCGTATTTGAAAAGCTATTCCCGCTGGAATAATCGCTTTTTCTAATTTTTTTTCTTCTTCTTCTGTATACTTTCCACTCAAAATTAAACCGATAACTAACGGGTAAAAAAAGGTATAATAAGCCGTTTTATATTTTGCAATTTGTTCGAAGATCCCAACGTCCTTTTCAGAGATGTTATTACGAAGCGTATACAAAGAATCCAATATCTGCCCATAAGCAGTTTTTATATAACAATCTGAAAACCTTTTCATAAATATATTTTTGTCCGGAATATCAAGCGAGGCCAGAGATTTTATAACATAAAACATTGCAATATCTCCTAAAACTATAGCTAAATCTTCACCTATTCGATCATTATTAACCAGATTTTCAAATCTTTTCTGAAGTAAAATATGCATCGCTGGCGCTCCACGTCTTTCCAGAGCTCTATCCATGATATCGTCATGAATTAGCAAGAAAGCGTGCATGATCTCAATACCAGCTGCCACAGTTAAAATTACATCTTCTTCTAAATTTTTGTCAGAATATCCATAATAACCCAATATTACAAGTAAAGGTCTTATTCTTTTACCAGGCCTCAATACGAAGCTTTTTAAATATTCCAGAATTTCTTTAAGTTCTTCAAAATAAGCTTCATTTATACCATCATCCATAATTTTTTGAATTTTTTGATCAATCTTATCTTTAAACTTCTCCTGAAAACTTTTAAGGAACATCATAAAGCCTCCTAATATAGATATTTTTCTATGTTATCCCCAACAAGTGTCAGGAGAATTTCTCGATACATAGGATTTTTCATTACAACAAAAGACAAGGCCTGTTTCAGTATTGCAAGTTCTTCTCCTTTGAATATTCCACTTTCTATAGCCTGTACAAGATCTTTAACAATTTCTGGTCGATCTATGTAAGAAAGAGCAATTGCTGCCTGCGCTCCAAATTTAGCTCTCTCGGTATCTTCCAGAAGAAAAAACCTTAATATATCATAAACTTTGTCACCTTCACCAAGTTTTGCAAGTGCCTCATATATTATAAGCTCTGCTTCTTCAAAACTATAAAAAGAAAGTAATTTATAAAGATATGGAACAATTGATCTCTCTCCAAAATCCCCTAACAAATCCACCACGTAAAGCAAATAAACATCATCTTTTTTTTGAGCTTTTAACCCTTCATGAAATTCTTTTAACAGGTACTCTCTGGCTTTATTACCCAGCTTAAATAGAGCTTCAGAAACTATATCTCTAACTTCAGAATCACCTTCTTTAAGTAATTTTACCAGTTCAGGAATTGCTTTATCTCCCTTTTCTTCTACAATTCTTTTTATTAAAGATTCTCTATCCATTACTTGCCTCCTCACAAAAATTAATACTATTCATATTTCCCTAAGTGAATTATATCACACCATCTGATATAATTAAGTAAAAGGCAAATGATGGAAGGTGAGATAATGATTGCAAGTGGTGGATTTAGAAAATACATAGCTATTACCGGGAGGAGAAACGTTGGAAAATCTTCCTTTATGAACGCTTTGATCGGGCAGAATGTTTCAATTGTTAGTGAAGTTGCCGGGACAACAACAGATCCCGTTTATAAAAGTATGGAACTCACTTCACTTGGTCCGATTACTTTCATTGACACACCAGGTTTAGATGATATCGGATCGCTTGGTAAATTAAGAATCGAAAAGGCCAAAAAAAGTCTTTATAGAGCAGATGCCAGTATATTAATAGTTGACTCTTATCCCACAGAATATGAAGACAAAATAGCAAAACTTTTTTTGGAAATGGAAATTCCTTTTATGATTGTTGTAAACAAAGCAGATATATTAAAGGATAATTCTCAAGAAATCGCCAATTCGTACATAAAAAAGTACAACGTTCCTGTACTAATAGTATCTGCAAAAGAAAAAAAAGGACTAAACAATATTGCTGAAACTTTAAAAAAAATAATCCCCACAGATGACGAGATTCCATTCCTTTCTGACCTGATAGATGGCGGAGACCTTGTGGTTCTTGTAGTCCCAATTGACCTTGGAGCTCCAAAAGGAAGACTTATAATGCCACAGGTCCATGCTATAAGGGAAGGATTGGATAGAGAGGCGTTAGTGTTAGTTGTAAAAGAACGCGAATTAAGATATGCAATAGAAAATATTGGCATTACTCCAAAACTTGTGGTTACAGACTCTCAAAGTGTCATGAAAGTAGTCTCAGACATTCCAGAAGATGTTCCACTTACTACCTTTTCTATACTGGAGTCAAGATACAGAGGAGATCTTCAGTACTTTATAGAAAGTGTAAAAGAAATAGAAAAACTCCAGGACGGTGATAAAGTCATAATAATGGAAGGATGCACCCATAGACCTCTTACAGAAGATATAGGTCGTGTAAAGATTCCAAGATGGCTTATAAACCATACTGGAGCAAGTCTGGAGTTCAAAATCTGGGCAGGTGTTGATATGCCAGAACTCGAAGAACTTACAGGTGCAAAATTAATAATCCACTGTGGTGGTTGCGTTATGAATAGAAACGCCATGATGCGCCGCGTCAGAATGTCAAAACGTTTGGGAATTCCCATGACAAATTACGGGGTAGTCATTTCTTATCTTCACGGAGTTTTAAGCAGAGCGGTGAAACCACTTTTAGGTGGTGAAAAATTATGAGAAAAGAAAAAGACTATCTTGGTGAAGTTGAACTACCTGATAACGCTTTTTACGGTATTAATTCGAAAAGGGCTACTGAAAATTTTCCAACAACTGGCGAACAGTTTGATGAAAAATTCATATGGGCATACTTTATGATCAAAAAAGCCGCAGCTATTCTAAACAAAGAGTTAGGTTATTTACCCGAAAACATTGCAAATGCTATAACTCAAGCATGCGACGAATGGGAAACGTTAAAAAAGAGCATAATCGTAGATCCACTTTCTGGTGGTGCAGGCACAGCAGTCAACATGAACATTAATGAGATTATCGCAAATCGTGCCTCCCAAATTCTTGGAAAAGAATTGGGAAGTTATTTCGTAAATCCATTTGACCACGTAAATCTTCATCAATCCACAAATGACACATTTCCAACAGCGGGCAAAATAGCTGTTATATTAAGGCTCAGAGAATTAATACAGGCAGTTATAAAACTTCAAGAAATCATTCAAAAAAAAGAAAAAGAGTATTATACCATAAGAAAAGTTGGAAGAACACAGCTTATGGATGGCCCCCCAATTATGTTAGGGCAGGAATTTGGAGCATGGGCCGACGCATTAGCTCGAGATAGGTGGAGATTAAATAAAGTTGAAGAAAGAATTAGAAGCGTTAATTTAGGTGGAACTGCCATTGGAACAGGCGTTGGTGCACCAAAAGATTACATCTTGAAAATTGTAGAAATTACCAGACAGGTAACCGGTGTAAAAATAGCAAAAGCTGAAAACTTAATTGACATGACACAAAATTTAGACGTCTTCTCAGAAATCCACGGTTTACTAAAATCTGCTGCCGTTAACCTTTACAAAATTTCCAACGATATAAGGCTATTGTCAAGTGGTCCGCACACCGCTATTGGAGAATTAATACCACCACCAGTACAAATAGGTAGCTCCATAATGCCTGGAAAAATTAATCCAGTAATTCCGGAATATGTTATGCAGCTTTCTCATGTGGTGTTTGGAAACGATGTTATTGTAACAAGCGCTTGTTCCCTTGGAAATCTGGAATTAAACCAATTTGTACCAATTATAGTTCATTACACTCTAAAATCTCTTTATTTCTTAAAAAATGCCTGCGATGCATTAACAAAATATATCGATAAAATAGAAGTAAACCATCAAAAATGTGAAAAAAATCTTGAATCGTCATTTTCAAATTTGACCCCGCTTATAAAAATTTTTGGGTATGACATTGTTTCAGCTGCTGTTAAACAGGCAAAATGGGATATAGAAAAAACTCTGAAAATCCTTGCAAAAAAATCGGGTATTTCTGAAAGTGAACTTAGAAAAAAATTGAATGTACAAAAAATGACAGGGCTTGGTTTTAACTTATAGATAGTGAGGTGATAAAACTATGATAGTGAAATTTGTAGGTGGAATACGATATTTTGTAGGAATAAAAGAAATAGAAGTAAACTTCGACACATTAGAAAATATTTTAGAACAGGCTGGGGAAAAAATCGGGAAAAAGATCAAACTAATTATCGACAAAGAAAATATGAAAACGTTTCTGGTTATCGATGACAACGGTAAAGAGATGAAAACATCCGTAGTGGTTCATAACAACGGAAAAAATATTTTAAAACAGGAAAACATTGAAGATGGGGAATTACAAATCATAATGCCGGTAGGTGGTGGATAATGCTTGACACATCAAGACATGAAAAACTATTAGGCAAAGAAACTATGGAAAAAATAAGTCAAACAAACGTTCTGGTTGCCGGAGCTGGTGGATTGGGCAGCACTGTGCTTCAATTGTTAGTGAGATTGGGATTTAGCAACATAACAATTGTTGATCCAAAGATTGTTGATCCCCCAGATTTAAACAGACAAATATTATACACAAGAGAAGACCTCGGAAAACATAAAGCTTTAATTGCCAAAGAAAGATTACTTTCCATAAACCCATCATGTGAAATTTTAAGCATTATTGACGAGATTGATGAAAATTTTAATTTAGAAAAAAATATAGATATAGTTATTGATTGCTTTGACAACTTTGAAAGTAGATTTATTTTAGAAAGCTGGTGTGAAAAGAAAGGTATCCCTTTTGTTCATGGGGGAGTTGAAGAATACAGAGCTCAAGTGACTGTAATTATCCCTGGAAAAACAAAAAGTCTCAAAGAAATTTACTTTGGTATTACAACGAAAAACAAGCCACAGGTTTTTCCACCCACAGTAATAATAACTGCTTCTTTACAGGTTAATGAGACCATAAAACTATTAAAAGGAGATCTTTCTAACGCATTAGTAAACAAAATACTTTTTGTAGATATATTAAAAAATGAATACGAAATTCTTTCTCTTTAAATCTAATTGGCACAATTTTCATGCCAAAGCTGCAACAAAAATTTTTGCTAATATGTGTGGAAATCGTTTGTGATTTCCACATTTTTTTAATTTGATGTTTCTGAAATTTTTCAAATTAACTATCGTTACAAAATAGAAAAATATAATTATCAATTATTAATCGTAACTGATATCCTGATATGTTAAAATATTACCGATACTTAACTTTCCGAATCTGAGGAGGTGTAACGATGTCAAAAAAATGGGTATACTTTTTCGCCAACGGACAAGCCGAAGGTAAAGCTGAAATGAAAGAACTTCTTGGCGGTAAAGGCGCCAATCTTGCAGAAATGACAAATCTTGGAATACCTGTTCCGCCTGGCTTTACTATTTCCACTGAAGTTTGTAAATACTATTATGATCATGAAAAAACTTATCCTGAAACATTGAAACAGGAAGTGGATGAAGCCCTAAAGAAACTGGAATCAGTTACCGGTAAAAAACTTGGAGATCCAAACAATCCTCTTCTTGTCTCAGTTAGATCAGGTGCTGCTGTATCAATGCCTGGAATGATGGACACAATATTAAATCTTGGTCTTAACGATGAAACAGTGGAAGGTCTTGCAAAATTAACTAACAATAAAAGATTCGCATATGATGCTTACAGAAGATTTTTGCAAATGTTTGGTGACACAGCACTTGGTATTCCACACGCTGAATTTGAAAAGGCATTAGAGGCAAGAAAAGAAGCAAAAGGAGTCAAACTTGATGTTGAACTTGATGCAGACGATTTAAAAGCACTTGTAGAAGATTATAAAGAAATTTATAAAAAACACGGGAAAGAATTTCCACAAGACGCATATAAACAACTATGGGCCGCTATTGACGCTGTATTCGGCTCATGGATGAACGAAAGAGCTATTAAATACAGACAAATTAACAATATTAAGGAAGGAGAATTACTCGGAACTGCTGTTAATATTGTTACAATGGTCTTTGGTAATATGGGTGAAGACAGTGGAACTGGCGTCTGTTTTACAAGAGATCCAAACACCGGTGAAAAGAAACCCTATGGAGAATTTTTACAAAATGCACAGGGTGAAGACGTGGTTGCAGGTATAAGAACTCCCGTTCCATTGGAAGAATTGAAAAAATTCAATGAATCTGTTTATAACGAACTTCTTAATATCATGGAAAAGCTCGAAAAGCATTATAAAGATATGCAGGATATAGAATTCACTATAGAAAAAGGCAAACTTTACCTGCTCCAGACAAGAAACGGAAAGAGAACCAGTCAGGCTGCTATTAAAATTGCTGTTGACCTTGTTCATGAAAATTTAATTGATAAAGAAACGGCTGTAATGCGAGTAAGACCTGAAGATATAGAAAAAGTTCTTCACGCAAAATTCGACGAAAACGAGTTGAAAAATGTTAAAGTAATAGCAAAAGGATTGCCAGCTTCTCCGGGTGCAGCTACAGGAAAAGTATATTTTGACGCAGCAAAGGCGGAGGAAAAAACAGCTGAAGGCGAAAAGGTAATTCTTGTTAGACCTGAAACAAGCCCAGAAGACGTTGGAGGTATGAATGCAGCTGAAGGTATTTTAACTGCACGCGGTGGAATGACATCTCACGCTGCGGTTGTTGCAAGAGGTATGGGTAAACCCGCCGTTGTTGGTGCCGAAGAAATAGTTGTTGATGAAAATGCTCTGGAATTCCGTGTCAATGGTGTAACGGTAAAAGAAGGAGATTGGATCTCAATTGATGGAACAACAGGTAATGTGTACCTTGGTAAAATAACCACTGTAAAGCCACAAGGGCTTGAAGGTCCTGTTGCAGAACTCTTAAGCTGGGCCGATGAGATCAGAAGACTTGGTGTAAGAACAAACGCTGATATTCCAAGAGATGCAAAAGTAGCGAGAGATTTTGGTGCAGAAGGCATCGGACTTTGTAGAACTGAACATATGTTCTTTGAGAAAGATAGAATCCCAAAAGTAAGAAGAATGATTGTAGCAAAAACAAAAGAACAACGTGAAGCAGCACTTGAAGAACTTCTTCCTCTTCAAAAAGAGGATTTCAAAGGCCTTTTCAGAACAATGAAAGGTTTACCTGTTACAATAAGACTTATTGATCCTCCTCTTCACGAATTCCTTCCAAATGACGAAGAACAGATGAAAGAAGTAGCTGAACAAATAGGAATTAGTGTAGATGAATTAAAATCTGTAGTGGAACAACTCCATGAATTAAATCCAATGCTTGGTCACAGGGGCTGTAGGTTAACCATTACATATCCAGAAATTGCAGTTATGCAAACAAAAGCTATAATTTCCGCTGCAATTGAGCTCAAAAAAGAGGAAGGAATAGACGTTATCCCGGAAATAATGATCCCTCTTGTGGGACACATAAACGAATTAAAATACGTTAAAAAAGTAGTTGTAGAAACAGCTGACTCACTTATAAAAGACGCAAATATAGATTTAACATACAAGGTTGGTACAATGATTGAAATTCCAAGAGCTGCCATCACTGCAGATCAAATTGCACAAGAAGCGGAATTTTTCAGCTTTGGAACCAACGACCTTACTCAGATGACATTTGGATTCAGCCGAGATGACGTTGGAAAATTCTTGCCAGAATATCTTGAAAAAGGTATTCTTGAACACGATCCATTTAAAAGTTTAGATTGGGAAGGTGTAGGGCAATTAGTAAAGCTCGGTACAGAAAGAGGTAAAAGTACAAGAAATGATCTAAAAGTAGGAGTTTGTGGTGAACATGGTGGAGACCCAAGATCCATTCTCTTTTTCGATGCAGCTGGTCTTGATTATGTAAGCTGTTCACCATATAGGGTACCTGTTGCAAGACTTGCAGCGGCACAGGCTACTATCAAAAATAGAAAGTAATCTTTATTGTTTCAATGGGGCCCATCTTATGGGCCCTTTTATTGTTTAAAGGAAAGGGTGAAAAACAATGTCATTTTTCTTATTTTCCATAGGAAGCGCTATTGTACTATACATCATTACTAAATCATTTTACTATTTCTTTTTAATAGCTCTTGGTCTCTACTATTTATGGCGTCAAAACAGTAGACTGGAGACTTTTTTAAGCTTGACTTTCGTTTTAATGATGGCACTTTCATTTCTTTCCAGAGTAAACGGATACAAACCATCTGGATTAAATTTTCTCTTTTACGGAAGTTTTCTTTCAGTTCTTTATGATCTTTCAAAGAAGGTTATCTGGAGCATACCTTTTTTTGCAACAATTGGAATAGGTATTTCCATGATTGGAGCTATTAAATATGGAAACATGGGATATCTTTTTGGCTTACTAATTATTCCTGTGTTCTTGCGGGAATTAACCATAAAAAGGGGTGAGCATGTTGAGAGTTCTGATTTTAGCCGCAGGTTTAGGAAAAAGAATGAAATCTAAATATCCAAAAGTAATTCATCCTATTCTCGGCAAACCCATGATAAACTGGGTTATCGATACAGCTAAAAATTTTGGAGAAACAGCTGTAGTATTAGGTCACGGCGCTGAATACATTAAAGATGTTATTCAAGATGATATTAAAACATTTTACCAGGAAAAACAGCTTGGAACTGCCCACGCTGTTATGTGTGCGTATGATTTTATAGATCCAGACGATAATTTTTTAATTCTTTATGGAGATGTTCCTTTCATAACAATCGAAACTTTAAAATCATTGGAAAAAACTCATGTGAAAGGTAACAAGGATGTTACCATATTGACAGCTATATTGGACAATCCTCGCGGTTATGGTAGGATATTAAGAGGGGAAAAAATTAGAATCGTTGAAGATAAAGACGCAACAGATGAAATAGCGAAAATCCGTGAAATAAACACAGGTATATACGTATTTAATGGAAGATTTTTAATTGAAAATATTAAAAAAATTAAAAACAATAACGCTCAAAAAGAGTACTATTTAACAGATATTTTGTTGTTTGCAAATAATATAGGAACAGTTACTGTAGAAGATACATTTGAGATTTCTGGAATAAATAACAGGGTTCAACTTGCTTATGTAGAAAAAGAAATTAGAAAAAGAATAAATGAAAAATTAATGCTTGAAGGTGTGAGAATAATAGATCCTGAAAATACTTACATAGATGTCTCTGTAAAAATTGGAAAAGATACAGTTGTATACCCAATGACTTTCATTGAAGGTGATACGACCATAGGTGAAGATTGTGTCATTGGTCCCATGACCCGTATAAAAGACTCAACAATAGGAAATAACGTTAAAATTATAAGATCAGAAGTTGAAAAAAGTGTTATAGACAACAACGTTTCTGTGGGACCATTCTCAAGACTAAGAGAAGGCACGCATCTGTCTTTGAATGTAAAAATTGGGAATTTTGTCGAAACTAAAAAAACATTCGTTGGGAATAATAGTAAAGCTCAACATTTATCTTATCTGGGTGATACTACTATAGGAAATAATGTAAATATAGGAGCAGGAACTATAACCTGCAATTACGATGGACGTAAAAAACACCCAACGTTTATAGCGGATAACGCATTTATAGGAAGCAACAGTTCATTAGTAGCCCCTGTTAGAATAGGCGCAAATTCAATTGTTGGGGCCGGTTCTGTAATTACCAGAGATGTCCCGGATAACGCTTTAGCTCTTGGGCGTGCCCGGCAAATCAACAAAGAAGGCTGGGTAAAGCATAAAAGGGAGGATAACAAAAATGCAAATTCAGAAAAATGAAATGAAAATATTTTCTGGTAATGCTAATAGAGCTCTTGCCACAAAAGTTGCAAATTATATAGGCTCAAGACTTGCAGATTGCGAAATAGGTAGGTTCGCTGATGGGGAAATCAACGTTAAGATTGGCGAAACAGTGCGAGGTCACGACACGTTCATCATACAACCAACATGTCCACCTGTTAATGATAATCTTATGGAACTGCTGATAATGATAGATGCTTTAAAACGAGCTTCCGCCAATAGTATTGCGGTAGTTATCCCTTATTATGGATACGCCAGACAGGATCGGAAAGCTAAAGGAAGAGATCCTATAACAGCAAAACTCGTAGCTAACCTTCTTACTATAGCGGGTGCAACACGTGTAATGACTGTAGATTTACATTCTGAACAAATACAGGGCTTTTTTGATATACCTCTTGACAATCTCTGGAGTTTTCCAATATTTGCAAAAACTTTAAAAGAAAGTGGAATAACAAAAGAAGATTACGTCATTGTATCTCCCGATGTCGGTGGAGTAAAACGGGCAAGACAGATCGCAGAGAGATTAGGTGGTCCTCTCGCGATTCTGGACAAAAGACGACCAAAAGATAATATTGCAGAGATTTTAAATATAATAGGTGAAGTTGAAGGAAAAACCGCTATAATTGTTGATGATATAGTTGATACAGCCAGGTCTTTAGTTAACGCGGCCGCCGCGTTGAAAAAGAATGGAGCAAAGCGAGTAATTGCGTGTATAACTCATCCTGTACTGTCAGACGACGCAAAAGAAAGAATTAAAAACTCTGATATAGAAAAAATATATATTAGTGATTCTATTTACCATGAAAATTTACCGGAGAACTTCGAAGTTGTTTCTCTTGCACCGCTTCTTGGAGAAGCAATTGTAAGAGTTCGAAAAAATTTATCAGTAAGTATTTTGTTCAGACAATAATAAACCCTTAAAAATAGAAAAAGAGGAGGTATATTTATGACAAACGCATCCAAGGTAGAAGCCCTTACCCGTGCTGTAGTGGGTAAAAAGAGGGCTATAAGAAGGTTGAGACGTCAGGGTCTTATACCAGGTGTAGTGTATGGTCCAGACATAGAACCATTGGCTATTGCCATTGACAGACGCATTTTAAACAAACTCCTTCATGAAATCACTGAATCCAGTTTAATTAACCTTGTAGTGAAAGATGAAAACGGAAAAGAAGTACTTGCTCATGACGTTTTCATCAAAAACGTCCAGTACGACAAGGTTACAGATGAGGTAAAACACATTGACTTTTACGCCCCGGAAAAGGGACACAAGATGAGCATAAAGATTCCTCTTGAGATTGTGGGAAAAGCTATTGGGACAGAAAAAGGCGGAATACTCGAAGTGATTCACCATGAACTTCCAGTAAAGACTTTGCCAGACGTTGTGCTTGAAAAAATCGAAGTTGATGTTACCAATCTCGGCCTTGGAGAATCAATACATGTAAGAGATTTAAAACTTCCAGAAGGTATGACCCCAGAAATACCAGAAGAAGAAGTAATAGTGACAATCGCAGTTCCAAGAGGTGTCGAAGTTGAAGAAGCACCTGCAGGAGAAGAAGAAGTCGAACCAGAAGTTATAGAAAAGGGCAAGAAAGAGGAAGAGGAATAACTTGGTTTTAGTTGTTGGTCTTGGAAATCCTGGCCCACATTATGCCTTTACAAGGCATAATGTGGGCTTTATGTTTTTAGATAGGCTATCAAGCCACTGGCAGAGAGAGTTCAATTATCTTTATTCAAAGATAAAAATTGAGGATAAAGATGTAAAATTAGTAAAACCTATGACTTATATGAATTTAAGTGGAAAAATATTTGATTTCATAAAAATTGAAAATTATAGTGGTATAATAGTAGTGTACGATGATTTGGATTTACCTCTTGGAAAAATAAGAATAAGAAAAAAAGGTTCTGCTGGAGGACATAATGGTGTAAAGTCTATTATTCATGCTATCGGAGAGAAATTCATAAGAATAAGAATAGGTATAGGACCAAAACCTGAAAAAGAAGATGTAGTACACTACGTACTGAGCAATTTTACAGATGAAGAATTACAAATTTTAGATAAAGTATTAAATGTTTCTATAGAAGCTTTAAGAGTGATAATTTCCGAAAGCGTTGATAAAGCAATGAATAAATACAATTCTTTTGAGGTGGCAAAGTGAAATGTCCAAGATGTAATGGCAACAGTGACTACTATCAGAAAGTTATAATTGATGGCGTAGAAAAACTCATAGTTTTTTGTAAAAAATGCGTGGTTGAAACGCTAAAATATGATGTGGCAGAATACACAAAAGCAGGTATTGAACTTTTAAACGCCCATACTAATTTTGCTGAAGAGATTTTCTCTAACAGCAATAATTTTACAAAAAATACCCTTGAAATTTTGACTTTGATGCCGCTTGCCGTTCAAACTGTCTTATTTAAAGGTGACGAATTAACCAAATTAAGACTAACAAAAGATATAAATTCCCGCCAGATTTACTTTCTACAACAAAGATTAAAAAAAGCTTTAGCAAGTGAAAATTATCAACTGGCAAACATCCTGAAAAAGCAAATTGAAAGGCTTCAAAATCTTACCGAAATATAATTATTCTTTCCTTCCGTTAAAAACACCCCTTTTTTGAACAATCCATTATTTTCTATTTTAATGTTAAAATAATTATAGATATCGTGATAACCATATCTGTTACATATAGGAGGAAAAATCGATGAACTATATATTTGTAAAGGGTGCAAAAATCCACAATCTAAAAGGAATAAATGTTCAAATTCCGAAAAATAAAATCACTGTCATAACTGGTCTGTCTGGTTCAGGTAAAAGCTCACTTGCACTTGATACAATTCACGTCGAAGGGCAACGACGCTATTTAGAAAGTCTTTCATCGTATGCAAGACAGTTCCTTGGAGAATTAAAAAAACCGGAAGTAGATTCCATAGAAGGTTTATCTCCATCAATTGCTATAGATCAAAAAAGTGTTTCACACAACCCGCGCTCCACTGTCGGTACTGTCACAGAAATATACGACTATTTACGAGTTCTGTACGCACAAGCTGGCACTCCCCACTGTTATATTTGTGGAAGGCAACTGGAAGTAAAAACCATTGATGAAATCGTAGAAAATATAATAGAACATTTCAAAGGAAAAAAAATATATATAGAAGCTCCCATTGCGCGTGAAAAAAAAGGGAGTTTTAAGGATATATTCGAGAAGCTTATGGAAAAAGGTTATCTCCGCATTGAAATCGATGGAACACTTTATAGATTAGAAGAAGTTCCAGACCTTAATAAAAATGTCAGACATAACATAAATTTAGTAATTGACAGGATTAAACTACAAAACCTGAATGAATTGAAACACCGGATTTTTCAATCGGTTGAACTGGCGTTAAAAGAAGGAAATGGCTTTGTTTTAATAAAAGAAATAGAAAACAATGTTGAACATATTTATTCAGAAAAAATGATGTGCCCTGTATGTGGAATTTCTATACCTGAAGTTACACCAAAATTATTTTCTTTCAACAGTCCATATGGAGCCTGTCAGCGCTGCCATGGCCTTGGATTTACGCTGGAAGTGGATGAAAACCGTGTGATCGACAAAAACAAACCCGTTTTAGAAGCTATTCGCATAGGACATAAAGAGGGTGGCTGGATAACAAGAAGGATTGTAAAAATAGTAAATCAATATGGAGGAGATTTAAAGAAACCTTTTAAAGAATTACCGGAAGATACAAGAGAAGCCATTCTCTATGGTACAAGCTATTTTGAAGGACTTATTGAAATTGTCAGAGAAAGATACGATGAATATACTTCTGAAGATTCAAGAGAGTGGCTCGTTAAAAATTTCTTTATAGAACAAACCTGCCATGAGTGTCATGGCCAGCGTTTGAGAAAAGAAGCATTATCTATACTCATTGATGGGCTTAATATAATTGACTTTACAAACCTTTCAATATCCAAAGAATATAATTTCATCTTATCGTTAAAAAATAAACTACCTTCAAAAAAAATAAAAATAGTAAAAGAATTGTTGGAAGAATTGGAAAAACGTCTCTCTTTTTTAATAGAAGTAGGACTGGGATATCTCACCTTATCAAGGAATGTAAAGACACTTTCAGGTGGAGAAGCTCAGAGAATTAGACTTGCTACACAGATTGGCTCTGGATTAACAGGGGTAACCTATGTGCTGGATGAACCTACAATAGGACTTCATCAGATTGACAACGAACGTCTGATAAAAACTCTTAAAAAACTAAGAGACCTTGGAAATACGGTAATAGTAGTTGAACACGATGAGGAAGTTATTAAAAATGCGGATTATATAATAGATATAGGTCCGCACGCAGGAACAGCGGGTGGCGAAGTTGTTTATCAGGGAAATTTAAAGGGAATATTCAAAGAAATCAACCGTTCAATAACTGCGCAATACTTAAAAGGTATTCGAAAAATAGAAGTTCCAAAAAACAGAAGAAAAGGCACAGGAAAATTTCTTACAATAAAGGGTGCAAAGCACAATAATTTAAAAAACATAGATGTGAAATTTCCCCTCGCGACTTTTATATGTATTACAGGTGTTTCTGGATCCGGGAAAAGTTCACTAATTGTTGATACTTTATACCCTGCACTTATGAATAATCTTCACAAATCAAAACTTCCCGTTGGAAAATATGAAAAAATTGAAGGATTAGAAAACATAGATAAAGTTATAGCAATTGATCAATCACCAATTGGTAGAACACCAAGAAGCAACCCTGCAACTTATACAAAAGTTTTTGATGAAATAAGAAAGCTATTTGCGATGACACCTGAAGCAAAAGCTCGAGGCTATACACCGGGAAGATTTAGCTTTAACGTGAAAGGCGGACGATGCGAAAACTGTCAAGGACAGGGAGTAATAAAAGTTGAGATGCTATTTTTACCAGATGTATATATAGAATGTGACGTTTGCAATGGAAAAAGATACAACAGTGAAACTCTGGAAGTTGTTTATAAAGAGAAAAACATATCCGATATTCTAAATATGACTATCGATGAAGCACTTGAATTTTTTAAAAACATTCCTTCTATAAAAAATACACTACAATTACTTCATGATGTTGGACTTGGCTATATAAAGCTCGGACAGCCTGCAACTACTTTATCTGGTGGTGAAGCCCAGAGAATAAAGCTGGCTTCTGAACTAAAAAAAAGGGCAACTGGCAATACAGTATATATCCTGGACGAACCTACTGTGGGTTTACATTTTGAAGACGTAAAAAAACTAATAGAAGTATTAAATCGACTTGTAGACAAAGGTAATACAGTAATTGTCATTGAACATAATCTTGATGTAATTAAAACCGCTGACTATATAATAGATCTCGGTCCTTACGGTGGAGATGACGGCGGATATATAGTTGCAACTGGAACTCCTGAAGAAATTGTTAAGAACAAAAAATCATTAACTGGAAAATATCTGGCAAATCTTCTATAAAATGGGGTGGTCTCCGTGATAAATGATGAAACAATCCAACTTTTTAAAGATTATCTTGAACATGTTAGGAGAGTATCAGAAAACACTCTAAAAGCCTATATCAAGGATGTCAAAAAATTTTTTAATTTTATACAAAAAGCACCTTCGGAAATAATAAGACAGGATGTAGAAAACTTTATTAAAGCTCTTTCACGGGGAGAACTTTTAGGAATTCGCCCGCGAGAGTCCACTATTTCAAGATACATGTCCAGCCTGAGTACCTTTTTTAGCTATCTTGAACTTGCTGGTATTATAAAATTCAATCCTATGGAACGGATCAGGCATCCGCGTGTAAGACGAAAAATTCCCGACTTTTTATCAGAAGAAGAAGTACAAAACATACTGAAATCTTTTGACGAAGAAAAAGAGTTGAAAAAAAAGACTGCTATAAGTCTTCTTTATTACGCTGGACTTAGAATCGGTGAATTGTGTAACCTGAGATTGACTGACATATCACTTTCCCCTCCATTTTTAAGGGTTGAAATGGGAAAAGGGAAAAAAGATCGCCTCGTCCCACTCCCGGAAAAAATAATTCCATTAATCGAAAAATACCTGAACAATTACAATCCAACTTTTTTTCTATTTGAAAATAATTCTGGACACATTCATCCTTCAACAATATTTAGATGGTTAAAAAGCGCTACAAAAAAAGCTGAAATAAAAAAAGATGTGCATCCTCACACGTTAAGACATTCCTATGCAACACATTTAATTAGAAAAGGCGTGAGTGTAAAAGTTGTTCAAGAATTACTTGGACATTCAAATCTCAGCACAACAAGTATCTATTTACATGTGGCAGATCAGGAAAAATTTGAAGCAGTAAAAAATTTATAATTATAACAAAATCCCCCGAAATCGGGGGATTTTATCATCTACCAGAACATAACCCTTACTTTTTAATCGAGTAAAAAGCGTTTAAACCTTTATATTCAGCAACCTCTCCTAACTCTTCCTCTATTCTAAGGAGTTGATTGTACTTTGCTATTCTTTCACTTCGTGAAAGTGAACCTGTTTTAATCATACCAGCGTTTGTTGCAACTGCAAGGTCTGCAATAAATGTATCTTCAGTTTCTCCAGATCTGTGAGAAATAACATTTGTCATATTATTGGTTTTTGCAAGCTCAATTGCATTAAGAGTTTCTGTAACAGATCCTATTTGATTGAGTTTTATAAGAATTGAATTTGTAGCTTTAATCTCAATTCCTTTTGCAAGCCGTTTTACATTTGTAACGTAAAGGTCATCACCAACAATTTGAACTTTATTCCCAACTTTTGAATTAAATTCCCTATAAGCTTCCCAATCTTCCTGATCAAATGGATCTTCAATGGATATTATGGGATATTTGTCAATAAGCATTTCATAATATTCTATTAATTCTTCAACATTCTTATCAGCACCATCTATATGGTATTTTTTTGTTTCTTCATTATAAAACTCACTTGCTGCAACATCCAATGCTATGTAAATATCTTTACCAGGTACATAACCTGCCTTTTCAATAGCCTGAATAAGTACCTGAATAGCCTCCTCATTTGAATTCAGATTAGGCGCAAAGCCTCCTTCATCTCCAACAGCTGTAACATGACCTGACTCATGCAAAATTTTTTTCAAGGCATGAAATGTTTCTGCTCCGTACCTTAAAGCCTCCCTGAAAGTAGGTGCACCAGCAGGAACTATCATAAATTCCTGAATATCAAGATTGTTATCCGCGTGTTGCCCACCGTTAATAACATTCATAAAAGGTACAGGTAACACCTTTGCATTTACCCCTCCAAGATATTTATAAAGAGGTAATCCCAGAGATATTGCAGCAGCTCTTGCAACAGCCATTGAAACTCCAAGAATTGCATTTGCCCCAAGATTACTCTTGTTTTCTGTGCCATCAATTTCAAGAAGCGTTTTATCAAGCCCAACCTGATCATATGCGTTAAAACCAAGAAGTTTTGGTGCTATAACCTCATTCACATTTTTAACAGCTTTTAATACACCTTTCCCAGAATATCTATCTTTTTCACCATCTCTAAGTTCAAGAGCCTCAAACTTTCCTGTAGATGCTCCTGATGGAACAATAGCCTTTCCAATAGAACCGTCTTCAAGCATAACCTCAACTTCCACAGTAGGATTTCCACGGGAATCAAGTACTTCACGAGCTTTAATATCAATTATTTCAATATACACCAACAACACCTCCTTTTAGTTAACCTTTTCACAAGATTAATTATACAAAAAAAATGTTTCAAAATAAATATAAAAACTTTACAAAAACACGGCCCCTTATTAATCGGGGCCGTGCTTTAAAACTAATAGACTGATTCGATTTTAATTTGAAAAATACTTAGAACCCAAATGATGCGCTTAATGACAACTCAACTCCATCGTTACTGTATGCTACTTTTGGTGTCAATGTTACATTATCATTATAGGCATACTCACCCCATGCACTTACCGCAAGAGAGGTGTTATCTCCGACTGTATAACCAAAATCAGCATAAACTGTCAATGGTTCAGATACAGGATAGGTTACCTTTGAATATAATGCAATTGCATTGAAATCTGTAAGATCACTTTCGACCAGAACTTTAACAGGATCAATAGATACCTCAGCACCAACTAACAGTGCGGTTATTGTAGAATCTTCTAAACTGTATCCAAATGCTCCTGAAACTGTCACTATATCAAACGAGCCGGTTACACCAAATCCCAGAGATTTGAAATTATCATCGGCTATGAAACCTAAGGATACAGGATCGAATGAAAGTGTTCCAAAAACATTTACAGATGGAGTTGCTGCTCCTTTTTCATATCTTGGATCAAGTGTAACATAAACGCTTCCCATATCAAATGAGTACTTAACACCAAGATATTCTTTTGGATAGTACCATGCAGAACCATAACGTCCCCAAATTAAATTATCAAAGAAAGCATAAGGATTCAACCAGTAACCTTTCTTTCCTAAGTATACACTTAATGAATCTGTTGGCTTGAGTGTAACGTACGCTTGATCAATAGAAAAGGTGTTGCTTTCATCATAAAATCTGATTCTTAAGTAATATCCATCACCACTTGCCGTCATCTGAATACGATCAAAATCTAATCCGACTGAGTCTGTCAAAACACTTGTAGAAGCGTTAAAAGTATACTCTACTGTGATACCTCCACTGAAAGTTACTTCTGCAAAAGCAAAACCTAAAACCAACACTGAGACTAACAAAACAAGCAACTTCTTCATACAACCAACCTCCCTTTCAGAGTAATGAGCAATATTAAAATAGAAACCAACATAAAATAACTTAATAACTATAATTTAAGGTGTTTTAAGAAATCCTGCATAAATTGCTATACCAAGGCCAACTGCTCCGAGTACAATTCCAATAATTGAAAGTGTATTTACACTATCTACTTTCTTACCAAGTGTTTCAACATCAGTTTTGTCAGCTTTAGTCTCAACTACCTTGGTAAGATTTTCAACATCAGATTTTAAAGCCGCTTGATCTACTGATTTTTGAACTTTTTCTATTTGTTTTCTCAAAGAATATTCCACTTCACCAAGTTTCATTGCAAGTCCATTTAATGTATCACTGTTAAATGTTGCTATTTCATTTACTTCATTTATTTTGTTATCAATACTTTTCACTTTAACACCTATAAGCTTCACCAATTTCTTTTCAAGATTTTTAATATTCGAAGCATTCTGGTAAACCAGATTTCTTAGCATAGGAATGGCATCATTTACATTTGCTTCGATATTTGCAACTTTACCCTTTACTTCAACAAGCTTTTCATCTGTATAAGCTTTTACATCTTCTTCTGTTTTTGCAATTTTCTTATACAAAAATTCAATTTGGCCGTTTACATTCTCAAGACTTGTATTTACAACACTTTCCACATCTTTCTTAGTTGCTTTTTTGGTAAGCTCCTCATAAATCTTTATTATATCCTTATCATGGATATCCAGAGCTTTATTAAGTTTATCAATAGCGGTAGAAATTTCAGAAAGATTACTTGTTTTGTTTTTGAGAACCGCTACATCTTTTTTAAGATCACCTGTAATTCCATAAAGCGTGGTAATATCCCCTTCGTGAATATCAACTGTGATTTTCAAGTTTTCTAAATCCTTTGTAGCTTCTTCAAGTTTGGCCACTTTCATTTCGAGTTCATCAATTGCGTTTGATACATCTTTAACGACTTTGTAAAGCGCATCAAGCTGGTCTTTATTGGCACTTATGAGCCTTAAGGAATTTAAATACCTGTTTTTAATAATTTCACCAAGCTCACTTTCTATGGTATTCATAGTACGTGCAAGAAAAACAGCAAGCTCATAACGAGTAACGTTTGATGTTCCCCTGAATGTTCCATCTGGATAACCGGTAATAATACCCGCTTCTTCTAACTGAGTGACTGCTTCATATGCCCAGTGGTTCTTTGGTACATCGTTTATTGCGGCAATAGCGAAAGCAGATACTAATAGTATAACAATAATGGCCAAATACTTCCTCATAAAAAATACCTCCCTTCCTGATTTGTGTTACACCTTGTTTACCTGACAGCAGTATTATAACATTTTTTTTTAACCTATTTCAAGTTTTTCTATAAGAAAATTTCCTATTTATCGGCAATTACCTTATAAAACTTTCGTTTTCCTATTCTTAACACATGTTCACTTTTTATAGATACAAAGCTTTTGAATCCTTCTAATCTTCTCCCATCAAAATAAACTCCACCTTGATTTACTGTTCTTTTTATTTCACTTCTGCTTGGTAAAAGGTTCAAATGGTCAATTAAATCTACTATGTTGTATTCTCCTTCCTTTATTCTATATTCCGGCATATTCTCAGGTAATTCTTTTTTTCTAAAAACAGAAATAAACTCGTTTTCCGCATCTCTGGCAATCTGCTCATTGTAAAAATATTTGACTAACTCATAAGCTAATCTCATTTTAACATCTCTTGGGTTTATTTCGCCGGATTTCATTTTACGATCATATTCCATTATTTCAGGTTCTGGTATATCAGTGAGAAGGTTCATATACTTTATTATAAGGTTATCTGGAATTGACATTATTTTACCATACATTTCTTGAGGATTATCAGTAAACCCTACATAATTTCCATAACTCTTACTCATTTTCAATTTTCCATCTGTTCCTTCAATTATAGGCATAGTCATTACTATCTGAGGTTTTAGGCCATGTTCTTCCTGAATTTTTCTTCCAACCAAAAAATTAAATAGCTGATCAGTCCCTCCAAGTTCCACATCAGCTTTTATTGCCACTGAATCATATGCCTGAGCAAGAGGATACAAAAATTCAGCTATACTTATTGGGGTACCCTCTTTCAAACGTTTTGAAAAATCATCGCGTTCCAGCATTCTTGCAACAGTATATTTGCCAGCAAGCTTTACAACATCAGCAAAATTCATTTTATCCAGCCATTCACCATTAAATCTTATTTCTGTTTTTTCATTATCCAGAATTTTAAATGCTTGCTCAGCATAAGTCTTTGCATTTTCCCTAACCTCATCCTCGCTCAACATTGGACGCGTTGTATTACGCCCGGATGGATCACCTATACGAGCTGTAAAATCGCCTATTATAAGAATAACGTGATGCCCAAGCTCTTGAAATTCCTTAAGTTTTCTTAACACCACAGCATGTCCCAAATGGAGGTCCGGTCTTGAAGGATCAACACCTAACTTTATACGGAGAGGTCTTCCTTCTTTTAATCTTTCAAGAAGCTCTTCTTCGGAAATAAGATCAACTACATTTTTTTTCAAAACTTGCAACTGTTGTTCTGGAAGCAATTACACCACCCCATAATAAAATTATAAATAAATCAGAGCCAGACTGAAAGTTACCTTGATATGAAAAAAGCTGTTAATAAACTTGAAACAAAAAACAAAACACCGAAAACAACCGTCAACTTACCACCGGCATCCAGACCTTTTTCTCTACCAAACACTGTGTTCAAAGCACCTGAACCAAAGGCTCCTCCAAGCTCAGCAAATTTCCCCATTTGCTTGAGAGAAAGAAAAATTAATATAGCACTAATCAAAGTATGGATAATTAGCATAACTGTTGCCATTAAAACACCTCCAAAACTTATTTTCCTTCCTCAATTCAAAGCTTATTATAACACATTCCCATTTTAGTTGCAAACTATTACTGAGTTTTTTTGTTTTTTTTCAGCGTATTTCTTACTTTGTAAATCTGACATACTCCACAAAATGTACAAACATCCCATCTACAATCATGTGTTAAAGTTCCACGATTATAATTTTCATACTCTTTCCACAAGAAAGCTTTGTTAACCCCAGAATCAATATGATCCCATGGTAAATCTTCTTTAAAATTAAAAGGTCCTTCATAATCCTCATAATTAACTTTTGCAATATGAAAAGCATTCAACCAATCATCAAAATTGAAAAACTCACTCCATTCATCAAAAAATGCCTTTTTGTATTTTACCATTATAACATCAAAAAGCTTTCTATCGCCTCTTGAAAGTAATGCTTCTATATAGCTTTTTTTCCCATTATTAATATCTATTTTAGCAAATTTCCTATATGGCTTAAGTATTTCAAAAACATAACGCATATAATCTGGTTTTTTTACTTTTGCAAATTGAAGAGGTGTGTGTGGTTTAGGAACAAGTAAATTTACAGAAGCTACAACATTTTTAAAACCTACTTTCTTTACTTCTCTTAAAATATTACCTATTTCTTTTATATCTTCATCTGTTTCATCAGGAAAACCTACCATAAAATAAAGTTTTATTCTACTCCATCCTGCCTCTTTTGCTCCCTCAACACTCTTAAATATATCTTCCAGTGAAATGTTCTTATTGATTCTATTTCTCATTAACTGACTTCCGGCTTCCGGCGCCAGAGTTATACCAGTTTTTCTAATCGAAGCTATTTTTGACATTATTCTTACACTAAACGCATCTGCCCTTGTAGAAGGTATAGATACTGAAATCCTGTTTTCTTCAGCGTAAGGAAGAATTGCTTCAATTACCTGCACTATTTGAGAATGATCCATAGTTGAGAGCGATAGAAAGGAAAGTTCTTCGTATCCTGTTACTTTTAACATATTTTGGGCATAGCTTACTATATTTTCAGCACTTCTTTCTCGAACAGGTCTATAAATATAACCCGCCTGGCAAAATCGACACCCTCTCGTGCATCCACGACTAATTTCCACAACTGCTCTATCATGAACACTTTCCACATTTGGCAAAGTTTTTTTAACTGGAACAGATCCATTATCAAGATCATCTATAACATTTCGCCTGATCTTTTTTGGTACACTTGTTAATGGAACTATTTTTTTTCCTTTTTGTTCATAAAAGATCGGCACATAAACCCCTTTTATCTTTGCAGCAAGCTCAAGTCTCTTGAAACGATTTTCTCCACGTGTTTCATACAGAACTCTTGCCAATTCTCCTATATTCTCTTCAGCATCTCCTATATAAATTATGTCAAAAGCACGAGAAATAGGTTCAGGATTAAACACACAGGGGCCACCTGCTATCACTATGGGATCTTTATCATTTCTTTCCTCAGCTTTTAAAGGCAACTCCGAAAGTTCTAATACCTTGAAGATATTAGTGTATGACAACTCATATTCTACTGATATACCAATTGCATCCATTTGCTTTAAAGGAGTTTTTGTTTCAAGTGTATATAGCGGAACATTGTTCTTAATCATTAAATCTATCATATCAACCCACGGAAGAAAAGCTCTTTCAGCATACACAAAGTTAAAAGAATTTAAGATATGATACAAAATTTCAAGACCATAATGGGACATCCCAATTTCGTAAACATCTGGAAATACAAGGGCAAATCTAAGTTTTTCCTTTTTATCTTTGATATAAGAATTATATTCCCCTCCAATATATCTGGCAGGTTTTCTAACTTTATGAAGATTTTCACTTATAAACTTCAGAATAGTGTTCATAACTCCCTCCCAAACTTTTATTATCTAATAAAACATATAATACCATATCCAGAGTCCGCTATTTTGAAATCTAAATTTTTTAGTTGCCCTAATTCCTAATTTCTTTTCAAAGTCTTTCTCTGGAGATAAAATGTAAATTTTTGCTTCTGGAAATTTTTTCCACAAAATATTTAACCTTTTTATGAAACCTGGTTCAAGTTGTAATCTTGAACCATAAGGAGGGTTAGTGATTATATAAACATTATCATCCCGTCCCGGAATGTTATCAAAACTTGATTGAAAAAACCTTATAAAATCCACTCCTGCATTCCTGGCATTTTCATTGGCGACATTTAAAACTTTTTTATCTATATCGTAACCCCTGATATCCTGACCTGAATATTGTTGACAATAAGACACTCTTAATATTTCTCGGGTTTTATTCCAGCTCTCTTTAAACACAGACCAATTCTGTGAAACAAAATCTCTTCGCAATCCCGGCAGCATTTTATTGGAAAGTAAAGCGGCTTCTATTAAAATTGTACCACTACCGCAAAAAGGATCTATAAGAGGTATTTCTTTTTTCCATCTGGACAATATAACTAATCCCGCAGCAATTGTCTCTCTGAGCGGCGCCTTTGAAGCTTTTTTTCTATATCCACGCTTATTTAGTCCATTCTTTCCAGTTGTATCTAAAAATATCTGTAAAACATTGTTTTTTATTATTATTCTAATAGGATATATCTTCTCTTTGCGTTTGGAGCTTAAGTACATTGGACTAAGTTTTTTATAAATTGCTGCCTTTACCACAGATGCTATAGCACCTTTGGCTGAAACAACGGAATTTCTTGTGACAATATCACTCACAACTATGAGACCATCTTTGTCAATTATGCTTTTCCAATCTGTATTATAAGTAACCTCAAACAGTTCATCAAAGGTTTTTACTTCATGTTCAACTATCAACCACAGAACTCGTTCAGCTGAACGAAGTAATAAATTCAACTCAGGAACATCTTTAACCTCTGCATCTATCAGTATTCTCCCGGAAGTAGAGCTTATAATCTTATAGTTTAACTCTTTTAGCTCAAGAGCTACAGCCCCTTCAAGCCCTGCAGTGCAAGTTAAGAGTAACTTCATCTTTCTTTTTTCTCCATATAAAAAGCATTCACAGGATAAGTGACAATCAACCCATCAAAATCTAAACTTTTAACTATATTAAGAAATTCGGACACCTTCTCATCTTCATCAACAATTTCTACAGTGATTGGTAGATCCTCTGAAAGTGTAAAAAAATCACTCCTGTGAATGTGTCTTTTTTTTCCATATCCCAGAATTCCTTTGCAAACAGTTACTCCTCTTATTCCGTTTTTATATGCTAACTCTACTATATATTCTGCTAATGTTTTTCCGTGTATTCTATCTTTCTCTCCAAGATAAATTTTTAAAAGTTTCAAATCCCTTTCCCCCTTCCAAAAATCATCCCAAAATACGCAGAAAAAAACGCTAAAACAATATTAAAAGCAAAGTATATAAAAGCTCTTTGAGGTGCCTTCATAAAAAGTGTTAAAGTTTCATAAGTAAAGGTGGAAAATGTAGTGAAGGCTCCAAGAAAACCTGTTCCAAAAAACAAAATAACATTTTGAGAAATCTCAACGCGCTCGATAGAAGAGAACATAATAAAACTCAGTAAAAAAGCTCCAATTGAATTGACAATTATCGTCCCCCAGGGAATCAGGCTAAATACAAGAGATTCATTAATAACCTTAGATAGAATATACCTGACCAGTGCACCAAGGGCGCCTCCTATACCGATAAGCAAAAATTTCAACGTATACCACTCCTGTGTCCTAAGAACCTCTCAAAAATTATATAAGACTTTGTATCCACAGTTATTCCCTTATCCTTCTCTGCCTGAATATAATTCACCCCGTTTTTATAAACTAACACACCCAAAATTGATTTTTTAGACAAATTGCTCCCCACGATAATCTGAGCTTTCCTGAACAAATATTTGGACATATACGCCGTTTTATCAAAACAAATAAAAAAATCAGCTTTTTCTAAATAATTTTCCGCTATGCCTACTGCATTTCCAACAAGTATATTTATGAAAATATTTTCAACATTAATTTGCCCAACATCATCATTTTTTATTATATCTTTCACTGAATTATTTCTATAAAATATTACTTTTTCATTATCATACACAAGCGCATAAGAAATATCCCCGATATCTGGAGATGTCGTAACAACAATATCTGGATCAAATTCCTCGATAAGCCATGGATTCCCCAGCAAAACTCTCAATTTTTCACCTTCAATAAATTTTATTTATCATTCTAAAAAGTTTTCTAACAGCTCTACTTCTATGACTTATTTCGTCTTTAACTTTAGAAGGCATTTCACCAAATGTAATATCATAACCTTCTGGTATAAAAATTGGATCATAACCAAAACCATTATTTCCCATTATTTTTTCAGCGATCCTACCTTCAATTACCCCTTCAGCCGATAGGAGTATTCCTTGTTCAGGGTCAAAAAAAGTTGCCACACATACAAAACGAGCATTACGCCTTGAGCAAGATTTAAGTTTTTCAAGAATTGCCAACATTTTTTCTTTATAACTTTTCCCTTCTAAAAATCTGGCACTTTTAACCCCGGGAAAGCCGCCAAGTGAGTCTATTACAAGTCCAGAGTCATCCGCTACAACGGGGAGATTGAGAATTGTTCCATAATAATACGCCTTCTTTATAGAATTCTCAAAAAAACTTTCACCATCTTCTTCCACTAGAACTTTTTTTGGAACAACTTCAAGCTGCACATCTATGGTATGAAGTATTCTTCTTATCTCCTCTACTTTATGTAAGTTAGTGGTTGCAACATAAATTTTCACTATTGCTCGTCCCTCCCGATTACCAGAAATTAATTGATTTTCATTTTCTCTAATAATGATATTTTTCATTCATAATAATTTTAAACCCTCTGAAAATTTGTTCAAGTAAAATGAGTAAAGCAAGCTCATGTGTAAAAGTTAAGTCTGAAAGCGAAATTCTCCTTTTTGCCTGGTCTCTTAACAATTCGCTCACACCTAAAGGACCACCTATAACAAACGTCATATTACCTTTCAAACGGTCAGTTTCTATCATTCTTGCAAATTGTTCGCTCGTTACTTTTTCACCATGTAAATCCAGCAGTATAAAATCGGCTTTTCCAATAGCGTTCAAAATATTTTGAGCTTCTTTATTCAATATTGTTTTACTGTCCATTACATTTAAATCCCCCCCAAGTTTAGTATATATTATTTCCAGTTTTGCAAAACGTTTCAAACGCTTTATATAGAAATCCACTGCACTTTTTAAATGTTTTGAAAGTTTTCCTGGAACTATTATTTTTATTTTCACATTAAATCCTCCTGAATCAAACGCCGGCAATAAATATTTTCGCATTCAATTTTCTTCAGTAAATTTATAACTTCTTTCCCCACCGGGTTATTTATACCTGCCAAAAAATCAGCGGTGTGTAAATGCAGGCATTTTACTTTTGTCCAGTCTTTTAATCCACCTGTTCCCACTTTGTTCAGTACTTCTTTCCATATGGTATTACCAAATTCTTTTGTAAGCAATTCAGCTCTTTCCTTTTTCACTTTTTCATGGGCTGAAAACAATTGCTTTTTAAATTCTAAATTTGTTTGAATTTTTTCCTCAAGCACTTTTACTAAACCTTTTTCCTCAAGTTTTGATATTTCTTTTCTTAAAAATGGGCAGGTTAAATAATGTAGAGTTGGAAAAGGTTTATTATCTTTTAATGGAAGGCTCTTAACAACTACCGGATAACCATATGAACAAACAACTATTACTTGATAAATATTTTCAGCTTCTCTTCCAAGCTGTATTTGAGCTATTTTTATTAAAACTTTATCACTAAAGCGTTCCATTCATTTTTCCTCCGGTGTTCTACAACTTTTTGCTGCGTAAATAAATCAACTTTTGAATCCACTATTCCAGAGAATATCACTTTTCCATTAAAATTTAAGAAATCTTTCACCTGTTCAAGAACTTTCAAAAGGATCTCTGCAATTATGTTGGAAATAATCAAATCAAACTTGCCGGTGACATTTGAAAAAAGATCTGATTGCCTTATTTCAATGTCAACTCCATTCTTTTTCGCATTTTCTTTTGCAACTTCGACTGCTAACGGGTCGTTATCCACAGCCACTACTCTGCCTGCTCCCATTTTTTTTGCAAGTATAGATAATATCCCACTGCCACATCCAAGATCCAGAACAACATCACCTGGCTTTAAATACTTTCTTAGCAATTCAGCCGCAAGCTTTGTGGTATCGTGCAGACCAGTTCCAAATGCCAAACCAGGAGTAAGTTTAATCACAATGCCAGACGTGTTAATTTCGTGAAAATCAGGATCTATCCATACACCGTCAATAAATTCAAATGGTTCTCTAATTATATTCTTTATCCACTCATCACTTGAGGTAACACGATTTTCTACAAAATCAGCGTACTTTAGAAGTTTTTGCACCAGAACGTCTAAAATTCTTTGTTCTTTTGAAACAAGGACAAGGAAAATTCCTTCAAAATTATCTATAAAATAATAATTAAAAAACTCTTCGTCAAAAAGAGTTTCTTCAATCTTTTCTAACTCCTCTTTTGATTTTAACCTCAAAACTTTTTCATAAAAAACCTTAGAAACGCTCAAATTATTCACCACCGAGATTTACCGTTCCTTCACGTAACACATATATTCTGTTGCTTGGAGGTAGATAAACAAATGGATTGGTATGTTTTCCTTTTATTCTAACTTCAAAATGAACATGTGGTCCTGTGCTAATACCAGTAGAACCTACACGCCCAAGAAGCTCTCCTTTTGACACTTTTTGCCCTTTGTACACTGAAACCTTAGACATATGTCCGTAAACTATATCATATTTTCCATAGGATACGACAACAGCCAATCCATAACCACCATATTCACCCGCAAGTTTTACAACTCCATCGGTGCCAGAAAATATAGGCGTACCCTCAGGCGCACTTATATCAACACCTGTGTGGAAAGACTTACGTTTGTAAATCGGGTGCACCCTCCAGCCATAATTAGATGAAATTACACCATATATTGGCCACATAAACATATTGCCATTAACGTTGAAGGCCAACCCTATTCCATCAAGTGCCACAAATAACTTTTGACCTACATATATAAAATCACTCTTTAAATTGTTTACCTTTTTTATATACGATACAGTCGTGAAAAACCTCTTTGATATATCATAAAGAGTGTCTCCTTGTTTAACTTCATATAAAATTCCAGGAGGTTGTGGAATTTTTAATAATTGACCTATTTTCAACTTATAAGGGTCAACATCATTCCAATCAAGGATTATTGATGGTGATACAGAAAAACGCTGAGAAATTAGATAAAGTGTATCCCCCGGTTTGACATAATAATTAATTACAAAATAATTACCAAAACCGTAAAGTGTTACCACAGCTAATGCAAATACAATAAATAGCTTCTTCATCTTCACACTCCTTTATTATGCGTATGAGGACGACGATATTTTAACATAAATTACTCCTTTTTTGCAAATGTTATCTTAAAAATGCGCATAAAAGATTTAAAATAAAATAGGATTTATTGTTCAAGTTTAAACATTTTTATCCATCAAAAACGAGTTTTGCAAGTCAATAACTTTTCTGTTAACATTGTGATAGCAAGCTTCTATTTATAAGGAGGAAAAAGCATGAAGATTATTGAGTCCAGTGAAATAATCGACTTTATGGAAAACGGTGATATTTTAATGGTGGGAGGTTTTCTTGGCGTAGGCACCCCAGAATCTTTGATAGATGCTCTTTGTGATTCAGAAATAAAAGATCTCACTTTGATAGCAAATGATACCGCTTTTCCTGAAAGGGGGATTGGGAAACTTATCGTAAAACAAAAAATAAAAAAAGCGATTGTTTCCCACATTGGTACAAACCCTGAAACTCAAAAACAAATGATAGAAGGATTATTAGAGGTTGAGCTTGTCCCACAGGGTACACTTGCAGAACGCATTCGAGCAGCCGGGTATGGATTGGGAGGAATACTAACACCCACAGGTGTTGGAACAATCGTTGAAAAAGGAAAACAAATTATTGAAATAAATAACCAAAAGTACCTGCTGGAACTTCCATTAAAAGCTAAAATCGCCTTAATAAAAGCCAAAAAAGCGGATTATTATGGAAATCTTGTGTATTCTTTAACAGCACGTAATTTTAACCCAATAATGGCAATGGCTGCTGACATAGTCATTGCAGAAGTGGAAGAAATAGTTCCTGTTGGTAGTATTGCACCTGATGAAATTATAACTCCCGGTGTTCTAATTGATTATATTGTAAGGAGTTGATAATATGGAAGAGAAAAAAAGAATAGCCAGAAGAGTTGCAAAAGAACTGAAAGACGGTTACCTTGTTAATTTAGGAATAGGTCTTCCTACGTTAGTTGCGAATTATATACCTGAAAATGTGAAAATATTTTTCCAGTCCGAAAACGGAATTCTTGGAATGGGACCCGAACCCATTCCAGGCATGGAAAATAAAGATTTAACTAACGCTGGTAGTGGCTTTGTCACAGCTTTGCCAGGAGCAATGGTATTTGATAGTGCTTTTTCATTCGGCCTTATAAGAGGGAAACACCTTGATGTAACAGTTTTGGGAGGACTTCAAGTTGACCAGAAAGGAAGACTTGCAAACTGGATGATTCCAGGGAAAATGATACCTGGAATGGGTGGAGCAATGGATTTAGTTACTGGCGCAAAAAGAGTTATAGTTGCCATGACGCATACAGCAAAAGGAAAACCTAAAATTGTGAAAGAATGTATTTTACCACTAACTTCTATACGGAAAGTCGACTTGATTGTAACTGAACTTGCAGTGATAGAACCTACAGAAAATGGTTTATTACTAAAAGAAATATACAAAGGCACTTCTGTAGAAGAAGTTTTGTCTTTAACTGAAGCTGAATTAATAATCCTGGATGAAATTAAAACATTTGAATAAAGGAGGTTTACTATGAAAGCACTGATTCGAGTTAGAATGAGCACTGCTGATGCACATTATGGGGGAAATCTCGTTGATGGAGCAAAAATTCTCCAGCTTTTTGGAGACGTTGCAACAGAACTTTTAATAAGACATGACGGAGACGAAGGACTATTTAGAGCATATGATAATATAGAATTTTTGGCACCAGTTTATGCTGGAGACTTTATAGAAGTAACCGGTGAAATAGTGGAGGTTGGTAGAACCTCCAGAAAAATGGTATTTGAAGCAAAAAAAGTTATCACTGCAAGACCTGATATAAATGACAGTGCCGCAGAGGTTTTAGAAAAACCTATCATAGTTTGTAAAGCAAGCGGCACCTGCGTGGTACCTCTTGAAAAACAAAGAAAGAGGTGAAAGATATGGAAAAATTAATAATAACTGTTGCTGTAACAGGTGCCGAAGTAACAAAGGAAAAACAACCGAATCTTCCTGTAACTCCCGATGAAATCGCCGAAGAAGTTTATAAATGCTATCTTGCTGGTGCTTCAATCGCTCACATACACGCAAGATTGGCAGATGGAACTCCTACCCAATCTTATGAAATATACAAAGAGATAAAGGAAAAAATAGAAAAAAAATGTAATATAATCTTTCAACCTTCTACAGGAGGGGCCACATGGCATACATTTGAAGAAAGAATGCAACCTCTTTTAACAAATCCTGAAATGGCCACATTATCTGCTGGAACATGTAACTTTGGAAATGATGTTTTCATGAATCCAGAAGAATATATAGAAAAGTTTGCAATTGAGATGAAAAAAAGAAACATAAAGCCGGAAATAGAAGTGTTCGAAAGAGGTATGATAGAAAACGCTCTAAAACTTGTGAAAAAGGGGATTCTGGAACTTCCCTTACATTTCGATTTTGTAATGGGAGTACCTGGAGCAATACCTGGTGATGTTTCTGATCTTGTCTATTTAGTCTCAAAAATCCCGGAAAATTGTACGTGGAGCGTGGCAGGAATTGGAAAATATGAACTTCCTTTAGCTGTTCACGCAATAGCAATGGGCGGGCATGTACGTGTAGGTTTTGAAGACAACATCTATTACAAAAAAGGAGAACTTGCCAGCTCAAACGCTCAACTTGTCGAGAGGATAGTAAGAATTGCAAAAGAGTTAGGACGTGAAATAGCAACTCCTGATGAAGCAAGAAAAATTCTAAATATAAAGAGGTGATAAAATTGCAAAAAATTGAAAAGGGATGTCCATACGGAACTCATCGTGTAATTGAACCGAAAGGTTCCCTGCCACAATCTGCTTACAAAATAGATAATTCTATGGAAATCTTTTCAAACGAAATATTAATAGATGTGTTAACTTTGAACGTTGATTCCGCCAGTTTTACACAAATAAGGGATTCGTGTAATGACGACATTAAATGTATTGAACAAACTATTTTCTCTATTGTTAAAGAAAGAGGAAAATTGCAAAATCCGGTTACAGGAAGTGGCGGAATGTTAATAGGCATTGTAGCGGAAATAGGAAAAGATATACAGGACAAAAACTTAAACGTCGGTGATAAAATTGCAACTCTTGTTTCACTTTCACTTACACCGTTGAAAATAGAAAGGATAAAAAACATCAATCTGGGTACTGACCAGGTTGATATCGAGGGAAAGGCTATTCTCTTTGAAACAGGCATATACGCAAAGTTACCTGATGATATTCCCGAAAAATTAGCACTAGCCGTCTTAGATGTAGCTGGTGCTCCAGCACAGGTAAACAAACTTGTAAAACCCGGAATGACAGTTTCAATAATTGGTGGAGGCGGAAAATCAGGAGTATTATGCGCTTATCAGGCAATGAAAAACGTTGGGAAAGATGGAAAAGTTATAGTTATAGAATATTCAGAGGAAAATGCTAAAAAAATCAAAGAATTAGAACTTGCTCATGAAGTAATCGTTGCAGATGCAACTAAACCCATGGAAATTTATCAGAAAATAAACGACATAACAAATGGATCTTTGTGTGACGTCACCATAAATAACGTAAATGTGCCGGGAACAGAAATGGCTTCAATATTAATAACTAAAGATGAAGGGATAATATACTTTTTCAGCATGGCTACTTCTTTTACCCGCGCAGCACTTGGAGCTGAAGGCATAGGAAAGGATGTAATGATGATCATAGGAAACGGTTATACAAAAGGTCATGCAGAACTCAGTCTAAATATTTTAAGAGAATCACAAAAAATCCGAAAATTATTCGAGGAAAAATATTGTTAAGGAGGAAATAACATGAGACATTTTAAGGATATTCCATTATGGAAAAACGTAACTGACGAGGAATGGAACGATTGGAGATGGCAACTGCGAAACAGAATAATGGATGTTGATACGTTAAAACAGGTCATTAATTTAACACCTGAAGAAGAAAACGGAATAAGGCATAGTTTAAAAACACTGAGAATGGCTATTACCCCGTATTACGCCTCTTTAATGGACCCTGATAATCCAAAATGTCCAATAAGACGCCAGGCTGTTCCAACTGTAAAAGAACTGGAAGTTTCTGCATGGGATATGGTAGACCCACTTCACGAAGATGAAGACTCTCCTGTACCAGGTTTGACACACAGGTACCCGGATAGAGTTCTTTTCTTGATTACTGATATGTGTTCAATGTACTGCAGGCATTGCACCAGACGGAGATTTGCAGGTCAACATGATAAAAGTCGCAGTAAAAAAGAAATAGATGATGCCATAGAATATATAAAAGAAACCCCAGAAGTTCGTGACGTGCTCCTTTCTGGAGGAGACGCTTTACTTGTTGGAAAAGATATGCTGGAATACATATTGAAAGAATTGAGAAATATTCCGCATGTTGAAATCATAAGAATTGGTACAAGAGCCCCGGTAGTGTTACCGCAAATTATAACTGAAGAATTAGTAAACATGCTAAAAAAATACCACCCAATCTGGATAAACACTCATTTTAACCATCCAGAAGAAATTACACCGGAAAGCAGTAAAGCATGTGAAATGCTGGCTGATGCCGGAATTCCTCTTGGAAATCAAAGTGTCCTGCTTAGGGGAGTCAATGACAGCCCCTATATAATGCTGGAACTTGTCCATAAACTTGTGAAAATTCGTGTAAGGCCTTATTATCTATATCAATGTGATCTATCCCAGGGAATCGCCCATTTTAGAACTTCTATTGGAAAAGGATTACGAATAATAGAAAGCTTAATAGGGCATACTTCAGGTTTCTGCGTGCCAACTTTTGTTGTGGATGCACCTGGAGGTGGTGGGAAAATAAGGTTAATGCCAGAATATATGGTATCTTATTCTGATAAAACCGTGATTTTAAGAAACTATGAAGGTGTTATAGTTGCCTATCACGAACCTGACGATACTGAAAGTGATGTTGATGATAGCAAGTATAGAGAGAAATACAAGCTCACAGGAATCGCTGCTTTGTACGAAGGAAAAAGCATAACCATAGAGCCTGCCCAGCTTGCAAGACGCGAGAGAATCAAAAAATGGAGAGAAAAAAAGGAGTGAGAAGATGAAATATGACGATTTAAAAATTGGCCAAACTTACGAAACAACCAGAAAGATAACCTCTGATGATGTAATAACTTTCGCAGAATTAACAGGTGATAAAAATCCTCTACACATCGATGAAGAATACGCCAAAAAAACAACCTTTGGTAAACGAATATCCCATGGAATGTTGGTATTAGGTTTTCTTTCCTCTGTTCTTGGCATGGAGTTTCCAGGTCCAGGTACCATTTACATGTCCCAAAGTGCAAAATTTTTAAAACCTGTTTTTGTTGGAGAAACTATAAAAATTAAATTAGAAGTTATCAAAAAAGATGACAATAAAAAAAGAGCACTTCTTAAAACAACTGTACTTAAAGAAAATGGAGAAATAGCTATAGACGGTGAAGCATTATTATCTCTAAAAAATCTTTAAAAAGTACATGGTGAAAAATGCTGGCAAGTATACTGAAACATAACGTTATCTCGATAGTCGGGCTGGCAAAAAATACAGGAAAAACTGAAACATTCAATTTTTTATTAAAATATTTATCATGTAAAGGAATAAAGTTAGGAATAACATCAATTGGAATAGACGGCGAAGAAAAAGACCAAGTTACATATACTCCTAAGCCAAATATTTATATTCAAAAAAATATATTTTTCGCGACTACTGAAAAATTTTATAGACAAAAAAGTTTTCTTTCAGAAATTTTTCATGTTACTTCAAGAACAACTGCAACTGGAAGAATAGTTGTAGCTAAGGCGCTGGAAAAAGGCAAGATAATACTCGCAGGTCCAACGACAAAAAACTGGCTAAATGAAATTGTAAACACCTTATTTTCTTTTAAATGCGAAAAAATACTCATAGATGGCGCTCTTTCAAGATTAACTTCGGCTTCACCACTTATAAGCGAGGCAGTTGTTCTGGCAACAGGGGCTTCGCTTAGTCTTAATGAAGATGAAATCATAAAAAAGACTCTGCACCTGCTTCATCTAATGTCGTTGCCTGTTACAGAACATTTTAACCTTTTAAAAGATCTTTCAGAAGGAGTGTGGGGGTTAGGAGAAAAAACTATAAAACTGGCAGAAAGTGCTTTGCGTTTTGAACCAACATCTTTAATTGAAAACTTTAAAATAATATATGTTTCAGGAATTTTAACCAACAATTTTATTACTAAACTAATGAAAACAAAAAATGTCAAAGAAGTTGTCATTGAAGATTTTACCAGAATTTTTTGCTCAAGAGAGAAAATTTTAAATTTTGAATCACATGGCAAAACAATAAAAGTACTTAAAAAACCAAATGTGGTAATGATAACTATAAATCCCGTATCTCCATATGGCTATAAAATTGACGATAATTATGTTATCTCAAAACTAAAAGAAAAAACGTCTATTCCTATAATCAACGTTAGAAAGGTTGATCCAGAATGTCAAAATTAGACATTTTTGAAAGTGCAGGCATCGATTTTATAATCAAAAATTTAGACATATCCTCGCCGATTACGCAGAGATACATAAGAAGTAAAAAGTTTAAGAGTGTTATCAAATCCCAAAAAAAAATTCAAAAGCACCTCAATGCTATTTCAAAAGTATTGGATGCAGAAGAAAAATACATCCAGAATATAAAATTGTCTCTATCACATCTTCCAGATATACATACCACTATAGAACGTTTAATAAATAAAAATATATTAGACGAAATTGAATTGTTTGAAATAAAGGTATTTTCTATTTATATTCAAGAAATCACTATCACTCTACGTAGAGCAAAGCTATATCGTACCTTTCCATTCCCTGATCTTGAAAAAGTAATCGAAATATTGGATCCAGAAGGACTTAGAATCCCAACCTTTTATATTTACAGCGCATACTCTAAAGAACTTTTAGAAATTAGAAAGAAGAAAGATATTACCAATGATGAAAAGGAACTTACCGAAATACTTCAACGTGAAAAAGAATTAGAAAGTCAAATATGTCACAAATTGTCCGCCGAGCTTGAAAAATACGCCATTAATCTCTTAAAATCCTACAATTTAGTAATTTTTCTGGATTTAACGATTGCAAAATCATTTCTTACAAAAAAATTAAATCTTACAAAGCCTGAATTTTCAAAAGATAACAGTATTTATCTGGAAAAGTTATTTAATCCTGAAATCTCAGAAAATCTTAAAAAATTAAATCTGAAGTTTCAACCTATAAATATAACATTGAAGCCAGGAGTACAGGCAATAACAGGTGCAAACATGGGTGGAAAAACTGTTTTACTAAAAACAATAGCGTTGTGTCAACTTTTATTCCAAATGGGCTTTTTCGTACCTGCACAAAAAGCTATACTACCTTTATACGACGAAATAACGTTGCTTTCAGGTGACTTCCAGTCCATTTCCTCAGGATTATCGTCTTATGCTTCTGAAATGATAATAATCAACTCAATTTATAAAAAACTAAAAAAAGGTAAAGTAATGTTGGTATTACTCGATGAACCTGCAAGAACTACCAATCCAACAGAGGGAAAAGCAATAGTGAGTGCCCTTCTAAATCTGTTTTCTAAAAACAATTCGTGTACAGTAATTACTACACATTTCGATGGCGCTATTCCAGAAAATGTAAGACATTTAAGAGTAAAAGGATTAAAAGAGTTAAACAAAAAAATTACTTTAAAAACCATACAAAAGTATTTTGATTACAGCATAGAAGAAGTAAACAATAATGAAAATATTCCAAAAGAAGCCATTAAAATTGCCAGAATATTAGGAATAGATAAGGACATAATAAAAGAAGCTGAGGAGGTATTAAGATATGAAAAGTAAATTAGGGCTTGATTTCGAAAAAGTAAAACGTGCCAAAGAACTTGCCAGAAAAATTGCAGTCGGCGTGAACGAATTTGTTATTCCAAGATCAACAGTTTCAATTGAAAGAACTATCTGTAGATTTCTGGGAATAGACGGAGTAAATGAAGAAGGAATACCCTTACCCAACATTGTTGTAGATCATATTAAAGAAGAAGGAGCTCTTGAAAACGGAAGTGCATTTTACATAGGAAATGCAATAATAGAAACAAATCTGACCCCTCAAGAAATAGCTGAAAAAATCGCTGAAAAGAAATTGAACATTGTAAAATTAAAACTTAATTCGCCTGACAAAATAAGAGAAACACTTGAACCTTTCGTTAATACCATGATAAATCGTATTCTAAAAAATAAACAAAAAAGGGCAGAAATGCTTAAAGAAATAGGCGAAGGTTCTCAACCATATCTTTATGTTATAGTAGCTACCGGTAATATATACGAAGACGTTGTTCAGGCTAAAGCCGCTGCACGTCAGGGTGCAGATATTATTGCTGTCATTCGTTCAACCGCCCAAAGTTTACTTGATTATGTGCCTTATGGTCCAACAACGGAAGGTTTTGGTGGAACATACGCTACCCAGGAAAATTTTAAAATAATGCGAAAAGCTTTAGATGAGGTTTCTTATGAAGTTGGAAGATACATAAGACAGGTGAACTACGCTTCCGGGCTATGTATGCCAGAAATTGCAGCCATGGGTGCCATGGAAAGACTTGATGTTATGCTTAATGACGCCCTGTACGGTATACTTTTTAGAGACATAAATATGCAGAGAACAATGATAGATCAATTTTTCTCTCGAGTAATAAATGGTTTTGCTGGCATAATTATAAACACCGGAGAAGATAACTACTTAACTACAGCTGATGCTTATAAAGAAGCTCATACAGTTCTTGCCTCACAACTGATAAATGAACAATTAGCTCTTATGGCTGGCATCCCGGAAGAACAAATGGGACTTGGACACGCTTTTGAAATGGATCCAGACATAGAGAATGGTTTCCTATATGAACTTGCTCAAGCACAAATGGCAAGAGAAATTTTCCCAAAAGCACCTTTAAAATACATGCCGCCAACAAAGTACATGACTGGCAACATTTTCAAAGGACTGGTCCAGGACGCTATGTTCAACGTAATATCCATATGGACAAATCAGGGCATTCAACTCCTCGGAATGCTTACAGAAGCTATTCATACTCCTTTTATGTCTGATAGATACTTAGCTATAGAAACGGCAAAATACATTTTCAACAACATGCGTAATATTGGTGATGAAATAATCTTTAAACCTGGCGGAGTAATTCAAAAGAGAGCTCAACAGGTTTTAAATGAAGCAATAGAACTACTTGAAAAAATGGCCGAAGAAGGATTATTTAAAGCTTTAGAACATGGGGTTTTTGCAAATATAAAGAGAGAGCTTCACGGCGGAAAAGGGCTTGATGGTGTTTTTCTCAAAGGAAAATATTATTTTAACCCGTTTCTGGAAAAAATGCTTGGGGAAGGTGTGGAATTATGAGCGGTTACAACCTTGAGAAAAAGAAATTTGATAAAACGCTGGATTTAAAAAATGTCAAGCCTTATGGAGATACCATGAACGATGGTAAAGTTCAGGTAAGTTTCACGCTCCCAGTTCCCGCAGGAGACGAAGCAATTGAAGCGGCTAAAATTCTTATGAAAAAGATGGGGCTTGAGAATCCCCATGTAGTTTTCTGGAAAGAACTGACAAAAGGATTTACCTTTTTTATAGGATATGGCGACTGTATACATACAGTAAATTACGAAAATATACACATTCCAAAAGTTAATATACAAAAAATGTCAATGGAAGAAATTGACCAACTAATAAAGGAAAAGATAGGAAGAAAGATTGTTGTAGTAGGTGCAACAACTGGAACTGATGCTCATACAGTTGGTTTAGATGCCATATTGAACATGAAAGGATTCGCCGGACATTATGGACTTGAGAGGTATGAAATGTTTGAAGTTCACAATATGGGAAGTCAGGTTTCAAACGAAGATTTTCTCAAAAAAGCGCTGGAAGTAAAAGCAGACGCTTTGCTCGTTTCCCAGACAGTTACTCAAAAAAACGTACATATTGAAAATCTTACAGAACTCGTAGAAATGGTCGAAGCCGAGGGAATTCGGGATAAAGTGATTTTAATTGTTGGTGGTCCAAGAATTACTCATGAACTCGCTCAAGAGTTAGGTTTTGACGCAGGTTTTGGCCCAAACACTTTCGCAGAAGATGTAGGAGCTTTCATTGCCCAGGAATTTTTAAGAAGAAACTTAAAGTAAAACCAAAAGATATTTTCAACTACCAGGAAACAAGCTATTAAAAAGAAAAGCGAGGCCATCCGCCTCGCTTTGTTAATATCTATTTAAATACTTACACCTTTTTCAAAAATATTAATTGAATGGTAAAAACTACAATTGAAAGAATTAATCCTAAAATTCCCAGCCCATATAAACCTCCAAATAAATCCAAAAAGTACCCACCTATTAATGGCCCAAAGCCGAATAACATTCCAATTGTTGCTTCATGAAATCCTCCCTGTTTCCCCTGATCATTTTCCTGAGAATTTAAACCATAAAAAATAGCAAAAGTATACGGTATAGCGTAACACATTCCACCAAAAAATGAAATCAAAACCAGTGTAAAGGCGTTTTGCGATAATAACATTAAAATAGATGTAAGGGGAAGTACCATTAAAAACAACGCGGAGATTTTTGGGTTACCAACCCATATATTTAACTTTCCAAAAACAAGAAAAGTTAAAAAGACCGATATATTAGCGGCCACAATTACAAAACCTGCTATTTTTAATGGTAACCCTGAAATAGATATTACTTTCGGAAAAAGGGACAATATAGCAGTATAAACCAATCCTGAAACAAATAAAGTTACTCTATAAACTTTTCTGTATAATTTTATTTTTGTAAAATCCATGGGAAACCTTTCAAGTTTCAAAGTTTTTGAAGGAACAAAATATAGTTTGTCTCCATGCTTTCTGAAATCTTTCCATACCATAAAACCGGAAAACAAACTGAATACAACACTAAAAAGAAATATAACATACGGCCATTTCACTGTTATATATGGCCCAAACGCCATTCCAAAAATATTTCCAAGACTCCAGGACAGGTTAAACCTCGTAACTGTAACAGAATGATCAATCCCAAATGATTTTTCCCCTTTAGCAATTAATCCTTCCACCTGAGGATAAAAGCTGCCAAAAAACAAATTTACTCCTGAAGCTAATACAAATAAATATATCACTCCAGAAAAACCTTCCATATACATCACAAACACAGAAAATACAAAAATAGATATTGTAAGAAACTTCTTATGACCAAATCTGTCGCCAACATGACCAAATGTTACACTCGCCAGTACATACGTCATGGCTCCCACAAAATTTATCGCGCCTATCGTAACATAATTCAACTTCATTTGTGCAGCAGAAGAATTTATAAAAGAAGAAAAAAGATACGCTATTATAGAGAATATACAGGAATAAATATGATACGAATGAAATTTACCTTTTAACAAGAAGTTCCCTCCTTATAGTAATCAAACAAAAGGTCGTCTTTCTAAAATCTATCACACTTCAAAAAAAAGTGCAATACCTTTTTTAGATTCCCGTTCTTTCTTAACTTTTGCCAATACTTGCTAAATTCAAGATTCTTCGCACTCCGTGCTCAGAATGACAAAAAAAGAATGTCATCCCGAGGAATGTAATGACGAGGGATCTTATTCTTTTCACCAACCTTGCCAATTCTCGCTAATCTCGCTAACCTTGCCAATCCTGCTAACTCTCGCTAATCTCGCCAACTCTCGCCAACTTTTTATAAAATGTTATAATTTTAATGTGAAAATCAGGAGGTGAACAGCGTTTGCTTTTTGAACATCTTGAGAATTGCAGGCTCTGTCCAATAAAATGCGGTGTTAATAGAAAAAAAAGCGCTGGTGTTTGCGGAGTAGGATACAATCCAAAAGTTTCTAACATCGTAATACACAAAGGAGAAGAACCACCAATTTCTGGAAAAAACGGTGCAGGAGCAGTTTTTTTCTCCGGCTGTCCAATGAAATGCATTTACTGTCAAAATATGGGATTTTCACAGAAAGGTGTTGGAAAGGAGATCAATGTTGAAAGACTCGCTTGCGCGTTTCTAAAACTTCAGGAAGCTGGAGCCCACACACTTGATCTTGTTACACCCACACCACATCTCCCCTGGATTATTGAAGCCATAAAAATAGCTAAAGGAAAAGGTTTCAGGTTGCCAGTGGTTTATAATACCTCAAGCTATGAAAATACTGAAATAATTTCCAAACTTGATGGCATTGTTGATATATATTTGGCAGATATTAGATACACAAATTCTATATACGGTGAAAAGTATTCAAAAGTAAAAAATTACTGGGAAATTGCTCAACGTGCAATAACAGAAATGTATTTCCAGGTCGGAGCTTATAACGAGAAACAAAGGCGTGGTTTAATAGTTAGAATACTCGTATTGCCAAATAAAATTTCAGGCCATGAAAAAGCACTTAGATTTATAGCCAGACTTGATAGCAATGTCCCGGTTGCTCTTATGTCACAATACATGCCCGTATTTCATGCAAAAAACGATGAGTTTATTGGAAGAAAACTCTCAAAGGGTGAATATGAAGAAGCAATAGAAATAATGGAGTTCCTGGGACTAAACGGATGGATACAGACGGAAAAAATAGAGCGAGTAACAACAAAGGCGGTGAACTGGGAATGCTCACTATAAATCCTTCTAAAACCCTGCCAATAAGTGTTACAAAATATTGTGCTCTAAACTGTAAGCACTGTGGAGGAGTTTATATAAAAAGAATGATTCATATTTCGGAGATGGAAAAGTATGTAAAAAGGTATAAATCATTTTTAATTAGTGGTGGAATGGGAAAAGAAGGAATAATTCCGTTTAAAAATTATATAGAATTTTTAACACGTTTAAAACTTAAACATGATTTATTGTATAATTTTCATATAGGTTTCCCGGAAACTCCGCCATATGAAATTGAAGAAATAGCTGATGTTGTGAGCTTTGACTTTTTCTCTGATCCTGAAATACTAAACGAAATCTACGGAATCAAAAGAACACCAGAACATATAATTAAAGTTGTTTCCTCACTAAAAACAAAAAAGGTTCCACATATAACAATCGGTGTTTTATGCGGAAATATAACCCATGAATTTAATAGTATAGAGCTGTTATCAAAATATTTTGATACAATTGTTTTAAATATATTCATACCAACCAAACGCACTTTATATGAAAATTGCAACCCTCCAGAGATTGAAATTGTAGCCCAGGTATTCAAAGAAGCTAAAAAGAAATTCAAAACAGTTATACTTGGGTGTATGCATCCTCACGGAACATACAGAGAAAAACTTTTAGAACTTATAAAAGAAGATCTCAGCATTTTTGTGAACTCTTCAGAAAAAAAACCCGATTTCAAAGGATGTTGTGCACTTTACAAAAAGAGGTGAATATTATGAAAAAAATTTTTTTGACACTGGCAATAGGACTTGGAATCATACTCGTTGGTATTATCATTTTCTATATAAGCTCAAAAAATGAACCTACTTTTTCAAAAGAAATCCAGGAAAATCTTCAAAAAAATGTACAGCTTCAAGGAAAAGATTCTCAAATATCACAGTCAGAAAATGTACAATCTGAGATTTCAGAGGTTTCTACTAATACTCAGGAAACTACCACACAAAATTTATCAACCTCTTATAAAAAAGGTGTTGTTTACAAAATTCGCCCAACCCCTGAAAAATTTGAAACTGATCTGGCAGCCAGAAGATACGAAGAATTATTGAACAATTATTTGAATAATTATAATCAGCATAATGATAACGGAAGTTTTAAAGAAATTGCACTTGATGAAAGACTGATTGTAAATTTATTTATCAATTATTTCAAGAAAAAGAATGGAAGAACTCCTACAAGTGACGAGATTCAAAAAGAAATAGAAAAATGGCAAGCTGTGATAGGGGGCTCATAATATGAATAAAAAAAATATTTTTTTAACAATTTTAATGATGCTTTTCCTTGTAATCACACTAACTTCTGGAAAAACTATTTATACTTTTTCAGCCACATATCCTACTCTTCCCATTGATCAGCAACATCCAGAAAAATCCTGGGGGTTTGTCTACACCAAAAATATTGTCACACGCGTTGTAAATAACAAGGTATATCTTCTTCAAAAGTTTGATGTAGAAACAATAAATGCCGAATCAAGTTCTGGAGCTTTTAAAGATGTTTCACAAACTTATGGAGTAGATTACAATAACGACGGTTTGGCAGATATAATTTCTGTTACTTACGATGGAAAGCTAATTATAAAAGAAAATAAAGGTGTCGATAAAGATGGAAAAATTACATTCAAAGATAAAAAGACATTTGATTTAACAAGTGTAAATTTTTTTGCAGTAGGTGATGGAACTTTTATCGTTGACGACTTTGACAACGATGGAAAACTCGATATGTTTTTGTACAATTCTTTAAAAACAGGAGTTTATGTTGACGATGTAATAAACGTGAACAAAAATAAAGTAAAAACAAGCTTTATATGGGTTGATTTTGACTTTATCACATACTGGACAGTAACGGCCATGGCAGTTTACGATTATAATGGCGATAATTACGACGACATAATCTATTCTGACCGTGCTGGAAGAGTATGGGTATGGTTAAATAACCCAACTCAAGGAAAAAATCGATTTTTTTATACCACTGTAAAACTGCTATTTGAAGATATTGATATAAGTTATAAAAATGATCCTGAGGGATTTTCCTATTCAGGAGGTGCGGTGCTTGATGTTGCAGACTTAAATAATGATGGAATAGTCGATATTGTGGCTGGCCATACTAATAAACGGGGAGTATTTATATACTTTGGTAAATTGGTCAACGGAACTTTAACATTTGATCCATCTGAAAAGGTTGCAATTGTAAAGATTGATGGAACTCTGAACAGCGATATTGTAACTGGAGATGATCCTGGTAGCTTACCTTCTTTTGCACCAACAATTATTAAAATCGCTGATATTGATCAAGATGGACTAAAAGATGTTTTTGTAGCCACCGATGCCTGGAGACAGGATAAAGACTTTGGTGGAACTGTGTACGTTTTTAAAGGCACGGAAATTACACAGGATGATATTCCAAAATTCGAAAGTATCGAGCTTGTCCATGGGAGTTACGAGTGGGAGAATAATCCTCCATACGATTTTGATGCAGGTACCCTTGCAGATTTAGATGGAAACGGTATGCCTGATCTTATAGCTGCAGATGGAAATCATAGTGGAAGTTTTTATATGATAAAAACCGAAACGTACAACACCTACGTTTTAGAAAACGGTGTTATGGTCTCAGCGCCATTACCAGAGTTAGTTGGGATACCTCTATCCGAATTAAAAGATAATTTTATAAAATCTTTTAAAATCACTTTTAAAGTCGCAAACAAAGAAGGAGGCACAATAAGAGTAAGATACTCTGAAACTGGGATTAAAGATCCTCAAAGTTTAGACCCAGAAGATTATCCAATACTATTTGAAATTCAAGAAGTGGGTGTTGAGAAGTCAGAAACAATTCAACTATCAAAGCCAAGACCTGATCCACAACTTATTATAGAATTAATCCCACAGGACCAAAACAACTCTCCACATATTGAATGGTACAAAATAGAGGTGGAAACGGCTTCTGCACAGGTCTCAGAACGCAGTATTTACTGGTACTCAGGGGGAGATTAATTTGAAAAGTGGTTCGTTATTAGTTGAAGCATTAATTGCCATTTTGATTATAAGTTTTTCCTTTGGAATAGCTTTCCTGCCTTCTTACTTTTTATTAAAAAAATCAAAAGAAGATTCCATATTACTTAATTTCACCGATCTACTTCTAAACAAAGCAGAGGAAATAATGACGTACAATGTTTCTGATTTACCCGCAAGCTCTACTGAAGTTGTCTTTTATAATGATCAAAATTACATACTAAGTTACCAGAAAATAGTGGATACAAATTACGATCTTTACACAAATGGATTACCAAATAGCGCTATTCCCAAATCCACTATCACAAGAATCTTAATAACCATACGCTCAGAAGATGGAAAATACAAAATAGAAACAGAGGTGATTCCTGAACAGTGAGCAAATTAAAAGGTTTTACTCTTATTGAAATACTTATAGTATTGGTGATAATTTCAATTATATCGGGAATTTTCTTTCTAAATGCCAACGAAATATTTGTCCGTCTATCATCAGAAGCAAAGCTTATAAATTTACAGGAAAATATATACTTTCTTCTTTCTTTAGCAAGAAAAGAAAGCGTAGATACTCAGCCAATAAAAATTGAATATAAAAATCATAAGATTCGTGTATTCAAAGACACTAACCTTGATGGTATACCAGATAGCTCTATAATAACGGAAATAAAAGTACCAGATAACATAGAAATAATTTTTAATGGAATTTCTGTAACAGAAATAAATGACATGTACGCAATAGATGGTATTTTCACAAAATACATTGGAAATTACAAGTTTGATTTAAGTTACCAAAACTGTGAGTTTAAAGTAAAAGATAGTAGAAGTCAAAAAATAATAAAAATAATAAACAGTCTTCCTGTTACGGAGTGATATGTATGTCAACAAATGAAGGTTATACTTTTGTAGAATTTTTGATTGTTCTTATGATAATATCCATTTTTGGTTTAATATTAACAAGTTCTATAAACAACACACTTAAAAGCTATGAAATTTCGAAAACAAATCTACGAAGATTGTATTCTGAGAATAATATAAATTTTCTATTTGATACTCTGGAAAAAGAACTCAGATGGGTTGGAAGCGGAGGTGTGTTGCTCGAAAACTTAACAAATGCGCAGGAAATAACTGATCACACTGGTTGGATAGCGTCAAGCATCGATTATGATCCCGCGTCAAAAACGTTATACGTAAGCTACTTAATAGCTCAGGATATCATTTTACAACGTTCTGCCAATAAATACTATCCTCTTTATGATACTATAATAGATGGACCGAAAACAACTGATTTTTATGGATATGCTATTACTATGACAAAGTACGATAGCAATGCGCCGGGTTTTAGCACAAAATGGAAAGGAATAACAGCAATTTTAGACGAAAACGGTGTTCCGATTAGTACAGTAACACATGTAGGAGAGGCAAGCAGTCTTACAATTGGGGAATTTTCTGGAAACGATAAATATGCAATTTTAATAAAAAACCCCGGTCCTTATATTCTGAAAATCCTGAATCAGGAATACTACTTTGAACTATTTAGACAAACAAGAATTACATATATTCCTGGAAGCAGTAAAGTGATATTTGAGCGATATATACCGACTTTAAACAGTTCCATAACTACTGATCTGTTAGATAACGTTGAAAATTTTCAGATATATCTTTTATACCAGGATTCTGGACTTAAAGAAATAGAAATCGGTGAAGCAAAAACTAATCCACCACCTGGTTTTAGCCCACAAAAAGTTAGAGCATTAAAATTTAAAATAATATGGGAATCTCCATGGAAACAGGCTGGAAAATCATTTCAAATACTTAAAGAAAAAGTGTTTGTGCTC